>NZ_CP116346.1:910000-1510000 GCF_030254645.1 Paucibacter sediminis
CGCCACGTCCACGCGGCTGGACGCGACCAGCACGGCGCGCCCAATGGCGACGCCGCGAGAAACAGGAATGCCAAAGACCTGAAAGCTCATGCGTTGAATGTAGCAGCGTGCCGTCGCACCCGACCCCAGGAACACCCGCGCGCGTGGGCGTGCGGGCGGGTCACGATTTCGTCACCGCTTGGTCACGCCCGCGTCACCGCCGCAGCCGAGCATCACGTTCGTCCAACAACGACAAGGCCGATCATGAGGGATCTCCCTTTGCCGACATTGCCCTTCTCCGAACTGCATGCGCCCCAGGCGCCTCGGAGGTCACTTCCAGCGGGCTCCGCGATGGAATCCCAGGGGCTGGCCCGCACTCGCCTGGACGTGGTCTGGGCGCGCACTGAAGAGGAAGTTCGCCAAGCCCAGCGTCTGAGATACCGGGTCTTCGTGAAGGAGATGGGCGCGCGCCTGAGCGTCCCGCAGGGTGCGCCCGCGGGCCACGACATCGACAGCTTCGACCCCTTCTGCGAGCACCTGCTGGTGCGCACCCTGGACGAGCATGGCCGCCCCGACGAAGTGATTGGCACCTACCGCGTGCTGACCCCGGCCGCCGCACTGCGCGCCGGCGGGCTCTACAGCGAAACCGAGTTCGATCTCACGCGACTGCGCAGCCTGCGTCCGCAGATGGTGGAACTGGGGCGCTCCTGCGTGCACCCCGAGCACCGCTCGGGCGGGGCCATCATGGCCCTGTGGGGCGCGCTGGCCGAATTCATGCTGCGCAACGGGCTCGACACCATGATCGGTTGCGCCAGCGTCAGCATGCGCGACGGCGGCCACTACGCCGCCAGCCTCTGGAAGCAGTTGGAGAAGACCCATCTGGCCGGCATCGAATGGCAGGTGCGCCCGCGCCTGCCCTTGCCGGTGGATGAGTTGCGCCACGACATGAGCGTCGAGGCCCCGCCGCTGATCAAGGGCTATCTGCGCTGCGGCGCGCGCATCCTCGGCCGCCCAGCCTGGGACCCCGACTTCAACACCGCCGACCTGCCCATGATGATGCGCATCGCCGACCTGCCGGCACGCTATCGCCGGCACTTCCTCAACGAGGCCTGAGCCTACTGACCCTCACCGAACTTGTCGTTGACAAGCGCGGTGATGGCGTCCTGGGCCGCCTGCTCGTCCGGGCCCTCGGTCTCCAACTCCACCTGGGCGCCCATGCCGGCGGCCAGCATCATCACGCCCATGATGCTCTTGGCATTCACGCGGCGGCCGTTGCGGCTCATGAAGATCTCGCACTGGAAGGAGCCGGCGAGCTTGGTGAGCTTGGCCGAGGCACGGGCATGCAAGCCCAGCTTGTTGCTGATGGTCAGATTGGACTTGATCATGGACAGGTCAGGAGGACACGTTGGAGACGGTTTGGGCTGACTCGCCCTGCAAGATCCCCTGCTTGCCGCCGTCGGCGGCGCGCTGCAGCAGGGCATCCAGGGGTTCGTGGGCATAGCACAGCGAACGCCACAACATCGGCACGTTCACCCCGCTGAGCACCCGCACATGCCCGCTGGCGTCGAGCAGGCGCTGGGCGCCATTGCAGGGCGTGGCGCCAAACACGTCGGTGAGCACCAGGGCCTCGGCATGACCGCCCGCGGCCAGCAGCGCGCGCGCGCGCGACTCCACCAGCTCGGCCGTCATATCGGGCGTGACGTCGAGCACCGACAGCTGCGGCGCGCAGTTCGGGAAGGTGTGCTCGGCCACCGCCTTGAGGGCGGAGGCCAGCGGGGCATGGGCAATCACGAGCAGACCGGGCATGGCAGGATTATCGGTCCTGCAACTTCACCGAGTTCAGAAAGCTCTCCCAGGCCGGCCCGCCGGCCTGCGGCCCCAGGCGCACCAGCTGGTACACGCGCAGGCCGCGCGCGAACACCGCCACCTCGGCCTGCACGTTCCGCCCCTCAGCCTGGCCGCCACGCAAGGCCTGCGTCAATGCCTCGGAGTTGGGCGTCATGCCCGCCAGAGCGAGCGGCTGCGCCGGCTCCGCCCGCGCATGCAGCTTGGCCGCCAGCGATGCACGCATCTGCGCCAACGCCGGCGTCAACTTTGCGGGCTCGTCCACGTCGGCCCAGGCGAGCGAAAAGCGCGCGCCCTCGGCCATGCAGACGGCCAGCCCCATCTCCAGCGCCGGCTGCCCGGCCGATGCGGCGCGCAAGGGGCGGCTCTCCACCTCGGGCTTGCAGGGAAACAGCAGGCTCAGGCCGGCATGCTCGGGGCGCACCTCGCGCCAGTTGAGTCCGGGGGAGCAGGCCAGCAACGCGCCGGCCAGTGCGAGCAGGGCACAACGGCCCGGCGTCTGGGTAGAGAACGACATGACCGCATTATCCCGGGGCAGGCCGCCAGCGGCCGTACCGCAAAATGCCCCCCATGCAGACACCCGCATCCAATACCGCACTGGCCGGCATACGCGTCCTCGATCTCTCCCGCGTCCTGGCCGGCCCCTGGTGCACCCAGACGCTGGCCGACCTGGGCGCAGACGTTCTCAAGGTCGAACGCCCCGGCACAGGCGACGATACGCGCGCCTGGGGCCCACCCTATCTGAAAACCCGCGAGGGGCAGGACAGCAGCGAGGCCGCCTATTTCCTGGGCGTGAACCGCAACAAGCGCTCGATCGCGATCGACATTGCAAGCCCGCGCGGCCAGGCCCTGATACGCGAAATGGCCGGCAAGGCCGACGTGCTGGTGGAAAACTTCAAGGTCGGCGACCTGGCCCGCTACGGCCTGGATGCCCAGAGCCTGCTGGCCGAGTTTCCCGGCCTGGTGATCTGCTCGGTGACCGGCTTCGGCCAGACCGGCCCCTACAAGGACCGCGCCGGCTACGACTATGCGGTGCAGGGCCTGGGCGGCCTGATGAGCGTGACCGGCGAGCGCGACGGCCTGCCCGGCGGCGGGCCGCAGAAGGTGGGCGTGGCGGTGGCCGATCTGTTCACCGGCATGTATGCCACCGTGGCGGTGCTGGCGGCCTTGCGCCACCGCGATGCCACGGGGCAGGGCCAGATCGTCGACATGGCCCTGCTGGACACCCAGGTGGCGATGCTGGCCAATCTGGGCGCCAACTACCTCTGCACCGGCGTGCCGCCGCGGCGCATGGGCAACGCGCACCAGAACATCGTGCCCTACCAGGTGTTCGAGGCCAGCGATGGCCATGTGATCGTGGCGGTGGGCAACGACAAGCAGTTCGCCAAGTTCGCCGAACTGGCAGGCCACCCCGCATGGGCGGCCGACGCACGCTTTGCCAGCAACGCCGACCGGGTGCGCCACCGCGAGCTGCTGGTGCCCATGATTGCCGACGCGCTCAAGACACGCCCGCGGCAGCATTGGCTGGATGCCATGGAAGCCGCCAAGGTGCCCTGCGGTGCCATCAACGACCTGGGTGAGGTGTTCGCCGATCCCCAGGTCCAGGCCCGCGAGATGACGGTGCCCATGCCCCACCCGCTCAGCGACGGGCTGACGCTGGTGGCCAGCCCGATGAAGCTCTCGGCCACGCCGGTCAGCTACCGGCTGGCCCCGCCGCTGCTGGGCCAGCACACCGAGGAGGTGCTGGCCGAATTCGGCTACGCGCCCGCCGAGATCGCGACCCTGCGCGAACAGGGGGTGATCGCATGAGCAGCAGCATCGTGCTGGTGCATGGCGCCTGGCACGGTGCCTGGTGCTGGCGGCGCGTGCTGGCGCCGCTCTGGGCGGCCGGGCATCGCGTCTTCCCGGTCACGCTGACGGGCGTTGGCGAACGCGCCCATCAGCTCAGCCGGGAGATCACGCTGCATACCCATATCGAGGACGTGGCGCGCGTGATCGAGGCCGAGGAGCTCGACCAGGTGCTGCTGGTGGGCCACAGCTACGCCGGCATGGTGATCACCGGCGTAGCCGACCGCATGGCCGCGCGCATCCGGCGCCTGGTCTATCTGGATGCGGTGGTGCCGCTACCGGGCGAAAGCTGGTCCAGCCGCCACAGCGAGACCACCCAGGCCGAGCGCCGCGCGGCGATTGCCGCCCATGGCCATATCCCCGCGGCAGCCCCCTCGGCCTTCGGCCTGCAGGCCGAGGATGCCGACTGGGTGGCGCGCCGCCAGACCCCGCAGCCCGGCGGCGTGTACGACAGCCCGCTGCACTTCGACGCCCAGCGCCTGGCCGCCCTGCCGCGCAGCTTCATCGACTGCACGGCGCCGGCGCTGGCCACCATCGCCATCGCGCGCCAGCGCGTGCGCGAGCAGCCCGGCTGGGACCTGCACGAGATCGCCACCGGCCACGACGCGATGATTTCCGCGCCGGACGCGCTGCTGGCCATCCTGCTGAAGTTGGCCTGCGCGTGAGGGAGTTCACGAAACCGGGGCCGCATCCCCTGCCCTGAGGAAGTTTCCCCCGAGACGGGGGATGGACGCCCCCAGGCCCCGCCCGGACCATGGCGACCGACCCCGCCGCTCGCCATCGCGGGCGGTCGCTCAACAAGAACAATCCATGCCCACCCCGCCCGCCACCCCGCTTGCTCCGCCCGCTGCCGCCGCCAATGACGTGGCGCAGGGGCCGAGCCAATCTCAATGGGCGGAGATCGTGCAGCAGCTGGGCGCCGAGATCGCCGGGCCGCTGAGCGCAGCGCTGGAGCGGGTGCACAACCTCGTCGTGACCGGCCAGATCGACCGGCAGAGCCTGCGCGCCCTGCGCGACAACGTGGCGCTGGCGCGCGAGACCGGCATGATGGGCCAGCAACTGGCACGGCTGGCCTCGGGCCGGCTGCGGCTCTCGCGCGAACGCGTGCACCTGACCCAGGTGTTGCGCGGCGTGCTGGCGCATCGCAGCCGCGAGACCCAGGCACGCGGCATCCAGGTGCGCCAGGTGCTCAAGCCGGTGGAGATCGTGGCGGATGGCTCGCTGCTGTTCTCGCTGCTGAATGCCCTGCTGGACTGGGCCCTCGCCAGCACGCACTCGTCGATCGACCTGCGCCTGGACCTGACGCCCTGGCCCGCCAAGGCGCGCCTGATGTGCCGCTTCGCGCATCGCTCGCTGGACCTGATCGACGACCCGCGCAAGCAGGAGCTGCCGCCGGCCTTGAATTCGCTGGCCTGGCGCCTGGTGGAGCAGACCGCGCTGACCATGGGCGTGCTGCCGCTGCGCGAGGATGAGGCCGGCATCACGGTGCTGACGCTGGAGTTTCCGCACACCATCAGCGACGAACCTGGCGCCACCCCGCCGGTGCTGGAGAAGGAGCCCGAGCACCAGCCCTCCACCAATTCCAAGCCGCTGGCCGGCAGCCATCTGCTGATCGTCACGCCGCGGCGCGAGCTGCGCGCGCAGATCCAGGACTCGGTGCGACACATGGGCCTGATCATCGACGTGGTCAACAACATGGACGAGGCCACCCAGTTCTGCCTGGAAGGCCTACCGCATGGCATCGTGTTCGAGTCGGCCCAACGCGGCGCAGCCTTCGAGCTGCTGCGCGCCGACGTGCTGCGCGAGGTGCCGGAGTTCAGCTTCGTCGAGGTGCTGGACGAGGACCATGTGACCCAGCTCTCCACCGCCACCAGCGACGGCATGGCACGCATCGCCCGCAAGCACCTCACCGACGCGCTGCCGTCCATCCTGCTGTTCGAACTCTCAAAGTCCCTCTGACGCAGCGGGCCGGCGGCGCTGGCCTACACTGGCGGGGCTATGAAAACCTCTCGCATGCTTGCTTCCGTGGTGATGGTGGCCGCCCTCGGCGGCGCTGCCTGGCTGGGCTACCAGAGTCTGGCCAAGAAGGAGCAGGCCCCCGCGGTGCACTATGTGCTGCTGGACGGCAGCAAGGTCGACTCCAGCGCCTGGGCCGGCAAGGTCGTGCTGGTGAACTTCTGGGCCACCAGTTGCACCACCTGCGTGCACGAGATGCCGCAAATCATCGCCACGCACGAGAAGTTCAAGGCCCGTGGCTTTGACACCGTGGCGGTGGCGATGAGCTACGACCCGCCCGCCTTTGTCGCCAACTTTGCCGAGAGCCGCAAGCTCCCCTTCGGCGTGGCGATCGACAACACCGGCGAGATTGCCAAGCAGTTCGGCCGCGTGCAGCTGACGCCCACCACCGTGCTCATCAACAAGCGCGGCGAGATCGTCAAACGCTATGTGGGCGAGCCCGACTTCGCCGCCCTGCACGGGCTGGTGGAGCAGCTGCTGGCCGAGACCTGATAGCTCAGGCGCCGCTGGCGCCCTGCAGGGCCTGTGCGGCCTGCTTGTCGGCGTGGTAGCTGCTGCGCACCATGGCACCCACGGCGGCGTGGGTGAAGCCCATCTTGTAAGCCTCGGCCTCGAACATCTTGAAGGTGTCCGGGTGCACATAGCGGCGCACCGGCAGGTGGTGCCCGGAGGGCGCCAGGTACTGGCCGATGGTGAGCATGTCGATGTTGTGGGCGCGCATGTCGCGCATCACCTGCAGGATCTCTTCGTCGGTCTCGCCCAGGCCCACCATGATGCCGCTCTTGGTCGGCACGCCCGGCACTTCCTCCTTGAAGCGCTTGAGCAGGTTCAGGCTGAACTCGTAGTCCGAACCCGGGCGCGCTTCCTTGTACAGGCGCGGCGCGGTCTCGAGGTTGTGGTTCATGACGTCGGGCGGCGCGGCCTTGAGGATCTCCAGCGCGCGGTCCATGCGGCCGCGGAAATCGGGCACCAGCACCTCGATCTGCGTGCTGGGGCTTTGCGCGCGCACCTGGCGGATGCACTCGGCGAAATGGCCGGCACCGCCATCGCGCAGGTCGTCGCGGTCCACGCTGGTGATCACCACGTACTTGAGCTTGAGCGCGGCAATCGTCTTGGCCAGGTTCTCGGGCTCGCTGGCATCCAGCGGGTCGGGGCGGCCATGGCCGACGTCGCAGAAGGGGCAGCGGCGCGTGCACTTGTCGCCCATGATCATGAAGGTGGCCGTGCCATGGCCGAAGCATTCACCGATATTTGGGCAGGAGGCTTCCTCGCAGACGGTGTGCAGCTTGTGCTCGCGCAGGATCTGCTTGATCTCGTAGAAGCGCGTGCTGGGCGAACCGGCCTTGACGCGGATCCAGTCGGGCTTCTTCAGCGTCTCCGCCGGCACGATCTTGATCGGGATGCGCGCCGTCTTGGCCTGGGCCTTTTGTTTGGCGCTGGCGTCATAGGCCTCGCCGCTCTTCGCTTCGTGGGTGATGTTCTCGGTCGCCATGACGCCTTGTACTCGTTCCTTCAGCGCACCAGCTGGGCGGCAAGCCGCTCGCCAAAACGCTGGGCCACAGTGGGCCAATCGGTGAAAACGCCAAGTGTAGCGAGGTCCACCGTCCGCAAGCCGGCATAGCCACATGGGTTGATGCCGGTAAAGGGCTGCAGATCCATGGCGACGTTCAGCGCCACGCCGTGGTAGGTGCATTGCCGGCTGACCTTGATGCCCAGCGCCGCCACCTTGCCCAGGCCGCGGAAGGGATCGTCCGGATGGGCCGGCCCGGTGAGCGCGGCATGGGCGCCGGGATCGTCCAGTCGCACATAGATGCCGGGGGCGCCGCTGACGCGATGACCGGTGATGCCAAAGCCCTCCAGGGTCTGGATCACGGCGGCCTCGAGCCGGAACACATACTCGCGCACGAAATAGCCCTGGCGCTGCAGATTGATGAGCGGATAGGCCACCACCTGGCCGGGGCCGTGATAGGTCACCTGGCCGCCACGGTTGGTCTGCACCACCGGAATCTGGCCGGGGTTGAGCAGGTGGGCAGCCTGGCCGGCCAGGCCCTGGGTGTAGACCGGGTCGAATTCGCACAGCCAGATCTCGTCGGGCGTGTCGGGGCCGCGCGTCTCGGTAAAGGCGCGCATCGCCTCCAGAGTGGCCACATAGTCCACGCGGCCCAGGGTTTTCACAATCATGCCGCCATCCTAGCTGGTGCGCTGTAAGGCCCCGGGCCCACCAGGCGACCGAGTTTGAGTTAGCGTTCACCCAGCCACAAAGGATGCCCGATGCGTTTTGCTTTCGCCCTGCTCGCCCTGCTGCTCAACTCCAGCTTGAGCTGGGCCGCACCCGACATCGACGCCGTCATTGCCGCCTACGCGCAGGGCGATCTGAAAGCGGCCGCGCGCGGTTTCGGCGAGCTCTCCAGGCGCGCCGTGCCGCTGGCCGACTACAACCTGGCGATGATGCACATCCGCGGTGAGTTGCCGGCGCCGAGCCTGCGCGAGGCGCGCCGGCTGCTGGAACGCGCCGCCGCCGGCGGCCTGATCCGCGCCGAACTGAGCCTGGGCCAGTTCCACGAGCAGGGCCTGCTGGGCAAGCCGGACCTGCGGCAGGCCAATAGCTGGTACGCGCGCGCCGCCGAGCATGGCAGCGTGGATGGTCAGGTCGCCATCGCCACCGCGCTCTATCTGGGCCGGGGCATTGCCCAGGACCTGGCGGGCGCCGCGCATTGGTATCGCGAGGCGGCCAAGGGCGGCGATGTGGGCGCGCAATACCTGCTCGCCTCGATGTATGAGGCCGGACTGGGCGTGGATCAGGACCTGCGCCTGGCGCGCTACTGGTACGACATCGCCGCGCGCAATGGCGACGATGCGGCACCCTACAAGCTCAAGGAAATCGACGCCAAGCTGGCGCCCGCAAACGAGGCCTGACTTGGGCGCGCGTGGCGCTCAGAGCACCACCTTCACCATCGGATGGGTGGTGAGGGTGCGGTAGAGCTCGTCGAGCTGCTCACGGCTGGTGGCCGTGACGGTGATGGTCAGCCCCAGGTACTTGCCACCCGAGCTGGGGCGGCGCTCCACGGTGGTGCCATCGAACTCGGGGTCGAACTGCTGCGCCACCATCACGATGGCCTCGACAAAACCCTCCACATGCGCGCCCATCACCTTGATGGGAAAGCGCGAGGGATATTCGATCAGCGATTCTTCGGGGGGAATGGGTCGGTTGAAATCCATATTGACCTCAGATGGATTGCATCAGCTTGGCACGCTGATAGGCCTCGTACAGGCGGCCATACACGGGCCCGGGCTTGCCATGCAGGGCGCCATGGCCCACCGGCTCGCGATCCAGCGTGGTGACGGCCAGCACCTCCTTGGTGGCCGAGCTGAGCAGGATCTCGTCGGCGGCAAACACCTCGGCCTCGGAGATCGGGCGCAGGTTGTAGGCGATGCCCACCTCCTCGCACAGCTCGCGCAACAGGTCCACGCGAATGCCTTCCAGCACATGCTCGCTCTTGGGCGGGCCCAGCAGGGCGCCTTCCTTGACGATCCAGACATTGGACGCCGAGGCCTCGGTGAGGAAGCCGTCGCGGAACATGATGGTCTCCAGCGCGCCCTGGTCGGCCGAAATCTGCCGCGCCAGCACATTGCCCAGCAGCGACACGCTCTTGATATCGCCGCGCTCCCAGCGGAAATCGCGCGCCGATACGCAGGCCACGCCATGGTGGCGCTGCTCGGCCGACACTGGCTTCTGCGGGCTGCTGTACGAGAACACGGTGGGCGCAATGTCCTTGGGCATCACATGGTCGCGCGGCGCCACGCCGCGCGTCACCTGGATGTACCACCACTGATCGGGCACGCCCACCTCGGCCACCAGCCGGCGCCCGAGCGCCAGCCATTGCTCGCGGCTGAGCGGGTTGGCGATGCGCAGCTTGGCCAGGCTGCGCTCCAGGCGCGCCAGGTGCTCGTCGAAACGGAACAGCAGGCCGCCATAGACCGGCACCATCTCGTAGGCGCCATCGCCGAAGATGAAGCCGCGATCCATCACCGAGATCTTGGCCTCGGCCAGCGGCGAGTACGCGCCATTCAGGTAGCAGGGGACGTCGGGCAATGCACTCATGAACCACTCCTCTTCGATGCGCCTAGCTTACGCCCGGCACCCGCGGCCAGGCATGCCAAATGCGGCATTACTTGATCCACAGCCTGATCGCATCCCAGGCACGGCCGAAGATGCCGGCCAGCGGCACGGCTTCCTGCACCACCAGGGGCACCTCGGCCACCGCCACGCCGGCGGTGGTGCTGACCTTCAGGGTGCCGACGCGCTGGCCCTTGACCAGCGGCGCCACCAGCGGGTCGGTGCGCTCGACCTGGGTCTGCAGCTTGCCACCCTCGCCGCGCGGCACCGCCACGAACACCGGGCCTTCGGCGCCCAGCTTGGCCTCGGGCACGGCGCCCTTCCAGACCTTGGCGGTGGAGACGGCCTGATCCTTGTCGAACAGGCGCACCGCGTCAAAGGCGGAGTAGCCCCAGTTCAACAGCTTCTGGCTCTCGTTGGCGCGCGCCTCCTTGGAGGCCGTGCCCATCACCACGCTGAGCAGGCGGCGCTTGCCGTTCGGGAAGTCGCGCTGTGCGCTGGAGACCAGGCAGTAGCCGGCGGCCTCGGTATAGCCGGTCTTCATGCCGTCGACGCTGGGGTCGCGCGTCAGCAGCAGATTGCGGTTGTGCTGGCGGATCTTGTTGAAGCTGTATTCGCGCTGCGAGTAATAGGGGTAGTACTCGGGGAAGTCCTTGATGATGTGGCCGGCAATCACCGCCAGGTCACGCGCACTGCTCTTGTGGCCGGGCTCGGTCAGGCCGGTCACATTGGTGAAGCTGGTGTTCTTCAGGCCCCAGGCCTGGGCCTGGCGATTCATCATCGCGACGAACTGCTCCACCGTGCCACCCACGCCCTCGGCCAGCGCCACCGAGGCGTCGTTGCCCGACAGGATGATCATGCCGCGCAGCAGCTCATCGACCTTGGGGCGCATGGTGGTGTCGATGAACATCAGCGAAGGGTCGCCCTTGCGCTCGTCCCAAGCGCGCTTGGAGATGCTCAGCTCCTGCTCCAGCGTGAGGCGCTTCTCCTTCAGCGCATTGAAGACGATGTAGGCCGTCATCAACTTGGTCAGCGAGGCCGGGTCATTGGGCGTGTCGGCATCGCGCTCGGCCAGCACCTTGTGGTTGGCGCTCAGGTCCACCAGCACATAGTTGCGTGCGGCGATCTCGGGCGGCTGCGGTGCTTGTGCATGAACAGCCAGGCTGCCGGCCGCGGCCAGCACAAAGGCGATCAGGGATTTCACTCGGTATCGGAACTACGGGAAAAGCAGGGATGGACGCGGCGCTCAGGCGGGATGCCAGCTGCGCAGCACGATGTTCTTGAGCAGCGGCAGCTGCCCGTGGAAAAAATGCCCCACGCCAGGCACCACGGTGACGGGCAGGCTTTGCGGCCGCGCCCAGTCCAGCACCGCCTGCAACGGCACCACATCATCCACCTCGCCGTGGATCACCAGGGTATCGGCGGGCACGGCAGCGGTATCAAAACGTGAAGTCGCGGGGCCGACCAGGGCGAGGCGCTCGGCGGGCGCGTCAGCGGGCAGGCGCAGGGCCGCCTGCGAGGCCACATAGCCACCGAAGGAGAAACCGGCCAGCGCCAGCGGCAAGCCGGGCTCGCGCAGCGCTGCGATCACCGCCAGCGCATCGTCGACCTCGCCGCGCCCTTCATCCCAGGCGCCTTGCGAGCGGCCGATGCCGCGGAAATTGAAGCGCACCGCGCGATAGCCCAGCTGCACAAAGGCGCGCGCCAGCGTCTGCACCACCTTGTTGTCCAGCGTGCCGCCCTGGGTGGGGTTGGGGTGACAGATCACCACCGTGCCCCGCAAGACCTGCCCCTCGGCCGGCGCGTCGATGGCGCACTCCAGCTCGCCCGCGGGGCCGGCGATCTGCCGGCGTTGAGTGTGCAGATTCACGGCGGCCTCAGCGTCCGACGTGCTCGGGCAGCAGCAGGCGTTCCACCACCTTGCCGTCCTTCAGATGGCTGTCGACGATCTCGTCGATGTCGCTCTGGTCCACATAGGTGTACCAGACCGCCTCGGGATAGACCACCGCCACCGGGCCGCCGGCGCAGCGGTCCATGCAGCCCGCCTTGTTGACGCGCACCCCGCCTGGGCCCGCCAGCCCGGCCGCCTTAACGCGCGCCTTGCAATGGTCGAAACCGGCCTGCGCGCCATGCTGGGCGCAGGCGTTCTCGCCGTTGTCGCGCTGGTTGAGGCAGAAGAAGATGTGGCGCTGGAAATAGCTCATGCGCCGATTGTAGGCAGTGCCTGGGGTCAACCCTGGTTGGCGGGGCTTCCGGGCTCGCGCTGCACCACGCACCACAGCAGCCAGGCCAGCGCCGCGAAGGGCCAGACCCAGCCTATCCACTGCGCCAAGCCGTAGAGGTTGATGAAGCGGCCCTGCTCCCAGGTCTGCAGGCTTTGCAGCAGATAGGGGTCGGAGGGCGCCTCGCTGATGAGGGCGATCAGCGCCGTCAGCACCACCAGGGCAAAGGCCGCATTGGCGCGGCGCGGCGCCAGGCAGGCCAGCAGGCTCAGCAGCACGCCGGTGGCAAGACCTGGCATGGTGGGCGCGGTCAGCCAGGCCCAGGCATGCTGCGGGCCGAAGTTCAGCGCGGTGGACCAGGCCGTCACCAGCACCCCCAGCGCCAGCGCCCCCAGGATCAGCAGGGCGCGGCGCTTGCCCGGTCGCGCCACCGAGAGCGCCAGCAGGCAGGGGCCCAGCAGGCCCAGCGCGATGGCGATCGCCTCGAGCCCCGGCGGCAGGGGCAGCGGCTGCGCGGCCTGCTCCACCGTGATGGCCCAGGGCGTGCCGTCCAGCGCGCTCTCGCTCAATTCGCGCAGGCGCGGCAGCCATTGCCCCAGGCCCAGCGGCACCGGGGCGGGAAACAGCAGGCCCACGGGCCACAGCGCCAGCAAGGCGAGCGCGCCGGCGCTGTGCGGCACGAACCAGCGCTCGCGCCAGCCATGCCAGCGCTGCAGGCCGCCGTGCCGGTGCAACAACCAGCCGCCCAGGCCGCCGATGGCGCCGCCCAGGCTGTTGAGCAGCCAGTCCGCCCGCGAGGGCGCACGGCCCGGCAGGAAGAACTGCAGGCTCTCCATCAGGTAGGACAGCGCCGACAGGCCCAGCACCGCCAGCATGAAGCCCGCGCGCTGCCGCCCGCCACTGCGCACCACCGCCGCAAAGCCGAGCAGGCCCAGCGGCAGGTAGCCCATCACGTTGACCCAGTTGTCGAAGCTGCTCCAGTAGCGCGGCCAGGGCAGGCCGTTCAGCAGGCTCGGCGACCAGCGCCAGGGCCAGAAGGGGTAGAGGCTGGCATAGACGACCAGCAGGGCATAGATCAGCGCCAGCCAGCTGGCCGAGCTGCGTCTGCCCATCTCAGAACGGCTTCACGACCACCAGGATCACCATGGCCATGAACATCAGCACGGTGATTTCGTTGAAGACGCGGAACCAGCGATGGCTGCGGCGATTCGCCATCTGCTCGAACTGCCGCAGGATGCTCCGGCACCAATGGTGATAGCCCACCGCGGCGATCACGCAGGCGAGCTTGGCATGCATCCAGTAGGCATCGGCGCCGCGGCCGATGCCGTAGTACAGCCACAGCACCAGACCCAGCACCAGCGCCGGCACCATCAACAAGGTCATGAAGCTGTAGAGCTTGCGCCCCATCAGCAGCAGGCGTTCGCGCTCGGCATGGCTGTCGGCGGGCACCATGGCCAGATTCACAAAAATGCGCGGCATGTAGAACAGGCCGGCAAACCAGGACGCCACGAAGACGATGTGGAAGGCTTTGATCCAGAGCATGGGCCCATTATGGGCTGCCGCCGCGCCCATCGCCTTGATCCGTACGGACGAAAAAAAGCCCCGGCTATGAAGCCGGGGCGGCAAAGCCTTATCGCTGTCATCACGCTAAGGCTCCTGCTCAGGGAGGAAAAGCAGGGAACGACGCCTTGCGGCTATCATTCGCTGCCAAGTTTAACAGAGCTGTCGCAATCCAGTCTCTACGGGATGTCGCGTAGATCAGCGCAGGATTGCACGCTTGCCCTTCTCAGCCCCCGCTTTTGAGGGGTCAGCCCGCTGGCCCCGTCTGGAGACTCGCTTGTCCCGCCGCCTGCCTAGCCAACTCCCTGCCCCTTATCCCGCCAGCCGCCCGCGCCGCCTGCGCCGCGACGCCTACACGCGCGCCCTGGTGCGTGAACACGCCTTGACGGCCAGCGACCTGATCCTGCCGGTGTTTGTCCATGAGGGCGAGAACCACGCCGAGCCGGTGGCCTCGATGCCGGGCGTGTCGCGCTTGACATTGGACAAGCTGCTGCTCGTGGCCGAGGAATGCGTGCAGCTGGGCATCCCGGTGCTGGCGCTGTTTCCTGTGATCGATGCCAAGCTGAAGGATCCGGAAGGTCTGGAGGCCACCAACCCCGATGGCTTGATACCGCGCGTGGTGCGTGCCCTCAAGGACAAGGTGCCGGGCCTGGGCATCCTCACCGATGTGGCGCTGGACCCCTTCACCAGCCACGGCCAGGACGGCGTGCTGGACGAGCATGGCTACATCATCAACGACCGTACCGTCGAGATCCTGACCCGGCAGGCGCTGGTGCAGGCCGCCGCCGGCGTGGACATCGTGGCGCCCAGCGACATGATGGACGGCCGCATTGGCGCGATCCGCCAGGCGCTGGAAGCGCAGGGCCACATCCACACGCGCATCATGGCCTACAGCGCCAAGTACGCGAGCGCCTTCTACGGCCCCTTCCGCGACGCCGTGGGCTCGAAGGGCAATCTGGGCAAGGCCGACAAGAAGACCTACCAGATGGACCCGGGCAACAGCAACGAGGCGCTGCGCGAGGTCGCGCTGGACCTGGCCGAAGGCGCCGACATGGTGATGGTGAAGCCCGGCATGCCCTATCTGGACATCGTGCGCCGCGTCAAGGATGAGTTCGCGGTGCCCACCTTCGCCTATCAGGTGAGCGGCGAGTACGCCATGATCAAGGCCGCGGCGGCGAATGGCTGGCTGGACCACGATGCGGTGATGATGGAAGCGCTGCTGGCCTTCAAGCGCGCCGGCGCCGACGGCATCCTGAGCTACTTCGCCCTCGAGGCCGCGCGCCTGCTGAAGGCCGGAGCCTGAAGGCCTTGCGGCGCTTCCACCTCAGCGGCGAGCATTTCACCGAGCTCGCCGAGCTGCCCGCCGATCTGCCCGCCGAGGGCTTTGTATGGATAGGCATGGCGCGCGCCGAGTTCGAACGCGAGGTCGGCCGCCTGCAACAGCAGCTGCAGCACTGGACCGGCGCGCAGCTGGTGGACCTGCATGTCTCCGACCTGCTGAACGACCAGCTGCCCTCGCATTTCGACTACACCTCCTGGTACGACCTGATGGTGTTCCGGCGCCTCGCGGCGGTGGCGGGCAGCGAGGAGGCGTTGCAGGCCATCGACACCAGCCCGGTCGGCTTCGCGGTGTTCGACCGCGTGCTGCTGACCGTGCATCCGGACGATTGCCAGGTGCGCGACTTCTTCGCCGAGCGCCTGGGCAAGCTGCAGGAGGGGCGCGACTTCCGCGGCAGCGCCCGCCTGCCCACCAGCCCGGCCGAGTTGATGCTGCGCATGGTCAACCACATGGTGGACAGCTATCTGGAGCTGCGCCGCCTGCTGACGCGCCAGCTCGGCGCGCTGCAGCGGTCGCTGATGGACACGCACGGCCACTTTGACGACTGGCCGACCCTGCTGGCCTCGCGCGATGCCCTGCATCTGCTGGAGGACACCTGCGAGGATCAACGCAGCGCGGTCCAGGAGTGGATCGACTCGCTGGCCGACTGGCCGGTCAACGGCAGCCTGCTGGCCGAGCGCGAACGCGAGCTTCTGCGCGTGCGCTCACGCGATGTGCTGGAGCATGTGGAACGCGTGCTCAGCCATGTGCGGCGCTTGGAGAGTTCGGCGGAGAGCGCGGTGCAGATGCACTTCTCGGCGCTGGGCCACCGCACCAACAGCATCATGCGCACGCTCACCGTGCTGACCGCGATCTTCCTGCCGCTGAACCTGATCACCGGCATCTTCGGCATGAACTTCGACACCCTGCCGCTGATCCACAAGGCCACCGGCTTCTGGATTGCGTTCGGCCTGATGGCGGCGCTGGGCCTGGGCCTGGGCGCCTTCTTCTGGCGCAAGCGCTACCTGGGCACGCAGCGCTGATCAGCGCTTCTGGTAGGGGTCGGCAAAGCCCAGCGCCAGCATGATCTCGGTCTCGCGCGCCTCCATGGCCTCGGCCTCGTCGTCCTCTTCATGGTCGTAACCCTGCGCATGCAGGGTGCCGTGCACCAGCATATGGGCGTAGTGGGCCAGCAGTTCTATGCCCAGCTCGCGCGCCTCGCGTTCCACCACCTCGGCGCAGACCACCAGGTCGGCACCCACCACCGGCTCATGGCTGTAGTCGAAGGTCAGCACATTGGTGGCGTAGTCCTTGGCGCGGTAGTCATGGTTGAGGGCGCGGCCCTCCTCGGCGTCGACGATGCGCACGGCGATCTCGCCGGGCAGTTCCAGCGCCGCGCGTATCCAGCGCATCACCTTGTGGCGCGGCAGCTGCGCGCGATGGCGCGCATCGGCGAACTGCAGCGACAGGCTCAACTCCGGCCGGCTCATCGCTGCCCTCCTGCTTGTACGGCCTCATAGGCTTCGACGATGCGCGCCACCAGCGGATGGCGCACCACATCGGCCGAGGTGAAGCGCGTCATCGCAATGCCCTGCACGCGCGCCAGCACGCGCTCGGCATCGATCAACCCGCTCTGCATGCCCTTGGGCAGGTCGACCTGGCTGGTATCGCCGGTGACCACGCATTTGCTGCCGAAGCCGATGCGGGTGAGGAACATCTTCATCTGCTCGGGCGTGGTGTTCTGTGCCTCGTCCAGGATCACGAAGGCATGGTTGAGCGTGCGGCCGCGCATGAAGGCCAGCGGCGCGATCTCCAGCTGACCCTTCTCGAAGGCCTTGGTAACGCGGTCGAACCCCATCAGGTCGTAGAGGGCGTCGTACAGCGGACGCAGATAGGGATCGACCTTCTGCGTCAGGTCGCCGGGCAGGAAGCCCAGGCGCTCGCCCGCCTCCACCGCCGGGCGCGTCAGGATGATGCGCTGCACCGAGGAGCGCTCCAGCGCATCGACGGCGCAGGCCACCGCCAGAAAGGTTTTGCCGGTGCCGGCCGGGCCGATGCCGAAGCTGATGTCGTGCGCCATGATGTGGCGCAGGTACTGGTGCTGGTTGGGCGTGCGGCCCGCCAGGTCGGCGCGGCGCGTACGCAGCACGATGGCGTCGCCGGCCGGCTTGGCTTCCAGCACGCGCTTGCCGCGCAGCTTCTCACCCAGCTCGCCGGCCGCCTCGACGATGGCGAGCTGCAGGTGCTCGGCCGGGATGGCCTTGCGGGCGCGCTCGTAAAGCGACTCCAGCAAGACCAGGCTGCGCTCGGCCGCGGCCTTGGGGCCTTCGATGCGGAAGGCCTCGCCGCGCCGGCTGATGCGCACATCCATGGCCTGTTCGATCTGGCGCAGATGCTCGTCGAGCATGCCGCATAGATGGGACAGACGGCGGTTGTCTATCGGAGTAAAAACGTGACGGAGAATCAAGGCGGCACTTTCTGGGTGGGTCTGCTCGGTGCAAGCGCTTATTGTCGCCCGAGCCCGCCCGCTCCTCCCGACGCGCTCCGTCCTGCACAATCGCCGCCCATGCACAGTCAGAGAATTCGACGATTTGCCGCCAGCCAGGGCGGCTGGCGCCTGCTCATCAGCGCGCTGCTGCTGCCGCTGCTCCTGCTGGGCCTGCGGCCGGCCCATGCGCAGGAACTGGTGCTGAGGCAGGCCCTGGCCGTGGCCAGCGATGCCGCTGAATTCCCCGCCCATGCTGATGCCGCCGCGGTGCAACTGCCCGACCACTGGGCCAGCAGCCGGCCCGGCTTCAGCGGCGCGGTCTGGTATCGATTCAAGCTGGAAGGCGGGAGCAGCCAGCTGTTGCGCCAGGCGCTCTATATCGAGCAGGTCTGCAGCAACTACCAGCTCTGGGTCAATGGCGTCAGCCTGGTGGCGCGCGGGCGCATGCTCGACCCGATTTCCGAGCGCTGCTTCGAACCGCAGCTGATCGAGCTGCCGCCGGGTCTGCTGCGCGCTGCCGGCAACGTCATCGACATCAAGGTCGCCGGCTATGCCAAGCAGGTGCTGGGCAGCAGCAATCGGGCCGCCAGCCTCTCGGCCGTCGAACTCGGCGAGCTGGAAACGCTGGCCAAGCGGCAGGCGCGGGCCTGGTTCTGGCAACAGACCCTGCCGCTGCAGCTGTCGGCCATGCTGGTGCTGATGGCGCTGACGCTGACCCTGCTGGCGCTGCGCCATGCGCGCGACCAGCACCTGCTGTTCCTGGCCGGGCTGATGGCCTGCTGGGTGCTGTTCTCCAACCGCCTGTGGATCGGCGACATCCCCTGGCCGCGCGCCCTGGTCGAGGTGCTGATCGCCTCGCTGCTGCCGCTGCTGACCCTGTGCGCCGTGCAATACCTGCTGCGCGCCCTGGGCCGCCAGGACAAGCGCATCGACCAGGTCCTGCTGCTGCAGGCCCTCATCGCGCCGACCAGCCTGGCGCTCACGCCGCTGAAGTTCCAGTTCGTCGCGGTGAGCCTCTGGAGCCTGCTGCTGGCGGCGCAGATCCTGGGCGCGCTGGGCTGGCATCTGCGCCAGCAATGGCAGCGCGCGCAGGGGCCGCACAGCCTGCCCAGGCAGGGCAAGCAGCAGCGCCGGCAATGGTGGATCACCACGACCCTGCTCGGGCTGGCGGCGCTCAGCGTGCTGCTGGAGCTGGCCGCCCAGCAATTCCGCGCCCCCGCCGGCGCCAGCCTGACGGCCGTGGTGGTGCCGCTGGTGATGCTGGGCATGGGTCTGCAGGCCGTGCTGGCGCTGGCGCGCGCGCGCCAGGAGGCCGAGGCCATGCAGCACCAGCTGGAGCAGCATGTGCAGGAGCGCGTGGCCGATATCGAGCGGCACTACAACCAGATGGCCGAGCTCAAGCTGGAGCAGGTCACCGAGCGCGAGCGCAAGCGCATCGCCGCCGACCTGCACGACGACCTTGGCGCCAAGCTGCTGACCATCGTGCACACCAGCGAGTCGGACCGCATCTCCACGCTGGCGCGCGAGGCGCTGGAAGAGATGCGGCTGTCGGTGCGCGGCCTCACCGGCAAGCCCGTGCAGCTGCTGGATGCGCTGGGCGACTGGCGTGCCGAGGTGGTGTCGCGGCTGGCGCAGGCCAACATCCTGGCGGAATGGAAGGCCCCGGCCGAGGACATCGTCCACACCCTGCCGGCGCGCGCCTATGTGCAGACCACGCGCATCTTCCGCGAGGCGGTCAGCAATATCATCAAGCACAGCGGCGGCACGCATTGCGTGGTGAGCTGCAGCGTCGAGGACGGCTATTTCATCGTCGTCATCCAGGACAACGGCCAGGGCATCCCGATGGAGCTTGACGGCCGCCTGGACCGCGGCCACGGCATGGCCAGCATGAAGGCGCGCGCCAAGCAGATGCATGGGCAATGCCTGGTGGAATCCGGCCCGGGCTGGGGAACCGTGATCCGCCTCACGATTCCCCTCTGATCAGCGCAGGCGTAAGCTTCATTGCCTAGGCGAAGCTCCGATAAACGACTACCGTAGGCCTCCAGCGTGCTGATCGCGCGGCCTAACCATTGCCAGAGAAGAACGCCATGAACCACATCCTCCTGCTCGAAGACATCCCGGAAATCCGCGCCTGGCTGAAGGCCCTGGTCAAACAGGTGTTCGCCAATGCCGTGATCACCGAATGCTCGCGCGTGCAGGATGCGCTGGCCCAGGTCAACAGCCAACGCTTCACCCTGGCGCTGCTCGATCTGGGCCTGCCCGACGGCTCGGGCGTGGACGTGATCGCGGCGCTGCGCGAGAAGCAGCCCGAGGTGCAGTCGGTGATCGTGACCATCCACGACGACGACGAGCATCTGTTCCCGGCCCTGCAGGCGGGCGCCTTCGGCTATCTGCTGAAGGAACAATCACGCGAGTTGCTGGTCGAGCAGCTGCAGCGCATCAGCCAGGGCGAGCCACCGCTGTCGCCCTCGATCGCGCGCAAGGTGATCGCTTATTTCGCGGCGCAGCGACGGCCGCAGGCGGCGGCGCAATTGCACGAGGTCTCGCTCACCGATCGCGAGACCGAGGTGCTGCTGCGCGTGGCCAAGGGTTACACACTGCCGGAGATCGGCGTGCAGCTGGGCCTGTCGCGCCACACCATTGCCGACTACGTGAAGCAGATCTACCGCAAGCTGAACGTCTCTTCGCGCGCCGAGGCCGCCCTGGAGGCGCAGCGCCTGGGCTTGTTCGGCAGAAACTAGCCGCGGCCCTGCCGCCCCTGATAATGGGGCGATGATTGGCAGACTCAGCGGCGTCATCGCGGAAAAATCGCCCCCGCTCGTACTCGTGGATGTGCAAGGCGTCGGCTACGAGGTCGACGTGCCCATGAGCACCTATTACAACCTGCCAGGCATCGGTGAGCGCACCACCTTGCTGACGCATTTCGTGGTGCGCGAGGACGCGCAGGTGCTGTTCGGCTTTGCCAGCAGCGAGGAGCGCGCCACCTTCCGCCAGCTCATCAAGATCAGCGGCATCGGGCCGCGCATGGCGCTCTCGCTGCTGTCGGGCCTGAGCGTGGCCGAACTGGCCCAGGCGGTCGCGCAGCAGGAGGCCGGCCGGCTGGTGAAGGTGCCCGGCATCGGCAAGAAGACGGCCGAACGCCTGCTGCTGGAGCTCAAGGGCAAGCTGGCGCCGGACCTGAGTGGCGGCAGCGCCATGCGCGCCGAGAACGACAACCAGGCCGACATCCTGCAAGCCCTGGTGGCCCTCGGTTACAGCGAGAAGGAAGCCGGCAGCGCCCTCAAGGCCCTGCCCAAGGAGGTGGGCGTGAGCGAGGGCATCAAGCTCGCATTGAAATCACTGTCGCGCTAAGCCATGAGTATCCAGACCGACGATTTCGGCAGCATCCCGGCGCAGCGCGTGGTGAGCGCTGCCCCGACCTCCCCCAACGAGGAGGCCATCGAACGCGCCCTGCGTCCCAAGTGGCTGGACGAGTATGTGGGCCAGAGCAAGGCGCGCGAACAGCTGGAGATCTTCATCAGCGCGGCCAAGAAGCGCAGCGAGGCGCTCGACCATGTGCTGCTGTTCGGGCCGCCCGGCCTGGGCAAGACCACACTGAGCCACATCATCGCCGCCGAGCTGGGCGTGAACCTGCGCCAGACCTCGGGTCCGGTGCTCGAAAAGCCCAAGGACCTGGCCGCCATCCTCACCAATCTTGAGAAGAACGATGTGCTCTTCATCGACGAGATCCACCGGCTTTCACCGGTGGTGGAGGAGATCCTGTACCCCGCGTTGGAGGACTACCAGATCGACATCATGATCGGCGAAGGCCCGGCGGCACGCTCGATCAAGCTGGATCTGCAGCCCTTCACCCTGGTGGGCGCCACCACGCGCGCCGGCATGCTCACCAACCCGCTGCGCGATCGCTTCGGCATCGTGGCGCGGCTGGAGTTCTACACCCCTGCCGAGTTGCAACGCATCGTGACGCGCTCGGCCAGCCTGTTGAACGCGCCCATGGATCCGGACGGCGCGCTGGAAATCGCGCGCCGCTCGCGCGGCACCCCGCGTATCGCGAACCGGCTGCTGCGCCGCGTGCGCGACTATGCCGATGTGAAGGGCAACGGCCAGATCAGCAAGGGCATTGCCGACAAGGCGCTGGCCATGCTGGACGTGGACCCGCAAGGTTTCGATCTGATGGACCGCAAGCTGTTGGAGGCGGTGGTGCACCGCTTCGATGGCGGGCCGGTCGGTCTGGACAATGTGGCCGCGGCCATCGGCGAAGAGCGCGACACCATCGAGGACGTCATCGAGCCCTACCTGATACAGCAGGGCTTCCTGCAGCGCACGCCGCGCGGCCGCATCGCCACGCTGGCGGCCTTTCGCCACCTGGGCGTGGCGCCGCCCAAGTCCATGGGAGATCTGTTCGAGTAGCCCGCCGCTGCCGCCTCGGCAATAAAAAAAGGCGCCCCGAGGGGCGCCTTTCTCACATCCGATCCGGAGATCAGAAGTTGTGGCGGATACCAGCAGCGAACGACGAGAAGTCGCCAGCGTTGTTCAGCGTGTTCTTGGTGTCGATGGCCGTGTAGTAGCCATACACCTTGGTGCGCTTGCTCAGGTTGTAGTTGTAGCCCAGGGTCCACTGGTTGGCCTTGTTGGCTTGGTTGGCACCGGCTTGCGTGCCGCCGAAGTTCGCGTGGAACTCCGAAGCACCCAGGGTGTACATACCGGCCAGACGCCAGATGTTGCGCGACTTCTTGACAGCAGCGTCGTTGGTTTCACGTTGGACGTAGCCGCCCAGGGTGATGGCGCCCAGCTCATACAGAGCGCGAGCAGCGTACTGGCTCTGCTTGTCTTGCTTGGTGTAGCCAGCGCCCAGGTGCAGAGGGCCTTGGTCGTAGTTGACCGAACCGTCGAATGCACGCTTCACGCCAGGAGCGCCTTCGCCAGCAGCCACAGCCAACTCGGTCGAGAAGCCGCCGGCGCTGTAGAAGTAGCCCACCTTGTTGGCGGTCGGGAAGGGGCCGCCGTACAGCGCGTCGCTGGACGAACCGGTGTCGTGGTTGTGCATGCTGACGTAGTCAGCAGTGGCGTAGTACGAACCCGGGGTCCAACGGCCCAGACGCACGGCGCCGAAGGCACCAGCGATCTGCACCGAAGCCTCACGGCCCCAGAAAGCAGCAGTGCCACCGGTGGCAGCGCCGTTGTCGGAGTTGAAGCCGTGCTCCAGATCGAACGAAGCCTTCAGGCCGCCGCCCAGATCTTCCACGCCCTTGAAGCCGATGCGCGAGGAGTTGTTGGCAACCACAACCTTGCGGCCTTGGTTGTCGACCTTCTGGCTTTCAACGGTGGTGTTGACGCGGCCATACAGGGTGACCGAGCTTTGTGCGAATGCGGGTGCGGCGATGGCTGCGAGTGCAGCGACGAGAGCAATCTTCTTCATCATTTGCCTTTAAGAGTTGAGGGTGGGCCGGGTTTGAAGTACCCGGTCTTTGCGCGAAATGTGGCCGCAGTATAGGAGGGCCAGGGTTTCACCGGGTTCGTTCCGACGCGAAATTGCAACACTCCCCCGCTATAGCTAGGGATGTGCCAAATGACACTTGAAGACCCTCCGGGCGACACCATCTGGCCCGCCCCCTCGGGCTAGGCCTGCGCCAGATCGTCCAGGCCAAGGTCCTGAAGATGCTGATCGTCGTTCCAGCCCACCAGGCCAAAGCCCTCGGGAGAGTAGATCAGCCGGTTGATGCTGGCGTTGCCCAGCGTCCAGCTGCGCGCGGCATGGAGCTCCAGGCGCGCCGCCAGGCGGTACAGACAGTCCATCACGCCACCATGGGCGACGATAGCAATGGTCTGGCCGGGGTGGGCCTGGGCCAGCTCCCGCACCGCGTCGGTACAGCGCGCATAGAAGCGGCTCAGGCTTTCGCCCCCTTCGGCGGCGAAGTCGGGGTCGCGGCGCCGCCAGCGCAGGCTCTGTTCGGGCCAGCGCCTGGCAATCTCGTCCCAGGTCTGGCCCTCGAAATGTCCGAATGAGCGCTCGCGCAGCCGCGCGTCGGCGTGGATCGGCGCGCCCAGCCCCTGCAGCGCGGCGGCGGTCTCCCAGGCGCGCGCCAGATCGCTCGCATACACGGCGGCCAGCGGCTCGCCCGCCAGCGCGGCGGCCAGCCGGCGCGCCTGGGCGCGACCGCGCTGATTCAGCGGGATGTCCAGCTGACCCTGGATGCGCGTGTCGCGATTCCAGTCGGTCTCGCCATGGCGGATCGCCAGGACCTGGGTCGCGTTTTCCAAACTCATACGCCCCAGACGATATCGACGGCAGCGCGCTGGCTGTGCCGCATCAGCTCCAGCAGCGGCCAGACGCGCTGCCGCAGGCTCACCCCTTCGCGGCGCGGCGCCTCCTGCCCGGCCGCCTCGGCCTCGGCCTGCAGGCGTGCGAACTCGGCCTCGTCGTCGGCCACCGCGGCCTCCAATGCGGCCATTGCAGGGCCCAGCTCGGCCTGCGCCAGCAGGCCCTGCCTGGCGGGTTCGCGGCCCAGCAGCCGCAGCACGCGCTCGCCCTGCGGGCCCAGCATCAGCACATCGGCCCCGGCCTTGGATTTGAATTTGTAGATCACCTGAAACTCCGCGTTGCTGCGGAGGATTGTCACCGCTCAGGCGGCGCCACGGATCAGATGCACGGGCGCGCGCGGCGCCGACGGGCCGGGGCGCCACACCCGCTCCTCGAAGGCGCGCGGGTCGAGCGCCGGGGCATAGAGGAAGCCCTGGAACTCATGGCAGCCGGCGCGGCTCAGGAACTCGCGCTGGGCGTCGTTCTCCACGCCCTCGGCGATCACATGCAGTTGCAGCGCTCGCCCCATCTGCACGATGGCATTGACGATGCCGGCGTCACTGGCGTCGCCCGGCAGTCCGTTCACGAAACTCTTGTCGATCTTGAGGCGCTGGATCGGGAAGCGCTTCAGATAGCCCAGCGATGAATAGCCGGTGCCGAAGTCGTCGATCGACATGCACACACCCAGCTCGGCCAGTGCCTCCAGGCGCAGCAAGGCCTCCTGCGCATCGCGCAGCAGGATCGATTCGGTCAGCTCCAGCTCCAGCAGCGAGGGCGGCAGATCGGCCGCCTTGAGCGCCTGCGCCACCGAATCGACGAACTGGGTCTGCTGGAACTGCAGCGCCGACACGTTCACCGCCACCGGCATGCGCCAGCCCTGCTTGAGCCATTGCGCCGCCTGGTTGACGGCCTGCTGCAACACCCAGTCACCGATCGCGACGATGAAGCCGCTCTCCTCGGCCACCGGAATGAATTCGGCGGGCGAGACCTCGCCACGCAAGGGGTCGCGCCAGCGTATCAAGGCCTCGGCACCGATCACCTGGCCGGTGCTGAGCGAGATCTGCGGCTGGTAGTGCAGCCGGAATTCGCGCTCCTGCAACGCCTGGCGCATCGCGTGGTCCAGCCGCATGCGCGAAAGCAGGTCCACGTCCTTGCGCGGCTGGTGGAAGCGGAAGGTGGCGCGGCCACTCTCCTTCACCCAGTGCATGGCGCGCTCGGCGCTGGCCATCAGCTCTTCGGCGTTCGCGCCATCGCCGGGGAACAGCGCGATACCGATGCTGGCGGTCACCGTGAAGCTGAGGGTGTCGAAGCAGAAGGGGCGCGACATCGCCTCCTGCACGCGCCGGGCCGCATGCTCGGCACCGCGCGCATCGGCCTGATGAATCAGCAGGGCGAACTCGTCGCCGCCCAGGCGCGCCACGGTATCCACCTCGCGCAGGCTTTCCTTCAGGCGCAGCGCCACTTCCTTGAGCACGCGATCGCCATAGGAATGGCCCAGGGTGTCGTTGATCTGCTTGAAGCGGTCCAGGTCGACGTTCAGCAGGCCGAAGGGCGTGGCCTCGCGACGCGCCATCGCCTGCGCGTAATCCACGCGCTCGCACAGGGCGCGCCGATTCGGCAGGCCGGTCAGCATGTCGGTATGCGAGAGCTCCTCGATGCGCTGACTGGCGGCCAGCTTCTCGCTCAGGTCGCGGAAGGAGTAGACCCGGCCGATCGGACGGCCGCGGCTCCACTGCGGCAGCGAGACGCGCTCCAGCACCCGGCCGTCGATGAGCTTGATGTTGTCGCTGGTCTGCAGCAGCGGCGTGTCCTGGATCGAGGCCAGTCGCATCGCATAGGCCGGGCCGTCGACCACGCTGCGCCGCATCCAGGCTTGCACGGCCTCGTCGTTGCGCTCGTTCAGCAGGTCCTCGGGAATGCCCCACAGCGAAGCAAAGCGCTGATTGAAGCTGCGCATGCGGCCGGCCAAGTCGGCCACCAGGATGCCGTCGGCGGTGGACTCCAGCGTGGCGCGCAACTCGGCCAGCAGGGCCTCGCGCTCGTCGTCGTGCTGGCGCTGCGAGGTCTGGTCGCGCATCGAGATGAGCCAGAGCCCGCCGCCCTCCAACTGTTCCACATAGCTGATGCGGCGCGCCACCCAGAGCATGCGCCCATCGGCATGGCGCATCATGGTGTCGGTGTGCAGCGGATCAAAGCTGCCGGCCGCCACGTCCATCCAGAACATCGCGTCCTCGGGCGTGGTCGCCAGCGACTCCATCGCGCAACCAAGCAATTGTTCGGCCTCCATGCCCAGCAGCTGGGTCGAGGCCTGGTTCACTGCGACGATACAGCGCGTTTCGGCCTCCACCAGCCACACCGCTTCCTGCAGCCCGTCGATCAGGGCCGTGTAGCGTTCGCAGAGCTGGAGGGCCGAAGGCGATGTCTTCGGTCGCAGGAGTCTCACGCGGCCATCTCCCCGACCGGTGCCGTGGGCACGGCCTCGAAGAAATAAGCCACCCGGGTGCGCGGGCTCAGGTACTCGAGCGAGGCGCGCGGCAGTTGCTGGGGCTTGAGGCTGCGCCGGATACCCAGGTCGGGCAGCTCTTCCAGATTCATCACCAGGGCCTCGTCCTTGGGCACCTTGGGGTCGTGCACCATCACGCGCGGCTTGAGCGGGCGCGAGGAGTTGACAGCCACCACCAACGCATAGCGGTCATCGGTGAGTTGCACCGTGGAGCCGGGCGGGTAGACGCCCATCATGCGGATGAAGGCGTTCAGCATGGTGGCGTCGAAGCGGTTGCGCCCCTGGGCGAACATCAGCGAGAGCGCCTCGTGCGGCGTCATCGCCTTGGATGCCAGCAGCGGATTGCACAGGCCGTCGAAGCGATTCACCAGCGCGACGATGCGCGCGCCGGCGCTCATGCGGTCCACATTGATGCGCTGCGGGAAGCCGGAACCGTCGGCATTCTCATGGTGCTGGGCCACGATCAGCAGCGGCCCGGGCTGCAGCCCCATCTGCTGGGCCAGGGCCACGCCCTTCACCACATGCTGCTGATACAGATGCGTCTCGGCAGCGGTGAAGCTGTCGTCGCGGTTGCGCACGCGCGGCGGCAATTCGATCTTGCCGACATCGTGCAGCAGGGCGCCGACGCCCAGATCCAGCATTTCGTCGCGTCCCAGGCCGAAGGCACGGCCCAGCAACAGCGAGACGATGGAGACGTTGAGCGCATGGGCGGTGCCGCGATCACCGGCGCCTTCGTTCAGCAGGCGGATATTCAGGTCACCCTCGACCAGCATCTTGTCCAGCAGGGCGGTGGTCAGGGCCACCGACTGGTCGCGCGCATTGCGCGGCTCGCGCGGCACCAGATCAATCACCTGGCGATAGGCGGCGGCCGCCTCACCGTATTGCTTCTCGCAAAGATGCAGGGCCTCGCGCTGGGCGGCCAGCGCCTGGCGGTGGCGCTCGCGGGCCAACTCCTCCGCGGAGATCGTCTGCACGGCCTCGACGACCGCCTCGGGTTGAGGCGCCGGCGTGGCATCGGTCTGCAGATCGCTCTTGCCCGGGCTCCAGCGCACCTGCTTGAGACCCAGGCGGCGCAAGATCAGCAGCTGTTCTTCCGAGCTCAGCTTGAAGCTCGAAAGCGGAAAGGGATGGGACATCCAGCCCAGGTCCAGGTGGATGAACATCCCCACCCGAAGCTGAGTCACATCTATCAAAGGATCTGCTGATCTGTCCTTCATTCGATTCTCTACGCCCATTTTTTGAGGCGCCCTCGTCAGGGGCATCGGCAATAGGGCGAGACTACTTAAGTGATTTGCGACCTCAAATGTAAACGGCCTGCAGCCGCAGCCGAACGCGTGCAAATTCTCACAACTTGTGACGATGCCGCCGTATCATCGCCGGCGCGAACGTTCTTTAATTGAACGTGAGTTCTAATTACGAACCATTGCCGCTGAAAGCCTTGCCGTGATCGACAAATTGCAGCCCTCGCCGGCCGCCGCCTTGGCCGACGTGCCGGACGGCGCCACCGTGATGATTGGCGGCTTTGGCGAAGCCGGCCTGCCACAGGAACTGGTGAGCGCCCTGCTGGACCAGGGCGCGCGCGAGTTGACGGTGGTGAACAACAACGCCGGCAATGGCGACCGCGGGCTGGCGGCCATGATCGCCGCCGGGCGGGTGCGCAAGATCATCTGCTCCTTCCCGCGCCAGGCCGACTCGCATCACTTCGATCGCGCCTATCGCGCCGGGCAGATCGAGCTCGAACTGGTGCCGCAGGGCAATCTGGCCGAGCGCATCCGTGCCGCCGGCGCCGGCATCGGCGCCTTCTACACGCCCACCAGCTTTGGCACCGAACTCGCGCATGGCAAGGAGCAGCGCCAGATCGGCGGGCGCGGTCACGTCCTTGAATATGCGCTGCATGCCGACTACGCCCTCATCCAGGCCGAGCGCGGCGACCGCTGGGGCAATCTGGTCTATCGCAAGACCGCACGCAACTTCGGCCCGGTAATGGCGACGGCGGCGCGCATCACCGTGGCCGCGGTGCGCGAGGTGGTAGCGCTGGGCGCGCTGGACCCCGAGGCCGTGGTGACGCCCGGCATCTTTGTGCAGAGGCTGGTGTGCTGCCCACGCCCGGCAGCCACCACGGAGGCCCGCTCATGAGCTGGCAGGCCTGGACGCGTACGCAGATGGCCGCCCTGGTAGCCCAGGACATTCCCGAGGGCGCGGTGGTGAACCTGGGCATCGGCCTGCCCACCCTGGTGGCCAGCCAGCTGCCGCCGGGGCGGGAGATCATCCTGCACAGCGAGAACGGGGTGCTGGGCATGGGGCCACCGCCCAGCCCCGAGGCCGCCGACCCCGACCTGATCAATGCCGGCAAGCAGGCCGTCACCCTGCTGCCCGGCGGCTGCTTCTTTCATCATGCCGACAGCTTCGCGATGATGCGCGGCGGGCATCTGGACATCTGCGTGCTGGGCGCCTTCCAGGTCTCGGCCCGGGGCGATCTGGCCAACTGGCATACCGGCGCCACCGACGCCATCCCGGCCGTGGGCGGGGCCATGGATCTGGCGATCGGAGCCAAGCAGACCTTTGTGATGATGGAGCACCTCAGCAAGAGCGGGGACAGCAAGATCGTCGCCGCATGCAGCTATCCGCTCACGGCGGCGGCCTGCGTCAGCCGCATCTACACCGATCTCGCCGTGCTGGCCGTCGAAGCCGCGGGCTTGCGCGTGCTGGCGCGCTGCCCGGGCCTGGAGCACCGCCAACTCGAATCCCTCACCGGCCTGCCATTGCGGGCCTGATGCATCCCTTCCTCAGCTTTGGAGATCCCATGACTCAAGCCTTTATTTGCGACGCGCAACGCACGCCCTTCGGCCGCTATGGCGGTGCCCTCTCCTCGGTGCGCGCCGATGACCTGGGCGCCATCCCCATCAAGGCGCTGATGGCGCGCAACCCGCAGGTCGATTGGGCCGCGCTCACCGACGTGCTCTACGGCTGCGCCAACCAGGCCGGCGAAGACAACCGCAATGTGGCGCGCATGTCCGCATTGCTGGCCGGCCTGCCGCTGGAGGTGCCGGGCGCCACGCTGAACCGGCTGTGCGGCTCGGGCATGGACGCGGTGGGCTCTGCCGCTCGCGCCATCCGCGCCGGTGAGGCCGAGCTGATGCTGGCCGGCGGGGTCGAGAGCATGAGCCGCGCGCCCTTCGTGATGCCCAAGGCCGAAAGCGCCTTTTCACGCAGCAACGCGGTGTACGACACCACCATCGGCTGGCGCTTCGTCAACAAGCTGATGAAGGAACGCTACGGCGTCGACTCCATGCCCGAAACGGCCGAGAACGTCGCCACCGACTTCGGCATCGAGCGCGAGGCGCAGGACCGCATGGCGCTGGCCAGCCAGCTCAAGGCCGTGGCGGCCCAGCAGGCGGGCTTTTTCGACGCCGAGATCACCCCGGTCAGCATTGCCCAGAAAAAGGGCGATCCCATCGTCGTCAGCAAGGACGAGCATCCGCGCGAAACCAGCCTGGAGGCGCTCGCCAAGCTCAAGGGCGTGGTGCGGCCGGACGGCAGCGTCACCGCCGGCAATGCTTCGGGCGTGAACGACGGCGCCTGCGCCCTGCTGCTGGCCAGCGAGGCGGGCGCGGCCCGCCATGGCCTGACGCCGCGCGCCCGCGTGGTGGGCATGGCCACCGCCGGCGTGGCGCCGCGCATCATGGGCATCGGCCCGGCGCCGGCCAGCCAGCGCGTGCTGGCGCTCACCGGCCTGAGCCTGGCGCAAATGGACGTGATCGAACTCAACGAGGCCTTTGCGGCCCAGGGCCTGGCGGTGCTGCGCGCACTCAGCCTGCGCGACGACGACCCGCGCGTCAATCCGAATGGCGGTGCGATCGCCCTGGGTCACCCACTGGGCGCCAGCGGTGCCCGCCTGGTCACCACGGCGGTGAACCAGCTGCATCGCAGCGGCGGCCGCTACGCCCTGTGCACCATGTGCATCGGCGTGGGCCAGGGCATTGCCCTGATCGTCGAGCGCGTCTGAGCGCCGGACCGCGGGCAAGACCTGGGTCTTGCCTGGCTGCGCCGAGGCTGAGCCAAGCCATGAGAAAAGCGCAGGGGTGCTTGAACTTTTGTCATGACCTGACAAGCCATGACCGGCGGTTTGCGACGAGGCCCCATGGGATACTCGCCGCGGATTGAGGCGCATACCGCACATATACCAATGCAGTAGCGCCGCTTCGCCCTGGCACACCCGCCCTTTCAGGCCGTGGGATAGCGCTCACCCAGACTTCACCAATTTGGTGCGCACGGGTGCGCAGATCGCCCAATATGCCGCCTGAAATAGGGACAAGCTCGGGTCCAATCCCTATAGTCGGCTCATCGCATGCTCGCGCCCAGCGGATTTGGGCGCTTTACGCTCAAAACTGGCACCCATGTCCGCTGAACGTGATTTCGAAGATTTGCCCTCGACCAACCAGGTGGTCTACACCGAGGCGCCCGCCGCCGAGGCCAGCGGCCCCCTCAAGCGCGACCTCGTTGCCGGCCTGGAAAAGGGCCTGGCGGTGATCGAGGCCTTCGACCAGGAGCGCCCGCGACTGACCATCAGCGAGGTGGCCGCGCGCACGGGTCTGACCCGCGCCGCCGCCCGCCGCTATCTGCTGACCCTCACCCATCTCGGTTTCGTGTCGCAGGACCGCAAGATGTTCGCGCTGACCCCCAAGGTGCTGCGCCTGGGGCAGAGCTATATGCATTCGGCCCGGTTGCCGCGCATCGTCGAGCCGGAACTGCACAAGCTGGCCTATGCCCTCAAGGAAGCCAGCTCCGCCGGCGTGCTGGATGGCAGCGACGTGATCTGCATTGCCGCCACCAGCGCCGGCCGCGTGGTCTCGCCGACGCTGCAGCCCGGCACCCGCGTGCCCGCCTACTGCGCCGGCAACGGCCGCGTGCTGCTTGCCGCCCTGCCCCAGCCCGAGGTGGACGCCTGGATCGCCCGGCAGGAGCTCGCGGCCCTGACGCCGCACACCATCACCCATCCCGAGCGCCTGCGCATCGAGATCGCACGCGCGCGCTCGCTGGGCTATGCCTGCATCGACCAGGAGTTGGAGCTGGGCCTGCGCACCGTGGCCGTGCCTTTGAAGAATTACCGCGGCGATACCGTGGCGGCGATGAACATCAGCGTGCATGCCTCGCGCATGAGCATGGATCAGCTGGTTGAACATTGCTTGCCGCCCCTATTGCAAGCCCAGGCACATTTGCGCATGCTGCTGTAACCCAGCGCCAGCGCGCCTTGCGGCTGGGGCCTTCACAGGAGACCTCAGCATGCAGCGTACCCAGGTGGCCATCATCGGGGCGGGCCCGTCCGGACTGCTGCTCGGTGTCTTGCTGCATCAGGCCGGCATCGCCAATGTGATTCTGGAGCAACGCAGCGGCGACTATGTGCTCTCGCGCATCCGCGCCGGCATCCTGGAACAGACCCTGACCGAGCTGCTGGACGAAGCCGGCGTGGGCGCTCGCATGCGCCGCGAGGGCCTGGTGCACCATGGCATCTATCTCAGCACCCAGGGCCAGCGCCACCGCATCGACCTGAGCGCGCTCACCGGCGACAAGTCGGTGCTGGTCTATGGCCAGACCGAGGTCACGCGCGATCTGATGGAGGCGCGCATGGCCGCCGGCCTGCAGACGCTTTACGAGGTGGACCATGTGAGCGTGCACGGCATCGAGTCCAGCCCCAGCGTGCGCTACCAGCGCGGTGGCCAGAGCCATGAGCTGCACTGCGACTTCATCGCCGGTTGCGATGGCTTCCACGGCATCTCGCGCACCAGCGTGCCGCGCGACGCGATCCGCACCTACGAGCGCATCTACCCCTTTGGTTGGCTGGGCGTGCTGGCTGATGCGCCGCCGCCGGCCGAAGAGCTGGTCTATGCCCAGCACCAGCGCGGCTTTGCGCTTTGCAGCATGCGCAGCCGCACGCGCGTGCGCTGCTACGTGCAATGCAATCTGAGCGACAAGGTCGAGCAGTGGAGCGATGAGCGTTTCTGGGCCGAGCTGCGCTGCCGCCTGGATGGCGAGACCGCGGCCGCCCTGCAGCCAGCGCCCGCGCTGGAGAAAAGCATTGCCCCCCTGCGCAGCTTCGTGGCCGAGCCGCTGCGCTTCGGCCGGCTCTTCCTGGCGGGCGACGCGGGCCACATCGTGCCGCCCACCGGCGCCAAGGGGCTCAACCTGGCCGCCTCCGATGTGCGCTACCTCTCGCGCGGCCTGATCGAGCATTACCGCGATCACAGCGACGCCGGCCTCGACAGCTATTCCGAGAAGGCCTTGCGCCGCATCTGGCGCGCCGAGCGTTTCTCCTGGTCCATGACCAAGCTGATGCACTGCTTCCCCGACATCGCCGGTTTCGACCACAAGCTGCAGCAGGCCGAGCTCGAATACCTGCTCAGCTCGCGCGCGGCGCAGGCGGTGCTGGCCGAGAACTATGTGGGCCTGCCCTTCGAGGACTGATTAAGTTTCACCTCACTCAGCAGCCGCATCATGGGCACTCCCAACGAGAGGAGATGCATATGCGCGGCTGGTTCAAGAACAACAAGGGCTTTCTGGTCTTCCTGATCTGCTTTGGCTTTTTCCGCACCGCCATCGCCGACTGGAACCCCATCCCCTCGGGTTCGATGCGCCCCAATCTGCTGGAAGGCGATGTGGTGTTCGTGAACCGCCTGGCCTACGACCTCAAGCTGCCGCTCAGCAACCATGTGCTCGTGCACCTTGGCGAGCCGCAGCGCGGCGACGTGGTCACCTTCTCCTCGCCCAAGGACGGCACGCGGCTGATCAAGCGCCTGATCGCCCTGCCCGGCGACCGGGTGGAAATGCGGCAGGGCCGGCTGCGCATCAATGGCGAAGAGGCGGCCTATGAGGAGATCGAGTCGCTGCCCGAGCCGGTCGAGCCCTGGGGCCTGGTGCCGGCCCTGCGCATGACCGAGAAGGTCGCCGATGGCCAGCGCCGCGTCCAGCATCTGCAGGGCGTGCTGGCGCGCGACCTGCCCGCCACCGTGATCCCGCCCGGCCAGTACCTGATGCTGGGCGACAACCGCGACAACAGCGCCGACTCGCGCTTCATCGGCACCGTGCCGCGCGAGCTGCTGATCGGCCGCGCGGTGCGCATCCTCGCCTCGGCCGATATCAAGGGCAGCTGGCTGCCGCGCTTCGAGCGCTTCGGCCAGCGGCTGTAAATGAGCGTTGCAGGGCTCAGAGGTACAAGCGCTGGCGCAGCAAGGGGCTGACGCGGTAACGCTCGCTGCGGTAGTCATGGAAGAGCTGGTCGAGCAGATCGGCCACCGCGGCGGCGCCCACCAGCGCGAGCCACTCGAACGGCCCGGTCGGGTAGTTGACGCCCAGCTTCATCGCCAGATCGGCGGCCTGCTCCTCGCAGACGCCCTGCCACACCGCGTCGGCGCCCTCGTTGACCAGCATGGCCACGGTGCGCGCCACCGCCAGGCCCGGCACGTCGCGCAGCACCAGCGGCTCCCAGCCGAGCGCGCGCAGGAAGTTCTGCGCCTGCAGCTGCTGCAGCGCGCCGGCATGCGGCGCAAAGGCCAGCGCCAGGGCATCGGCCTTGTCGGGCGCCACCGGCCAGTCCATCACCGCCAGGCTGGCATGGCCGCGCTCATGCGCCAGCTGCGCGGCGCTGCGGCCGCTGCTGAGGTGCAGCTGCATATCGCCCAGCTGCACGCCGCACCAGTCGGCCGATTCGCCGCGCGTGTAGTCCAGCCCCTTGTGCGTGAGCCAGTCGGCCAGGCGCTCCACCAGCGCGCCACGCCCCACCACGCTGATCGCGGGCAGCGCGCCCTCGGGCGCCGCCACCGCCGGCACGGTCGCCGGCAGGCCCTCGTAAAAGCCCTTGCCGACCTTGCGCCCCAGCCGCCCGCCATCGACCAGCGCCTTCTGCACCAGCGAGGGCACATAGCGCTTGTCGCCGAAGTTGGCGTCATAGACCGACTGCGTCACCAGATAGTTGGTGTCATGCCCGATCAGGTCCATCAGCTCGCAAGGCCCCATGCGGAAGCCGGCACCGCGCAGCGCGCGATCCAGCTGCGCCGGCGTGCCCGCCTGCTCCTGCAGCAGCGCCAGGGTCTCGGCGTAATAGGGCCGGGCGATGCGGTTGACAATGAAGCCGGGCGTGCTCTTGGCATGCACCGGCGTCTTGCCCCATTGCCTGGCCAGCGCCTCGATCACCCGCGCCACGCCGGCATCGGTCTCGGCGCCCGACACCACCTCCACCAGCTTCATCAGCGGCACCGGGTTGAAGAAATGCATGCCCACCAGACGGGCGGGATGCTGCATGCCGTTGGCCAGCGCGGTGACGCTGATCGACGAGGTGTTGGAGGCGATGATGGCCCCGGCCGGCAGCAGCGCGTCCAGCTCGCGCAGCAGCGCCTGCTTGGGCTCCAGCTTCTCGATGATGACCTCCACCACCAGGGCGCAATCGGCCAGCTCGGCGATTTGCGCCGCCGGGCTGATGCGCGCCATCACCGCGTCGCGCTCGCCCTGCACCATGCGGCCCTTGGCCACCAGGCCGTCGAGCGCCTTGGCGGTCTGCGCGATCGCATGCGCGCTGGCGCCCTCGCGCACATCCAGCAGGCGCACCGCATGGCCGGCCTGCGCGGCCACCTGGGCAATGCCGGCGCCCATCACGCCGGCGCCCACCACGCCGATCACCGCGCTCGCGGCCGGCTCGCTGGCGACGCGCCAGCCCTGCATTTGCATCTCGTCGCTCATGTCTCAGTCTTCCTTGTCGTTCGTCGCCGGCGGCACCCAGGCCGCCGGACGCTTGGCCAGAAAGGCCGCAAAGCCCTCGCGCGCCTCGGCGCCCATGCGCACGCGCGCGATGGTCTGTGCCGTCAGCTCGCGCACCTCGGCCGTCACCGGCCCCACTTCCAGCTGCGCGAACAGCTGCTTGATCTCGCCCTGCGCTTGCGGGCCGTTGGCCAGCAGCTCGGCGATCCAGCGCGCCAGCGCGGCATCCAGCTCGGCGGCCTCCACCACCTCGTGCACCATGCCCATCGCCAGCGCCTCGGCGGCCGCGATGCGGCTGGCGGTGAGGGCCAGGCGCCGGGCCTGGCGCGGCCCCACGGCATTCATCACATAGGGGCCGATCACCGAGGGCAGGATGCCGAAGCGCGCTTCGCTGACGGCGAACTTGGCATCGCTGCTGGCCACCGCGATATCGCAGGCCACGGTCAGGCCCACGCCACCGCCCAGCGCCAGCCCCTGCACGCGCGCGATGGTGGGCTTGGGGCAGGCGGCGATCTTGTGCAGCATCGCGGCGAAGCGCCTGGCATCCACCAGATTGACCTCCTGCGTGGCCTCCGAGGCGCGCTTCATCCACTGGATGTCGGCGCCGGCACTGAAGGCCTTGCCGGCGCCGGCCAGCACGATCAGGCGCACCCGCGGGTCGGCCGTCAGCTGGTCCATGGCCTGGCCCAGCTCGGCAATCATGGCCTCGTTGAAGGCGTTGAACACCTCGGGCCGGTTCATGGTCAGATGCGCCACGCCGCGCGCATCCACCTCGATATGCAGTGTCTCCACGTCTTGTCACTCCTGCGTCAAGGCCAGCAGTATCGCCGCCAACGCACAATGCAGCCTTCCCGCACCGAGCCTCACGATGAATCTGTTTGTCTCGCTGAAATACCTGGTGGCCCTGGACGACCACAAGCACTTCGGCCGCGCCGCGCTGGCCTGCCATGTGACCCAGCCCGCGCTGTCCAACGCGCTGCGCGCGCTCGAGGAGCATTACGCCTGCTCCATCGTCAAGCGGGGCCGCGCCTTCGCCGGCTTCACCGAGGAGGGCGAGCGCGTGCTGGCCACCGCGCGCCAGCTGCTGCACGAGCAGGAGCTGCTGCAGCAGGAGCTGCAGAGCCGCGTCGAGGCGCCGCGCGGCCATCTGCTGATCGGCGCGGTGCCCACCGCCATGCCGGTGGCGGCGCGCTTTGTCGCGATGCTGCAGGACCGCCATCCCGGCATCGTGCCAACGCTGCGCTCGATGAGCTCGATCGAGCTGGAGACCGGTCTGGAAAGCCTGGCCCTGGACCTGGGCCTGGGCTACAACGAGCGCATGCACGAGGGCCGCACCCAGCTGCGCGTGCTGCCGCAATACACCGAGCACTACTTCCTGCTGCAGCGCGCCGCTGCTGCGGGCCCTGCAGGCAGTACCGGCCGCCTGCACATGGGCGCACCGATAGGCTGGGCCGAGGCCGCCGCGCTGCCGCTGTGCCTGCTGAGTGCCGAGATGCACAACCGCAGCATCGTCGACCGCGCCTTCGCTGCGGCCGGGGCGCGCGTGCAGCCGGCGATCGAATCCAACTCCACCGTGACCCTGGTGACCAGCGTGCTGGCCGGGCGCGTCTGCTCCATCCTGCCCGGCGCCCTGCTCGACACCGTGCAGGGCCATCCCGGCCTCGAGGCCCGGCCGCTGATCGCGCCGCAGATACGCGTGCCGATTGCGCTGATGGTGCACAACACCAACCGGCCCTCGCGCACGCTGGCGGCCGCGCTGGACTTTGCCCAGCAGGCCGACTGGCTCGCCAGCGCGGCCCGGCATGCCGGCCTGCTAGGTGGCTAGGGCAATCCCTGATTTTTCGTAGCTATCGCCCCATCACCCGAAAGAATTGGACGTCTCCGGCGCGCTTGCCAACACTCGCGTCCGCAAGCCCATCGCTTGCCCAGGCACCGCATGAGTGCCCTGACCCTATAAGGAGACGAGACGATGTCCACTGTTCTTGCAGGCGGCGCGCGGCCGTTGGGTGATAGCAGCGAGCAAGCGCCAGGCTTTCTCGCCAAGGAACGCATCATTGCGGCGCCGGGTTTCAATCGCTGGCTGGTACCGCCGGCCGCCCTGGCCATCCATCTGTGCATCGGCATGGCCTATGGTTTCTCGGTGTTCTGGCTGCCGCTGTCCAAGGCGCTGGGTATCAAGGAGGCCATCAAGTGCGGCCCCGAGATCGGCTTCCTGCAGGAGCTCTTCGTCAGCAGCTGCGACTGGAAGATCTCCACCCTGGGCTGGATGTACACCCTGTTCTTCGTGCTGCTGGGCAGCTCGGCCGCCATCTGGGGCGGCTGGCTGGAGCGCGCCGGCCCGCGCAAGGCCGGCGTGGTGAGCGCGCTGTGCTGGTGCGGCGGCATGCTGATCTCGGCACTGGGCGTGCACCTGCACCAGTTCTGGATGATGCTGCTGGGCTCGGGCGTGATCGGCGGCGTCGGCCTGGGGCTGGGCTATATCTCGCCGGTCTCCACCCTCATCAAATGGTTCCCGGACCGCCGCGGCATGGCCACCGGCATGGCCATCATGGGCTTTGGCGGTGGCGCCATGATCGGCTCGCCGCTGGCGGCCGAGCTGATGAAGCAGTTCGCCACCCCCACCGATGTGGGCGTGATGCAGACCTTTGTGGTGATGGCGCTGATCTACTTCGTCTTCATGATGGGCGGGGCGCTGGCCTACCGCGTGCCCGCCTCGGGCTGGAAGCCCGAGGGCTGGACGCCGCCGGCCGCGCAGACCAGCAACGCCATGATCACGCAGCGCCATGTGCACGTGAAAAAGGTCTGGGGCATCCCGCAGTTCTGGCTGATCTGGATGGTGCTGTGCATGAACGTCTCGGCCGGCATCGGCGTGATCGGCATGGCCAGCCCGATGCTGCAGGAAGTGTTCGGCGGCAGCCTGATCGGCGTGGCCAAGAAATTCGGCGAGCTCGACAAGGCCCAGCTCACCGCCATCGCCGGCGTGGCCGCGGGCTTTGCAGCCCTCATCAGCCTGTTCAATATCGGTGGCCGCTTCTTCTGGGCCAGCCTGTCGGACAAGCTCGGCCGCAAGCTCACCTATGTGGTGTTCTTCGTGCTGGGCGGCCTGATGTATGCCAGCATCCCGGGCAGCGCCATGGCCGGCAGCAAGCTGCTGTTCGTGGGCGCGGTGTGCATCATCCTGAGCATGTATGGCGGCGGCTTTGCCACCGTGCCGGCCTATCTGGCCGATCTGTTCGGCACCCAGATGGTGGGCGCCATCCACGGCCGCCTGCTCACCGCCTGGGCCACCGCCGGCATCCTCGGCCCGGTGGTGGTGAACTACATGCGCGACTACCAGCTGGGCCTGGGCCTGCCGCGCGAGCAGGTCTACAACCAGACCATGTACATCCTGGTGGGCATGCTGGTGATCGGCCTGATCTGCAATCTGCTGGTGCGCCCGCTGGATGCCAAGCATTTCATGAGCGACGCCGAGCTGGCCGAGGAGAAGCGCCTGGCGCATGACCGCGCCGTCGCCACCGAGGTGGGCCAGGGCACCATGACCTACCACGGCAGCAGCCCGCTGCTGGTGGTGCTGGCCTGGGCCGCGGTGGGCATCCCGCTGGCCTGGGGCATCTACCGCACCGCGCTGAGCGTGGCCAAGTTCTTCAACTGAAAGACCGTGCGTAGCGCGTAACGATAGGCCGTCCGCGCGCGGACGGCCTATCCTCTCGATTGGCAACCGCTTATTTCCCCATGGACGATCTCATCCGCGAACTGCTCGCCGCGCATCCCGCGCAAGACGGCGCCCTGCTGCCCATCCTGCATGCCGTGCAGGAGCGGCTCGGCCATGTGCCACCCGCCGCCGTGCCCCTGATCGCCGAGCATCTGAACCTCTCGCGCGCCGAGGTCCATGGCGTGTTGAGCTACTACCATTTCTTCCGCAGCACGCCGCCCGGGCGGCAGGTGCTGCAGGTCTGCCGTGCCGAGGCCTGCCAGTCGCGCGGCGCCGAGGCCCTGCTGGCCCATGCCGAGCAGCGCCTCTCCTGCGCCTCGCACAGCACGCGCGCGGATGGCGCGGTGACGCTGGAGCCGGTCTACTGCCTGGGCCTGTGCGCGCTGTCGCCGGCCCTGCAGCTGAACGACCGGCTGCATGCGCGCATGACGCCGGCCAAGCTCGATGCCCTGCTCGCCAAGGAGGGCTTGTGATGAGTGCCGCCGTGACCAAGATCTTCGTGCCGCGCGACTCCGCCGCGCTGGCGGTGGGTGCCGACGACGTGGCCGCCGCCCTGCAGCGCGAGGCCGCGCAGCGCGGTCTGGCCATCGAGCTGGTGCGCAATGGTTCGCGCGGCCTGTTCTGGCTGGAGCCGCTGGTGGAAGTGGCCACGCCCGCCGGCCGCATCGCCTATGGCCCGGTGGCGCCCGAGGACGTGCCGGCCCTGCTGGACGCCGGCCTGCTGGCCGGTGGCGCGCATGCGCTCAGGCAGGGCGCGACCGACGACATCCCCTATCTCGCCAGGCAGGAGCGCCTGACCTTCGCCCGCATGGGCATCACCGACCCGCTCTCGCTGGCCGACTATGAGGCCCATCAGGGCTGGGCCGGGCTGAGGCGCGCGCTGGCGCTGGACGGCGCCGCCATCGTGCAGGAAGTGACGCAGTCGGGCCTGCGCGGCCGTGGCGGCGCGGCCTTCCCGGCCGGCATCAAGTGGCGGACGGTGCAGCAGACCGCGGCGGAGCAGAAATACATCGTCTGCAATGCCGACGAGGGCGACTCCGGCACCTACTCCGACCGCATGACGCTGGAAGGCGACCCCTTCATGCTGATCGAGGGCATGGCCATCGCCGCGCTGGCGGTGGGCGCCACGCGCGGCTATATCTACATCCGCTCCGAATACCCGCATGCCATCGCCACCATGCAGGAGGCGATCCGGCGCGCCAGTGCGGCCGGCTTCCTGGGCGCCAGCATCTGCGGCTCCGGCCATGCCTTCGAGCTGGAAGTGCGCAAGGGCGCGGGCTCCTATGTCTGCGGCGAGGAGACCGCGATGCTGGAAAGCATCGAGGGCAAGCGTGGCGTGGTGCGCGCCAAGCCGCCGCTGCCGGCCATCGAGGGCCTGTTCGGCCAGCCCACCGTCATCAACAACGTCATCACCTTCGCCACGGCGCCCCTCATCCTGGCGCGCGGGGCCCAGTTCTATCGAGACTACGGCATGGGCCGCTCGCATGGAACCTTGCCCTTCCAGCTGGCCGGCAATATCAAGCATGGCGGCCTGGTGGAGAAGGCCTTCGGCCTCACGCTGCGCGAGCTGCTGATCGATTTCGGCGGCGGCAGCGCCAGCGGTCGGCCCATCAAGGCGGTGCAGGTGGGTGGCCCGCTGGGCGCCTACATCCCGGCGTCGCAATGGGATGTGCCGCTGGACTACGAGGCCTATGCCGCGATGGGCGCGGTGCTGGGCCACGGCGGCATCGTCGTACACGACGACACGGCCGACATGGCCCAGCTGGCCCGCTACGCGATGGAGTTCTGCGCCATCGAGTCCTGCGGCAAATGCACGCCCTGCCGCATCGGCTCGACGCGCGGCGTCGAGGTGATAGACCGCATCAAGGCGGATCAGCAGCGCGAGCAGCAGGTCGTGCTGCTGCGCGATCTCTGCGACACCATGCTGCACGGTTCGCTGTGTGCCATGGGCGGCATGACGCCCTACCCGGTGCTCTCGGCACTGAACCATTACCCGCAGGACTTCGGCCTGGCCGCCGTGCAGGAGGCATCAGCATCATGAAAAACCAAGAAATGGACTACGGCACACCCCGGCGCGAATCCAAGCAGGAAGTCACGCTGGAGATCGACGGTTTTGCCGTCACCGTACCGGCCGGCACCTCGCTGATGCGCGCCGCGGCGGACGCCGGCATCCAGGTGCCCAAGCTCTGCGCCACCGACAGCCTCGAACCCTTCGGCTCCTGCCGGCTCTGCCTGGTCGAGATCGAGGGCCGCAAGGGTTATCCGGCCAGCTGCACCACGCCGGCCGAGGCCGGCATGAAGGTCAGGACCCAGAGCCCCAAGCTGCAGGACCTGCGCAAGGGCGTGATGGAACTCTACATCTCCGACCATCCGCTGGACTGCCTGACCTGCGCCGCCAACGGCGATTGCGAGCTGCAGGACATGGCCGGCGTGACCGGACTGCGCAATGTGCGCTACGGCGTCGGTGCGGCAGCAGGGGCGCATCATTGCGACGCCCAGAAGGACGAGTCCAACCCCTACTTCACCTACGACCCCGCCAAGTGCATCGTCTGCAACCGCTGCGTGCGCGCCTGCGAGGAGACCCAGGGCACGTTTGCGCTCACCATCTCGGCCCGCGGCTTCGAGTCGCGCGTGGCCGCCGGGCAGGACCAGCCCTTCATGGCCTCCGACTGCGTCAGCTGCGGCGCCTGCGTGCAGGCCTGCCCCACCGCCACGCTGCAGGAGAAGAGCGTCATTCAGCTGGGCCAGCCCGAGCACAGCGTCATCACCACCTGCGCCTATTGCGGCGTGGGCTGCGGCTTCAAGGCCGAGATGAAGGGCACGCAGGTGGTGCGCATGGTGCCCTGGAAGGACGGCAAGGCCAACGAGGGCCACAGCTGCGTGAAGGGCCGCTTCGCCTGGGGCTATGCCACCCATGCCGACCGCATCACCAAGCCGATGATCCGCGCTTCCATCCAGGACCCCTGGCAGGAGGTCAGCTGGGAGGTGGCGCTGGCCCATGCGGCGAGCGAGTTCCGCCGCATCCAGGCCAAGCATGGCAAGGATTCGATCGGCGGCATCACCTCCTCGCGCTGCACCAACGAGGAAACCTATCTGGTGCAGAAGCTGGTGCGCGCCGCCTTTGGCAACAACAACGTCGACACCTGCGCGCGCGTCTGCCACTCGCCCACCGGCTATGGCCTGGGCCAGACCCTGGGCACCTCGGCCGGCACCCAGACCTTCAAGTCGGTGGAGCATGCCGATGTGGTGATGGTGATCGGCGCCAACCCCAGCGATGCCCACCCGGTGTTCGCCTCGCGCCTGAAGAAGCGCCTGCGGGGTGATGGAAAAAGACCGGGTGCCCGGCTGATCGTGGTCGATCCGCGCCGCATCGACCTGGTGAAGACTCCCCATGTCCAGGCCGCCCACCATCTGCAGCTCAAGCCCGGCACCAATGTGGCGGTGATCAGCGCGCTGGCCCATGTGATCGTCACCGAGGGCCTGGTGAACGAGGCCTATGTGGCCGAACGCTGCGACACCAAGAGCTTCAACGAGTGGCGCGCGTTCGTGGCCCGGCCCGAGAACTCGCCCGAGGCGCTGGAGGCCGCCAGCGGCGTGCCGGCGGCCGAGGTGCGCGCGGCCGCGCGCCTGTACGCCACGGGTGGCAATGCCGCGATCTATTACGGCCTGGGCGTGACCGAGCACAGCCAGGGCTCCACCATGGTGATGGGCATTGCCAACCTGGCCATGGCCACCGGCAATGTCGGCCGCGAGGGCGTGGGCGTGAATCCGCTGCGTGGCCAGAACAATGTGCAGGGTTCCTGCGATATGGGCAGCTTCCCGCATGAGCTGCCGGGCTACCGCCATGTCTCCGACAGCACGGTGCGCGCGCAGTTCGAGGCCGCCTGGGGTGTAGCGATCGACCCCGAGCCGGGCCTGCGCATCCCGAACATGTTCGACGCCGCGCTCACCGGCAGCTTCAAGGGCCTGTACTGCGAGGGCGAGGACATCGTGCAGTCCGACCCCAACACCCAGCATGTGGCCGCCGCGCTGATGGCGATGGAATGCGTGGTGGTGCAGGACATCTTCCTCAACGAGACCGCCAAGTACGCCCATGTGTTCCTGCCGGGCTCCAGCTTCCTGGAAAAGGACGGCACCTTCACGAATGCGGAGCGCCGCATCTCGCGCGTACGCAAGGTGATGCCGCCGCTGGCCGGCTATGCCGACTGGGAGGTCACCGTCAAGCTCTCCGAGGCGCTCGGCTATCCCATGCCCTACAGCATGCCCGAGGAGATCATGGCCGAGATCGCGGCGCTCACGCCCACCTTCGCGGGCGTCAGCTACGCCAAGATCGAACGCCTGGGCAGCGTGCAATGGCCTTGCAACGAAACCACCGACGAGGCCGGCACCGCCATCATGCACGTCGACAAGTTCGTGCGCGGCAAGGGGCGCTTCATCATCACCCAGTACCTGCCCACCGACGAGAAGGTGACGCGCCGCTTCCCGCTGCTGCTCACCACCGGCCGCATCCTCAGCCAGTACAACGTCGGCGCGCAGACGCGCCGCACGCCCAACAACGAGTGGCACAGCGAGGACCGGCTGGAGATCCACCCGCACGACGCCGAGGAGCGCGGCATCCGGCAGAACGATTGGGTCGGCATCCAGAGCCGCGCCGGCGAGACCGTGCTGCGCGCCACGCTCACCGAGCGGGTGCAGCCGGGCGTGGTCTACACCACCTTCCACTTCCCCGAGTCGGGCGCCAACGTCATCACCACCGACAACTCCGACTGGGCCACCAACTGCCCCGAGTACAAGGTCACGGCGGTGCAGGTGATGCCGGTGCAGCAGCCCTCGCACCAGTCGAGTTGGCAGCAGGAGTACAACCGCTTCAACCAGGTGCAGCAGCAGCTGCTGCAGCAGGCGCATGAGGTGGTGCATGGCAAGTAACAGCAGCAAGCCGGGCTTTTGCGAGGGCGCGCGCACCCTGCCGGTGAAACGCGTGCGCGCCGGCCAGGGCCTGGAGCTCATGCAGGACTGGGTGGCCGACGAGGTGCCGGTGGCGCTGGAATACAACGGCATCTCGCATGCGGTGATGCTGGCCACGCCGCTGGACCTGGAAGACTTCGCGCTCGGCTTCTCGCTCAGCGAGGGCATCCTGAGCGCCGCGCACGAGCTCTACGGCGTCGAGGAGGAAGCCTCCGAGCTGGGCATCACCCTGCACCTGCGCGTCGCCGGCGAGGCCTTTGCGCGCCTCAAGGAACGGCGCCGCTCGATGGCCGGCCGCACCGGTTGCGGCCTCTGCGGCACCGAAAGCCTGGGCCAGGTGGCCCGCAACCTGCCCGTGCTGCCCGGGGGTCAGGTCTTGCAGCGCGAGGCCATCAGCCATGCGATGGCGCAGTTCGTCGATCTGCAGACCCTGCAGCAGGCCACCGGCGCGGTGCATGCCGCCGCCTGGTGCTCGGCCGATGGCGAGGTGCAATGGCTGCGCGAGGACGTGGGCCGCCACAACGCGCTGGACAAGCTGATCGGCGCACTGGCCCGCCACACGGTGGATGCCTCGCAGGGTTTCATTGCCGTCACCAGCCGCGCCAGTTTCGAGATGGTGCAGAAGACCGCCGCCGCCGGCGTGCCCCTGCTGGCGGCCGTCTCGGCGCCCACCTCCTTCGCGGTGGCCACCGCCACGCGTGCCAACATGACCCTGGTGGGCTTCGCGCGCCAGCAGGACCTGGTGGTCTACTGTCATCCCGAGCGGCTCGCGCTTGAACATCTTTCCTCTGCGCATCATGCACATTGACACCCTGGTCCGCATGGCCAACCAGATCGGCGCCTTCTTCGAGGCCATGCCCGATCATCAGGAGGCGGTGGAAGGCATCGCCCAGCACCTCAAGAAGTTCTGGGAGCCGCGCATGCGGCGCGAGCTGCTGGCCCAGCTCGACGGCGGCCACAACCCGGGCCTGCACGCCATGGTGCTGGAGGCGATCCAGCGGCATCGCAGCCTGCTGGCCTGAGCCAGATGACGGCAAGCTGGCTGCAGCCGCTGCACCTCGAGGGCCGGCAGCTGCAGATCGAATCGCAATGGCTGAGCGCCGAACGGCGCGCCCGGCCCCTGGTGGTGTTCCTGCACGAGGGCCTGGGTTCGCTGTCGCAATGGCGCGATTTCCCGCAGCGCCTGTGCGATGCGCTGCAGTGCCGCGGCCTGCTGTTCTCGCGCCCCGGCTATGGCAACAGCACGCCGCGCACCGAGCCCTGGCCGCAGGACTATCTGCAGCGCCAGACGCGCACGCTGCTGCCGGCCTATTTCGACGCGCTCGGCCTGCAGCACGAGCGCCTGTTCCTGTTCGGCCACAGCGACGGCGCCAGCCTGGCCCTGCTGTTCGCCGCCGCCTATCCGGCGCGCGTGCGCGGCCTGGCAGCGCTGGCGCCGCATCTGTTCGTCGAGCCGATGACGCTCGCGGGCCTGCGCCAGGCCAAGCAGGCGTTCGAGTCCGGCCGCTCGCTGCGCGCCGCGCTGGCACGCCACCATGCCGACGTCGACTCGGCCTTCTATGGCTGGAACGACGCCTGGCTGCGCCCGGGCTTCGAGCAATGGAATATCGAGGCCGATCTGCGCGGCCTGGCCTGCCCGGTGCTGGCCCTGCAGGGCGAGGGCGATGAATACGGCAGCCTGGCGCAGATCGAGGCGGTGGGGCGCATCCATGCGGACACGCGCGTGGTGGCGCTGGCGCAATGCGGCCACGCACCGCAAAAGGACCAGCCCGAGGCCGTCATCGCCCACACCAGGGCGCTGCTGCCCGAGTTCAGCTGATCAGCGCGCCTATGCCCGGCCCCACCACCAGATTGCGCCCGCCCTGCTTGGCGCGGTAGAGCGCGGCATCGGCGGCGGCCACCAGGCGTTCGGCCACCGCCGGCAGGGTGGCGTCGGCGGCCGAGCCGTCCACCTCCTCCAGCATCGCCAGCCCGATCGAGGCGGTGATGTTGAGCACCTGGCCGGCGGCCGCCGGCACTTGCTGGACGGCGATGCGCTGGCGGATGCGCTCGGCGATGTCGCGCGCCGCGGCCGCCGCCGCGCGCGGCAGCAGCACCACGAATTCCTCGCCGCCCCAGCGCGCCACCGTGTCGCCGGCGCGCAGCTGCGCCTGGATCAGCAGGCCCACGGTGCGCAGCACCAGGTCGCCGCGCGCATGGCCATGGCTGTCGTTGATGCGCTTGAAGAAGTCCACGTCCAGGAACAGGCAGGCCAGCGCATGGTGGTGGCGGCGCGCCTGCGCGATCTCGATCTGGCAGCGGTGCTCGAAGTAGCGGCGGTTGTGCACGCCGGTGAGCATGTCGGTGAGGCCGGCGAGCTTGAGCCGCTCCTGGTTCAGCACGCTCTCCAGGCATACCGCGACGATGGCCGCCAGGCGCTCGAGGAACTGGGTGCCCGCCTGCGCGTCGTAGCGCTGCGCATCCAGGCTGCCGAAATGCAGGCTGCCGATCAGCTCGCCGCGGCGCAGCAGCGGCAGCAGCGCCACCGAGCGCGGCCGGACCGCACCGAACAGGTCGCCATGGCGGCGCGCATCGAAGGGCCCCAGCCAGGGCCGCGGCGTCATGCCGTAGAGGGCCTCGAGCTCGTCACCCAGCGGCAGCAGGCGCAGCGCCTCCAGCTCCGGCTCGCCCTGGGTCTTGAGCAGGCGGCTCAGCTCCAGCTCGCGGTCCAGCAGGCTCAGGGTCACGCTGTCGATGCCGAAGGCCGGCTTGTAGTCGCACAGCAGCAGCTTCACCAGCTCGACCACCGAGCCCGCGCCGATCAGGCGATGCTCCAGACCCTCGAAGCGGCGCAGCTTGTCTTCGTTGGCACGCGCCTCGCGCAGCAGTGCGTCGAGTTGGCCCCGCAAGGCCAGGTTCTCTGCCGCCAATCCCTCGAGTTCTGTTCGCACGCCGCGCTCCTCCACGCCTCAGGCGAGAATGTAGCCGCAAGCTGGCGGCGTGCCAGCAGGGGAGACACCATGATTCTGGAACTTGCCGATATCCGCATCCAGCCCGGCCAGCAGGCCGCTTTCGAGGAAGCCCTGCATCGCGGCGTGCAGAGCGTGATCTCGCGTGCCCAGGGCTTTGTGGGCTACCGCCTGCGCAAGGGCCTGGAGTCGCCCGAGCGCTATCTGCTGCTGATCGAATGGGCCACGCTGGAAGACCATACGGTGCATTTCCGCGGCGGGCCGCTGTTCGCCGAATGGCGTGCCATCGTCGGCGGCTTCTTCGCTAGCCCCCCGCAAGTGGAACATTTCTGCCAGGTATGAACGCAAGGCTGCTGCCGCTGGTGCTGACGCTGGCCCTGCTCGGCTGCGCCGGCCCGCGCGGCCATCAGCGCAGCCAGGCGCCCGCGCCGCAGGCGCAGCACCTGGCGAACGCCCAGGCGCTGGCGGCCAGCGGCTACCGTGCGCCCATCCAGGAGGGCGCAAGCTTCAGCCCGCAGCATTGGCTGGTGCAGGGCGAGAAGCTGCCGCTGGCGCTGACCCTGCCGAGCCAGGGTCAGGCCTTGCCCCTGGTGGTCTATCTGCCCGGCCTGGGCGAGTCCGAACAGGCCGGTGCGCTGTGGCGCCAGGCCTGGGCGCGCGCCGGCTACGCGGTGCTGTCGGTGCAGCCGCTGGACGAGGACGCGCTGGCCTGGGGCTCGGAGCTGGCGCGTGCCGCCGAGTTCAGGACCCTGGCACGCGAGCGCCATGCCGCCAGCGCGGCGCGCCTGGCCAGGTTGGACGCGCTGCTGCAGGAGGCGCGCCGCCGCGCCGCCGCCGGCGACCCCGATTGCGCAAGGCTGGACTTCGGCCGCATGGCCATCGCCGGCTACGACCTGGGCGCCCAGAGCGCCCTGCTGCTGGCGTCGCAGTTCCGCGCCAGCATCCTGCTCAGCCCGCTGGTGGCGCCGGGCGAGGAAGGCGCCGCGCGCTATGCCGGCATCCAGGTGCCGGTGCTGAGCATCACCGCCAGGCAAGACCTGGACCCGAGCGGCTTCGTCGCCTCCGCCGAGGCGCGCCAGCTGCCCTTCCGCCTGATGCCCGCCGGCGCCAAATACCTCTTGCTGCTGGACGGCGCCAACCATGCGCGCCTGGCCGGCCACAGCGAGGAGGAGCTGGACGCGCTGGCGCAGGACCGCAGCGCCGCGCGCGCCGGCAGCAACACCGGCAACGGCCGGCGTGGGCGTGGCGGCAGCGGCAACCTGCCGCGCGGCGCCGAGCCGACCCCCATGCTGCCCAGCGCGCGCGGCCTGCCGCTGCGCGAGTCGCATGGCAAGGCGGAGTTCGACGTGCTGATCGCCGGCACCACGGTAGCCTTTCTGGACGCCCATCTGCGCGAGCGCCCGGCCGCGCGGCAGTGGCTGCAGGCGCAGGCGCAGGCCTGGCTGGGCGAGCTGGGGCAGTGGCAGCAGCGCTAAGGATGCGGCTAGCCGGCGTGGCGCCGGATGCCGCCGCGGCCGCCGGTCTTGACGCGGTACATGGTCTGGTCGGCCAGGCGCAGCAGCTCGGTGGCGCCGCTGCCGTCCTGCGGGTAGAGGGCATAGCCCAGGCTGGCTGAGAGCTGCACCGAGCCCCACTGCGCGCCCAGGTCGATGGGTTGGCGGATGCTGGCCAGCACGCGCTGCAGGATCTCCTCGCCGTCCTTCGCCACGCCCGGCAGCACCAGCACGAACTCGTCGCCGCCGACGCGGCAGACCGTGTCCACCGCGCGCAGGCATTGCTGGATGCGCCTGGCGATCTGCACCAGCACCTGGTCGCCGGCGGCATGGCCCAGGCGGTCGTTCACCGGCTTGAAGCCGTCCAGATCCAACATCGCCACCGCCAGCGTGCGGCCATCGCGCTGGCTCTGCGCCAACGCCTGGCGCAGGCGGTCGTCCAGCAGGCGCCGGTTCGGCAGGCCGGTGAGCGCGTCGTGGCCGGCCAGATGCTCGATCTGGGCCTGCTGCTGCTTGAGGGCGCTGATGTCCACGAGGATCCACAGGCTCTCGCCGCTCTGCGGGCTGAGCAGCGCGCCGTGCACCGCCAGCCACAGCGTGGCGCCGTCCTTGCGCCGCACCTGCAGCTCGCTGCGGTAGGCATGCCCCGCCTGCAGCGCCGCGCGCGCCTGCGCCACCTGGTGGCCGAAGCTGTCGGCATCGGCGAAGGCCAGCTGGCCGTCCTGGCCCAGGATCTGCTGCTCGTCATAACCCAGCATGTGCTGCACCGCGCGGTTGAGCCACACCACGCGTCCACCCTTGAACTTGACGATGCCGACCAGCTCGTTGTCCAGCATCACGCTCTGCTCGCTGCTGAGCGCGCGCAGCGCCTGGCGCGCCTGGTTCAGCTCGGTGATGTCGAACAGCACCGAGCGGCTGCTCAGGATGCGCCCCTGCTCGTCGCGCAGCGCGGTGGCGCTGATGCTGACCCGGCGGCGCGTGCCATCGCGGCTCAGCAGTTCGACCTCGACGTCGTGGATCTCGCCCTCGGCCAGGAAGCGCGGGAACTGCGCCTTGAACAGCGCCTGCCCCTCCGGCGTGAAGAAGTCCGCCGGGCCGAGGCGGCCGATCAGCTCCTCGCGCCGGCAGCCCAGCCAGCCCAGCTCGGTGTTGTTGACGAACAGGTAGCGCCCCTCGGGGTCGAGCGAGTGGTACCCGCAGGGCGCGTTGTCGTAGAGATCCTGGTAGGTGGCCTTGGCCTCGTCCAGGCGCCGCGCCAGGCCGGCCTCGTTGCGCCAGGCGCGCACACCCGCCACGCCGCTGGCACCCAGCGCCAGCAGCGCCATCGCGGCCAGCCCCAGGGTCAGCCAGGCCTGCTCGCGCCAGGGCGCCAGATAGCCCTCGCTCGCCAGGCCCACCACCATGTACTGGCCCGACAGCGGGATGCGCCGGTAGCCAAAGAAGCGGTCGATACCGTCGGAGACCGTGTGCACCCGGTACTGCCCCTCGTCGGGCTGGGCCGCCAGCGAGCGCCGCAGCTCGTCCGACACCTGGTTGTCGCCCAGCGGCGCCGGCGGGCCGCCGTTGCGCACATGGCGGGCGATCAGCCTGACGCTGGCGGAGCGCAGCGCGATGGAGTCCTGCGGCTCCAGGCGCACGGCCGCAAACAGGCGCTCGAAATGCGCGCTCTGCAGGGTCGCAAACACCACGCCGGCAAAGCTGCCGTCGCGGCGCTCGAGGCGGCGCGCCAGCGTGAAGCCCCATTGCCCGCTGATGCGCGAGAGCTTGGGCTCGGACACCGCCAGGCGCGCCGGCAGGTCGCGCGCCTGCTGGAAATAGTCGCGGTCGGCATTGCTGACGCCGGCCCCCGCCTGCGATGCGCCGGGGCCGTGCACGCGCCCGTCGGCATCCGCCACGCGCAGGCTGTCCAGCTCGGGCAGCAGGGCGCGCTGGCGGTTCAGCAGGGCGTCGAGCGCCGGCTCGTCGAGCGGCTCGCGCAGGCGCTCCTGCAAGGTCTGCAGGGCCAGATCGACGCGCCTGAGCTCGGCGGACACCAGCAGGCTCAGCTCGGAGGCACGGCTGGCTGCCGCGGCCTGCGCCCGCTGCTCGTAGCTGCGGCGGCTGTCCACCAGGCTGCTGAAGGCCAGCGCAGCGATCAGCAACACCACCACCCCATGCGCCAGCAACAGGGGCAGCAGCAGGCGGCGCGGCATCGCGGAAAGGCGCAGGGTCGGGGCGAGCCCGCCGACGGGTTGGTTGGCCATGTCATCCAGATTGTTCGTCACCCAGCATAGGCCGCCGCCCATCGCGCGGCTTGACCTGCGTCATGGGCGCGACGTGCCGCTGCGGAGACGCCGCGGACGTACGCCGGACTGTCCGCGGCACTGTCCGCGGACACTTTCCGCCCCCGGGAGCCAGCGCCAAGTGCTTGATTCATATGGCCGCGGGCGCGGCGCCGGGGCTGGCACGTGGCTTGCGATAAGGGCCGCATACCCACGCCACAAGCGCCCAGATGATCCGAGACACCTCCGCCCAAGACAAGCTCCTGCCGCAGGGCCCGCGCCGCGGCCGCCGCTTCGCGATCGCCGCCGCCGGCCTGGCCGGCCTGGGCCTGCTGGCCTGGGCCGTGCCCGGGCTGAAACGCCAGCTCTCGGCCGACCAGTCGATCAGCGCCGGGCGCCTGGCCATCGCCACCGTGGAGCTGGGCCAGCTGACGCGCGACGTGGCCGGCGACGGCAAGGTGGTGGCGGCCGTCAGCCCCACCCTCTATGCCGGCAATGCCGGCAGCGTCAGCCTGCTGGTGCAGGCCGGCGATGCGGTCAAGCGCGATCAGCTGCTGGCACGCCTGGCCAGCCCCGAGCTGACGGCCCGGCTGGCGCAGGAGCGCTCCAACGCCGATGCGCTGAAGAGCGACATGCTGCGTGCCGAGGCGGACGCGCGCCAGCAGATCGCCCAGGCACAGAGCAATCTGGAAACCAGCAGCATCGCCCACCAGACCGCGCAGAACGACCTCAAGCGCCAGACCCAGGCCTTCGAGGCCGGCGCCACCGCCGGCATGCAGGTGGACCTGGCACGCGACGCGGTGGCGCGCGCCCAGGTCGCGCTCAAGCAGGCCCAGGGCCTGGTGGGGCTGAAGGACGACGCGCTCAAGTTCGAGCTGCTCGCCAAGCGCCAGGCCTACGAGCGCCAGCTGATGCAGGTGAAGGAGCTGGAGCGCCAGGTCGAGGAGCTGAACGTGCGCTCGCCGGTGGACGGCCAGGTGGGCCAGCTCTTCGTCACCGAGCGCAGCACCGTGGCCAAGGATGCCAAGCTGCTGTCGGTGATCGACCTCAGCGCGCTGGAGGTGCAGATGCAGGTGGCCGAGAGCTTTGCGCGCGAGCTGGCGCCCGGCATGCCCGGCGAGATCCGCGGCAACGGCCAGAGCTGGAAGGGCGTGGTCAGCTCGATCTCGCCCGAGGTGGTCAACAACGAGGTGGCGGCGCGCCTGCGCTTCGAGGGCCAGCGCCCGGAGCAGCTGCGCCAGAACCAGCGCCTCAGCGTGCGCGTGCTGCTGGACCAGCGCGAGCAGGTGCTGAGCGTGGCGCGCGGCAGCTTCATCGAGGAGAGCGGCGGCCGCTACGTCTACGTGCTGCAGGACGGCCAGGCGCTCAAGCGCGCGATCCGGCTGGGCGCGCAAAGCCTGGCCAAGGTCGAGGTGCTGGAGGGGCTCAAGCCGGGCGAGCGCGTCGTCATCTCCGGCAGCGATGCCTTCAAGGGCGCCGAGCGCGTCAACGTCAGTCAATGAACAGCGAGAGGAACAACACCATGCTGAAGATGAAGAACCTGTCCAAGGTCTACCGCACCGAGATGGTCGAGACCTATGCGCTGCGCGACTTCAACCTCGAGGTCAAGGAGGGTGAGTTCGTCGCCGTCACCGGCCCCTCGGGCTCGGGCAAGACCACCTTCCTCACCATCGCCGGCCTGCTGGAGGCCTTCAGCGGCGGCCATTACGAGCTCGACGGCGTGGACGTCAGCGCGATGAACGACGACCAGCGCTCGCGCCTGCGCAACCAGAAGATCGGTTTCATCTTCCAGGCCTACAACCTGATCCCCGACCTCAATGTGCTGGACAACATCGAGGTGCCGCTGCGCTACCGCGGCATGAAGGCCGAGGAGCGCCGCCGCCGCGCGCGCGAGGCGCTGGCGCGCGTGGGCCTGTCGGCGCGCGAGAAGCATTACCCGGCCGAGCTCTCGGGCGGCCAGCAGCAGCGCGTGGCGATCGCGCGCGCGCTGGCCGGCGAGCCGCGCCTGCTGCTGGCCGACGAGCCCACCGGCAACCTCGACAGCCAGATGGCGCGCAGCGTGATGGACCTGCTGGAGGAGCTGCACCGCGAGGGCGCCACCATCGTGATGGTGACGCACGACCCGCAGCTGGCCGCGCGTGCGCAGCGCAATGTGCATGTGATCGACGGCCAGGTGGTGGACATCGCCGCCGAGCTGGGCCTCAGCCCCGACCTGTTGTCGCCGCGCCGCCCGGCGGAGATGGCATGAAGCTGCACGCCCTCGTGCTGAGCCTGGCCGCGACCCTGGTCGGCGCCGGCCCGGCGCATGCCGAAGACCTGCTGCAGGTCTATGCCCAGGCGCGTGCGGCCGACCCGCTGCTGGCCGGCGCCGATGCCCAGCGCGGCGTGCAGCGCGAGCTGGCCACGCAGGCGCGTGCGGCCCTGCTGCCGCAATGGTCGCTGGGCTATAGCGAGACGCGCTACCAGGCCGATGGCGCGCGCGAACAGCGCAGCACCAGCAGCCTCAGCCAGGTGCTGCTCGACCTCGGCCAGCTGCGGCGCTGGCAGGCCGAGACCAGCCTGGTCTCGGCCCAGGACGCGCGCGTGCTGGCGGCCGAACAGGACCTCTGCGCACGCGTGGCGAGCGCCTATTTCGGCGTGCTCTCGGCCCAGGCGGCGCTGAAGAATGCCGAGGCCAACGAGGCCGCCTTCGCCCAGCAGGTGCAACAGGCGCAAGAGCGCTTCAAGGCCGGGCTGTCGGCGGCGGTGGACGTGGAACAGGCGCGCACCTACTACCAGCTCTCGCGCGGCGCCAGCATCCAGGCACAGGAAAGCCTGGCCGATGCGCGCCAGGCCCTGGCCCAGATCACCGGCCAGCAGCCCGGCGCGCTGCAGGCCCTGGCCGCCGATCTGCAGGCGCAGGAACCGCAGCCTCAGGACCGCCAAGCCTGGGTCGAGCAGGCCCTGCAGGCCAACCCGGCACTGCAGGCGCAGCGCCTCGCCCTGCAGGCCAGCGAGCAGCGCATCGGCGCCGCCGGCGCTGTGCATCTGCCCACCGTGAGCGTCGGCCTCGACAGCACGCGCCGCCAGGGCTCCGCCGTCAGCGAGCCGGACAGCGGCCGCAGCCTGACCCAGCTGGCGCTGCGCCTCAACATCCCGCTGTTCGCCGGCGGCGCCACCGAATCGGCCAAGCGCCAGGCCGTGCACCAGCGCGACGCCGTGCGCGAGCAGCTGGAGGCCGCGCGCCGCGCCCTGGTGCGCGAGACCGAGGCCCAGTACCAGGCGGTGCGCGCCAGCCTGGCGCTGCTGCAGAGCAGCGCCGCGGCGGTGCAGGCGGCCAACCAGGCGCTCGCCTCCACGCGCGCCGGCCAGGCCCTGGGCACGCGCAGCATGACCGATCTGCTGCTGGCGATCCAGAGCCAGACCGCCGCCCAGGGCGCGCATGAGAACGCGCGCCACCGCTATGTGCTGGCCACCCTGCTGCTGCAGCAGGCCGCCGGCCAACTGGGCGAGCCCACGCTTGCCAAGCTGAATCTGCTGTTGCAATCCAAAGGGGAATCCTGATGCTCGGCCACTACTTCGAACTGGCGCTGCGCAGCTTCAAAAGCAGCCGCGGCCTCACCATCCTGATGCTGCTGACCATTGCCATCGGCGTGGCCGCCTGCATGACCACGCTGACGGTGTTCTACGTGCTGTCGCGCGACCCCATCCCGGCCAAGAGCGCACAGCTCTACAACATCCAGCTCGACGCCGAGCGCCTGGGCAACGGCTTCCAGCCCGGCGGCGAGCCGACCCAGCAGCTCACGCGCCTGGATGCCGAGGCGCTGCTGCGCGAGGCACGCGCCGACAAGCAGGTGATGATGACCGGCGGCGGCGTGGCCCTGACGCCCGAGCAGTCGGGCGAGCGCCCCTTCAATGTGCGCGCGCGCTATCCCAGCGCCGACTTCTTCGCCATGTTCGACGCGCCCTTCCTCTACGGCGGCGGCTGGAGCAAGGCCGACGAGCAGGCCGAGGCGCGCGTGGTGGTGATCTCGCGCGAGCTCAACGAGCGCCTGTTCGGCGGCGCCGACAGCCGCGGCAAGATGCTGCGCCTGCGCGACAAGGACATGCGCATCATCGGCGTGCTGGACCATTGGCGCCCGGTGCCGCATTACTTCGACCTCACGCTCGGCAGCTTTGCCGACACCGCCGAGGTGTTCGTGCCCTTCGCCACCGCCATCACGCTGAAGTTCTCCAGCTGGGGCAATTTCAACTGCTGGGCCAATGTGGCGCCCTCCGAGGCGCGCAACGTCGGCGCGCCCTGCGCCTGGCTGCAGTACTGGGTGCAGCTGGACACGCCCGCCAAGGCCAGCGCCTATCTGGACTACCTGAAGCGCTACTCCGATGCCCAGCGCAGCGCCGGCCGCTTTGAGCGCCCCACCAATGTGCGCATGCGCCCGGTGATGGCATGGCTGGACGCCAACCGCGTGGTGCCGCATGACATCAGCCTGCAGCTCTGGCTGGCCTTCGGCTTCCTGGCCGTCTGCCTCACCAACACGGTGGGCCTGCAGCTGGCCAAGGCGCTGCGCCGCTCGGGCGAGATCGGCGTGCGGCGCGCGCTCGGCGCGCCGCGCCGGCAGATCTTTCTGCAGTTCCTGGTCGAGGCCGGCAGCCTCGGCCTGGTGGGCGGCGTGCTGGGCCTGGCCCTCACCTGGGCCGGCATCTGGGCGGTGCGCCAGGGCAGCAGCGATTACGGCGCCCTGGTGCACATGGACCTGACCATGCTTGCCACCACCCTGGGCCTGGCCCTGCTGGCCAGCCTCACCGCCGGCCTGCTGCCGGCCTGGCGCGCTGCCCAAGTCCAGCCCGCCCTGCAACTCAAGTCCCAATGAGAGGCCTCACCATGGATCTGCTGCCCATCCTCGCGACGCTCAAGCGTCACAAGACCGCCGCCGGCCTGATCGTGCTGCAGGTGGCCCTGACCTGCGCGATCGTCTGCAACGCGCTGTTCCTGATCAGCCAGCGCCTGGAGCGCATCAACGAGCCCAGCGGCCTGGTGGACGATGAGCTGGTGGTGGTGTCGGTCGTCGGCGTCGGGCCGAGCCAGAACGCTGATGCGCAGACCCGCACCGACCTGCAGGCGCTGCGCGCCGTGCCCGGCGTGCAGCAGCTCAGCGTGATCAACCAGCTGCCCTTCGGCCGCAGCTTCAGCATGAGCACCATGCGCACCCAGGCGGACCGCAATGCGCCGGGCGTGGGCGTGGCGTCCTACAACGCCTCCGAGGGCTGGCTGCAGGCGCTGGGCCTGCGCCTGGTGGCGGGGCGCGACTTCGAGGCCTCCGAATACCTGGACAACAGCACGCTGGAGCAGAGCGAGACCGGCAAGGTGACGGCGCTGGTGATCAACAAGGCGCTGGCCGAGCGCCTCTTCCCCGGCGCCGACGCGGTCGGCCAGACGCTCTATGGCATCAGCGACGAACCCACCCGCATCGTCGGCGTGGTGGAGCGCCTAGTCACGCCCCATCCCGGCGGCAGCGACGACATGAACGTCTACAGCATGCTGCTGCCGGTGCGCGAGAGCTTCCGCGGCGGCGCCTATGTGCTGCGCACCGAGCCCGGCCGCCGCGAGGCCGTGCTGAAGGCCGCCATCGCCGCGCTCGACCAGACCGGCCCCGGCCGCATCCTGCGCCAGCAGCAGCTGTTCAGCGAGATGCGCAGCGCCTACTACGCGCAGGACCGCAATATGGTGCACCTGCTGGTGGGCGTGTGCCTGGCCCTGATGGTGGTCACCGCCTTTGGCATCGTCGGCCTGGCGAGCTTCTGGGTGCAGCAGCGCACCCGCATGATCGGCACGCGGCGCGCGCTCGGCGCCACCCGGGGTCAGATCTTGCGCTACTTCCAGGCCGAGAACTTGCTGCTCTCGGGCCTGGGCATCGTGATCGGCATGGCGGCCGCCTATGGCATCAGCCTGCTGCTGATGCAGAACTACGAGATGCCGCGCCTGCCCTGGAGCTATCTGCCGGTCGGCGCGCTGGTGCTGTGCGCGCTGGGCCAGCTCGCCGTGCTGGCACCGGCGCGCCGCGCCGCCGCGCTGCCGCCGGTGGCAGCCTTGCGCGGCTGAGGCACCCGCATGTTCGCCTACTACCTGGACCTGGCGCTGCGCAGCTGCCGCGCCAATCCGGTGCTCACCGGCCTGATGGTGCTGGCCCTGGGCCTGGGCATAGGCGCCAGCATGACCACGCTGACGGTCTACCACGTGCTCTCGGCCGACCCGCTGCCGGGCCGCAGCGACCGGCTGCACCTGGTGCAGCTGGATGCCGGCCAGCTGCAGGGCTGGCGCGCCGGCGAGGAGCCCGACGAGCAGCTCACCCGGCTCGACGCGCAGAACCTGCTGGCCGAGGCGCGCGCACCGCGCCAGGCCCTCATGAGCGGCGGCACCGCGATCGTGCAGGACCAGGCCGAGCAGGCCGAGGCGCGCAGCGTCAGCGCGCGCTATGCCTCGGCGGACTTCTTCGCCATGATGGGCGCGCCGCTGCGCTTCGGCAGCGGCTGGAGCGCCGCCGACGACGCCGCCCATGCCCGCGTGGTGGTGATCTCGCACGAACTCAATGAGCGCCTGTTCGGCGGCGCCGACAGCAGCGGCCGCAGCCTGCGCGTGCAGGACACTGAGATGCGCATCATCGGCGTGCTCGCGCCCTGGCGCCTGACGCCGCATTTCTACGACCTCAATATGGGCAGCTATGCGCGCGTGGAGGAACTCTTCGTGCCCTTTGCCACCGCCATGGAGATCGGCCTGAACCGCGCCGGCAGCATGAACTGCTGGGGCAACGAGCGCGTCAACGACCCGCTGGCGGCGGGCGCGAACTGCGCCTGGATGCAGTACTGGGTGGAGCTGCCCGATGCGCAAGCGCGGCAGGACTACCGCGCCTATCTGGTGGCCTATGCCGAGCGCCAGCGCCAGGCGGGCCGCTTCGAGCGCCCGCCCAACGAGCGCCTGCGCAGCGTGCGCGCATGGCTGGTGCACAAGCAGGTGGTGCCCGGCGACGTCCGGCTGCAGCTCTGGCTGGCGCTGGGCTTCCTGCTCGTCTGCCTGACCAACACGGTGGGCCTGCTGCTGGCCAAATGCCTGCGCGGCACGCCGCAGATCGGGGTGCGGCGCGCGCTCGGCGCCTCGCGCAAGGCCATCTTTGCCCAGCATCTGGTGGAGGCGCTGGTGATCGGCGGCGCGGGCGGGCTGCTGGGCCTGCTGCTGGCCTGGATCGGCCTGCTGGGCGTGCGCATGAACCCGGCCTCCTATGCCGAGCTGGCGCGGCTCGATGGCCCGATGCTGGCCGCCTGCATCGCCGTCTCGCTGCTGGCCAGTGTGGCCGCCGGCCTGCTGCCGGCCTGGCGCGCCGCCCAGGTGGCGCCGGCGCTGCAACTCAAATCACAGTAAGGCCGGATCGCCATGTCTTTGCATTTGGGCCCCATCTTCAAGACCCTGCGCCGCCACAAGATCGCGGCCGGCCTGATCGTGCTGGAGGTGGGCCTGAGCTGCGCCATCATCTGCAACGCGGTGTTCCTGATCGGCCACCGCCTGGCCGCCATGCAGCTGCCGAGCGGCTTTGCCGAGCAGGAATCGGTGGTGCTGCAGCTGGCGCCGATACGCAAGGAGGCCAACGTCGATGCCGCCACCCAGCGCGACCTGGCCCTGCTGCGCGGCCTGCCCGGCGTGCAGCAGGCCAGCGTGCTCAACCAGGTGCCCTTCGGCGACAGCTCCAACAACGGCGGCATCTCGCGCAGCGCCGATGCCGCGCGCCCCGATGCCAACGCCTCCTGGTACCTGGCCGGCGAGGGCTGGCTGGCCAGCTCGGGCCTGCGCCTGCTCGCCGGGCGCGACTTCCACCCCGAGGAATACCAGAGCCTGGCGCTGCTGCGCGGCCAGCCGGACGCCAGCATCCCCGGCGTGCTGATCAGCCGCACGCTGGCCGAGCATTTCTTTCCCGGCGAGTCGGCGCTCGGCAAGGAGGTCTACCCGGGCGGCAACAAGCCGGTCAAGGTGCTGGGCGTGATCGAGACCCTCGGCCGCGTGCGCCCCGGCGATGTGCAGAGCCAGGGCGACTACGCCGTGGTGCTGCCGGTGCGGGTGGGCTACGACGCCGGCGTCTACCTGCTGCGCGCCCAGGCGGGCCAGCGCGAGGCCGTCATCAAGGCCGCGCGGGCGGCCCTGCTGCAGGCCGACCGCCGGCGCGTGTTCGAGCCGGCCCTGGGCATCGACGAGCTGCGCCAGCGCCATTTCCAGCAGGACCGCTACATGGCCTGGACCCTCGCCCTGGTATGCCTGGTGCTGCTGGTGGTGACCGCGCTGGGCATCATCGGCCTGGCCAATTTCTGGGTGCGCCAGCGCAGCCGCATGATAGGCACGCGCCGCGCCCTGGGCGCCACGCGCGGCCAGATCCTGCGCTACTTCCAGCTCGAGAACCTGCTGCTCTCGGCGCTGGGCATCGCGCTGGGCATGGTGGCGGCCTATGCCATCAACCTGGCGCTGATGCTCAACTACCAGCTGCCGCGCCTGCCGCTGGCCTATCTGCCGGTGGGCGCGCTGGCCCTGCTGGCGCTGGGCCAGCTGGCGGTGCTGGGGCCGGCGCGCCGCGCCGCCGCGCTGCCGCCGGTGCAGGTCTTGCGCGGATGAGGCTTGTTGCTATGCTGCGCCCCGCATGCGCACCGTTCTGATCATCGACGACAACCCCGGCGTGGGCGAGGCGCTCTCGCTCTCGCTCTCGCTCAACGACATCCGTGCCCTCTATGCCAGCGAGCCCGAGCAAGGCCTGGCCCTGCTGGCGCGCGAGCCGGTGGACCTGGTGATCCAGGACATGAACTTCAGCGCCGACACCACCTCGGGCGAGGAGGGCCGCGCGCTGTTCCAGCGCATCCGCGCCCTGCATCCCGACCTGCCGGTGATCCTGCTCACCGCCTGGACCCAGCTGGAGCAGGCGGTGGCGCTGGTGAAGGCCGGCGCGGCCGACTACCTGGCCAAGCCCTGGGACGATGCGCGCCTGCTGGCCACGGTGGAGAACCTGCTGGAGCTGGCCGAATCCACGCGCGAGCTGCAGCGCCGGCGCCAAGCCAGCCGCCAGCGCCATGCCGCCCTGCGCGCGCGCTACCAGCTGGGCGAGCTGGTGTTCGCCTCCGACGCCATGCTGGCCACGCTGGAGACCGCCTGCCAGGTGGCGCGCGCGCCGCTGCCGGTGCTGATCAGCGGGCCCAATGGCAGCGGCAAGGAGCGCATCGCCGCCATCGTGCATGCCAACTCGGCGGTGGCCGGCGGCCCCTTCGTGGCGCTGAACTGCGGCGCCCTGCCGGGCGAGCTGATCGAGGCCGAGCTGTTCGGCGCCGAGAGCGGCGCGTACACCGGCGCCAACCGGGCGCGCGAGGGCCGCTTCGAGGCCGCCGACGGCGGCACCCTGTTCCTGGACGAGATCGGCAACTTGCCGCTGGCCGGCCAGGTCAAGCTGCTGCGCGTGCTGGAGACCGGCCGCTTCGAGCGCCTGGGCTCCAACCGCACGCGCGAGACCAAGGTGCGCGTGCTCTCCGCCACCAATGCCGACCTCAAGGCCATGGTGGCGGCGGGCAGCTTCCGCGAAGACCTCTACTACCGCCTCAACGTGATCGAGCTGCGGCTAGCGCCGCTGGCCGAGCGGCGCGAGGACGTGCTGCCGCTGGCCGAGCATTTCCTGGCCGAGCATGGGCGCCAGAACGGCGAGTCCGTGCAGCTCAGCGAGGCCGCGCGCGAGGGCCTGCTGGCCCATGCCTGGCCGGGCAATGTGCGCGAGCTCAAGAACGTGATGGCGCGCGCCGCCCTGCTGTGCCAGACCGGCCAGATCCAGCTCGCCGACCTGGCGCTGGCGCCGGCCAGCACCGCACCCGCCGCGCTGCGCAATCTGGACGAGCCCAGCCGCGAGGTCGTGCTGGCCGCGCTGGCCGCCGCCGGCGGCGTGGTGGCGCGCGCGGCCCAGGGCCTGGGCCTGTCGCGCCAGGCCCTGTACCGGCGCATGGAGCGCTACGGGCTTCCCAGGGACTGACGCGATGAGCCTGCAGTGGCGCTTCGTTCTGCTGCTCTGGGGCGCCGCGCTGCTGAGCTGGCTGCTGCACGCCGCCCTGGTCTACTGGCCGCTGCCGCAGCTGCTGGCCTGGGCCGACGCCGGTGCGGCGCCGGCGCCCTGGGGCTGGCAGGCCCTGCTGCTGACGCTGGGCCTGATGCTGCCGATCGGCCTGCTCGCGGCCAGCGCCGCGCTGGCGCCGCTGAAGCGCCTGCTGCGCGCGCTGGAGGGCGCGGTGCTGAGCTACCGCGACGGCGATTTCAGCAGCGCCATCAGCGCCGATGGCGGCGGCGAACTGGCCGAGCTGCTGCGCCTGCACAAGCAGCTGGGCCTGGCGCTGCGCGAGCAGCGCCAGCATCTGGCGCAGCGCGAGCTGCTGCTGGACAGCGTGGTGCAGAACACGCCGGTGGCCCTGCTGCTGGTGGATGCCGGGGGCCGCATCGCCTATGCCAACATCGCCGCGCGCCAGCTGCTGGGCCAGGGCCGCAGCCTGCAGACGCGCATGCTGGACGTGCTGCTGGCGCAGGCCCCCGCCGGCCTGGCCGAGGCCCTGCACAGCGGCCGCGACCAGCTCTTCACCATCAACGAGGCGGGCGGCGCGGAAGAGGAGAGCTTCCATGTCTCGCAGCGCCAGCTGAGCCTGCAGGGCCTGCCGCACCGGCTGATCCTGCTGCGGCGCATGACGCGCGAGCTCTCGCGCCAGGAGGTGGCGAGCTGGAAGCGCGTGATCCGCGTCATCAGCCACGAGCTCAACAACTCGCTGGCGCCGATCTCCTCGCTGGCGCACAGCGGCGCCGAGCTGGCGCGGCGCGGCGATCTTGAGCGCATCCCCGGCGTGTTCGCCAGCATCGGCGAGCGCGCCCGCCATCTGCACAGCTTTCTGGCCGGCTACGCCAGCTTTGCCAAGCTGCCGACACCGCGCCTTGAGCCGGTGGAATGGGCCGGCTTCGTCGACGGCCTGGCGGCCCATTGCGAATTCCGGCTGGAGGGCGAGCTGCCGCTGGCGCCGGCGCGCTTCGACGGCGCGCAGGTCGAGCAGGCCCTCATCAATCTGATCAAGAACGCGCATGAGGCCGGCAGTGCCAAGGCGGATGAGGCCGGGCAGGTGAGCCTTGGCATCCAGGCCCAGGGCCCCGACTGGCGCCTCACCGTGGCCGACCGCGGCCCCGGCATGAGCGAGGCCGTGCTGGCACAGGCCCTGCTGCCCTTCTACTCCACCAAGCGCAGCGGCACCGGCCTGGGCCTGGCGCTGGCGCGCGAGATCGCCGAGGCGCATGGCGGGCGCATCGCGCTGGCGAACCGCGAGGGCGGCGGGCTGCAGGTCAGCCTGTGGTTGCCGCGATGAAGAACAAGTTCAAAGCACTGCAGGCCCACGCGGCGTCACTGCCCGGCGCCACCGTTGATATCAAATGGGGCAACAGCTGGGTGGCCAGCGTGGGTGGAAAAATGTTTCTGTGCGGCGGGCCCGAGCCGGGCCTCTGGACCGGCTGCTCCTTCAAGGTCGACGACCACGCTTTCTCGAGCTCACCGGCCTGCCCGGGCTGCGCCCCGCGCCCTACGCGGCGCGCTACCGCTGGGTGCAGCTGCAAGACCCCAAGGCCCTGCCCCTGGCGGACCTGCTCGCGCTGGTGAGCCGCTCGCATGCGCTGGTGTTCAGCAAGCTGACGAAGAAGCTGCAGCGGGAGTTGGGCCCGGCCATCGGGGAAAGTCCCAGGCCGAAACTTTCGGCGTGAGGGCCGATGGCCGCTAGCCTCCCGGCTTTGCACCCAACACGCTGCACCATGACGAAACAATCCCTCAAGCTCACGACCCTGGCCCTGCTGCTGCAGCTGGCCGGCGCGGCCTTTGCTGCCCCCCTGAGTTCCGGCCTCGACATGCCCGGCTTCGACCCAGCCGTGCGCGCCCAGGACGATCTGTTCCGCGCCGCCAATGGCGGCTGGATGAAGGCCACCGAGATCCCGGCCGACAAGTCCGAGTACGGCGCCTTCATCCAGCTGCGCGACCTCAGCGACAAGCGCGTGCGCGCCATCGTCGACGAGCTGGCCACGCAGCAGCACCCGAGCGGCAGCGTGGCGCAGAAGGTCGGCGCCTTCTATGCCAGCTTCATGAACACCGAGGCGATCGACAAGGCCGGGCTGGCACCGGTCAAGCCGCTGCTGGCCGAGATCGATGCGATCAAGTCGCTCAAGGAGCTGGCCGCCTGGCAGGGCCGCATGCAGGGCCGGCTGGAGACGCCGGTGCAGCTGTGGGTGATGGGCGACTTCAAGGAGCCCACCGTGAATCGCGCCCTCACCTGGCAGGGCGGCCTGGGCCTGCCGGACCGCGACTACTACCTGAAGAAGGACGACGAGCGCATGGGCAAGGCGCGCGCCGCCTACGCGCAATACCTGACCCTGCTGGCCACGCAGGCCGGCGAGGCCAAGCCCGCCGAGGCCGCGGACCGCGTGATGGCGCTGGAGCAGCGCATCGCCGAGGCGCATTGGGACAAGGTCGACAACCGCAATATGGTGAAGATCTACAACCCGATGACGCCGGCCGAGCTGGCCAAGGCGGCGCCGGGCTTCGACTGGGCCGGCTTCATGGCCGCCGCCCGCCTGGCCGGGCAGGACCGTCTCTCGATCTCGCAGCCCAGCGCCGTCAGCGCGATCGCCAAGCTCTATGGCGAGCTGCCGCTGGCCGACTGGAAGCTCTACTTCAAGCTGCACCTGCTGGACGCCACCGCCGACCTGCTGCCCAAGCCGCTGCGCGAGGCGCGCTTCGCCTTCCGCGGCACCGCGCTGACCGGCGCCACCGAGGAGAAGCCGCGCTGGCAGAAGGCCATCGCCGACCTCAACGGCGCGCTCGGCGAGGCGGTGGGCCAGCTCTATGTGGCCAAGCATTTCCCGCCCGCCTACAAGGCGCGCATGCAGGAGCTGGTGGGCAATCTGCTGGCCTCCTACAAGGAATCGATCGACGGCCTCGCCTGGATGACCCCCGCCACCAAGGCGCAGGCGCAGGACAAGCTGGCCAAGTACATGGTGAAGATCGGCTATCCGGACGTCTGGCGCGATTACAGCAAGCTCGACGTGCGCGCCGGCGACGCGCTGGGCAATGCGCTGCGCTCGGGCCGCTTCGAATGGGAGCGCGTGGCCGCCAAGGCCGGCAAGAAGGTGGATCGCGCCGAATGGGGCATGACGCCGCAGACCGTGAACGCCTACTACAACCCGACGCTCAACGAGATCGTGTTCCCGGCCGCCATCCTGCAGCCGCCCTTCTTCGACATGGGCGCCGACGATGCGGTGAACTACGGCGCCATCGGCGCGGTGATCGGCCACGAGATCAGCCATGGCTTCGACGACCAGGGCAGCCAGTTCGACGGCGACGGCGTGCTGCGCAACTGGTGGACCGAAGCCGACCGCAAGGCCTTCGAGGCGGTGGGCGCCAAGCTGGTGGAACAGTACGCGGCCTACGAGCCGATCGCCGGCAAGAAGCTCAACGGCAAGCTGACCCTGGGCGAGAACATCGCCGACCTCTCGGGCCTGCAGATCGCCTACAAGGCCTATCTGCGCTCGCTGGGTGGCAAGCCTGCCGCGACCATCGACGGTTTCAGCGGCCAGCAGCGCTTCTTCATGGGCTGGTCGCAGGCCTGGCGCGAGAAGGTGCGCGAGCAACGCTCGCTGCAGCTGCTCACCACCGATCCGCATTCGCCGCCCGAGTTCCGTGCCAATGGCGCCGCCATCAACCACGATGGTTTCCATGAGGCCTTCGGCACCAAGGAGGGCGACAAGATGTTCAAGCCCACGGGCGAGCGCATCCGCATCTGGTAAGCGGCTAGCAGCTGGACAAGGAGGCCGCGTCCAGTGCCCGGCTCGCGCCGAGCAGGGCGGCCTCCTCGCCGCTGCGCACCACCAGGGTCGGGATCGCCTGCAGATAGCTGGTGAAACGGCCCTTGGCCTCGAAGCGGGCGCGGAAGGGCGAGCGCCCGAACCAATCGCCCAGGCGCGGCACGATGCCGCCACCGATATAGAGCCCGCCGCGCGCGCCCAGCGTCAGCGCCAGGTTGCCGGCCACCTCGCCCAGCAGGCCGCAGAACAGCGCCAACGCCGCTTCGCTCAGCGCGTCGCTGCCGGCCAGGGCGGCGGCGCTGATGGCGGCCGCCTCCTGCGCGCGCCGCCCCAGGCCGCGCACCTCGGCGAGCGCGCGGTAGAGGTTCTCCAGGCCCGGCCCCGAGAGCGCGCGCTCGGCCGAGACATGGCCGAACTCGCGCCGCAGCAGCTGCAGCACCGCCGCCTCCTCGGGCTCGAAGGAGGCCAGGCTGACATGGCCGCCCTCGCCTCCGATGGGGACGAGGCCGGCGCCGCACACCGCCGGCACCAGGCCCGACACGCCCAGCCCCGTGCCCGGGCCCAGCAGCGCGATCGGCGCGCCGGCCACCGCAGCGCCGCCGCCGACGCGCCAGCAATCGGCCTCGGTGAGCGCCGGCAAGGCCAGCGCCAGCGCCGAGAAGTCGTTCAGCACCAGCAGGCGCTCCAGCTTCAGCGCCTGCTTCAGCCCCCTGATGGAGAAGGACCAATGGTGGTTGGTCATGCGCACATGGTCGCCGGTGATGGCGGTGGCAATGCCGATCGCGCAGGCCTGCGGCGCCGCCAGGCCCAGGCGCCACTGGTGGTGGCAGATTGCGTCCCAGAACGTCTCGAAGTCGGCGCAGGCGTAGCCGGCGCGATGCAGCAGGGGGCCCTGCGGCCGCAGCTGGGTGGCGAAGCGCACATTCGTGCCCCCGACATCGGCCAGCAGGCGCGGAAAAGCGCCGCCCTCCACCGGCTGGCGCGCGTTCACAGCGTGCGCCCCTGGGCATCAAAGGCCAGCAGATGCCGCGGCTCGGCCTGCAGGCACAGGGCCTCGGTGGGCCGCAAGACCTGACCCTGGGCCGCCTCCAGCTTCACGGCCAGCGGCTCGGTCGCGCCGGCCAGGCGCAGATAGGCGATGCTGGTGTCGCCCAGATGCTCGATCAGGGCCAGCTCGCCGCGCAGGCCCCAGCCTGCCTCCGGCGCCACCAGGCGCAGGTGCTCCGGCCGCAGGCCGACGCTGTGCACCGGGCCGGCCTGCGCCAGCATCAGGCTGCCGGCCTGGGCGGTGTGGAACATGCCGTCCGCGGCGTGCCCCTCGAGAAAGTTGATGCGCGGCGAGCCCAGAAAGCCGGCCACGAAGCGGTTCACCGGCCTCGCATAGACGTCCATGGGCGCGCCCACCTGCTCGATGCGGCCGGCGTTGAAGACGGCCATGCGATCGCCCAGCGTCATGGCCTCCACCTGGTCATGCGTCACATAGACGATGGTGGCGCCCAGGCGCTTGTGCAGCTGGGCCAGCTCCAGGCGCATCTGGTGGCGCAGCGCGGCGTCGAGATTGGAGAGCGGCTCGTCGAACAGGAACACCTCGGGCTCGCGCACGATGGCGCGGCCGATCGCGACGCGCTGGCGCTGGCCGCCCGAGAGCTCCCTGGGCCGGCGCGCCAGCAGCGCCTCCAGCTGCAGGCTCTGCGCCGCCCTGCCCACGCGCGCCGCCACCTCGGCCTTGGGCAGGCCCATCATGCGCAGGCCGAAGCCCATGTTCTCGGCCACCGTCATGTGCGGGTAGAGGGCATAGCTCTGGAACACCATGGCCACACCGCGCTCGGCCGGCGCCACCCGGCTGACCTCGCGCTGGCCGATGAAGATCTGGCCCTCGCTCAGTTCTTCCAGCCCGGCCAGCATGCGCAGCGTAGTGCTCTTGCCGCAGCCGCTGGCGCCCACCAGCACCATGAATTCGCCCGGCTCGACCTTCAGGTCCAGGCCCTTCACCACCGCGTCGTTGGCGCCGTAGCGCTTCACCACGCCGCGGAACTCCAGCCCCGCCGTCATGGCCGGTGCGCCTGCTTGAAGGCCTCGATGAAGCCGCGGTACCAATGCGCGCTGTCCTTGGCCAGGCGCGCCTGGCTCGCGTAGTCCACATGGAAGAGGCCGAAGCGCTTGGTGTAGCCGGAGTTCCACTCGAAGTTGTCGAGCAGGCTCCAGTAGAAATAGCCGCGCACATCCACGCCCAGCTCGGCGGCGCGCGCCAGCGCCTGCAGGTGCGAGCGCAGGTAGGCGACGCGCTCGACATCGGCCACGCGCCCGTCCACCACCTGGTCGGCATTGGCCATGCCGTTCTCGGTGATGTAGATCGGCGGCGGCGCGTACTCGCGCGTGATGCGCACCAGGTGCTGGGTCAGCGCCTTGGGGTAGATCTCCCAGCCCATGTCGGTGAAGCCCTGCTTGCCGGGCGCCGGCACGGCCGGCTGCTGGGTGCTGATGAAGCTGCGCGTGTAGAAGTTGACGCCCAAAAAGTCCAGCGGCTGCTGGATCAGGGCCAGGTCTTGCGGCTCGATGCGCGGCGCATCGGCGCCCAGGTACTCGATCACGTCGGCCGGGTAGCTGCCGCGGAAGATCGGGTCCATGTACCAGCGCACGTTCAGGCCGTCGTCGATGCGGGCGGCGCGGCGGTCGGCCTCCAGCGCGCTGGCCGGGAAGGCCGGCGTGTGGTTGAGCACCACGCCCAGCGGCGCCCGGGTGAGCGGCCGCATCGCCCGGATGGCCGCGCCATGCGCCAGCATCAGGTGGTGCGAGACCTGCATGGCGGTGGCGCGGCTGGTCAGGCCGGGCGCGAACTGCGCGGTCTCATAGCCCAGCGTGGCCACGCACCAGGGCTCGTTGAGGGTGGCGATGCTGGCCAGGCGGTCGCCCAGGCGGCGCGCCACCTCGGCCGCATAGTCGGCGAAGCGCGGCACGATCTCGCGCGCGGTCCAGCCGCCCATGCTCTCATGCAGGGCCTGGGGCAGATCCCAGTGATAGAGCGTGGCATGGGGCTGGATGCCGGCCTCCAGCAGGGCGTCGACGAGGCGGTCGTAGAAGGCGAAGCCGGCCTCGTTCCAGGCGCCCGCGCCGTCGGGCTGCACGCGCGGCCAGGCGATCGAGAAGCGGTAGGCGTCCAGGCCCAGCCATTTCAGCAGCGCCACGTCCTCACGGAAGCGATGGTAGTGATCGCAGGCCACATCGATGTTGGAGCCGTCGTTGATGCGACCGGGCTGGCGGCAATAGGCGTCCCAGATCGAGGCGCCCTTGCCCTCGCCGAAGGCGGCGCCCTCGATCTGCGCGGCGCTGGTGGCGGCCCCCCAGAGGAAGTCGGGCCGCAGCGCATGGTGCAACTCGGCCAGGGCGGAGGGATTCAGGTCAAGGGCGTTCATAGGTTTGCGAGAGGAGAAATTCAGCGGTGTTCAGCCACGTACAGCGCCGGCGGTGAGGCCGGCCACCAGGCGCTTGGCAAAGAAGACGAAGGCCAGCAGCAGCGGCAGCATGGCGATGGCACTGCCCGCCATCAGCGCACCCCATTCGGTGTTGTTGGGGCTTTGCATCGAGCGCAGCGCCAGCGGCAGGGTGTATTGCTCCACCGAGCGCAGCACCACCAGCGGGCCGACGAAGTTGTTCCAGGAGGCGATGAAGGTGATCAGCCCCAGCGTGCCCAGCGCCGGGCCCAGCAGCGGCAGCACCACGCTGCGGAAGATGCGCAGCTCGCTGCAGCCGTCCATGCGCGCCGCGTCCAGCAGCTCGAAGGGGATGGCCGAGGCGATGTACTGGCGCATCATGAAGATGCCCAGGGCGCCGGCCGCGGCCGGGATGTAGAGGGCGCGCGGCTGGTCGATCCAGCCCAGCGCGTCCACCACCAGATAGCCCGGGATCATGTTGAGAAAGCTGGGCAGCATCATCGAGCCCACCACGCAGGCGAACAGGCCGCGCTTGAAGCGGAACTCGTAGACCGCGAAGGCGAAGCCGGCCAGGCTGCACAGCAGCAGGTTGAGCGCCGTGGTCATCAGGCCCACGTAGATGCTCATGCCGACATTGCGCCAGAAGGGCAGGCGTTCGGTGAGCAACTCCAGATTGCCGAGGAACTGCGCGCCGAACCAGAGCGGCGGCGGCGCGCTGAAGATCTGCGCGCGCTCGTGGGTGGCGAACACGAAGGTGAAATAGAAGGGCGCCACCAGGATCAGCAGGCCGGCGCCCAGCAGCAGCGCGGCGATCCAGCGCCCATGGGGTTTAGCGGCCATGCTCGCCTCCGGCCTGGCCGAACAGGCGGTGGTTGCCCCAGCTCAGCGCCGCGATGACCAGGAACAGCAGCCAGGAGATCGCCGAGGCGGTGCCGAAGTCGCCATAGCTGAAGGCCATGCGGTACATGAACATCGCGGTGGTCATCACCGCCGGCGCCACGCCGCTTTCCGAGTCGACCAGGATGAAGGGCTCGTCGAAGAGCTGCAGGCTGCCGATGATGGTCATGGTGACGGCGAAGTAAATCATCGGCCGCAGCAGCGGCAGGGTGATGTGGCGGAACTGCTGCCAGGGGCCGGCGCCGTCCAGGGTGGCGGCCTCGTAGAGCGACTCGTCGATCACCTGCAGGGCCGAGAGGTAGAGCACCAGGTTCCAGCCCAGGTAGCGCCAGAACACCACGAAGGCGATCGCGGGCATGGCGTAGTCGGCATCGCCCAGCCAGTCGCGCGGCGTGCCGGGCAGGATCAGATTGATGAAGCCGAAGTCCTTGGACAGCAGGGTGCTGAAGATCAGCGCGATCGCCACGCTGGAGGTGATGTAGGGCAGGAAGTAGCTGCCCACCACGAAGTTGCGGCTGCGCTTGAGGCGGCGGTGGATGTAATAGGCCAGCGGCAGGGCCAGCAGATGCTGGGGCAGGCCCGCAGCCAAGCCGTACCAGAAGGTGTGGCCCAGCGAGCTGCGGAACCAGGGGTCGGTGAGCGCATACCAGTAGTTCTGCAGGCCCACCCACTGCATCGCGCCGAGGCCGGCCGAGGCGTCCCATTGGTGCAGCGAGAGCACGATGGAGAACAGCAGCGGGAACAGGCCGAAGGCGGCGAACAGCAGGAAGAAGGGGGCGACGAAGAGATAGGGGGCGGCGGCGCGGCCGCCGAGCTGGCGCAACAGGCTCTTCATGGCCGCCTCACCCGGTGCTCGATCATGGCGCGCGCATCGGCCAGCGCGCTGGGGATGTCCTTGCCCTTGCTCACCACCAGCTCGTACTCGGCGCGCACCACGTCGGTGGCCAGGGCGTCCAGGCGATGCACCGGCACGGCCTGCACCTGGCTGGCGATCTCGCGCCACAGCCGGCGCGCGCGCTGGCCGCCCAGATAGGGCATGGGCTCGTCGAAGAGCGCATCCTGCTGCGCGGCCTTCAGGGCCGGGAAGCTGTCCAGCGTGCGCAGCGACTGCAGCTGGGTCTCGGCATCCGCGCACATGAAGCGGATGAAGTCCCAGGCCGCCTGCTTGTGCTCGGACTTGGCCGGGATCGCGTAGAAGGAGCCGCCATAGGAGGCGAACACGCCGTTGGGCAGCTGGGTGGAACGCCACTGGCCGGCGCTGGCCGGTGCCAGCCAGTTCTTCAGATGGCCGGCCAGCCAGGCGCCCATCATCTGGCTGGCGATCTTGTCGCGCCGAAAACCGGCCACCCAATCGTTCGTCCAGGCGGGGGCATGGGCGTCGATGCCGGCGCGGCGCGCCGCGCGGCCGAGCTCGAAGGCGCGCACGAAGCGCGGGCTGTCCACCAGCACCCTGCCCTGGCTGTCGAAGTACAGGCCCTCGCCCGGCGCCAGGCCGGTGCGCAGCACGATGTCGCGGATGTCGGTGCTGTCGGCCAGCAGGTAGGCGCCGGTGGCGGCCTTGAGTTTGATGCCGGCGGCGATGAACTGCTCCCAGCTGCCGGTGAGTTCGGCCTCGCTGATGCCGGCGCGCGCCATCAGGTCCTGGCGGTAGAGCAGAGTGCCGGGGCCGATGTCGGTGGGCATGGCGACGAACTCGCCGCGCGGGCTCGTGCCCTGCGGCCAGCTGTAGGCCACGAACTGCGCGCGCAGCTGCTGCGCTTGGAAGGGCGGCGCGCCCAGGTCGCTGAGGCCGCGGCCGGCGGCGAACTTGCCGATGAAGCGCAGGTCCAGCGCCATCACGTCGGGCAGGCCCGAGCCGGTGGCGAGCGCCGCCGTCATGGCGGTGTGGTGGTCGGCGTACTGGCGCGAGACGATCTTCACCTCGATGTCGGGGTGCAGGGCGCGCCAGCGCGGCAGGGCCGCGCGCGCGGCGCGGTCCAGGTCCGGGAAGCTGGCCACCGTGATGGTGAGCGCCTGCGCCAGCGGGCTCCACAGCCCCAGCAGAAGCAGGGTGCCGGCCAGCACGGTGTGGAAGGGTTTGGGCATGTGGGGAGCAGCGGGTGCCGCCGGCTCGGCGGCACCCGGCGGGAGGGTCAGGGTCAGAAGCTGTAGCCGGCGTTGATCTGGTAGCTGCGCGGCGCCTGGTACTGCGCCGTCCAGATCGGGTTGGCGAAGGAGCCGCTGCTGCCCGCGCTGGTCTTGACTTTCTGGTCGGTGGCATTGCGCACGAAGGCGTCCACATACCAGTTCTTCTTGGCCGCATAGCGCAGGCCCAGGTCCAGCGTGGTGTAGGCCTTCTGCCGGTCGCCATCGCCCAGATTGAAGACCGAGAGCCAGTTGGACGACTGGTAATGCGCGCCGATGCGCGGCGTCAGGCTGTCGCCGCCGCCCAGGTGGAACTGGTATTCGTACTGCAGCTGCACCGAGATCTTGGGCGCATGCGGCAGCTCGTTGCCGGTCACCTTCAGGCAGTTGCCGCCCAGCTGCGGATCGAAACAGGGCGGCAGCTGGTAGTCGTTGGAGGCCGCCACCAGCTCGCCCAGGCGGGTCTTGGTGTAGGAGACGGTGAGGCCCAGCTTGCCCTCGGCACCCACGCGCGCGGCCAGCTCGGCTTCCAGGCCCGAGACCTTGGCGCCCTCGGCATTGCTGTAGGCGAACTGGCGGTTGCCGTTCACGATCACCGGCGCGCTGAACTGGAAGTCCTTGAAGTTCATGTGATAGGCGCTGAGGTTGAAGGTGGCGCGCCCATCCAGCAGCGTGCTCTTCAGACCGGCCTCGACATTGGTGAGCGTCTCGGGGCCGTAGTGCAGGCCGCCGTCGCCCGAGCCGCCCGACTTGTAGCCGGTGGAGACGCTGCCATAGACCATCATGTCCTTGCTCAGCTCGTAACTGGCGCGCGCCAGATAGGTGGCCTTGCTGCCGGTGTAATGGGCGTCGTTGACATTGCCGGCGTTGTAGCCCGAGCCCGGCTTGCTGGGGTCCAGGCCCGGATCCAGCGGCACCTGCGGCACGCTGGCGTCATAGCCCCAGAACCAGCCGCGGCCGCCGATGTTCTTGCGGTCGTCATGGGTGTAGCGCACGCCGCCGGTGAGGTGCAGCTTGTCGCCCACATTGAAGGTGGCCTGGCCGAACACCGCCTGCGTGTCCACCGTCTCCTTGGGCTGGATGAAGGAACCCTGCCAGCCCACGCTGCCCTGCTGGGTGCCGTTCATGATCGGAATGTCGAAGCGGATGCCGTTGTCCTCGGCGGCGTAGTACAGGCCCAGGATCCAGTCCAGCTCCTGCTTGCCGTTCGACGCCAGCGTGAGCTCGTGGCTGTGGTTGTTGTACTTGGACCAGACGGTGTTGTCCTCCTGGTGGCTGGCGCCGGTGCTGAAGCTGGTGGGGGCCTGCACGCCCAGGTCCTGGTCGTAGGTGCCCGAGCCGCTGAAGCGGCCGATGCCGGCCACATAGGCAAGGCTCATGCCGCCCAGGTCGTATTCCAGCCGGCTGCGCAGCGCGGTGGAGTCGCGCTTCAGCGAGGGCGCGGTGTCGATCAGCGCCGACCAGAATTTCTCGCCCGCGCGCGGCGTCTGCATCAGGCTCATCGAGGGCGTGCCGCGATCCTGGAACTTCTCCAGCGAGACATCCCAGCGCAGCTGGGCCGAGGGCTTCCACAACAGGCTGACGCGCGCGGCGGTCTGGTTCTGCGCGTTGTACTTGGGGCCGCCCTGCACGAACAGATTCGGGTTGAGGGCCTGGAAGCCGGTGAGGCTGCCGTTGTTGGCGGCGGCATAGGCGGCCTGCTGGCTGGCCAGGCTGGGATGCGGGGCGCGCTGGTAGTCGACATAACCGTCATGCTGCTCGTGCACGAAGGCAAAGCGCATCGCCAGGGTGTCGCTCACCGGCACGTTCAGCGCACCGCGCGTGCCCAGCCGCGAGAAGCTGCCAATGCCGCCCTCGACATAGCCCGACTGGTCGCGCAGCACCGGTTTGGCGGTCTTCAGATTGATGGTGCCCACGGTGGAGTTGCGCCCCCACAGCGTGCCCTGCGGGCCGCGCAGCACTTCCAGGCCGTCGAGGTCGAACATCAGCGTGGAGGCACCCTCGGGTCGCGGCGAGAACACGCCGTCGACGAACAGCGCCACCTCGGGATCGGCGTACTCGGTCTTGGCGCTGTCGTTGCCAATGCCGCGCAGCGTGATGCTGACGATGCCATGGTCGCCCTGCCCCGTGCCCTGCAGGCTGGGCACCAGATTGAACACGTCCAGCAAGGTGTTGGCGCGCGTGTCCTCCAGCGCCGTGGCGGTGACGGCGGTGACGGCCACCGGCGTCTGCTGCAGCGAGGTCAGCTTCTTGGTGGCCGTGATGGTCACGATCGGCAGCTTGTCGGGCTCGGTCTTGGCGGCGGGCTCGGCCGTCTGGGCCCAGCTGGAGCAAGAGGCACCGGCGATCAGGCTGATGACCGCGAGTTGGACGGGGGTGCCCAGGAATTTCCGGGCCGGCAGGGCGGGGCTAGTCATGTTGTCTCCTGTGGTGGGTGGGCATCGAGGCCCTCTTTTTGCATGATCCGATGTCATCGTAGTCAGCGACTGACAACGTTGTCAATTAGAAAATGACAACGCTGTCGTTTTCCCTAGGTGACGTGGATTTGGCGGCCCGCCCGTCCTACATTGCCGGCATGCAAGCGATCCAGCACATCCTCATCGTCGGCGGTGGCACGGCCGGTTGGCTCACGGCCGCCTTCCTCGCCAAGACGCTCGGCCCGGCCATGCGCATCACCCTGGTGGAGTCCAGCGAGATCGGCATCATCGGCGTCGGCGAGGGCAGCTTTCCCTCGATACGCGGCACGCTGGCGGCCATCGGCATCGGCGAGGCGCGCTTTCTGCGCGAGTGCCATGCCAGCTTCAAGCAGGGCATCCGCTTCGACCACTGGGTCAGGCCGCCCGACGCGCCTCGCACGGCCGGCCACAGCCACTACTTCCATCCCTTCAGCCAGCCCAGCCAGCGCCCGCACCGGCCCGAGTTGCTGCCCTACTGGCTGCTGGGCGCGGCCGCCGAGGGCAGCGCCTTCGCGGAAGCCGCCACCATGCAGAAGCGCGTGGCCGATGCCGCGCGCGCGCCCAAGCGCGCCAGCGACGGCGACTTCCTCGGCCCGCTCAACTACGCCTACCACTTCGACGCCGGCAAGCTCGCAGCCCTGCTGGCCACGCATGCGCGCGAGGCACTCGGCGTGGGCCATCTGCTGGCCACCGTCGAGCGCGTGGAACTGGACGCCGCGGGGGCGATCGCCGCGGTGCACACGCGCGAGCAGGGCCGGCTCACGGCGGACCTCTATGTGGACTGCACCGGCTTTCGCGCCGCACTCATCGGCGAGGCACTGGGCTCGCCCTTCAAGGACCTCAACAGCAGCCTGTTCGTGGACCGCGCCATCGCCATGCAAGTGCCTTATGCGCGCGCCGACCAGCCGATCCCCTCCTACACCATCTCCACCGCGCACGAGGCCGGCTGGACCTGGGACATCGGCCTGCAGCAGCGCCGCGGCATCGGCTATGTTTACTCCAGCAACCACAGCGACGAGGCCGCGGCCGAAGCGGTGCTGCGCCGCTACATCGGCCCCGCCAGCGAGGCCCTCAGCCCGCGCCTGCTGAAGCTGCGCGTCGGCTATCGCGAGACGCAATGGGTGAAGAACTGCGTCGCCATCGGGCTCTCGGGCGGCTTTCTCGAGCCGCTGGAGTCATCCGGCATCGGCTTGATCGAGACCGCCGCCTACCTGCTGGGCTTTGCCTTCCCGCGCGACGGCAACACCGAGCCGGCGGCGCGCCAGTTCAACGCCCACATGAAGGCGCGCTACGAGCGCATCGTCGATTTCGTCAAGCTGCATTACTGCCTGACGCAGCGCCAGGACAGCGCCTTCTGGCGCGACAACCAGCGCCCCGAATCCATCCCCGCCAGCCTGCAGGAGCGTCTGGCCCAGTGGCGCTGCCGCCCGCCCCACCGCATGGACTTCATCACCGACCTGGAGATGTACCCGCCCTCCAGCTGGCAGTACGTGCTGCACGGCATGGAATATGACTGCGACCTGAGCGCCAGCCGCGCCGCCTACCCGCAATTCGCCGAGGCCCAGCAGGAGTTCCGCATGATCCAGCAGCTCAGCGAGCATGCGCTGCGCGACCTGCCGGATCATCGGGCGCTGCTGGAGCAGCTGACTGCCAGGGGCTAGGGTCAGGTCTTGCGCTTGCCCTTGCCATGCAGGGCGCTGGTGGAATTGCGCACCAGCAGCTCGTGCGGCAGCACCCGGTTGACGGACGGCGGCGGCGCGCCCTCGGCCGGCTCGCGCGGCGGCGCGATCAGCATCTCCACCGCCGCGCGCGCCATCTCCTCCATCGGCTGGCGCACCGTGGTGAGCGGCGGCCACACCAGGCTGGCGGCGGGCGAATCGTCGAAGCCGGCGATGGAGAGATCGGCCGGCACCGCCAGGCCGAGGCGCTGCGCCGCGGCCAGCACGCCCAGCGCCATGTCGTCGTTGCCGGCGAATACCGCGGTGGGGCGCACGCGCCGGCTCAGCAGCTGGTGCGCGGCCTCCACGCCCGAGGGGAAGGTGAAGTCGCCGCCCCACACCAGCTCGGCGTCCACCGCCAGCCCATGCGAGAGCATGGCGCGCTCGAAGCCCTGGTAGCGCATGCCCGAGGCGGCCTGGTCGTCCGGGCCCTTGATGAAGGCGATGCGCTGATGGCCCAGGCTGATGAGCAGGTTGGTGACCTCCTCGGCCGCACGCACATCGTCGATGCGCACGCTGGGCTGCGCCGCCGAAACCTCGCGCGGCGACATCAGCACGCAGGGCGTGTTGGAATCCAGCAGGGCCTTGAGCACGCGCGCGTTGTCGCACAGCGGCGGGGTCAGGATCATGCCGTCGGGGCGCAGGGCCGCCACCATGCGCTCGACCTGGCTGTCGATGTCGGGCGCGTCGTTGTGCAGCGACTCCACCACCAGGTGATAGCCCGATTCGCGGCAGCGCAGCGTGGCGCCCTTCTGCACCCCGGCCACAAAGGCCGCGCTGGGGTCGTAATAGAGCAGACCGATCAGAAAGCTGCGCGCACCGGCGAGGCTGCGCGCCGACAGCTTGGGCCGGTACTTCAGCTCGGCCACCACCTTGAGCACCTGGGCGCGCGTCTGCTCGTGCACACCGGGCTCCTGGTTGAGCACGCGCGACACGGTCTTGATCGACACACCGGCCTGGGCGGCCACGTCGATGATGGTGGGGGCTGAACCTGCTTTGGCGCTCAATGCACTGTCCTCGTGCCATTTCTGGGAGTCGAGGCCGCACTGTGCCACAGGCCCATGCACGCATGCCGGCCCAAGCCGTGTACTTTTGCCACAGAGCCGCACGGCCGGCGCCCGAGTTTGCGCGCAAGCCGCGCAAGCTGGCTAAAGTAGCCCGCAATCTTCCAACGCCTTGAATCGACACCACGGGATGAGTTCCGCCCCCCTGCCAGATCCCCCGCACAGCGACCGGCGCAAGGCCGAGGCCGCGCTGCGCGAGGCCGACGAGATCTGGAAGCTGGCGCTCGAAGCCACCGGCGATGGCGTCTGGGACTGGTGGGTGCAGGAGGGGCGCGAGACCTTCTCGCCCGGCTACCTGGCCATCTATGGCTATACGCAGGCCGAGATCGAGGAGAGCCCGGAGAGCTTCGACACGCGCACCCACCCCGACGACATCGCCCAGATGGAGCTGGACCGGCAGGCCCATTTCGAAGGCCTGACGCCCAGCTATGTGAACGAGCACCGGGTGCGCTGCAAGGACGGCAGCTGGAAATGGATTCTGACGCGCGGCATGGTGATCGCCCGCGACGAGGAAGGCCGGCCGCTGCGCATGGTGGGCACGCATACCGACATCACGCACCGCAAGGAAAGCGAGGCGCTGATCTGGCAGCAGGCGCATCTGGACAGCCTCACCGGCCTGCCGAATCGCCGCATGCTGCGCGAGCGCCTGGAGCGCCAGCTCGAGCTCTGCGGCGGGGCGGGCCAGCAGCTGGCGGTGCTGTTCGTCGACCTGGACCATTTCAAGGAGGTCAACGACACGCTGGGCCATGGCAAGGGAGACGCGCTGCTGCTGCAGGCGGCCCAGCGCATCCGCGCCGTGCTGCGGCCACAGGACACGGTGGCGCGCATGGGCGGCGACGAGTTCACCGTGCTGATGCCCGATGTGGGCGGGCGGGCCGAGGTGAATGCGGTGGTCGAGGCGCTGATCGCGGGCATGGCCGCCGTCTACCTGCTGGACGGCGAGCGGGCGTTCGTCTCGGCCAGCGTGGGCATTGCGCTGTTCCCCGAGCATGGCCGCGAGATCGAGGCGCTCTTCAAGCATGCCGACCAGGCGCTCTACGTGGCCAAGGACAGCGGCCGCAACCGTTATCACTACTTCACGCCCGAGCTGCAGGCGCAGGCCCGCATGCGCGTGCGCCTCACCAACGATCTGCGCGGTGCGGTCGAGCGCGGCGAGTTCAGGCTGGTCTACCAGCCCATCGTCGAACTGGCCAGCGGCCGCATCCTCAAGGCCGAGGCCCTGCTGCGCTGGCAGCATCCGCAGCTGGGCCTGATCACGCCGGGCGAGTTCATTGCGCTGGCCGAGAACAGCGGCCAGATCGTCGAGATCGGCGAATGGGTGTTCCGCGAAAGCGCGGCGCAGGTGCAGGCCTGGCGGCGCACGCTGGCGCCGCAGTTCCAGCTCAGCATCAACAAGTCGCCGCTGCAGTTCCGCGCCGAGACCGGCGTGCACTCGCTGTGGGTCGCGCAGCTCGAGGCGCTGGGCCTGCCCGGTTCGGCGCTCGCCGTCGAGATCACCGAGGGCCTGCTGCTGGAGCGCCACAGCCCCGCGGGCGAGCAGCTGGCGCATCTGCGCCGCGCCGGCATCAGCATCGCGCTGGACGATTTCGGCACCGGCTATTCATCGCTTTCCTATCTGCAGCGCTACGAGCTCGACGAGCTCAAGATCGACCGCAGCTTCGTCAGCAATCTGCAGCCGGGCTCCAAGGATCTGGCGCTGTGCAAGGCCATCATCACCATGGCCCATGAGTTGGGCATGCGGGTGGTGGCCGAGGGCGTGGAGACGGCCGCGCAGCGCGATCTGTTGCTGGAGGCGGGCTGCGACCTGGGCCAGGGCTACTGGTTCGCGCGCCCGATGGCCGCACCGGCGCTGGAGCGCCTGCTGGAAAACAGCATCGGCTAGGGCGAGGCGGACCATGGCTTGCACCGTCACCACCTTCGCCCGCCGGCTCGCCCTGCTGGCCGGCCTGCTGCTCGTCGCGCCAGCGGCGCTGGCCGAGCCGCCGGACGAGCCCCAGACGGTGTGGGTGGGCGGCTATGTCTTCCCGCCCTTCGTCGACAAGTCCGCCGGCGTCACGCATGAGCTGATCGGCGCGATGAACCGCTTCCAGCAGGACTATCGCTTCCGCTTCATTCCCACCTCATCCAAGCGCCGCTATGCCGACCTCGCGCGTGGCGCCTTCAGCGTAATCCTGTTCGAGAACATCGAGTGGGGCTGGGACCGCCAGCAGGTGGAGGCCAGCAAGGTCTATCTGCAGGGCGATGGCGAGGTCTATGTGGCGCTGAACAAGCCCGGGCGCGACCAGCACTTCTTCGATGACCTGAGCCAGCGCAGCCTGATCGCCGTGACCGGCTATCACTACGGCTTTGCCAATTTCAACGCGGATGCCGCCGAACTCAGGAAGCGCTACCGCATCACCTTCAGCGACGACAACGAAGCCAGCCTGCGCATGCTGCAGCTGGAGCGCGGCGAGGTCGCCATCATCACCCGCTCCTATCTGCAGCACTATCTGCAGGCCCGGCCGGCCCTGAGGGAGCGCCTGCTGGTCTCGGAGCGGCTGGACCAGGCCTATGCGCACACCGCCCTGGTCAGAAAGGGCAGCCGCCCCAGCGCCGAGGAGATCGACGCCCTGCTCGGCCGCATGGCGGCCAGCGGCGCGCTGGCCGAGGTCTGGCGCAAATACGGCCTCGACGCGCGCTGAACGAGAACCCAAAAACGCAAAAGGCCAGCACTTGCGTGCTGGCCTTTCTTGTTTGGTGCCCAGGAGAGGACTCGAACCTCCACGGAGTTACCCGCTAGTACCTGAAACTAGTGCGTCTACCAATTCCGCCACCTGGGCTTGCTTTTCTTCGCCGTTCTTGCTGCTGCTTGTTCAGCGAAGAGGCCGGACTATAGCATGGGATTTGAGGATTTCAAGAAATTCCTTTCAGGGCCTCGAATATTCGCGTCACGTCGTCCATGCGGGTGCGCCAGTTGCTGAAGGCCGCGCGCACCGCCCAGCGGCCCTGGAACAGGGTCGGCGTGAGGAAGGCCTCGCCGCTGTCGCGCAGGCGTTCCAGCCGGGCCTGCACGCTGGCCGCATCGGTGCAGCCGCGCAGCGCGAAGCAGACGATGTTGAGCCGCACCGGCGCCAGCAGTTCCAGGCCGGGCTGCTGCGCGATCAGCTCGCCCAGCCGGCGCGCGCCATCGATATTGCGCGCCACGATCTCGGCATGGCCGGCGCGGCCATAGGCCTGCACGGCGAACCAGGCCGGCAAGGCGCGCCAGCGGCGCGAGTTCTCGGGCGTGAGGTGCACGAAGTCCGCGCCCCCGGCCTTCTCGTCGGGCTCGCCCAGATAGGCGGCCGCGTTCTGGAACACGCGCAGCTGCAAGGCGCGGTGGCGCGTGAACTGCAGGGCGCTGTCATAGGGCACGTTCAGCCACTTGTGGCAGTCCACGCAGACCGAATCGGCCGCGTCCAGGCCCGCCACCCGATCCGCCACCCGCGCGTCCAGCGCGGCAAAGGCGCCGAAGGCCGCGTCCACATGCAGCCAGAAGGGGTAGCGTTCGCGCAGCGCGGCGATGGCGCGCAGCTCGTCGAAGTCACCGCTGTTGACGGTGCCGGCATTCGCCACCACGATCACCGGCCGGCCCTGCTGGGCCTGCAGCGCCAGCTCCAGCGCCCGCGGGTCGACGGCATCGCGCCCCGCCAGTGTGGCCACCGGCTGCAGCGCCTGGCGCCCCAGGCCCAGCATGGACAGCGCCTTGTGGATGCTGGAATGCGCCGCGCCGGAGAGCACCGTCACTGGCCCCAGCGCGCTCACGCCGACCTCGCTGACGCGCACGCCGCGCTGCTCGCCCAGCCATTCGCGCGCCAGCGCCAGGCCGACGAAGTTGGACATGGTGGCGCCGGACACGAAGGCCCCCTGGTGCGCGGCGCCGAGGCCGAACCAGCCGGCCAGCTCGCGCACCGTCTGGCGCTCGAGCTCGGGCGCCTCGGAGTCCCAGCCGGCCGTGGGGTTCTGGTCCAGCGCGGCGGTCAGCCAATCGCCCACCAGGCTGGCCGGCGTGGCGCCACCGGTCACGAAGCCCAGGTAGCGCGGCCCGGCACTGCCGGCCAGGCGCGGCAGCCAGCGCTGCTCGAACAGGCGCAGCGCCGCCGCGGCACCGGGCTCGGCGCTGCGCAGCAGGGCCGCTTCGGGCGCCTGCGGGCGCACCGCCGCCGGCCGCTCGTCCAACCCCGTCAGGCTGGTCAGCGCGGTCGCGCGCGCCGCCGCCAGCAGCGCGGGCAGATCCAGCAGATCACGTTGCAACAGCTCATGCATGATGAAAAAGCTCCTGTCTCGATGCCCCATGCTAGAGTCAATTGGACCGACTCGAGCAATCCAATTCATCCGCCATGGACTGGCACCATCCATCCGCCCTGCACCCTGCCCTGCAAGAGGCGCTGACGCGCTCGCCGCGCTACGCGGCCCTGGCCACCGCCCTGCAGGGCCTGATACTGCGCGGCGAGTTGCTGCCCGGCGATCGCCTGCCGCCCGAGCGGCGCCTGGCCGAGCTACTGGGCCTGAGCCGCAGCACCGTGGTGGCCGCCTATGCGCGCCTGGCCGAGGGCGGCTGGGTGAGCGCGCGCCAGGGTCAGGGCACCACGGTCGCGGCCGGGCCACCCGGCCATGTGGCGGCGGGCAAACGCCATGTGCGCCTGGGCAATCCAGCGCTGCGTTATGCGCCGGCGCAGGCCACCGAGCCCTGGATCGACTTCGCCCTGGCCACCGCCGTGCCCGAGCTGGCCTGGCTGCAACCCAGTGCCGCGGCCGCCAGCCTGGTGCTGCGCGAGCATGCCTACCAGCCCGAGGGCATGCTGGCGCTGCGCGAGCGCATCGCGGCGCGCTACACGCGCCAGGGCCTGCCCACCACGCCCGAGCAGCTGCTGGTGTGCGCCGGTGCGCAGCAGGCCATCAGCCTGCTCGCCCAGCAATACCTGACGCCCGGCGACCGGGTGCTGCTGGAGTCGCCCAACTACTTCGGCGCCATCGATGCCTTCCGCAGCTGCGGCGCGACGCTGGACGAACTGCCGGTGTTGCCGCGCGCCGGCCATGCGGCGGCCTTCTGCGCCGCGCTCGCCACGCGGCGCCACAAGCTCGCCTATGTGTGCCCGACGGTGCACAACCCCAGCGGCATGAGCTGGCCGCGCAGCGCCTGCGAACGGCTGGCGCGCACGGCCGCGCAGGGCAGCAGCCTGCTGTTGGTGGACGACTCGCTCGCCGAGCTGCATTTCGAGGCGGATGCCAGGCCCTTGTCGGCACCGCGCGGCGCGCCCATCGTGCACATCGGCAGTCTTTCCAAGACCTTGTGGGCGGGCCTGCGCATCGGCTGGCTGCGCGCGCCCACGCCCATCATCGAGACCCTGCGCCGCGCCAAGGCCAACGCCGACATCAGCTGCAGCATGCTCGGCAGCGCCCTCGCCTGCGAGCTGCTGGACCGCTACGACGGCCTGCTGGCGCCACGCCGCCGCCAGCTGCAGTCACAGGCCCGGCAGCTGCTGGCGGAGCTGCAGCGGCTGCTGCCCGACTGGCACGCGCGCCTGCCCGAGGGCGGCCTGTTCCTGTGGGCGCAGCTGCCGGCACGCGGGCGCAATGCCGAGGCCTGGGTGGAGGCCGCCGCCGCGGCCCGGGTCAGGCTGACCCCCGGCACGGCAATGACGGCGGGGCCCGGCTACCAGCACCATCTGCGCCTGACCTTCACCCAGCCGCCCGCGCTGGCCCTGGCGGGCCTGCAAAGGCTGGCCGCGCTGGCCGCCGCTCACTGAGCGGCGGGGCCCCAGTCCGTCAGACCCAGGCGGGCCGCCGGATCGAACAGGCGCTGCAGCCGGCCCGACCAGTCCAGCAGCGCGGCCTCGCTGAGCTGGCGGTAGCTGGCCTGCAACTGCGGGCCGATGCCATGCTCGGCGCTGAAGCTGCCCTCGAAGCGCCGCACCAGGGCATAGACGCCGGCGCGCAGGCGCGCCTCGTCCAGCGGCGGCGCCCCCTTGGGCCAGACCAGATTGAAGTGCATGCCGCCATCGCCGAGATGGCCGAAGTCGGCCAGCTCAGCGGGCGCGAACTCCTCGGCCAGCCAGGCGCGGCCGGCCGCACGGAAGGCCATGAAATGGCGGCGTGGCAGCGCGACATCGAAGCCCACGACCTTGCCACGCGCGCGCAGGCCCTCGCTGATGTGATGGCGCAGCGCCCAGCAGGCGGCGTCGGCGCCCAGCACCGCATCGGCCACGCGCTCACCGAACTCGGCCTCCAGCCAGCGCTGCAGCAGGGCCTGCAGATCCAGCTGCTCAGCGGGCAGCTCGGAGGAGAGTTCGATCAGCAGCGCGTACTCGGGCAGCTCGCCGCCGAACCAGCGTGCGCGCTCACCGCCGCCGCAGGCCAGCGCCGCCTCGAAGGCCGGGCGCGAGATGCCCTCGCAGGCGCTCACCAGGCTGCCCAGCTCGTCCATCAGGCGCTGGTAGAGCGGCATCACCGCGGCCACACTGCTGGGCGCCACCAGGGCCACGGCCTGCTGGCGCGGGCAGCGCGCGAGTTTGAAGGTCGCCTCGGCGATCACCCCCAGGCTGCCCGATGAGCCGATAAAGAGCTGCTGCAGCGGCAGCGCCGCGTTGCCCTTCTGCAGGCCGCGCCCCAGGCGCAAGACCTGACCCTCGGCCAGCACCACGGTCAGCGCCAGGGTGTTGGCGCGCACATCGCCGTAACGCAGCATGCGCGTGCCGCCGGTGTTGTGCGCCAGCATGCCGCCCACGCTGGGGTCGGCGCTGAGGTCGATCGGCAGCATCAGGCCATGCGGGGCCAGGCGCTCGTTGATCTCGGCGAGCCGGTAGCCGGCCGAGACGCGCAGCGTGCGGTCCAGCGGGTCCAGCTCGAAGACCTCGCGCAGGCGCTCGGTGGCCAGCAGCACGTCGCGTGCGGCATCCTCCGGCGTGGCCGCGCGCACCAGGCCGGTGTGGGCGCCCTGCGGCACCAGGCGCAGGCCATGGCGGCCGGCCAGCGGCAGCAGCTGCGCCAGCTCGGCCGTGCTGGCCGGGCGCAGCAGGGCAGCGGCCCGGCCCGGCGCATAGCGGGCCGGCTCCAGATAGCGCGGCTCGATGGCCGCGCCGGCGACGACATGGGCGCCGCCGCAGATGCGGGCCGCTTCGCGCAGAAAGGCCTCGATCATCGTGCTCAGCAGGCCTCGGCGGCCTGGGCCGTCATCTTGAAGATGCCGGTGGCATTGCCGGCATCGAAGCCCAGGTCCAGCTCGCCGCCCACGCGCTCGCGCTGGATGAACTCGTAGAAGGAACCCGGCACCTCCATGCTCAAGACCTGACCCTGATGCAGAAACTGGCGCTGCACCTGGGCGGCGCGGAAGGCGGTCTGCCTGACGCGCCCCGAGGCCGAGACCTCGATGCGCGCCTTGAGCGGGCGCGCCAGCGCGCGCTGCGCGCTGGCCAGGGCCTCGATGTCGGCGACGCGGTCGGTGGCATGGTTGAAGGCCGTGCCCTCGGTGGCGATCCAGGCCATCTCGGCGGATTCCAGCAGCAGGGCCTGGTAGTCCTCCAGCGCGATCAGACCATGCTGGCGATCGAAGCAGGCGATCAGATGCGGCAGCAGGGCCAGGGCGGCCGCCCAGGGCAGGGCCTGGTCGCGCGCCAGCTGCTCCAGCCAGGCCATGTCCTGCGGGCTCAACGGGTCGCGCGAGCTGGAGAGCACGCGCGTCACCGCGGCCTGGAAGCCGCTCGAGAAGCGCTCGGGGTGCAGCTCGGAAACGAAGAACTGCGCGATGTCCTCCGGCAGGTCTTCATGGCACCAGGCGCGGCCGGTCATCTTCAGCGCCGGCAGCGGATAGGTCTCGGCCAGGGCAAAGCCCAGGGGGCGCAGCACGCGGGTGATGGCGGCCTCGCCGGGCGGCAGCGCGCCGCTGGCCCAGGCCACCGTGCGCAGCGCGCCATGGTCGAAGCTGAGGCGCTGGCCGGCGCGCCGCTGCTCGGCCACATAGGCCGCGGCGGCGGGCACGCGCAGCGTGACGTCGCGGAACAGCGCCATGTTGAGCGACTGCGCCAGCTCGGCGCGCGAGACGGTGTCGGTGACGGGCCGATGCAGGGCGGGCGCGACCTGCAGTTGGGCAAAGGTGTCGGACGCGGCGGCCACGCCGATGGCGCTGCCGAGCAAGCGGTAGAGGCCGGATTCCAGCATAGGGTTTTCAAACTCCAGGCAGGGCAAAGCAAAGCCCGGGCATGCCGGGCTTTGTGCCATCGAGAAACGAGGGGGCTTAGATGTCGAACTTCACGCCCTGTGCCAGCGGCAGCTCGCGCGAATAGTTCACCGTGTTGGTGGTGCGGCGCATATAGGCCTTCCAGGCGTCGGAGCCGGACTCGCGGCCACCGCCGGTTTCCTTCTCACCGCCGAAGGCGCCACCGATCTCGGCGCCCGAGGTGCCGATATTGACGTTGGCAATGCCGCAGTCCGAACCGCTGGCCGACATGAAGGCCTCGGCCTCGCGCACGTCATTGGTGAAGATGGCCGAGGACAGGCCTTGCGGCACCTCGTTCTGCAGCGCGATGGCCTGCTCCAGGCTCTCGTACTTCAGGGTGTAGAGGATGGGCGCAAAGGTCTCGTGCTTGACGATCTCGGTCTGCGCCGGCATGCGCACCAGGGCCGGCACGGCATACCAGGCTTGCGGGCAGGCATCCGCCAGCGCACGCTCGCCACCGCTCACCGCTCCGCCCTGCGCGCGTGCCGCGGCCAGGGCCTGTTGCATCGCGTCGAAGGCCGCCTGGTCGATCAGCGGGCCGATCAGATTGCCGGCTTCCATCGGGTTGCCGATCTTGAGCTGGGCGCGCGCCTTGTCGAGGCGGTTCACCAGTTCATCGTGGATGCTGCTGTGCGCGATCACGCGGCGCGTGGTGGTGCAGCGCTGGCCGGCCGTGCCATAGGCACCGAACAGGATGCCGCGCACCGCCAGGTCGAGGTCGGCGCTGGGGGTCACGATGATGGCGTTGTTGCCGCCCAGCTCGAGCAGGCAGCGGCCGAAGCGCGCGGCCACGCGCGGGCCCACGGCACGGCCCATGCGGGTCGAGCCGGTGGCCGAGATCAGGGCCACTTGCGGATGGTCCACCATCGCCTCGCCCACCGCCGCGCCGCCATTCAGCAGCTGCGAGAGGTGCGCAGGCGCGCCTGCATAGCGCGCCACGGCCTTCTCGAAAAGGGCCTGTGTGGCAAGTGCCGTCAGCGGCGTCTTTTCGGACGGCTTCCAGATGCAGGTATCGCCGCAGACCAGGGCCAGGGCCGAGTTCCAGGCCCACACGGCCACCGGGAAGTTGAAGGCCGAGATGATGCCCACCACGCCCAGCGGCAGGTACTGCTCCATCATGCGGTGGCCGGGGCGCTCGCTGGCGATGGTCAGGCCATGCAACTGGCGGCTCAGACCGACGGCGAAGTCGCAGATGTCGATCATCTCCTGCACCTCACCCTCGCCTTCGCTGGTGACCTTGCCGGCCTCCAGCGAGACCAGGCGGGCCAGGTCGGCCTTGTGGGCGCGCAGCTCTTCGCCGAACAGGCGCACCAGCTCGCCGCGCTTGGGCGCCGGCACGTTGCGCCATTGCAGGAAGGCCGCATGGGCGCGCGCCACGGCGGCGCGCATGTCCTCGGCCGAGGCCTCGTGCACGGCGCCGAGGGCGGCGCCGTCGATGGGCGAGCGCACCTGCAGCGTGCCGCCGGTATAGGCCGAGGAGGGAACGCCCAGGGCGTTCAGAAGATCAGTGGTGTGCGTGTTCATGCCGGGATTCTCGCTCTCTCAGCTCAACCGATGGACTCGACCTGGCGCGATTGCTGATAGGCCTTGCCGAACTCGTTGGCCAGGAACTCGGGCAGCGAGACCTGCTCCTGCGCCACGAAGCCGGACTGCGGCAGCTTGCCCTGGCGGAACAGATCGACCGCGGCGCACATGCCGGCGGCGGTGGTGATCTGGATGGCCGAGAGCGGGCGGGCGCCGTCGCGTTCGGCAAAGATCTTGCGGGCGAACACCTCCTGCACCAGGCGGCCGTTCTTCATGCCCGAGACGGTCACGAACACCAGCACCACGTCCTGCATGGTGGCGGGCATGCTCTTGCGCATGATGTCCTTGAGCAGCTCCTGGTCGTTCTTGAGCATCAGGTCGCCCAGCAGGAACTGCATCAGGTCGCGGTGGCCGGGGTAGCGCACCGTCTTGTAGTCGAGGTTCTTGACCTTGCCTTCCAGGGTTTCGCACAGGGTGCCCAGGCCGCCCGAGGTGTTGAAAGCCTCGTACTCGGTGCCGTCCAGCGAGAAATGCTCCAGGCCTTCCAGCGGCAGCGCGTCGATCTTCTCGCCGTCGTGGATGCATTCGCAGGGGTGGCAGTACTCGTTGATGAGGCCGTCCACGCTCCAGGTCAGGTTGTACTTGAGCGCATTGGTGGGGAAGGCGGGCAGCGCGCCGACGCGCATCTTCACGTCGTTGAGGCTGTCGAAGCTCTTCGCCAGGTGGGCGGCGACGATGCCGATGAAGCCGGGCGCCAGACCGCATTGCGGCATGAAGGCGGTCTTGGCGCCCTCGGCAATGCGCATGATCTCCTTGGTGGCGGCCACGTCCTCGGTGAGGTCGAAGTAATGGCAGCCGGCCTCCAGCGCCATATGGGCGGCGGGAATCGCGAGTTGGTAGGGCAGTGCATTCACGATGGCGGCAAAGCCGCGCACCAGCGCCGCCGAGCCGGGGCCCACGTTCTCGATCGTCTGCACCTTGATGCCCTCGGCCGCCAGCGGCTGCAGCGAGGCGGCGTTCTTGTCGAACACCGTGACGTCGTAGTGACCCGAGCCATGCAGCAGACGTGCGATGGTTTCACCGATATGGCCTGCGCCCAGCAATGCGATCTTCATTTCTTGATGCTCCACAAATGGATTGGATGAGCAGCAGTCTAGGAAGGCAGGCAGACGAATGAAAGCGCGAGTTCGTCGAAACTCCTTGTTGTTCTGACGATTCGTCGGACAATCCTGCCGATTGGCATCAAACAAGGGTTATCCATGAGCACCCCCAAGGACCAGGTCGACCGCCAGCTGATCGCCCTGCTGCAGGCGAACGCGCGCGAAAGCACGGCCAACCTCGCACGCAAACTGGGCGTGGCGCGCACCACCGTGGTGGCCAGGCTGGCCCGCCTGGAGGCGGAGGCGGTGATCGTGGGCTACACGGCGCGCCTGGGCAGCGAGGCCATGGACCGCGGCGTGCAGGCCTATGTGGGCATCAGCCTCAGCCCCAAGGCGCAGCGCGAGGTGATCAAGAAGCTCTCGCGCCTGCCCGAGCTGCGCCAGCTCGCCTCGGTGAGCGGCGAGTTCGATTACATGGCGCTGCTGCGCGCCGAGACCACCATGCGGCTGGATGCGCTGCTGGACGAGATTGGCGAGATGGAGGGGGTGATCAAGACCACCACCTCGGTGGTGCTGGCGCTGCGCGTCGACCGTTCGGCCTGAAACAAAGTGTCCGGGCTGTCAGCCTGGCACGCCACTTGCTCGTTGAGTGCGTATCTCGCAAAGGAGTGCACCATGAAGCAACAGCATCTGATGGTCGGCCGTGGCCAGAAGTTCATCACCGCGATGAAGGCCCTGGTCCTGGTGGCCGCCGTCTGGGGCGTAATGTATCCCGCCCTGCTCTGGAGCCTCGAGCGTGCGCTCGCGCCGCTCTGATTGATCAATCAGCACAGGGAGGCTTTATGAACACCCTCACCATGCACCCGCCCTCGGCCTTCTGGCGCATCGTCAGGGCCCTGCTGCTCTGGGCCGTGCTGTTCCCGCTGCTGCTGTGGCTGGGCTTTGCCCTGCTGAGCGAGCTGGAGGGCGATGTGCGCGAGGCGCAGCTGGCGCCCGCGCCCCACGCCGCCCTGGCCACGGCTTACGCCTGAGCCAGGCCGAAGGGATCGTCGACCGAATGGGCCGGCTGGCTGAACCAGCGCGGGCCCTCGGCCGTCATATAGACATGGTCCTCATGGCGCACGCCGAACTCGCCCGGGCAGACGATCATCGGTTCGTTGCTGAAGCACATGCCGGGCTCCAGCAGCGTCTGGTCGTTGTCCACCAGATAGGGCCACTCGTGGATGTCCAGGCCGCAGCCGTGGCCGGTGCGGTGCGGCAGGCCGGGTAGCGCATAGCCAGGCCCCAGGCCGGCGGCCTGCAGCACGCGGCGCGCGGCGCGGTCCACCTCGCAGCAGGGCGTGCCCAGCTGTGCCGCCGCGAAGGCCGCCGCCTGCGCCGCCTGCTCCAGATTCCAGATCTCGCGCTGGCGTGCGCTCGGCGCGCCGAACACATAGCTGCGCGTGATGTCGGACATATAGCCATGCACCAGGCAGCCGGTGTCGATCAGCACCATGTCGCCGTCCTGCAGGATCTGCGGCTCCTTCACGCCATGCGGGAAGGCGCTGGCACCGCCGAACAACACGATGCAGAAGTAGGAGCCGCTCGCGCCGACGCGCTTGTGCGCCTGGGCGATGAAGGCCTCCACCTCCACGGTGCTGATGCCGGGGCGCAGCATGCTGGCGGCCGCGCGGTGCACCGCCATCGTCATGTCATGCGCGCGCTGCATCAGCGCCAGCTCATGGGCGGACTTGCGCATGCGGCCATGCGCCGTCACCGGCTTGGCGTTCAGCCACTGGTGGCCCGAAGCCTGTTGCTGCAGGCCGTCCACCACGAAGAAGGGGCAGTCCTCGCTCAGGCCGACCTTGGCGCCGCCCGCCACGCCCAGGCCCTGCAACACCTGGACCAGCAGCGCATAGGGGCTCTCGTGCTCGTGCCACAGATGCAGCGCGCCCGGCACCTGCATGTATTCGCGCAGCGTGCCCTCCTCGAAGGCCGGCGCCAGGTACTGCGGCTCGCCCTCGGCCGGGATGACGGCGCCCACCAGGCGCTCGCTGGGGTACCAGATGGTGCCCGTGAAGTAGCGCAGATTGGTGCCGGCATGCACATAGATGGCCGACCAGCCGAGCTCGCGCATGCGCGCCTGCGCCCTGGCCACGCGCCCGCGGTATTCCTCCAGGGCGATGGGCTGCGCGCCGGCCATCATGTTGCCCAGGCCCATCAGGGCCTCTTCGGCGCTCTTGCCGCCCACACCCAGGGTCATGTCCTGCTCCTTGAATAGATATATTTAGAGAATACATCATTCACGAAAGCCCGCGCGGCGCAAGCCGCGAAGTTCGCGTACAAATCTCGCGTACAAAGGCGCCCTACAAGGAGAGCTTCTCAATATGGCTTATCTGATTCTCGGACTGCTGCTGTTCCTGGGCGTGCACTCGCTGCGCATCGTGGCCGAAGACTGGCGCAACAGCACGCGCGCGCGCCTCGGCGAGCAACCTTACAAGGGCCTCTACAGCCTGGTCTCGATCGCCGGCTTCGCGCTGCTGATCTGGGGCTATGGCCAGGCCCGCCTCGCGCCGCAGCCGCTGTGGGCCACGCCCAAGGGCATGGCGCATCTGGCCGCCCTCCTGACCCTGATCGCCTTCGTGCTGCTGGCGGCCGCCTATGTGCCGCGCAACCATCTGAAGGCGCGGCTGCGCCACCCCATGGTGCTGGGCATCAAGACCTGGGCGCTGGCGCATCTGCTGGCCAACAACACCCTGGCCGATGTGCTGCTGTTCGGCAGCTTCCTGATCTGGGCCGCCTTGAGCTTCCGCGCCGCGCGTCAGCGCGATCGCGCCAATCCGCCCGCCCCCATCCAGGCCACCGCCGCCGGCACGCTGCTGACGCTGGCGATCGGCATCGCCGCCTGGGCCGGCTTCGCCTTCTGGGCGCATGGCGCGTGGATTGGCGTGCGCCCCTTCGGCTGAACGCCCATGCCTACAGCAGCCCGCGCGTCTGCGCCATCAGGCGCGTCAGGCCCAGCATCGCATCGGTATAGGGCGTGGCGATGCCGCAATGCTGGCCGATCTCGCGCACCGAGGCCACCAGGGCATTGAGCTCCAGCGTGCGGCCGGCCTCGGCGTCCTGCAGCATCGAGGTCTTGAAGGCCCCCAGCTTGCGCGTCACCTCGTGGCGCTGCTCGGGCGTCTGGCCCACCGCGCAGCCGATGTGCTCGCCAATCGCGGCAGCCTCGCGCATCACCGCGGTGACGAAACCGCGCACCAGCTCGTCATCCAGGATGCGATCGCAGGTGGCCCCGGTCAGCGCCGAGATCGGGTTCATGGTCATATTGCCCCAGAGCTTGAACCAGATGTCCTTCTGGATGCGCTCGGAGACCGTGGCGTTGAAACCGGCCCGCGTCAGCAGCTCGGCCAGCGCGGTGATATGCGGCGGGCGGCCGCCGGCCGGGTCGCCGATGATCAGGCCCATGCCCATCGCATGCCTGACCAGGCCGGGCTCGGGCGTCGAGCAGCTGGCGTGCACCACGCTGCCGATCACGCGCTCGGCCGGAATCGCCTGGGCGATCAGGCCGCCCGGGTCCACCGACTGCAGCTGCAGCCCCTGGCAAGGGCCCTCGAAGCCCTTGAAGAACCACCAGGGCACGCCGTTCATCGCCACCAGCACGCGCGTCTCGGGGCCCATCAGGGCACGCACCAGCGGCGCCACGGCGGCCAGCGCCGGGCCCTTCACGGCCAGCACGACGAGGTCCTGCGGGCCCAGGTCGGCGGGCAGATCGCTGGCGCGTATCGGCACCGTGATGAGCTGGCCACCGCTGTCCATGCGCAGGCCATGCTCGCGCAGGGCCGCCAGGGTGGCGCCGCGCGCCAGCGCGCTGAGCTCCACCTCCGCGCCCAGCCGGTGTCCGACATGGGCCGCGAACCAGCCCCCGATGGCGCCCGCGCCGACGATGCAAATCTTCATGTGCTGCTCTATCTAGCTGCTTCGTGATGCCGGAAGTCTAGGCCCTGTGGCGAGCCGGCACAGGGCCGGGGCAAAGCGGCCGGCCGCGCGCGCCACAGCTGCTATGGTTTGGCCCCTATGGCTTCTTCGTCCACCGACACGCGCCGCCTCTGGGGCCTCTACGCCGGCCTGGTGCTGGCCATCGGCCTGCTGCTCAGCGTGGCCGAGCTGCAGCATTACCTGGCGCGCGGCGGCAGCCACCCCTGGGAGCCCTTTCTCTGGGAGCTGAGCTCGGTGCTCTGCGGCGGCTTGCTGGGGGTGGCCGTCTACCGCTGGCATGTGGCCGGCCTGGCGCTGCATTCGCGCTGGCGGCAGCTGGGGCGTCACTTGCTGGGGGCCGCGGCCTACATCCTGGCCCATGTGTCCGGCATGTTCGCGATCCGCTTCGGGGTCTACGCCTTGATGCAAGTGGACTACTACACCGACAGCCCGATCCAGGTGCTGGCCTACGAGGCCGGCAAGGACCTGGTGTCCTATGGCTTCGCCGTCGCCATCTGCCATGGCCTTTACCTCAGCCTGCAGGCGCAGCGCCTGCGCGGCGAACTGGCCGAGGCGCGGCTGGCGCGCCTGGCCGAGCAGGTGCAGCCGCACTTCCTCTTCAACAGCCTGAACCTGATCTCGGCCACCATGTACGAGGACGTCGCCAAGGCCGACCGCCTGCTGTGCCAGCTCAGCGATCTGCTGCGCCAGACCCTCAAGGCCCAGCAGGCCGGCTGGCACAGCCTGGACGAGGAGCTGCGCCTGGTGCAGCCCTTTCTGGATCTGATGCAGGCACGCTTTGGCGGCCGGCTGCGCGTGCGCGTCGAGGCCAGCGCGGCGGCGCGCGCCTGCCAGCTGCCGGCCCTGCTGCTGATCTCGCCGGTGGAGAACGCCGTCAAGCACGATGTGGCGGCCAGTTCGGCCGAGGTCGAGTTGCTGGTGGCCGCGCAGCTGCAGGGTCAGCTCTTGCTGATACGGGTGGAGAACAGCGGCATCGCTCCGCAGCGCACCGAACGCGAGGGCGCCTTCGGCCTGGCCAATCTGCGTGAACGCGTGCTGGCCAGCTTCGGCAGCGGCGCCGAGGTGCTGCTGGCGCCGCGCGCCGGCGGCGGGGCGGTGCTGAGCCTCAGCCTGCCACTGACGGGGCGGCTCGCATGAGGTTGCTGATCGTCGACGACGAACCGCCGGCGCTGGCCAAGCTGCGCCACCTGCTGCAGCGCGATGCCGGCATCAGCTGGCTGGGCGAGGCCGGCGATGCCGCGCAGGCGCTGCGGATGCTGGCCGAGCAGCCGGTGGACGCGGTGTTGCTGGACATCCAGATGCCCGGCCAGAGCGGGCTGGAGCTGGCCCTGCAGCTGCCGCCCGGCGTGGTCTGCGCCTTCTCCACCGCCTATGACGAATACGCCGTGCAGGCCTTCGAGCTCAACGCGGTGGACTATCTGCTCAAGCCCTACACGCCCGAGCGGCTGGCGGAATGCCTGCGCCGCCTGCGCGCGCGCCTGGGTCAGCGCCAGCAGGCGCGCGGCTCGCTCTTGAGCGCCCTGCAGCAGCTGCAACCGGTGGCCGCGCATTGGCTGGTGGAGAACCGGCGCGGCGCCCTGGTGAAGCTGCCGATGAGCGAGCTGCAATGGGTGGCGGCGGCCGACAACTACATCGAGCTGCACGCGCCGCCCGAGTGCTTTCTGGAGCGCCGCAGCCTCGCCGACTTCCTCGCCCACCCGGCCGCCCAGGGCTTGTTCGTGCGCGTGCACCGCAGCCATGCGGTGAACGCCGCCCACATCAGGGCGATCGCCCCGCTGCCGCATGGCGAGGCGCAGCTGACGCTCAGCTGCGGCGCACAGCTGCGCGTCTCGCGCAGCTACCGCAGCCAGCTCGCCCCAGCCGGCTAGCAACTCGCCACAGCCCGCTTGTGCCGGCGCCGCCCCGCCGCGATGCTGGCGCCCATGAACAGCCACCCCCTGCCCCAAGGCCGCCAGTACTTCCTCGACTGGCTGCGCATCCTCGCCTTCGCCCTGCTGGTGCCCTATCACGTGGGCATGTACTACGTCAGCTGGGGCTGGCATGTGAAGAGCGCCACCCTCTATCCCGGCCTGGAGCCCTTCATGATGCTGAGCTCGCCCTGGCGCCTGGGCCTGCTGTTCCTGATCGCCGGCGCGGCCAGCCAGGGCCTGCTGCAGCGCGGGCCGGGCTTTGTGCGCTCGCGCAGCAAGCGCCTGCTCTGGCCGCTGCTGTTCGGCATGCTGGTGATCGTGCCGCCACAGGCCTATTTCGAGGTCGTCACCAAGGTCCAGCACGGTGGCAGCTACGGCGACTTCATGCGCCTCTATCTGCAGGCCTATCAAGGCTTCTGCGATAAGGACGGCTGCCTGACCCTGCCGACCTGGAACCATCTCTGGTTCCTGCCCTATCTGTGGGTCTACAGCCTGCTGGGCTATGCCCTGCTCAAGACCTGGCCCCGCCTCAGCGCCGCCGCTGGCGCCTGGATGTCCGGGCCCGGCGGTGGCTGGCGCCTGCTGGGCCTGCTGGCGCTGCCGCTGATGGCGGCGCGCAGCCTGGTGGGCCTGTTCCCGTCCACGCACAACCTCAGCTGGGATTGGTACAACCATGTGCAGTACGGCTGGCTGTTCCTGCTGGGCCTGCTGGCGGCGCGCAGCGAGCTCTGGGAGCTGGCACGCCGCCACCGCAACCTGGCCCTGGGCCTGGCCGCCGCGTCCTGGACGCTGGTGCAGCTCTACTTCCAGCACTATCAAGACCTGGCCCCGCCCGACGCGCTGCGCTGGGCCCAGCGCGGCCTCTATGGCGCCATGCAATGGTGGTGCCTGGTGGCGATCTGCGGCCTTGCCAAGCAGCATCTGGACTTCGACCACCGCTGGCGCGCCGCGCTCAACAGCGCCATCTTCTGCGTCTACATCCTGCACCAGACCCTGATCGTGCTGCTGAGCCGCGCCCTGCTGCCGCTGCAGCTGCCGGCCGCCGTGGAAGGGCCGCTGCTGATCGCGCTGACCCTGGGCTCAAGCCTGCTGGGCTATCTGGCGCTGCGGCGCGTGCCGGTGCTGAATCTGCTGATGGGCGTGCCGGGCGGCAAGACCCCGAGCCAGCAGCGGCCGGGCCGGGCAAGCACAATGGCGCCATCCTCCGCACCGATGAGCAGCCGATGAAATACCTTCACACCATGGTCCGCGTGGCCGATCTGGACCAGAGCCTGGCCTTCTACCGCGACGCCCTGGGCCTTGAAGAGGTGCGCCGCAGCGAGCATGCCGCCGGCCGCTTCACCCTGGTCTACCTGGCCGCCCCGGGCGACCACGATGCACAGGTCGAGCTGACCTACAACTGGGACAGCGAAGACTATGGCGGCGCACGCAACTTCGGCCATATCGCCTATGCGGTGGACGACATCTACGCGAGCTGCCGGCGCCTGATGGAGCATGGCGTGACCATCGTGCGGCCGCCGCGCGATGGCCGCATGGCTTTTGTGCGCTCGCCCGACAACATCTCGATCGAGCTGCTGCAGGCCGGCCCCGCGCTGGCGCCGGCCGAGCCCTGGACCGGCATGCCCAATATCGGCGGCTGGTGAGCTAGCTGCGCGCCGACCACAGCGCATCCCAATGCGCCGCCGGCATGGGGCGGCCCAGCAGATAGCCCTGCATCATGTCGCAGCCATGGCGGCGTAGGAACTCCTGCTGCGCCGCGGTCTCGACGCCCTCGCCCACCACGGCGTAACCCAGGGTATGCGCCAGCGCCAGGGTGGCGGCGCAGATGGCGGCGCTGTTGTCATTGGTCTCGAGGTCGTGCACGAAGCTGCGATCGAGCTTGAGCGTCTGGATAGGCAGCAGCTTCAGATAGGTCAGCGATGAGTAGCCCGTGCCGAAGTCGTCCAGCGCCAGGCGCAGACCCAGCGCGCGCAAGGCCCGCAGCCGTTCGATCGCCTCCTCGGGCTTGCTCATCGCGGCCGACTCGGTCACCTCCAGTTCCAGCGCCTCGCCCTCCAGGCCATGGCGCTGCAGGGCGGCGCGCACATGCTCCAGCAGCTTGTCCGAGCGCAGCTGCTGCACCGACACATTGACCGCCACGCATGGCGGCCCCTGGCCGCAGGCGCGCCAGGCCGCCAGCTGACGGCAGGCCTCTTCGATCACCCATCCACCCAGCGACTCGATCAGGCCGGACTCCTCGGCCACGCCGATGAAGGCCAGCGGCGGCACCAGGCCGCGCACCGGATGGCGCCAGCGCAGCAAGGCCTCCATGCCACACAAGCTGCCATCGGCCAGCCGATATTGGGGCTGGTAGTGCAGTTCGAACTGGCTGAGCCTCAGGGCATGGCGCAGATCGTGCTCCAGCTCCAGCCTCTCGGTGGCGCGCAAGGTCATCGCCGCGGTGAAGAACTGGTAGTTGTTGCGCCCCATCTCCTTGGCGTGATAGAGGGCCACATCGGCCTGCTTCATGAGCGCCTGGACGTCCTGGCCGTCGTCCGGAAACAGGCTCACGCCCAGGCTGGCGGTCACGCCCAGCACCCGCTCGGCCAGGTGGTAGGGCTCGCTCAGCAGCAGATGCAGCTTCTGCACCACCGGCACCGCATCCGCGCTGCGGCTCAAGCCGGTCAGGGCGATCACGAATTCATCGCCGCCCAGGCGCGCCACCACGTCGCTCTCGCGCAGGGTTGAGCTCAGGCGCCTGGCCACCTCGCTCAGCAGCAGATCGCCGACCAGGTGGCCCAGCGTGTCGTTCACCAGCTTGAAGCGGTCGATGTCCAGAAAGACCGTCGCCACCGCCGTGGCGTCGCGCCTGGCCGTATGCAGCGCCTGCTCGAGCCGGTGTTCGAGGCTGTGGCGGTTGAACAGGCCGGTGAGCGGGTCGTGATGCGCGAGATAGTCGATGCGCGCCTCGGCTTCGCGGCGCTGGCTCATGTCCGTGTAGGAGGCGATGTAGTTGCGCACCCGCCCTTGCGGATCGCGCACCGCGGTGATGACGGCCCATTTGGCGAACACGCTGCCGTTCTTGCGCTTGTCCCACAGCTCGCCCTGCCAGTAGCCCTGCTCGGCCAGCGCCTGCCACAGTTCCGCATAGTTCTCGCGCGGCGTCAGGCCGGAGGCAAACAGACTCGGATTGCGGCCGCGGATCTCGTCCAGCGTGTAGCCGCTGTCGCGCGTGAGCGCGGCATTGGCGGTGACGATGCGGTTGTCGGCGTCGGTGATCAGCAGCGCCTCGCCGCTGTGCTGGAACACGGTGGCATACAGGCGCAGCGCGTCCTCGGCCCGCTTGCGGTCGGAGATGTCGCGCCAGGTGCAGTAGATCGCCGCCTGGCCCTCCAGCTCGATGCGCGCCAGCGTCACCTCGGCATCGAAGGGCGTGCCGTCGGCGCGCTGGTGCACCCAGTGGAAGCGGTGCAAGCCCTGCTCCACGGCGATCGCCATCATGCGCTCGGCCTTCTCGAACGAGCCCTCGCCATCGGGCTGGTGGCTGGGCGAGAGCTGCGAGGGATGGGTGTTGAGCAACTCGTGGCGGCTGCGGTAGCCCAGCATCGCGACCGCCGCGTCGTTGCAGTCCACGAAGCGATTGCCTTCGATGATCCAGACCGGATCGGGCGAGGATTCGAACAGGCGCCGGAAGCGCGCATTGGCGCGCTCGTGCTCGGTCGTGTCGTGCAGGGACTCCAGCACCGCCAACAGCTGCCCCGCCGGGTCACGCAAGGGGCTGGCGTCGATGGCCAGATAGCGCTCCATGCCGCGCAAGGGCATTTCCATCCAGCATTCGGCATGCACGCCAGCGCTGGGCCCGGGCAGCTCGCGATGGCGCGGGAACAGCCGCGCGATCTCGGCGCTGCGCCCCTGCGCCAGCAGCTCCGCCAGGCAGGGCCGATCCACGCCGAAGAAGGCTTGTCGATACGCGCCGCCCATGGCCTGGGCCGCCGGCATGCCGGTGAGGATCTCGCAGGCCCGGTTCCAGGCCAGCAGGCGCCCGTCGATGCCCACCATGAAGGTGGGCACCACCCATTGCTCGACGATGTGGGTCGTCAGTTGCAGCAGGTCTGGCGCATCGAGTCGATCTGGCATGACCGAGAGGCTGGCAATAGGGCGGTGGCCGCAGCGATGAGGCCTCCACAAATGTAGCAGTGAGCACACGCGGCGTGGCCGCACAAGCCCGAGGCTTCACGACACAATGGCGCACTGCTTGAGCCGGATCCAACCCCATGTGCCTGCCCTCCCGCCCGCGCCGCGCCATCGCCAGCCTCTTGCTGGCCCTGCCCCTGCTCTGCGCCGCCCAGGGCAAGCTGCTGCTGACCGGCGGCGTCTCCACCATCGAGGGCGCGGCCGGCGGCGGGCTCACGCCCTGGGCCGTCACCGGCAGCTATGCCAGCGGCGGCGAGGTGGGCGGCAGCGCCTACCTGAGCCGCGTGAGCAGCCAGGACTACAGCCTCAACAGCTTCGGTGTGCTCGTGAGCCTGCATGACCGCGCCGAGTTCTCGCTGGCGCGCCAGGATTTCAACACCGGCCCCGCCGGCACCGCCCTGGGCCTGCCCGGCCTGCACCTGAAGCAGACCATCGCCGGCGCCAAGCTGCGCGTGGCCGGCGATGCGGTGCTGGACAGCGACCGGGCCATGCCGCAAATCGCCCTGGGTCTGCAGGCCAAGCGCCTGGATGCCGGCGGCCTGGAGGCCACGCTCAAGAGCCTGGGCGCCAAGACCCATGGTCTGGATCTCTATGTCAGTGCCACCAAGCTCTTGCTGGCGCAGAGCACGCTGGTGAACCTGACCCTGCGCGCCAGCAAGGCCAACCAGACGGGCCTGCTGGGCTTCGGCGGCACGGCCAGTTCCAGCCTCAGCCTCTGCCCCGAGGTCTCGGTGGCCTATCTCATCAGCAAGCATTTGGCGCTGGGCGCCGAGTACCGCGTCAAGCCCGACAAGCTCAACCCTTCGGCCCTGGGCGCGGCGCTGAAGGAAGACGACTGGTGGGACCTGTTCGTGGCCTGGGCGCCGAACAAGCGGGTCTCGATCACCGCCGCCTATGTCGACCTGGGCCGCATCGTGCCCGGCATCGTCTCGCGCCGTCAGAACGGCGCCTACCTCTCGGCCCAACTGGCGTTCTGACGACCATGAAGCATCACCTCAGCATCGCCGCCCTGGCCCTCGCCCTCCACTGCCTGCAGGCCGGCGCACAAGCCCCCAGGGACGAGCTCTACCAGGCGCTGGGCGGCAAGGCCGGCATCACGCGCCTGAACGCCGACTTCGTGCCGCGCCTGTTCAATGACGCGCGCATCAAGCACATCTTCAAGGACGCCAATCCCAACAACCTGGTCGAACAGCTCACCGACCAGATCTGCGCCGCCAGCGGCGGCCCGTGCAAATACGAGGGCGGCGCGATGAAGGCCGTGCATGCGGACCTGGGCATCACGCACGCCCATTTCAATGCCCTGGTGGAGGATCTGCAGGCGGCGATGGACGCGGCCGGCATTCCCTTCGCCACGCAGAACCGCCTGCTGGCCCTGCTGGCGCCGATGCACCGCGACATCGTCACGCGCTGATCCGGGTCCTCACTCGCTGCCAAGCTCGCGCGCCTTCAGCGCGCCCATCAGGCCCAGCAGGGTCGAGAAGGCATTCGCGTCGGCGCCGCCACCCAGCTGGATCTGCGGCACCAGCGGTACCTTCGCGGTCTCGAAGGCCTCGGCCAGGCGCAGCATCACCGTCTGCATCAGCTGCTTGTCGGCGCCCTCGCCCTGCAGGGCATCCGATTTGGCCTGGATGGCCGCGCCCTCGGCCTCACCCACGCTGCGGATCGCGGCGGCGCGGCCCTGGCCCTCGGCCTCCTGGCGGAAGCGGTCGGCCTGCGCCAGCGCCTCGATCTCCTGACGCTTCTTTTCCGCGGCCTTGACGTTGGCCGAGCCGTGGTTCTCCTTGATCGAGATGTCCACCAGCGAGGCGGTCAGCTCGGCCTGCTTCTCGGCGCGCTTCTCGGCCTCGTTGAGCTCGCGCTGCTTGTTGGCGGCGATCTCCTTTTGCGCGAAGGTCTCGACCTGCTCGCGCGCGATCTGGCGGTCGCGCAGCTGGGCCATGATGCTCTCGATCTTGTGGTCGCCCGCCTGCGGCTTGGGCGTGCCGATCAGCACCTCCTGGAACTCCAGCGAGTAGGCCAGGAAGCGCTCGCGCATATCGTGCGAGGCATTCGTCTGCAGCTCGCTGCGCGACTGGATCAGCTCGATGAAGGTGCGCGTCTGCGAGACGTTCTTGAAGTAGCTCGACACCATCGGGTCCAGCGTCTGCTCCACCAGCTGCTTCACATTGCCGAAGCGCTGCACCACCATGGGCGCCTTGCGGTAGTCGATATGCACCACCACCGAGAGCGGCAGCTGGGGCTCGAAGGCGTCCTTGGTGATGAGGGTGATCTCGCGCAGATTCGAGTCGAAGCTGGAGCCGCTCTCGCCCGATTGCCACATCAGCACGAAGTTGGTGGTGGGCACCAGCTCGATCTTGCCGGCATAGGTGTTGAAGGCGTACTTGCCCGGCATCAGCGGGTCGCGCCAGACACCGCGGCAGCCGCCCTCCACCAGCTCGCCATGGCTGTACTCGCTGCCCGAGGTGTCCTCGCCCTTGCGGCCGGTGTAGGACACCACCACGCCCACAAAGCCAACCGGAATGATGGTCTTGGCGATGAACTCCACCGTCGCGAACAAGCGGTTGATGTAGTAGGTGCCTTCCACCAGCACGCGCTCCTGGCGGCCGCGCCGGCCGCCTGCCTCGAGAAAGCGCTCGGGCTCCTGGAAGCTGTTGTGGGCGTCGCCCACATCGGGGGCCAGCAGTTCGTCGCGCGCCAGCGCCGGGCCGTCCTGCACGGTCACGATGGCGAGCTGGTCGCTCTCATGCGCGCCGCGGCTTTCCTTGATCACCACCGGGCTGAAGCCGGCGCGTTCGTCCAGCAGCTCGCGCATGCGCTCGTAATAGGCGCGCTCCTGCGCGTCCATGTTCAGCGCGTAAGTGCTTTCCTCCGTCATCACCACGAACAGGGCCGGGTTGATGATGTGGGTGCCCTCGCGCAGGATCTTGCGCTGCGGGCCCTTCTGGCCGCCACCGGCGAGGAAGCCGCGCACATCGAGGAAGTCGCTCACCTGGGCATTGCTGGCCAGGGTCTGGCCGGCCGGCAGGTCGATGCCGTCGCGCGCAAACACATAGCCCAGCTTGCCCTGGGTCACCGACACCATGGGGTGGATGTGCACACGGTATTGCAGCGGCGGGAAGAAGTGGAAGCCGCCGCGGCGCAGCGCCGGCTGGAAGCCGGCCTCGCCCTGCATGGCCAAGAGGCCGGCCTGCACCGAGCCGCGCAGGCTCCAGAGTTTTTCAACCACGCCGATGCGTTCATTGGGGATGTAGCGCACCATGCCCAGGGCAAAGGCCAGCAGCGCCAGCGCGCCCAGGCCGGCCAGGCCAAGCAGGGTGTAGTAAAGCGGGCCGGAGCCCAGCCATTCGATGATGAACATTCAAGTCCTCCTGATGCATTCATGTCGCCGGGCCTTGTGAAAGGGCTGGCCCGGTGACGCGTTTGTCGCGCCGAGCGCATCAGGAAGGCATAAGGATCACATCGCTAGGTCTTGCCTCCGTTGGCCACCGGCGCCAGTGAGCGTAGGTAGCTGATCAGCGCCGCCATGTCGGCATCGTTGATGTTCTTGTAGAAGGGGTACGCCATCGGCGGCTTGTAGGGCTGGCCCTGGCGGTCCACGCCCTCGCGTATCGCCCTGGCGATCTGCGCGTCGCTCCAGCTCTTGAGGCCGCTCTCATGCGAGGTCAGGTTGCGTGACACGCTGATGCCCCAGGGCCCCTTGAACTCCATGCCGCCGGCACCGACTCTGCCTGGCACCGGCATGCCGCGCTCGTCGCGCGCGGTGTGGCAGTCCATGCAATGGCCGATATTGGCCAGGTACTCGCCGTACTTGAGCTGCTCGCTCCTGGGCGGCGCCTGCACGCTCTGCAGCGGCGGGCCATAGTTGGGCGGCAACGGCATCTTGTAGCTGGACTTGGGCACCGCATTGCGCACCGCCGGCTGCGCACGCAGATAGGCAATGATGGCGGCGAGGTCGGCATCCGAGAGATGGCGGTAGTACTCGATCGGCATCGGCGGGCCGATCAGGCGGCCGTCCGGGCGCATGCCCTCGCGTATCGCCTTGCCGAGCTGGGCATCGGTCCAGTTGCCGATGCCGGTGACCTTGTCGGGCGTGATGTTGGCGGCATAGGCCATGAACACCGGCTCGTCGAAGGGCAGGCCACCCGAGAGCCCCTTCTCGAACAGCGGCTGGCCCTGCGGCCCGCGTGCGAGGTGGCAGTTGCCACAGGCGACGATGCCCTCCATCAGGTATTTGCCGCGCTCCAGCGCGGGCTGGGCCTGGGCGGCCAGGGTCAAGAGCGCGAGCGCGCTGAAGGTCATGGCTGGGCGCATGGGAACCTCCTGAGCCAGCGCCGCACCTGGAAACAGGCGGCTGACGCCGATCAAGCGCGCATTGTCCGGCCGCGCCGGCCACGAGCAAGCGCCCGGCGTCGCTCTTGCAGGTGACGGGCGGGCGCGTGCCCCCATCCCTAATGCGTAGGGCCCGGACGCTTGTCCGGGTCAGGTTTTGCCCCCATGCTGCCGTGAGCGCCCGCGCGCCTCGAGCAAGACCGCACAGTTCCTCTCGACAAGGACCGCAGCCATGGCCAGCACCCCCACCCCGCCCCCCGCCACCATCGCCCTGCGCGTGGCCAGCGACGGCCTGACTCCCACCACCCTGGCCACCAGCCAGGTCAGGATCAGCGGCACGCCGCGGCGGGTGCGGCCGCTCAGCGCCGCGCGCGACGCCGGCCAGGCGGCCGGCACGCTGAACGTGCAGGCCGACGAGGTGGTGCGCGTCGAGTACGAGAACGGCCTGGTGATGTGGGTGCGCGCCGACGACCTGCTGCGCGACCGCGGCCGCAAGGGTGCACAGCGCGGCGATGGCGAAGCCAGCTGGGAGATCGACGCCAGCGCGCGCATCGGCGCCTACCGCGACGACATCCAGCCCAGCAGCGAGCGCGGCCTGCTGAGCCTGGGCATCAAGGCGCTGGACTTCATCGGCATCGACCTGGCCGGCGCCACCGCGCGCAGCATCGGCCTCACTTTCGAACGCAAGCAGCTCGGCAACGAACCCGGCCTCTACCGCGTGGCGCTGCAGCCGCAGCTGGGCATGAGCGCGGTGGCCGACGGGCCCGCCAGCATGAAGAGCGATGCGCCGGTGCTGCTGTTCCTGCACGGCACCATGTCCAGCTTTGCCGGCAGCTATGCGGCACTGGCCTCCACTGCGGCAGACGAGGGCGGCCGCGCCGCCGCGGCGCTGCGCCAGCAGATCGCGCAGCGCTATGGCGCCGAGGTCTATGCCTGGGAGCACCGCACGCTCAGCGAGAGCCCGATACGCAATGCGCTGGAACTGGTGAAGCAGCTGCCGGTGGGGGCGCAGCTGCACCTGGTCTCGCATTCGCGCGGCGGCCTGGTGGGCGAGTTGTTGACCCTGGGCCAGCGCGCGCGCAGCGGCGACGACCCGCTCAATGCCGCGCTGCTGGACCAGCTGTTCGCGCAGGACGGCACCGCGGCCGAGCAGCTGGGCCTGGGCGCCCTGATCGGCGAGGCCGCCAAGCTGCGCAGCGGCGGCTACCAGGAAGACCGCCGGCTGCTCGGCGAGCTGCTGACCCAGCTGGATGAGCGCCGCATCCGCGTGCTGCGCTTCGCGCGCGTGGCCTGCCCGGCGCGCGGCACCACCCTGGCCTCCGGCCGCCTGGATCGCTGGTTGAGCGTCCTCGACACGGTGCTGGGCAAGCTCGTGCCCGGCGGCCTGTTCGGCGACGCGATGGATTTCCTGCTGGCGGTGGTGAAGGAGCGCACCGACCCGCGCACCCTGCCCGGCCTGGAGGCGATGATGCCGGGCTCGGCGCTCACGCGCCTGCTGCAGACACCCGGGCTCACGACCAGCGCCGACCTCAGCGTGATCGCCGGCGACATCGAGGGCAAGGGCCTGCTGGGCCAGCTCAAGCTGCTGGCGATCGACTGGTTCTACGCCGCCGACCACGACCTGGTGGTCAACACCGCCTCGATGCTGGGCGGCATCGCGCGGCCGGCGGGCGGCGCGCGCTACCGCCGCGACCAGGGCGAGCAGGTCTCGCACTTCAACTACTTCCGCAACAAGCTCTCGATCGACTGGCTGGCTGCCGCGCTGGCGCGCAAGGACGGCAGCGACGCCGGCTTCCTGCCCATCGCCGAGGCGATGGAAAAGCCCGAGGCGCCGAGCTGGTGGAAGGCGGTCAGCGCCAGCCGCGCGGCCAGCACGCCACGGCCGATTGCCATCGTCGTGCCCGGCACCATGGGCAGCGCGCTCAAGGCCAGGGGCGATCCGATCTGGCTGGAATACTGGCCACTGCTGAAGGGCGGGCTGGGCGAGATCGGCATCGAGGCCGGCGATATCGAGGCGGTGGACCTGCTGGGCGATTTCTACGGCCCGCTGCTGGAGCATCTGACGCGCACCCACCGCGTCGAGATCCTGCCCTATGACTGGCGGCTCTCGGTGCGCGAGGCCGCCCAGCGCCTCACCGCCAAGCTCGAGGCGGTGCTGCCCGATGCCGAGCGCAGCCACCAGCCGGTGCATATCGTCGCGCATTCGATGGGCGGCCTGGTGGCGCGCGCCATGATCGCCGATGGCGGCGCCGGCGCGCAGGCCTGGCGGCGCCTGTGCGCGCTGCCGGCCAGCCGGCTGCTGATGCTGGGCACGCCCAACCGCGGCTCGCACGAGGCGGTGCGATGGCTCACCGGCAACAACCCCACCCAGGCCAAGCTGATCCTGCTGGACCTGACGCGCGGCGCCGACGGCGTGATCGACATCGTGCGGCGCTTCCCAGGCCTGGCCGAGCTGCTGCCCTGGGACCAGGAGCCCAACCCCTGGGCCCAGTCCGCCACCTGGAAGGCGCTGAAGAAGGAGATCAACGCCAGCTGGACGCCGATCGAGGACGCGGTGCTGCGCCAGGCCGCCGCCACCTGGAAGCTGCTACGCGACGCCGCCATCGACCCCGAGCACATGATTTACGTGGCGGGCTGCCAGAGTGCCACCGTGGTGGACCATGAGGTGGTGGACGAGGGCTGGGGCCTGGCGCGCAAGAAGCTGCGCTGGATTGCCAGCAGCGAGGGCGATGGCACGGTGCCCTGGGCCTCGGGGCGGCTCAAGGATGTGCGCACCTTCTACGCGCCCGACACCGGCCACGACCAGCTCTGCAGCAATGCCGACGACCGCAGCATCTTCCGCGGCTATGTGGACCTGCTGCTGAGCGGCAACACCGATCAGCTCTCCAGCACGCCGCCGACGCGCGCGCGCGCCGGCGGCGCGGCCGAGCGCTTCGTGCTGCCCGAGCTGCCGGTGTTCGACGAGCTGCCCGATGCGGCGGCGCTGCGCGGGCTGGGCTTCGGCGGCACGCGCGCACGCCGGCGCGGCGCCGGGGCCAGGCCGCAGAGCGCGCGCCTGCGCGTCAGCCTGCGCCATGGCGATCTGCGCTACGCGCGCCACCCGGTGCTGGTGGGCCATTACCAGGACGACACCATCGTCAGCGCCGAGGCCTCGCTGGACCAGCGCCTGCGCGGCCGGCAGGCGCAGGGCCCGCTCACGCGCAAGCGCGAGCTGGGCCTCTACCCGGGCGCGGCGGGCAGCCATGCGGTGTTCTTCAACGAGATCGCCGAGCGCTCGCCCAGCGGCGCCCTGGTGGTGGGCCTGGGCCAGGTGGGCGAGCTCTCGCCCGGCCGCCTCGAGGCCGGGGTACGCGACCTGCTGCTGGACTATGCGCTGCAGTTGCTGCAGCGCGATGCCCTGGCCCGAAAGGGTGCGCCGCGCGACCAGGACAAGGACGGCCGCATCAGCGCCAGCCTCAGCAGCCTGCTGGTGGGCACCGGCGCCAGCAGCCTGTCGCCGCAGGAATCGATGGAAGCGGTGCTGCGCGGCGCGCTGGCCGCGAACCGCAAGCTCGAGGACGCGCAACTGGACCAGCAGGTGCTGATCGATGGCGTGGAATTCGTCGAGCTGTTCCAGGATCTCGCCATCGGTGCTGCCAAGGACCTGACACGCCTGCTGGCCAGCGCCGAGCTCGGGCCCAAGCTGCACTGGCCCTGCCCGGTGGTCGAGGAGGGCGAGGGCCGGCTGCAGCGCAGCCGCTTCGACGCCGATCAGAGCTGGTGGCAGCGCATCGAGATCACCGAGGACCGCAAGGCCGACCGGCTGCGCTTCGTCGTCACCGGCGACCGCGCGCGCGCCGAGGCCATCCTGGCCTTCGGCCAGCTGCGCCTGGCGGACGGCTTCATCGCCCAGGCCTGCGGCAGCGCCGGCAACAACAGCGAGGTCTCCAAGACCCTGTTCGAGATGCTGCTGCCAAACCGCCTGAAGGAGAGCGCACCCGACCAGCGCGCCATGGTGCTGCTGCTCGACGAGGCCTCGGCGCGCTTCCCCTGGGAGCTGCTGGAAGACCGCTGGAGCCATCTGGGCCGGCCGCCGGCGGTGGTCAGCGGCATGGTGCGCCAGCTCAAGACCGAGCTGTTCCGCGCCCAGCCCAACTACGCCTACCAGAACAGCGTCTACGTGGTGGGCAACCCCGACCTGGACGGCTGGGACGGCTTCGTCGACCTGCCGGGCGCGCGCCAGGAGGCCGAGCAGGTGCGCCAGCTGTTTGCCCAGGGCGGCTACGACGTCACGGCCAGCATCGACGCCAATGCCTCCAGCATCCTCACCGGCCTGCACGGCCGGCCGCTGCGGGTGCTGCATCTGGCCGGCCATGGCGAGCATGAGTTCGAGGTCGCGCAGGAGGCCGCGCCCGCCGAGCTCAGCATCACCCTGCCCGATGGCAGCAGCGCCCAGCGCCTGCCGGAGCGCCGGAAGTACTCCGGCATGGTGATCGGCAAGGGCGTCTTCCTGACACCCGGTGACGTGGAGCAGATGCGTTATGTGCCCGAGCTGGTGTTCGTCAACTGCTGCAAGCTGGGCAAGACCGGCGGCAGCCTGGGCGGGCAGAACCTGCTGGCCGCCAACCTCGGCGTGGGCTTCATCCGCATGGGGGTGCGTGCGGTGATCTGCGCCGGCTGGGCGGTGGACGATGCCGCCGCCCTCACCTTTGCGCAGTCCTTCTACGGCGCCATGCTGGACGGCAAGACCTTTGGCCAGGCCGTGCTGGAGGCGCGCCGCGCCGCCTGGGAGCGCCACCCCGGCGCCAACACCTGGGGCGCCTACCAATGCTATGGCGACCCGGGCTACCGCCTGGTGCGCGAGGATGGCGAGGCCGAGCGCGCCGCCAGACCGCCCTTCTGCTCGGCCGCCGAGCTGGTGGTGGAGCTGCGCAACCGCGCCGAGGACACGCGCATGCAGTCCAAGGAAAAGGACTGCGACGAACCCGCGCTGCAGGCCCAGCTGCGCGCCCGCATCGACGCCCTGCTCAAGCGCATTCCCGCGCAGGACCGCGCCGACTGCCGCACCGGCGACTGGCTGGCGCGCGCGGACGTCTGCGCGGCGCTGGGCTTTGCCTATGGCGAGGGCAATATGTTCGAGGACGCACTCGTCTGGCTGGACAAGGCGCTCGCCTCCGACCAGGGCGAATGCCCGGTGCGCGCGGCCGAACAGGCGGCCAACTACCGCGTGCGCCTGGCCGCACTCGAATGGGTGGCGCTGCGCCAGCGCGCGGGCGCCGGGGCGGGGCCCGGCCTGCAGCTACAGCGCCGCGCCATCGCCGAGCGCATCGAGCAGGCGCTGCGCGAGCTCGACGTCATCAATGCGCGCGCCAGCAGCGGCGAGCGCCTCAAGCTGATGGGCAGCGCCTGCAAGCGCCTGGCCTGGGTGCAGATCGAGCATGGCCGCAGCGAGGCCCTGCTCAATATGGCCGCCTACTACCGCCAGGCCTTCGACGCCCGGCCCGACGCCTACGCCTTCAGCAACTGGGCCCTGGCCTGCCTGCTGCTGGAGGCCTACGACCCGGCCTATGCGCGCGGCGACTGGCATGCCGCGCTCGACACCCAGTGCGAGCAGCAGGCCAGCGCGGCCGGCGCCGAGCTGGAGGCCTCGCCCAGCTTCTGGGGCGAATGCGCGCTGGGCGACCTGGCGGTGGTGCAGCTGCTGCTGGCGGCGCGCGACAGCGAGCGCTGCGCGGCGCTGGCACAGGCCGCCACGGCGCGCTACGAGGCTGCGCTGGCGCGCGGCGCCAGCCTGCGCGAGGCCGCCACGATCCAGGAGCATCTGGACTTCCTGATCGAGCTCACCGGCGAGCGGCGCGCGCCCTGGGACCTGGCCGTGCATGAAGCGCTGCAGACGATGCGGCGCGCCGTTTGACCGCAGGGAGGTTCACCCATCATGGCAGGACAAGATCTCAGCAAGGCCGCGCTGGCCAGCCTAAGTACCGCCACGGTGCGGCCCGAGGACCTGATCGCGCCCAACTTCCAGCTCTACGAGCTCACCGTCTCGGAGCTGGCAGCGCGGCGCGGCATCGACAACGCCCTGCACGACGACGCGGCCCTGCGCAGCGCCGTGCACCTGGCGCGCGCGGTGCTGCAGCCGATACGCGATCGCTTCGGCCGCTTCACGCCCAACAGCGTGTACCGCAGCCAGGCGCTGGAGCGCCTGCTGAAGGACCGCCCGGCCAGCTGGATCTCGACCAGCCAGCACACCGAGGGCCGCGCCTGCGACGTCGAGATCGCCGGCATGGCCACGCTGGAGCTGGCGCACTGGGCGAGCGCAAACCTGCCCAACTACGACCAGATCATCTGCGAGTGCTACGACCCGCGCAAAGGGCCCAACTCGGGCTGGGTGCACATCTCGCTGCTGCCGCCCGGCATGGGCAAGAACCGGCGCCAGCTGCTCAGCTATGTGGTCGATGCGGCGAGCGACAAGCTGGTCTACGTGGAGGGCCTGCAAGCACAGGCTTGATGCTTGTTGCGCCTGCTCAAACAGCGGCGTTTGAGGCTTTGACGCCGGGCTCCCTGGCGCCAAATATTTGCATGTAGCCAGCCGGCTGCGGTCGCAGCGCGGGGGCTGCCGCGAATATCCAGCGTTGAAGGAGGACCATCATGAGCTCCCTGATCACTCGCAGCCATTTGTTCGACGACCTGCTGCGCGATTTCAACACCGGCTTCTACGTCCGGCCCCTGCACGGCGACCCGCTGCCCTCGCCCGACAAGATCAAGATCGACGTGAAGGAATCGGCCGAGCTCTTCACCGTGCATGCCGAACTGCCCGGCGTGAACAAGAACGACATCAAGGTTGCCGTGGACGGCAATATGGTGACCGTCAGCGCCGAGGTGAAGCAGTTCGACGCGCGCGGCCGCGATGAGAAGTCGCTGCGCGAAGAGCGCTATTTCGGCACCGTGTCGCGCAGCTTCCAGCTCGGCACCGAGGTCGATGAAGGCCATGCCAGCGCCAAGTACGAGAACGGCATCCTGACGCTCACCCTGCCGAAGAAGCAGGGCACGGGCAGCCGCCAGCTGAAGATCGACTGAGCGCGCTCAGCCCAGCGCTGCGGCCAGCTGCTCGGCCACGTCGTTGTCGAAGCTCATCAGCAGCTCGGGATCCTGAGCGCTGGCGGCGGCGTGCAGCACCTCGGCAATGCAGCGCTGTTGCGCGGCGCTGGCCGGCTGCTTGAGCCTGGCCTCCAGCCGCGCCACGGTGGCCTCGCGCAGGCGCGCCGAGCCGAGCACATGCCAGGCGTAATCGATCTCGTAGCGTTCCACCGCCTGCTGCAGGCTCTCGCCGTCCAGCCGCGCCTCGGCTGCGAAATGGTTCAGGCTGCGCGTGCTCAGCGCAGCGATCACGGTGGCGAGCAGGGCGGCGTGGTCTTGCGGGGCGATGGCTTCGGCTGGCGTGGGTGGGTTCATGTCGATGGATCTTGAGCCCACGAAAGAGGAATCAGAGCAAGCCGGTCCATGGGCGGACCGGCCGGGCAAGAGGCGGATTGTGCCTGTTCGGCCCGCGCCGGCCTTGCAGCCATGTATCGCTAGCCCGCCAAGCCCCAGACCTGCAGCACCGACTCCCGCACCGCCGTGAGCGCCGGCAGCTCGGCTGCCGCCTGCGGGCCGACCCAGCACAGCCAGGTTTGCCCGCGCCAGCCCGGCCAGACCCGGCCCTGCCCCTGGCGCTCGAGTTCCTCGGCCTGATCGCGCCGCATCAGCCCCGCGCCCAGGCCACTCGCCACCATGGCGCGCATCGCCGCTTCGGTATCGGCCATGGGGCCGACCGGCAACTCCCTGCCCACGCTGCGAAACAGCGTCTCCAGCTGCAGACGCAGGCCGCATTCGGTCGGCGTCGCCACCCAGGGCAGCTCGGTCAGGGCGCTGAGCGAGCCGGGCAGGTTGTCGGCCCGCCACTGCGGCGGCAGCATCGCGACGATGTCGACCGGCGTCAGGCGCAGCACCTCCAGGCCATCCAGCTGCGCCTGCTCGTTGAGCACATAGGCACAGTCCAGCTCGCCGCGCCGCACCGCCTGCATGGTGCGCAGCGACAGGCCCTGTTGCAGCTGCAGCGCCACCTGCGGATGCCGTTCGGCCAGCTGCACGAACACCTCGCCCAGGCGCAGCGAGACCGGATCGCTCACCGTGCCCATGCGCACCGCGCCGCGCGCCTGCCCGCGGATCTGCGCCGCAGCCGCCTGCAGGGCCTGCGAGGCGGCGATGGTGCGCTGCGCCTCGGCCAGCAGGCGCTGGCCCGCGACGGTGAGCGACATGCCGCGTGCGGTGCGGTCGAACAGCCGCACGCCCAGCTCGTCTTCCAGCGCCTTGAGCTGGGCGCTCACGGCCGGCGGGCTGGTGAACACCCGCTCGGCCGCACGCGTGAGATTGCCCTCCGCCGCCACGGCGATGAATGTCTTCAGCTGGTAGATCTCCATGCCGCCATTCTGCCCAGGCGGGTCGTGGCCGCATGTCGAAATTCCGAACGGCGCGTGCCGCCGAAGCAAATGGACCGGCGCGGCCGGCATCGCCAGACTGCAGCCATCCACCACTCCGCATCGCGCCACGCGCGCCTGCCGTCCTCACCACCATGCCTACCGCGCTCGCTCCCGTCGTCGCCCTGCTCTGCGCCACCAGCGCCTGGGGCAGCCTGTTTCTTGTCGGCAAGCCGCTGCTGAGCGTGCTGGACCCGCTGTGGTTCACCGTCATTCGCTATCTGCTGGCCGCCCTCCTGCTCGGCGCGCTGGCCCAGCTCTTCGGCTCGACGCCCTGGCGCAAGCTGCGCGCCCGGCTCGGCCGCCTCACGCTGCTGGGGCTGGCCGGCTACGGCTTCTTCAGCGTGCTGGTGTTCTACGGCCTGGCGCGCTCGCTGCCCTCGCATGGCGCGGTCATCATGGCCAGCATGCCCTTCACCACCCTGCTGCTGCGCTGGGCGCTGGACGGGCAGCGCCCCTCGGCCGTGTCGCTGGTTGGCGCCGCCATGGCATTAGCCGGCGTGGCCACCGTGGCCAATGTCTTCAGCCCGGCGCAGGCGGCCGACGCGCCCATGCTGCTGGGCGATCTGCTCAGCCTGGCCGGCACGCTGGGCTGGGTGCTGTACACGCGCGGCGCCGCCGCCATGCCCGAGCTGAGCCCGCTTGAATACACGGCACTCACGGCCGTGGCGGCCTGGCCCTGGATGCTGCTGGCCGCGCTCGTGGCCACGCTGCTGGGCCTGGCGCAGGCCCCGACCATCGGCGTGCTGGCAAGCCAGTTGCCAGCGCTGCTCTACATCGCCGTGCTGCCCACCGTGCTGGCGGCCATGGCCTTCAACTTCGGCGTCCGCCGCCTGGGCGCCGTGGCCGGCACGCTGTTCATCAATATGGTGCCGGTCTCGGTGCTGGGCGTGCATGCGCTGCTGGGGCAGGCGCCGAGCGGCGCGGAACTGGCTGGGGCGGGCTTGGTGGCGCTGGCGCTGGGGGTGAATGCGTGGGCGGGGAGGAAGCTGACGGCTGGTGTGGGCGGCCATGCAGCAAGGCGGCCGCAAACGGGCGCTGCGGATTGTGCCTGCTCGGCTTAGGCCGATCAGTCATCCTCCGTGCCCTGCCGGGCACTCCGGACCGTTGCTGCGCAACGTCCTATGGCAGCCACTGGCTGCCATAGAGCGAACGTGGTTCTCATCCGCTCCGCGAACCGCCAAACGAAAATGGCTCCCACGAGGGGAGCCATTTGCGTTTGGTGGCCTGGGGCGGAATCGAACCACCGACACGCGGATTTTCAAAACAGTGCACAGGTGGGGTCAGGTCTTGCCTAAGTCGAAGAGAACTAACAACTTTTTGGCTCAGACCGGGGCGCCCCAACCTACTTACCGAACCGGGTACCGAACGACGCCGACCATCCCGCATGCATCGCCATAAGATTTCTCGAATGCAATCAACGGCATAGCGCCACCGACCGCCGAACGCGGCCTACCGAACGCATGGGCGGGCGGCATGGGCCGGTCGAGGGGGCCGTAGCCCACCCCGACCCGGACACCCAATAGCGCAGCTATGCCGGCACCGCCTCGGCAGGCTTGACGATCACGGACGCTGCCAGTGCAACAGTTCGCATCGTGGTGCCCGTCAAGTGTCCATAACGTTGGGTCGTGCGGCAGTCTGCATGATTCATCGCGCGCTGCAGCTCGGGGAGGCTGTGACCAGCGGCGAGCACCATCTTCCCGAAGGTATGTCGCAGGTCATGGAGACGCACCTTATTGCTAAGGCCCGCTTCCTTACGCAAGCGATACCAGACGCGCGTAATGGTCGTGAAGGGCTTTCCCGTCTGGCGATTTACAAACACATACTCCGAAGACCCGCGGGTGCCGACAGCATCAAGAATCCAGAGCGCACTCGGATTCAAGTACTGCGGATTGGCACGTTTGGACTTCGCCTCGGTCGCGGGTACAAGCCAGACACCGTTCGGCATGTCGACGTCACGCCACTTTGCATGCAGCGCGCTATTGAGGCGAGCGCCAGTCACCAGCAGAAACAGGATCGCCAAAGCAACCATGCGATTCCCATCTGCAAGCAACACGTTCTTCAAACGCTCAACTTCGGCATCGTCAAGATAGTTCTCGACGCGGTTATCAACGTGAAACAGCTTGAAGCCGCGAAGGACGTTCTTCTCCAGCATCTCCCACTCCTGTGCCAGCGCCAGCGCGTGCCGAAACAGCGCAACGTGCAAGTCGGCAGATGCCGGGCTCAGGCCATGCTCCTTGACCAAGCCAACATGGAATACCTGAACTTCGTGCCGATTGATTTTGCTGAGGGGGAGGTGGCCAAACTTCGGCGCGATGCGGATGCGGTAGAGCTGCTCGTCACGAACATGCGAGCGCTTATGCATCTCCGCGTGCGGCATGTAGTGCTTGCGCATGAATTCGTCCAAGGTAATCTCGACGGGCAGTGCCGGGGCATACGCCAGCTTCGGCAGCAGCATGTGCTCGGCCTTAAGCTGCTTCGCGAGCTTCTTGGCCTGGGGCAAGCTAACCTCCTGGACGGTGCCAAGCTTCTTGTAAATGTTCGTACCCTTTTCGTTTTTTAGGCGCAGGTACCAAGTCGGGACAGCCTTCTCGGATGCGCGGCACTCGGCGAACAGGCCAGGCTCATCAGCCACGCCGTATTCGATTTTTTTCTTATCAGGCGGGCACACCAGGCCCGTGGCCATGAAGGCCGGCGTAAAGGTCATGACGGCCATCTCAGTCTCCTTGGTTGTGAATGCGATTGGCGCGACAAGGCGCCTGGTTCTCGCGCAAAGCTGGGTCGGCAGGTGATGGGTATGCCGAGCGGCTAGGGCCCATCGCGATAGGGGGAAAAACACATTTCATGTCGCAAAATTCCTTTGGTGACATGGCAATAGCGACGCCTGCCCTGCACGCAGGGGGAGGCTGATTGCCAAGGTGATGAAAGGCCGCCGGGGTTAGCGGCGGCGGGGCTAGGGGCTAGAAGTCCGCGTCTACCAACGACGTCGGCGACTTGGGCGGTGCCGGGTCAAGCAGCGCGGCCGTTGCTCTGATAAGGTCAGGCTCACCATCCCTACGCGCCTCGACCTGTTGCTCCGTTGCGGCAACATCGGTCAAGCATGTCGGCGGTGATGTGCTGGCTTGGGGCTCCGGGCACGCATTGGGGACGTCGGCCTTCAAGTAGCGGGTGAAAGCGTCGTTGAAGTCGCCCACGTCGTAGCCCTTTGGTGTGCTGCCGTTGGGCTCCAGCGGTGTCTTGGGCTGGCGCACGGTCTTCGGCTTGATGCTGTAGGCATCGAGCAGCTTGGCCAGCTGACGGGGCGTAAGTGGCTTGCCGCGGTTGTAGGTGCACCAACCCATGTCATCGTCGGCAATCAGCATCGAGATCAAGTCGGCCGTCTTGATGGTCGGCTTGGACCACTTGGACAGCACCTCCTTGATGTCCGCCAGCAGGTCGTTTCCGGTGCTGGCCTGCGATTCGCTTGCGACAGACATCTTGATCGCTGCCACGGTGGCGCGCTGAACCCAGGCATCACCTGCGCACTCCGCGATCGCCAGCAGCGGCTCCCAGTTGTCCTGCGCACGGTCGCTCATCTGTTCGGGCAAGGTGGGGCGCGCCATGCGAACCTGATGCGCGTAATCCAAGGCAAAGCGCGCCAACTGCGAACTGAGGCGGTTGAAGACCTCATCATCGGCATGGCGGAAGCGCTCGACCTTTTCATGCGCAAGCTTGCGACGCATGCCGAACACGATGCCTCGGCTCATGGTGGCGTCGGGCAGGTGTTTTTCAAGCGCGATGCCGGCGATCGACTTGGCGCCGTACACCGAAAACATCTTGGGCTCAATGCTTTCGGTGGTCACCTCGCTGCGCAGCACGAAGCCTCCGCGCTTGTAGCCCGCATTCACCATGCCGTGCAGATCCGAGTTGTCGCGAAAGAAGGTGTCAGCCTCATCGATAAGCAGGGTGGCACCCCACAGCTCGATGGAACGGAAGAGCGCCGACATCGATGCGTTCGAGGCGAACAACGGGCGGTAGGCTAGGCGGCCAAGGATGGTCTGGAACAGCGTCTTCGCACAGGCTCGCTCGGGCGCATTGATGATCGCAATTGGCGAAACATCCGCAACATCTATCAAGTGGGTGTGCGCCAGCCACAGGGCAGCCGCATCGGCCTGCTCGGGCTCCAAGATGACGTACTTCTTGATAAGGGCGGCGATGTCGTCGAGCAGCTTTGCCGGCTGCACCGGCTCCTCGGCGGGCTCATTCTCGGTAAAAGGCAGGCGACTCGCCGGGCCACTGCTGGCGCGTGCAGTCTTGACCATGTCGTCCAAGGTCTTGAGCTGCACACGCAGCTTCTTTGCCTCGTCTCGGCGGACCTTGTCGTACTCCATGGGCGTCAGAGCGGCAAGACGCACGACGACGGCCTCAACGGCAGCCACGCCCGGGGTGTTGTGACTAGGGTCAGTAGCGGACATCACTGGCCCTCCACTTTGACAACCTGGAAGGCATCGCCATCGGCTTCGGCGCAGACTTCCTGCCAGTCATGGCCCTGCTCGGCCAAGATGAAGCGAAACGACGCCATGGTCAGCGGGCGCGGATGATCCAGGCGAAAGGATTTCCACTTGGCGCGTGTATCACGATCACCTTTGTATTTCTTACCCGTAGCGCTCCATGCGTCGAAGCAGTCGAAGCCTTCTTGGGTGCCGCCGGAGACATGAAACACGAGCGCACCCAGGCGCAGCCAATTGCCGTAGTCACAGTCTGCCGAAAGACGCTTGAGGCCGGCAGACAGCAGGAGCAAAGATCGGGCGCTCTGTGAAGGAGTCATTACCTCGTGCACTGGCTGGCTGATCTCGCTCGGCACCGCCAGCGCGCCGAAGTGCTTCAGAAAGTCCATTGGTGCGGCGTTCAGTTGGTCGACATGCTTAAGCATGTTGACCTCCAAATTTCACGAGAAACTTGCCGGTGCTGGGGGGCAGGATCACCATCGTGCGGCCGGTCTTGATATCGATGCGGTCTTGGGGATCTGCGACGATCTTGCTCGTGGTGTTGCACGGCAAGTCCTGGGACTTCGCGAAGTAGTGATGCTCTCCACGCGTCGTTTGCACGATCATTGAAGGCTGCACGCCGAAACGGCACTCGGCCTCGATCAGCGCAGCAACGGCCTTCGCGCTGTCTGCGTCAAAGACGATCATGCTGTTGCCGACGATGAAGCCAACTTCGTGGCCCGGATGGGCAATCCAATGCAGGGTGATTTGGCGCGCGGACAGACGCTGCAACCACAAATCCCATGTGACTGCGGTCTTTTTTGTCTTCGGCAGAACGGGGATAACAGCAAGTCCGAAGCCGAACCAGAAGAGTGCGCTGCTACGGTTCGAGTCGGGAAGGCCGACTAGCTGGGTGTGATATTCGTCGCGACCGTGAAGACCGGACGTTTCCTTGGTTTCCATTGAATTTCCTTGTTGAGCGGTTGTGTGCGCTCACGAAGGAAACAGGCAACAAAAAAGCTACTCCCCTCGCTCGCGGCTTGTAGACGGGGAGATCGTCCAACCCAAGAAGCCGATGCCAAGTAGTAGCTTGAAGACGCGCGCTTGCAAATGCGTCTACGAAAATTGTAGGGGGCAGCGGTAGGCATTGTCAATTTGGCTATGCGCAACGATGGAGCGGAAGTTGTCGCCATACCCTGCCCAAACCTGCCGCAACTACCGCCACGCCGCAACGTTGCGGGGCGCCTGTTTCGGTGATGCGGCGGTGGCGGCAATTTCCGAGTCCAGCGACAGGGCCAACGCATGGCAGTCGGCGACGAGGTCTGAATGGCAATTCAAGGTGCCCGCTGCAGAGGCGGCCGAGAAAAAATGTGTCTAAGTCGCCGCACCCGTCTATTTGACTCACCTACCCGATCAGCTGTGCGCTGACATAAGCAGTGGTCAGCAGGCAGCGTCAGGGTCGTCTGCCGGAGCCTTCGAGCCGGGCGACACTTGGGCAGGCAAATGCCTGAGAGCCCCCTATCTGGCTGCAGGTGATCCGAGCCGGGGACAGGGAGGCGGCAGGTGCTCAGTCCCAGGGCGCGTGGCCCATGTGCCCGGCTTCGTGGCCGGACAGCAAGGCCGCCTCGCTGATGATGACTAAGGGCAATAGGTCGTTGGGCAGATCCCAGTCTTGGGCATGTTGGGCGGCGAACGTGATGCAGTCGAGGTAGTTCATAGGATTTCCTTTTGGGTTACTTGCGGCGGAGATGGAAACAGACGGCTGCAGCGGATCCAACGACGATCACGATGACGAGCCAGTGATAGATAATGCAAGGGCGGCGGAAGCGACGATGGCGTAGCCACGAGTGGCAGGGAACCACAGGCCCATCACACCAGCGACGATCAGTGCTGCTGTAATGTTTGCGGTCAATGCGCCCCTCTGCCTTTGCGCTGCGATGGCTTTCCTGGAGCGGCGTCAGCGGAACTGCTCTGCGCTTGGCCCGCATGCGCCGCGACGGCTTGCGCGAAGGTTGTGGTGGGCACGTGCTCGTGCAGGCGCTTGTTTTCCGCATTGGCGCGGATCAGGCCCAGCTCTTTCAACGCCGCCAGGACGAAGCCGCCGGTATTGATCGACCGACCCGGATGGAGCGAATGGAAGGACTTCGCCGTCAACTCCGTTGCACCCTTCACGATCTTTTCTATGTCTGCGGCAGAGGCCCAGCCGTCGAACCACATGCCTTTGCCACTGTTGCCAGCGATGCGCAGATGCCAAGTGCGGTCTCCTTGATGGTGACCAATGACGAATTTCAATGTGGATCTCGCCGATAGAGAAAGACATTCGCCTTCGTGCGTGGGCTTGATTGGATCGACTTCGGCGCGCACTTCGACTTCGATGTCTGACATGAGCGTTTCCTTTCTTTGTTGAAAATTACGTAGATAGGATTCTTTGGCCTATCACATAAGATGCACTAACTTGCGACGTTATGTATTAGCCCAGCAAGCCATCGCTTCCGCCGGGCAGATACGGATCACGTCGATAAGGGCCATGGCCTCCGCCAGTTCGCGCGATTGACCACCATCGTGCTCCCGGACGCCGGCCCTCTCATTCCAGAGCTCGTAGAGGTCATCACTCAAGGCCGCAACCATCGCTGCGACCGTCTCATCAACTGGCGTCATTGAAGTTCTCCGTTCCCAATGGGCGTAAAAAAACCGCCTCGATGGGCGGTTGTTGGTGGGGGCTCTTGATGACTCATGGCGTGGCTGTTGGATGTGCCTTTACGGCATGCGATTGGCACAGGTCCAACAGGTCCGAATGGGAGTCTTGCTTGGACACCAGCACCAGGGCGCCGTACCCAGATGAAGTAAGCACGAATACCATCTCATAGCAGGTGTCATGCATTTCGATGACCTCCCACAGCGGATGGCCCTCGGCGGTTCGCAACGGACTACCTAACACCGCTTCCACCTGGGCTACGGTGTCATCTGCCTCCGGGATCACGAAGAACACCAACTCCTCCATGCTGCTTTCATCGTCAGCCATCAACTCCTCGTGGCGCTGCCGGATCATGTCCACTACTCCGAGGTCCGGACAGGTTTCCATGAAGGCCGATACCTCAGGGGCATGGCGCAGTACGTGCATAAAGCTCCTTTGTGTTGAGGCAATAAAAAATGCGCCCGAGGACTGCCGTCCAGGGGCGCATGGCTTGGGGAATTTCGTGGTCAGTTGGTCTTCGTCTCGGTTCGACTTGAGACACGGATCATCTTGCCGTCTTTATCAAAGATGATGCCAACGCCCTTAGCAGATGCTGAGCCCATGCCCGCCTCTGAACGGATCCACATTGCCGCCATGCGGCCATCCGCGGCTGTATGGACGCTGTGAGGCTTTCCAAGCTTCTCTTGGGCCTGCTGAAACGTTGTCACTCCAGGCTGCATAGCGTCGACGTCGGCCATTGAGAAGTCCTTGCCCATCGATGCACAACCGGCCGTCACTACAACAACGGCCAAGAGATTCAAGAAACGAGCATGCATAAACACTCCCTTTGTTAGGTTTTTGATTCGGATTTCGGTCCACCGTCGAAGCGCTCCAACAGCTTGTAGGCCAGAGCAACGGACAAAGAGATTTCATCGACGGGTCGGGTCTTCTTCGCGGCGAGCGCCATCAACAAAGCGCCCGGCAGCACCAGCGCGCCGACGGAAAGCCATGGCACGCCAAACAAGAACAGAGAAATTGCTGACACCAGACCGACGCCAGTGCCAGTGGCGATGAACACACCACTAATGAGCATGAGTGCGCCAACCCCGCCCAGGCTCGTAGAGCTCAGCAGTTGATAGATCTGTCGATAGTTTCTGGACTCTCCTTTCAGTAGGTTGTTGATAGTCGAAAACGTAGATTCAATGTCTTCGGCGTGAGTCGAGCCGTAGAACTGCTTGCACCGCTCGTGCCAAACGGACACCAACCCCATGAACTGGTTCCTGATATCGCGGGTGTGCTCTGTGAGCACCGCCAACCGATCCAGATTGATGTTGAGTTCGTCACGCAGGATCTTGACGGGCGCCGCGCTCTCGTCGGACAGGCGGATGTAGCTTTGCGTCCCAGCTTCGTAGCTGAAACGGGAGTTGCCGGTTGTGCCCAGCACATCATTCAATTCGGACAAGAATTCCTTGCCGAACGCATCCTTGAGCGCATCAACGGCCGTGAGTCCTTGAGACATTGCGGCAGTGGCCTGTTCAAACCGTTCGGCCCCGCTTTTTCTGGCCATCAACCCTTTGATGAGTCTGTCGGCGAGCGGTTTGCCGAACATCGTGGCCAGAGACAAAGCAAGGGTCATGAGTCTCCTTTCAGAGTGGGTCGGGCTGGTTTGACTGCGGTCATGTAACGACTTACGTGACGACAGATTATGACCACGTCACGAGACTCGTGACATGTCTTACGGGCCTGTCCGATCACCAACCGTTGTGGGTCGCCGCATGCGATCCCGGCGCGAGGACTTGGGCTGGTCTCAGGAAAAGGTGGGGGTGCTGATCGGCATTGACGAGTCGAGCAGCCGGGCTCGAATCAGCCGCTATGAGCTAGGTGTCCACGAGCCACCTGTGGCGACAGCCCGCCTTATCGCCGCGGCATTGAAGGTGTCACTACCGTATCTCTATTGCGAGGATGATGATGTTGCGGCGCTACTGCTGGCGTTGAGCGATCTGCCGAAGGTTGCGCGGAGGGATAAGGCTCGCCAGTTCGCCGCTATGCTTGGGTAGCCCCGCGCATCGCGCCTGCTGTCAATTTGGCGAAAAGAGTGCTGACAAAGTGCGCGACTGTGCACCTCTGGCGCTTCCACACTTGGGCGTACAAAGCCACCGTACAGCCATCTCCATTTGAGGGCATTGGCATGTACACATTTATTCATGATCCGGAACTGGGTGTGTCCGAATTTTGTGTAAACGGTTCGGACTTCAGCTGATGGAGATGCGGTCCCGGAACTGAATGATAAAGCGGGTGAGCGCAGCCTTCCAATCGCGGATGGGCATGGTCCTCTTCTGGCTGATGTTGCGCAGGGCCAGATCGAACAGCTTGGTCAGCGCCTCGTCGCTGGGGAATGAGCCCCCTGTTCTTGGTCAGCTTCCTCAGGCTCATGTTCACCGACTCGATGGCGTTGGTGGTGTAGATGACCTTGCGGATCTCTGGTGGGTAGTCGAAGAACGGGATGAGCCGGCTCCAGTTCCTGTGCCAGGACTGGCCGATGGGCAGGTACTGCTCGCCCCACTTGGCCACGAACTCACCCAAGCGCAACTCTGCCTCCTCGGCGGTGGTGGCTTGGTAGATGTGCCGCAGATCGGCCGCCACTTCAGGGCGGCGCTTCCGCGCGCGATAGTTCAGGCTATGGCGCACCATGTGCACGATGCCACAGCTGCACCACCGCCCTGGGGAACACGGCCTTGATGGCATCGGGGAAGCCCTTGAGCCCATCGACGCAGGCGATGAAGATGTCCTGCACGCCTCGGTTGCGCAGTTCCGCGACCACCTGCAGCCAGAACTTGGCGCCCTCGGTCTGTGCCAGCCACAGGTCCAGCACCGCGTTCTCGCCGTTCATGGTGATGCCGATGGCCAGATTTACCGCCTTGACCCGCACCGCACCCTCGCGCACCTTCACGTGGATGCAATCCAGGTACACGATGGGATAGATGGGGTCCAGCGGCCTGGCCTGCCAGGCCTTGACCTCGTCGCTCACAGCGTCCGTCACCGATGAGATCGGGCTGGGTGAGACCTCGGTGCCGTACATCTCCTGCAGGTGGCCCTGCCTCTCGCGCACGGTCAGGCCGCGCGCGTACAGCGAGATGACTTTGTCGTCGAAGCCGCTCCAGCGGGTCTGGCACTTGGGGATCAGCTGCGGCTCGAAGGTGCCGTTGCGATCACGCGGAACCTCGATAGGCACTCGCAAAACTCACCCTTGAGCATCTTCCTGCTCTTGCCGTTGCGGGTGTTGCCGCCAGAGTTGCCAACGGTCTCGTGGCGTTCATGGCCGAGGTGTTCAGTCAGTTCGGCGTCCAGCGCCTTCTCGACCAGCAGCTTGGTCAGTTCCTTGAGCAGGCCGCTCTCGCCAATCAGGTCTTCAGGCTTCTTGTAGTTGGCCAGCAGGCTGGCCAGCAATTCATCAGGTACTTCGTGCTTCTTAGATGTCATCGTGCTTACGGACAAGCCGGCTCGCGCCGGTGGTGGATTGTCCATTTACACAAAATTCTGCACACCCTCTTTGCCGAAGAGGCCCGCAGTTCATGTAATCAAGAAAGCCGATATGCAAAATTGAACGATCTATGACGCACAGGAAGCATTAACGGTCAATGCGCCTATATTGTTGTAGAACGAGCCGGGGGTGTCATTAATAGCAAAAGTAACTGACTCACCTGGTAACAGAATAGCAGTCCAAGAAGATCCAGCCAATATCCACCTATTTCTATACTTTACGACGAGGGAATATGCGTTCGCCGCCGGAACGAGCGTCCCGGCTCCGCGCAAGTCAATGCCTTCTGCACCAATCTGGTTGCCGACAAAAGATGTCTCACCCCACACTCCTGCCGCAGTGAATTTGCAAGTGGCCGCTGTTGAATTTGAAGGCCAAGGCACGGTCGTACCTGCTTCGTTGACTGCATCAACACTGAAGGTAGTCACCTTGCCCAGCGTCACCTTCGGAGTAAGCGTAACGACATTGTCATACGCCATCACAGTAGGATATACCGGAGCAATACTTGCGCTTGCACTCCGCACCAAAGAACCATTCACATATAGACTATACAACCCTCCGGACCTGGTTATCTGATAGTTCGCACAAAACCCTTTGGATATCAACGGAACGGAAGGAACTTCTCCCACTACCCCACCAGAGCCACCAATTGAATACATCAACTTACCGGGCTGATTCCACATCGTGAAGAATGAGGCAAGCGAGTCCCCGATCGGACTGTGGCCGCTGCGTGACAGATTTGTAAACGCGGGATCCGCCTTAAATAGCCCTATAAAGTGCCCACTTGCAGGCGAATGTGTGATGCAAGCCTCAGCTGAAAAATCAATGTCAGCGAGCGCAACTTGATTATAGATTAACCAATCATTGTCTTGATTAGTTAGCCCGTTTGGATTCCAGCTATCGACCTGATTGCAGTCGCCGTCCAAATCGTTGGGGTCATTCACAACACTATCGCCAACCGAATATGCATTAGTAGACGAATCCCAACTGGCAGTTCCGAATGTTGTCCAAGGACCAAGCACCGTGCTCTTTCCTTTACACGAAATTGACCAAGTACCCGGCGGCAACGGCGTCAGTGCCCCATTCAACTCATTGAATGACGTTTGAACTAATGAAAGAACTTGGGCCTGAACTGTTTGGCTCTTCGCTGGGTCGACAAAATAGTTTGCATTGAGATAGAAGTCAGAAAAACCATGACTGCCGGTCAACCCCAACACCGATGCGTAACATGACGTGAAAGTCAGCAGATCCATGCAGGGAAACGCATTCGGCTCAAGCGGCGAAGCGTTCGTATAGTCGTCCGGAGTCGCAATTTTTCCTTTATACAGCGATATGACAGTGTCGGTATTCGAAGTTACATAGCGTCCGTTAGGAGTGGCCGGTGCTGCAACGGCAACACCAACATAGCGAATGCTGGAAGATATCTCTGCCGAACTCAGAGAGCCCGAGAAATGCATATAGGCATCCACAGCATCAGCGTACTCATTGCCCTGGGAATGACTTACAACAACCACCTTGTGACCTGCACGCACCAAGACGCTCAGCCTCGTCGTAAATCTAGCAACAACTCTCGCATTCCTTCGTTCCGCATCAGAAAGTATCCGCTGATTGGCTAACTGACACGTCGGAATCGTGTCACATTGAAGGGCATTTATTGAAGAACTGAAGTATTGGCCAAGTGCTGCCTTGTACTCCGGACCGTCTGCGGTAGCGGCGGCATTAATCGTGCGGGCTGAAGCAAGCGCTTCGTGACTGGCCTTGGCATAAGCTGTCACTTCAAAAACATCGCCCAGAAAGCCATCATTAGGACTGTGCCAGTAGGTGACTTCGATTGATCCAGCCAGCATTCCTGCCCGAGCCCATCCATCTGACATGAGCCCACCAAGGACAAGTGATGAATCAGCAGCATCTTGTTCAGAGTTGTTTATACCATTCAGATAAATGATATAGGTCTTTGCCTGCGCCAACGAACTCAACAAAATAAGCAGTATGCCGAGGATAAGTTTGGAACCCATTTATTTCTCCTACAGGCACGACTTCATTTCGCTACCGAGGTATCCGTCAAAGCCACTTGTCTTTGCAGCCAAATCAGAGCGTCGCAACTCCGTGTTGAATGTTGCAGGTAACAAATCCCTATCTAGGACGAAGCTCTGATCAGTTCGACCTCTCCCTTGACTTATTCGCAGAGTCGCACACCGCACATCTCCGAAAATGTCCAGCAGTTGATTCCTGGTTGGTGCGGGAACTTGCGGAAGCAACAGAAGTCGTTGATAGGCCGCAGCCCCTAGCAGGATGGCGGCCCCCTCGGCTGCGCTCTTTGCCCTGGATGCCACGAAGCGCTCTACGTCATCCCGCACGCCATTTCTATTTGAATCGACTCCAGCAAGCGTGGAATTGTTCAGGGCAGGGGCCGGCTCCGGAGGGACGGGGATGCCGTTGATTACCTCGCTGGCAGGTGGGCGCCCCACCCAACCCGGCGGCACCGCCAATGCCTGCATTCTGAGACCGGCGGAAGCCGATTCAGTCGCTGCGGCCGAAACACCACCTTCTCCGGCCCCACCGCCGCAGGCAGTCAGTAACACAGGCGCAACCAAGAGCAAGAGCGGCTTAGGTGGCGTCCGCTTGCATGGCTGGAAAGTATTTCGAGTCAAGGACATAGTCTCTCCGTAAATACTTAGTTCAGCCACACTCTGCAGTGCAACTCAGGGTTCAGTCATCCTGATGCTCGGCCCGACGACTCCATATAGGGCTTAGCGGCGACGTCTTGCCGATAGCCCACCAATGCCGAGCCCAAACAGCACCAGAGCCAACGATCCAGGCTCGGGCACGTTGTTGCTCGCTGGTGCGTGGTACGTGAAGTCATCCATCGAGAAGTAGCCTTGCACTCCGCTGACCACAACCTTGTCAACGAGTCCCGAGTAACCACTGGCCAAGAAGGTCGGCCCGTAGGGGGCCGCACCCTGCGAGTCGGGAAGTGAGTCCGAGGTGGCGACCAAGTTGCCGGCATCCCAAAGCTCAAACGTCACGCCGGAGTAACCCGAAAATGCGGCCCCGTCAAACACGAACTCCACGGCGCTGGTGATGGCGTTGTTGCTCGTAATGACGTAGGCGCCCGGGTCGGTGGGGTCTGCGTAGTCAGTGAACAGGTCGATGGAGCCCGAAGCGGGCGCGTAGACCGTATCCGGCCCGTAGAACCAACCGCTGAAGGCGAAGCCCTTGTAGGGTGACGGCACCACATCATAGGAGGCCTGTCCCGAATTCAGGTCCTCAAAGGTGAGGGTCGCCGCGCTTGCTGGCGCGAATGGGAGCATCAGAGCCCCCACAACAGTCAACACTGAACTGAGGCGCGTGAAGTCCATGGAGCCCTCCCTAGGCCACTTTGACTTGAGCACCCACATAGAATTTGTGGGCCCCGCTAACTGTGCGTTAGCACGCGCTTTTTTTCACCCCCCGATCTTGGGGGTTATTTGTTGCTGCGACCTGACTCTGCGCAAGTTCGACGAGCAAAAGCGATGCCGAGACTTGTCGACCAACTCTTCGAGGGCGAACGAAGGGAGCCGAATTGGAATTGGGAGAGATGTCCCGGCTTGCGGTGGCTGAGCAGCCTGCCGGCACTTGCCAAGTGTTCAGCACCGAACCCACCGAGCAAGCCTGTCTCCCAACAAACACTACTCGGCGCCCCATAACGACAAAAGCCCATCGCGATGGATGGGCTTCTGAATGATGTCTGGTGGCCTGGGGCGGAATCGAACCACCGACACGCGGATTTTCAATCCGCTGCTCTACCAACTGAGCTACCAGGCCTTGTCTAGTCACCGCTGCTTGGTGGCTTTTTCAAGCCGCCCAAATCAGCGAAGACCAAGAGTGTAGCACTAAATTCCGCTGTTGCGCTTGTTTCTTGTGAGATCGACACCCAGCTGCTTGAGCTTGCGGTACAGATGGGTGCGCTCGAGGCCGGTCTTCTCGGCCACGCGGGTCATCGAGCCGTTCTCCTTGGCGAGGTGGAATTCGAAGTAGCTCTTCTCGAAGGCATCGCGCGCCTCGCGCAGCGGCCGGTCCAGCTCGAACACCTGCTCGGAGGCCAGGCCCTGGGGCGGCAGGGCCACCGCGGGCGCCACGCTCAGGCCGGTGGGCGCATGCGAGATGGGCAGGCCGCCCACCATGTCGTTGCGCTCGAAGCTGGCCATCGTCACCGTGGGCGCGGGGCGCGGCGCGGTCTTCACCAGGGCCTGCTCCACCGCACGCAGCAGCTTCTGCAGGGTGATGGGCTTTTCGAGGAAGGCGATGGCACCGAACTTGGTGGCTTCCACCGCGGTGTCGATGGTGCCGTGGCCGCTCATCATGATCACCGGCATCGAGAGCTGGCCCGAGCTGCCCCACTCCTTCAGCAGCGTGATGCCATCGACATCGGGCATCCAGATGTCCAGCAGCACCAGGTCCGGGCGCATGCGCTCGCGCACGCTGCGGGCCTGGGCGGCGTTCTCCGCCAGTTCGATGGTGTGCCCCTCGTCGGAGAGGATTTCAGACAAGAGGGCTCGGATGCCCAGTTCGTCGTCGACTACAAGAATGGTTGCCATGTATGCCTACTGTTCACGCGGGCCGGCGCGTTTCTGGCGTCTCGGCCGGGCTCGGTGCAGTCGCGAGTTTTGAAAATGATAACGAAACTTGAGCGCCCACTACCGGCAGCGCCTCGTCGCCTTCCTTGTGCAGATTCACCAGGCGGATGCGGGCGCCATGTTCATCTGCGATTTTCTTCACCACCGCCAGCCCGAGGCCGGTGCCCTTGGACTTGGTCGTCACGTAAGGCTCGAAGGCCCTCTTGAGCACCTTCTCCGCAAAACCGGGCCCATTGTCCGTCACTTGCAGACGCAGGCCGCGCAGCTCTCCGGCATCGCTGAAAGCCTTCTGCGTGCGCACGGTCACATGGCCGTCGGGCCGCTCGCTCACGGCGTCGAGCGCGTTCTGCACCAGGTTGTGGATGACCTGGCGCAGCTGGGTGGCGTCGCCGTTGATGAGGGGCGGCTCGCTCGTCAGCTCGGCATGCAGGCGGCCGGCTTCCTGCGCCGGCGCGTAAAGCATCAGCACCTCGCTCACCAACGCGTTCAGGTCCAGGCCCTTGAGGCTGGCGGCGGGCAGGCGCGCGTAATCGCGGAACTCGTTCACCAGCTGCTTCATCGCCTGCACCTGGTTGACGATGGTGGCCACCGAGCGCACCAGCATGGCCTGGTCGGTACCCTCGAGCTTGGCCTCGAGCTTGTGCTGCAGGCGCTCGGCGGAGAGCTGGATGGGCGTGAGCGGGTTCTTGATCTCGTGCGCCAGGCGGCGCGCCACCTCGCTCCACGCCTGGGAGCGCTGGGCTGAGACCACCTCGGAGATATCGTCGAACACCATCAGGCGCGCATCATGCGGCAAGGATGCGCCTCGCACCAGCAGGGTTAGCACGTCCTGGCTCTGGTCCAGCTGCAGCTCGAACGCCTCTTGCCAATGGTCGCGCTCGCCCGCGCCCTCGGTGCCCAGCCGGGTGCCGGCATTCATGTCGTAGCGCTGCCAGACCGCCTTGGCAAAGGCCGCCAGCTCCGGCACCTCGTCCAGCTGCCGGCCGCGGTAGGCCGCCAGCGGCAGCTTGAGGATGCGGGTGGCGCCGGGGTTGACGGTGTCGATGCGCTGCTGGGCATCGAACACGATCACGCCGGCGGTGAGGTTGTCCAGAATCGTCTGCAGATTGGTGCGCGCGCTCTCCAGCTGGGCCACGCTCTGCTCCACCAGGCCGCGCGCATCGGCGAGCTGCTGGGTCATGTCGGCGAAGGAACGCGTCAGGCCGCCCAGCTCGTCGCGCGAGCTCAGCACCGGCTTGCGCGTCAGGTCGCCCTGCGCCACCTGGCGCACGCCATCGGCCAGCAGCAGCAGCGGGCGCGCCAGCTGGTTGCCCAGCGTCACCGCCAGCAGCAGTGCGGCAAACACCGCCAGCACCAGCACCAGGGTCAGGGTGCCCAGGTACATGCGGCGCAGGCCATCGCGTTCGAGGCCGCGCTGCAGGTACTCGGCATTCGCCGCCTGCACCGCCAGCGCATTCGCCACCATGCTGGCGGGCAGGGCCTGCACCACCATCAGGTAGCGGTCGCCGCCGCCCAGGCTGAGATCGCTGGAGGGCAGCAGGGCCAGCGCGCGCAGGCGCGGCGGGTCTTCCTCCAGGCTGTCGATCTTGCTCACCAGGCCCCGGGCACGTGCCTGGCGCAGCAGCTCGGGCTGGGGCCGGTCGGGGGTGAGCGAATGGGTGTCACCGCCCACGCCCACCAGGATCTGGCCGTTGGGCCCCACCAGGGCCACGGTGCGCGCCGAGAGCTGCTCGCGCACGCGCTCCAGCGCCAGCGTCTGCGGCATGCTGTTGAGCTCGGCCAGGCGCTCGGCGGCGCTGCGCGTCTTCACGCCCAGGTCGTCCACCAGACTGTCCAACGTGCCCTGGCCCAGCTTGAGGCCGGCGTCCAGCGCGCTGGCCAGCTTCACATCGAACCAGCTCTCGATGCTGCGGTTCACGAACTGGTAGGAGACGGTGTAGATCAACAGCCCCGGCACCACCCCCACCAGCGCGAAGATGGCCGCCAGCTTGAGCAGCAGGCGGCTGCCGAACTTGCCGCGCTTCACGCGTATCACCAGGCGCACCGCGGCGATGCCGATCACCAGCACCAGCAGCGCCGCCACCACCACGTTGAGCCAGAACAGCCAGACATAGTGGCGCTCGAAGAAGCCGCGCGGCGCGGTGGCGCCGATCGAGAGCAGGAAGGCCAGCACCCCGCAGGCGCCGGTCACCGCCACCAGGGAGACCACCCAGGCCCAACGCGCCGCTTTTGTCATGGCGCCAGCTTGGCGCTGAAGTCCGGGTTCAGGTTCAGCGTGCGCTCAACCTTCAGGTCCCAGCCCTGCGGCGCGCCCAGGCCGATCTGCATCGGCCGCGGCAGCTGGCTGGTGTCGAGCTTGTAGCTGAACTCCAGGTAGTAGCGGCCGTCGTCCTCCAGCTCCTTGGCCTCGGCGATGCGCCAGCCCGACACGCCGCGCAGCGAGGCCACCGCCTCGGCCAGGCTCTCGTAGCTCTGGTTCAGGCCGCCGGTGCTGACGCGGTACTGCCGGGTCAGCGGCTGCCAGGCCAGGCGCCAGCTGCGCGAGGCGCGCGCCACGCGGGCATCGCGCCAGTACCAGCGGTTGCGCAGCACCGCCGCCTCGGCGGAGAAATAGATCGGCACGCCCTTGGCCAGCGCCTCTTCCACCGGCTTGGGCAGCTCGAAACGGGTGCTGAAGTTGAGCGCCAGGCCATCATCCACGCGCTCGGTGCTGAGCTGGTTCAGCAGCACGCCGTCGGCGCGCGCCAGCCCCAGACCCAGGCCGAGCCACAGCAGCAGCCCGGCCAGCCACAGCAGCGCCCGGCCCGGGCGGGCGGCGCTGGCGGGCCTGGAGGTGGACGAGAAGGGCGTGCTGAGGATCAAGGCGCGGTTCAGGCTTGCTTGGTGATGAGGGCGTAGTAGAAGCCGTCCAAAGCCGCGGCTCCCTCCACATGCGTCTCATTGTCGGCCAGGGGCAGCAGGTGACCCGTGACGCCTTGCACCGCGATGGACTTGGCATCGGCATGGCGTTGCAAAAACGCGTCGGTCTGCGCCTGGCCCTCGGCCTTGAACACCGAGCAGGTGGCGTAGACCAGGCGGCCGCCCGGCTTCAGCGTGGGCCACAAGGCCTCCAGCAGCTCGGCCTGGATGGCCGCCAGCTGGGGGATGTCGCCCGGCCGGCGCAGCCAGCGCACGTCCGGGTGACGGCGCACGATGCCCGAGGCGCTGCAGGGCGCATCCAGCAGGATGGCGTCGAAGGGCCGGCCATCCCACCAGGCGGCGGGCTGGCGCGCATCGGCGGCCTTCAGCGTGGCGCGCTGCCCCAGGCGGTCGAGGTTCTGCTGCACGCGCTGCAGGCGCTTGGGGTCGGCATCCAGGGCCAGCAGCTCGATATCGGGTCGCAGTTCCAGCAGGTGCGCGGTCTTGCCGCCCGGCGCGGCGCAGGCATCCAGCACCCGGGCGCCCGGGGTCAGGTCTTGCGGCTGCCACTGCAACAGCAGCGGGGCGGCCAGCTGGGCGGCGGCGTCCTGCACCGACACCTCGCCCGCCTCGAAGCCCGGCAGGGCAGTGACGGGCACGGCCTTGGCCAGCCGCACCGCCTGCGGCGTCACGCCGTCCAGGGCCTGGGCGGCAATCCCGGCCGCGGCCAGGCGCTCCAGATAGGCGGCGGCCGTGCCGTGGCGGGCGTTCACGCGCAGGGTCATCGGCGGGTGCAGATTGTTGGCGGCCAGGATGGCGGGCCATTGCTCCGGCCAATCCTGGCGCAGCTGTGCGATCCACCAGGCCGGGTGGTTGTGGCTGGCCACCGCATCGGCCTGCAGCTGCGCCAGCAGGGCGCTGCGCTCGCGCAGAAAGCGGCGCAGCACCGCATTGACGAAATTGGCGCTGCCCTGGGCGCGCTGGCGCACCGCGCTCACCGCCTGGTCCACCACGGTGTGCTCAGCATAGGGCGGCGCCTCCTCACGCTGCGGGGGCAGCAGCAGGGCCAGCGCGCAGATCAAGAGGTTGTCCACCTTGGGCGGCGGCGCCTTGGGCGCCAGCAGGGCGCGCAGGGCCTGGGCCGTGCCGAGCCGGCGCAGCACCAGAAAGCTCAGTGCCTGCGTGCCCGGGCGCAGGGCGGCGGGGCAGCGCCCCAGCAGCTCGGTGAGCGATTGGCCGGCGCGCACGGCCTGCACGGCATCGGCCACCTGCAGGAGCAGGCGTTGCAGGGTGGCGGACTGAGGCGAAGAGGGGACTGCGGGCTTTGGCACGGCGGCAGTGTAGAGCCACCCCGGGGGCCACGCCGGGGCCGGGCTCGACCTGCAAGGTTTTGCCAATCCGGCCACAATCCCGGCAACCGAGCTACCTGCCGAGAGACGAGAAGCCCATGCCCGCCAAGAATCCGCCCCAGCTGGCCGCCGCCGAACTGGCCGCTCTGCCCGCTTCCGAGCGCATCCGCTACCGCCTCATCAGCGCCAACTGCCGCCACCACGCCAACGACAACATCGCCGCCTTCATCGAGGCGGGCGAGCTGGACGAGTTGCAGGCCGAGGTGCAGGCCAAGCTGCAGGAGGTGCTGCGCGCCATGGTGATCGACACCGACAGCGACCACAACACCCAGGAAACCGCCAAGCGCGTGGCCAAGATGTTCGTGCGCGAGATCTACAAGGGCCGCTATGTCGAGGCGCCGCCGGTGACCGAGTTCCCCAACGTCACGCGCCTCAACGAGCTGATGATCGTCGGGCCCATCAAGGTGCGCAGCGCCTGCTCGCACCACCTCTGCCCGATCATGGGCCGGGTCTGGATCGGCCTGCTGCCCAACGAGCATTCCAACCTGATCGGTCTCTCCAAGTACGCGCGCCTGACCGACTGGATCATGAGCCGGCCGCAGATCCAGGAAGAGGCCGTCACCATGCTGGCCAACGAGCTGCAGGAACGCGTGCAGCCCGACGGTCTCGCCATCGTGATGGAAGCCGACCATTTCTGCATGCATTGGCGCGGCGTCAAGGACAGCGAGTCCATGATGACCAACAGTGTGATGCGCGGCGCCTTCCTGAAGGATCCCAACCTGCGTCGCGAGTTCCTCTCATTGCTCAGCAAGAAGTGACCCCACCATCATGCTAGTCCGCCTCCTCTATGCCAGCCGCGCCGTCCAGCCCCTGAGCGACGCCGATCTCGCCACCATCCTGAAGCAGTCGCGCGAGCACAATCCCGCCGAGGGCCTGACCGGCCTGCTGTGCTACAGCGAGGGCGTGTTCATGCAGGTGCTGGAGGGCGGCCGCGACGCGGTGAACGCGCGCTACAAGCACATCGTCGGCGACACGCGCCACAAGGACGTGATCCTGCTCAGCTACGAGGAAGTGCCCGAGCGCCAGTTCGCCGGCTGGACCATGGGCCAGGTGAACCTGCACCGCCTCAACCCCGCCCTGGTGCTGAAGTACTGCGACTCCACCCGGCTCGACCCCTACGCGATGAGCGGCCGCGCGGTGATGGCGCTGTTCCAGGAGCTGGTGAGCTCGGGCGCCATCGTCTGCAGCTGAGCGCGCATCAGAGCGAACGCGCTTCGGCGAAGCCGAAGAAGCTGCTCAGCACCCGCGTCGGGAACTGCTGCACCGCCTGGTTGTAGGCGCCCACCGCCTGGTTGAAGACCTGGCGCGCGAAGGCGCGGTGGCGCTCCACCATCTTGAGCTCGTCCGCCAGGGTATAGACCTCGGGGTGCTCGCGCAGCTCGCCATGGTGCTCGATCAGCGACATCAGGCGCGTCAGCGCGGCCGCATGCACGGCCGCGGCCACCGCCAGATTGGCCAGCGGGTCGGCCGCGAAGGGGCGCGCGCGCACCGTCTGGGCCGCCGCATGGGCCTCGGCCTGAGCCGTTTCCAGCGCATCGAAGGTGGCCTGCTCGTTGCTGAGCAGCGGGCGCAGCAGGCTCAGCAGCTTGGCGCACAGCGCGGCGCGCTGGTTCAGCGCCTCGTCCAGCTGGGCATAGGCCGCGACGATGGCATTGCGCAGCCGCATCACGCGGTTGTAGGCGCCCACGGCCCAGAAGAACAGCGCGGCCAGGCTGACCCAGCCGGCCCAGGACCAGGTGTTCATCGCACCCCGGCCCGGTATTCCTCATGGCCGCGCGCGCGCAGCTCGCAGGCCGGGCAGCTGCCGCAGCCATAACCCCAGGCATGGCGCTGGCTGCGCTCGCCCAGGTAGCAGGTGTGGGTGTGCTCGATGATCAGCTCGTTGAGCGCCGCGCCGCCGAGCTGCGCGGTGAGCGCCCAGGTCTCGGCCTTGGTGATGAACATCAGCGGCGTCTCCAGCGTCATGGGCGCGTCCAGGCCCAGGCTCAGCGCCACCTGCAAGGCCTTCAGCGTGTTGTCGCGGCAGTCGGGGTAGCCGGAGAAATCGGTCTCGCACATGCCCCCCACCAGCACCGAGGCGCCGCGGCGGTAGGCCAGCGTGGCGGCGAAGGTGAGGAACAGCAGATTGCGGCCCGGCACAAAGGTGTTGGGCAGGCCGTTGGCCTGCATCTCGATGGCGCGCGCCTCGGTCAGCGCGGTGTCCGAGATCTGGCCCAGCAGGCCCAGGTCCAGCAGATGGTCCTCGCCCAGCTTGGCGGCCCAGGCCGGAAAGGCGGCGGCGAGCTCGCGCCGCACCACCTGCCGGCAGTCCAGCTCGACGCGATGCCGCTGGCCGTAATCGAAGCCGATGGTCTCCACCTCGGCATAGCGCTGCAGCGCCCAGGCCAGGCAGGCGGTGGAATCCTGGCCGCCGGAGAACAGCACCAGCGCCTTGCGCGTGGCCGCCGCGCTCATTGGCGCACCTCGCCCTGCCCCAGCACCAGCCACTTCATCGAGGTCAGGCCCTCCAGGCCTACCGGGCCGCGGGCATGGAACTTGTCGGTGGAGATGCCGATCTCGGCGCCCAGGCCGTACTCGAAGCCATCGGCAAAGCGCGTGCTGGCGTTCACCATCACGCTGGCCGAATCGACCTCGCGCAGAAAGCGCATCGCGTTCGGGTGGTTAGTGGTGAGGATGGCGTCGGTGTGGTGCGAGCCGTAGCGGTTGATGTGGGCAATCGCCTCGTCCAGGCTGTCCACCACCTTGACGCTGATGATGGGAGCCAGGTATTCCTCGCTCCAGTCGGCCTCGGTGGCCGGCTTGGCGCCGGGCAGCAAGGCCAGGGTGCGCAGGCAGCCGCGCATCTCCACGCCCTTGGCCGCGAAGATCGCCGCGATGCGCGGCAGGAAGGCGCCCGCCTGCTTGCTGTGCACCAGCAGCGACTCGGTGGCATTGCAGGGGCTGTATTTCTGCGTCTTGGCGTTGTCCACCACCTTGAGCGCCAGCTCCAGATCGACCTCGGCATCCACATAGCTGTGGCAGTTGCCGTCCAGGTGCTTGATCACCGGCACGCGCGCCTCGCGGCTGATGCGCTCGATCAGGCCCTTGCCGCCGCGCGGGATGATCACATCCACATACTCGGGCATGGCGATCAGCAGGCCTACCGCGGCGCGGTCGGTGGTGTTGACGAGTTGCACGCCGTCGGCGGGCAGGCCGGCCTCCTGCAGCGCCGCCGCCACCAGGGCGGCCAGCGCCAGATTGGAATGCAGGGCCTCGGAACCACCGCGCAGGATGCAGGCATTGCCGCTCTTGATCGCCAGCGAGGCGGCCTCGATGGTGACATTGGGCCGGCTCTCGTAAATCATGCCGAACACGCCCAGGGGCACGCGCATCTGGCCCACGCTGATGCCGCTGGGGCGGCGCTTCACGCCGCTGATCTCGCCGATCGGATCGGGCATGGCGGCGATCTGCTCGCAGCCCTCGGCCACCGTGGCCAGCACCTTGGGCGCCAGCTTGAGGCGGTCCAGCATCGGCGCATCCAGGCCGCTGGCGGCCTGCAGATCGCGCTCGTTGGCGGCCTGCAGGGCCGGGCCGGCCTCGCGCAGGCGGCGCGCCAGCGCCAGCAGGGCCTGGTTCTTGGCGGCCGTGGAGGCCGCGGCCATCAGGGTGGCGGCGGCGCGGGCGCGTTCGCCCAGCTGCCGCATATAGGGCGCGAGATCGTTGGGGAGGACTGCTGCGTTCATGGCGAGCATTCTCGCCCAAGCCCGGAAATCACGCGCTCATCACGCGCCCATCACGCGCTGAGCGGCCGCCACATCAGCCATTGATGCAGGGGCTGGAGCGCGAAACCGAGTTCGCGCAAGGCGCGCCCGCCCAGGTCCAGGCGCTGCAGCTGCGGCACGCGCAGGCGGCGCTGTGGGAACTCGGCCGCCAGCGTCTGCAGCAGGGCGCGCGCATCGGCCTGGGCCGGGCCGGTATCGACCAGGCTGACGATCTGCACATGGGCCTCGTCCGGCAACGAGAACAGCAGCTGGGCCTGGCCATGCCGCCAGGCCTGCAGCGCCGACTGGCCCAGGATGGCGGGCGTCACCTGCAGCGGCAGGTCGGGCAGCGCCAGCGCGTCCAGCCAGGCCAGCGCCTCGGCCTGCGTGACTTGCTGCACCGCATGGGCCTGCGCCGGCACGCTGCCGGGCTCGGCCAGATAGCCATGCAGCTCGTGCAGCAGGGCAAAGCCGCGGCCCTCGTAGAGCCGGCGCGCGCGCTCGTTCTGCGCAAACACCTCCAGCTCCACCGCCGCCATGCCGGCCTTGCGGGCGCGCGCGATGAAGTCGTCAAGCAGGGCCGGCGCCGCGCCGCTGCCGCGCGCCGCCGGCGTCGCGCCCATGGTGCCGAGGCGCCAGCGGCCGATGCCGGGGCGCGGCGCGGTGAGGGCAAAGGCCAGGATCTCGCCCTCGCCAACACCCTGCCGAACGGCCACGCGGCTGAGCCCCAGCTCAACCCCCTGGCGCGCCAGAAAGCCCGGCCATTGCGCCGGGCTGAGCTGGAAGGGCCCGATCAGGTAATCGGCAAAGGCCGCGCCGAAGGCGGCATGCAGGCGCTCGGCCGGCACGGCATCGGCGGGCCGCACATCGATGGGGGTCAGGTCTTGCGTCATAGCTTCAGGTAGGCGAGCAGCGCCAGCCAGAGCGGCGCGCTAAGAACGAAACAGAGCGTCGAGATCACGATGGCAGCGGTGGTCTCGCCCTCCATGCAGCGGTAGCGCTGCGCGAAGATGAGCGCGTTGGACCCGGCCGGCAGGGCCGCCATCATCACGATCACGCCCAGCGGCATGCCCGAGAGGCCCAGGCCCCAGTGCGCCAGCAGCAGCACCAGGGCCGGCAGCAGCAGCAGCTTGAGCGCCGCCAGCCCGAGCGCGCCGCGCCAGGCGCGCGGCCAGCCGTAATAGGCCAGCGACATGCCGATCAGGGTGAGGCACAGCGGCACCACCGCGGTGCCCAGCATCTGCAGCACCTCGTCCAGCACCGCCGGCAGGGTGAAGCCGGCGGCATTGAAGAGCAGACCGGCCAGCACCGGCAGCACCACCGGATGAATGACGGTGTTGCGCACCGTGATGGCGAGCGTGCGCAGCAGGCTCTCGGCCTGGTCGCGCGCACGTTCGCGCGCCAGGTCCAGCTCCACCAGCAGGGTCAGCACCGTCAGCAGGGTCAGCGCGTGCAGGCTCACCACCGTGATGTGGATGGCCAGGCCGGCCTCGCCGAACACGCCGGCGGCCAGCGGCACGCCCACCTGCAAGGTGTTGCCGAAGCTGGCGGTGATGGCCTGCACACTGGGCACGGCCACCGCCGCGCGGCCGGCGCCGCGCCAGCGCTGCACGCCGTACACGCCCAGCATCAACCCGATCACCGGCACGAAGAAGGCCGTCAGCGTGGCCCAGGGCAGCGCCGCGAACTCGACCCGCGCGGTGGTGCGGAACAGCAGCGCCGGCACAAAGATGTAGAAGGCCGCGCTGGACAGCACGCGCGCGGGGTCGCCCCCGCTGCCGCCCGCCTGGCTGTCACCCAGCCAGCGCATGCGCCCGACAAACCAACCGATGGCCACCGCGATGAAGATCGCCAGCAGCTTGTAGAACACCACCACCGTCATGCGGCCAGTATCACCGTCGGCGCGCGCCGGCGCCGTCGGTAATGTCCACATGCGTCAAGGCAGTGCGGCCGCGCGTGCCTCCTCATCGCCCAGGTGCTTGTGCAGGATCTTGCTCAGCACGCCCTCGCGCTTGAGCTGCGCCAGGCTGGCGGCGAGGTGCTGGCGCAGCGCCGGCGTCATGCGCTGGCGGCTCATCGCCAGGCAGGCCTCCTGCTTGGGCTGCTGGTTGAACCAGGGTTGGGTGAGCAGGGGCGGCGCCTGCTCGCCGCGCTGCTGCAGCAAGCCCGGCAGCACCGTCGGGATGATGGGCACCGCATCGACGCGGCCGCTGTCCAGCAGGCGCATCAGGGTCGGCAGGTCGCCGGCGGTCTCGACCCGCCCGCTGTTGCGCAGGCCCTCGATCCAATCGTCCCAGCCCGCCCCATGCTTGTAGCCCAGCACCACGCCCAGGTGCAGCGCCGGCATGGCCTCGAACTCGGCCGGCGAGTTCAGCCCCTTCAGCTCGGCGCGCATCAGGATCACATTGCGGGTCTGCATATAGGGCAGGAACTCCGCGTAGCGCTGGCGCTCCGGCGTGGCCAGGCCGGAGACGGTCATGTCGAGCTGGCCGCTCGCCAGGCGCCGCCAGATCAGCACGCGCGAGAGGTAGAGCGGCCGGAAGCTGCAGCCGCTGCGCTCGCCCAGCGCCCGCACCAGATCGGTATCGATGCCCTCGCCGTTGCGCGCGTCGTAATGCGCGCCGAAGTCGTAGAAGCCGACGTCGATCGGCTTGGGGCACAGCGGATGCGCACCGGCGCCGGCCATCGCCAGCGTCAGCAGCAGCGGCCAGGCCCAGCTCCTCATGGCAGCGCCGCCATCGCCTGCACCGGCAGCTCGAGCACGAACTGGAAGCTGCTGCCGCGGCCGAGCTCGGTCTGCACCTCGATCTGGCCGCCCATCAGCCGCACCAGCTCCTGGCTGATCGACAGGCCCAGGCCGGTGCCGCCCTGGCGCCGCGTCGCCTCCGAGACCTGCTCGAAGGGCTGGAACAGGCGCGCGACCTGCTCGGCCGGGATGCCGATGCCGGTATCGCTGACCTCGAAGCGCACCCGCGCCATGCCGCCCTGGTAGGCCAGCAGGTCCAGGCGCAGGCTGACATGGCCATGGTCGGTGAACTTGACCGCGTTCGAGAGCAGGTTCAGCAGCACCTGGCGCAGGCGCTGGCCGTCGGCGCGCACCCGCGTGGGCACGCCGGGGTGCAGCTCGACGCGGAACTCCAGCCCTTTCTCATGGCTGCGCAGGCGCACCGCATCGCAGACCATCTCCACCAGCGCCAGCAGGTCCAGGGTGGCGGTCTGCAGGCTGACCTTGCCGGCCTCGATGCTGGCCATGTCGAGCAGATCGGTGATCAGGCTCAGCAGATGCTCGCCCGAATCGCGTATCAGCCTGATCTTGCCCTGCTGCCCCTCCTGCAGGCTGGCGTCCATCTGCAGCAACTGGGCAAAGCCCAGGATGGCGTTGAGCGGGGTGCGGAACTCATGGCTCATGGTGGCCAGGAAGCGGCTCTTGCTCTGGTTGGCGCTCTCGGCGCGCTGCTTGGCCTGGCTCAGCTCCTGGGTGCGCTCGGCCACCAGCTCCTCCAGATGATCGCGGTGGCGCGTCAGCTCCTGCTCGGCCAGGCGGCGCTGCGAGATGTCGCTGACCATGCCCTCGACGCGCTGGCGCCCCTGGGCGTCGGTGACGATGTGCACACTCAGCTCGATCCAGAGCTCGCGCCCGTCGCGCGTGGCCACCAGCATCGGCACCTGCTGCAGCAGGCGGTGGCGCAGCAGCGCGCGCGCGATGCGGCGGTATTCGTCCGGCTGCACATGCGCCAGGCGGCGCAGGCTGGCGCCCTGCAGCCTGGCCTGCTCGGGCCGCGCATAGCCCAGCATGGACGAGAGAGCGCGGTTCAGGCTCAGCAGCCGCCCATGCGAATCGGCCTGGAAGATGCCCTCGCTGGCGTTCTCGAACAGGCTGCGGTAGCGCTCCTCGCTGGCGCGCAGGCCCAGCGAGCTCTGCTGCAGCTGCAGGCTCATGGCGTTCAGCTGCGCGGTCAGCACGCCGATCTCGTCGGCCCGCTCCACCGGCAGCTGGGCGCCCAGCTCGCCCTCGGCGACGCGGCTGGCCAGGTCGCCCAGGCGCGACACCGGCCGCTTCACCAGGCGGTTCACCAGCACATAGCTGGCCCCCACCACCGCCAGCAGCACGGCGGCCAGCAGGCTGGCCACGAAGCGCTGCGTGCTGGCCACGCTCGCGCGCACCAGGGCACGCGTGTAGACCAGGTCCACATGGCCGACCACGCTGGAGGCGCTGCCGGCACGCGCCTGGTAGATCACCTCGAAGCGATGCGCGAGCGGCTGCACCGCCGCCTCCTTGCGCGAGCGCGACAGCACCAGGCCCTCGACCCCCATGGCCGTCAGCGTGATGCCATGCACCTCGGGGTCGGCCATCACCGCATCCAGCAGATTGGCGATGGCGGCGTTGTCGAGGTTCCACACCGGGCCGGCAAAGCCGCGCGCCAGCAACTGGGCCATGCGCGCCTCGCGCAGCTCCAGGGCCGCGTTGAGCTCGCGCTCCTCGCGGCCGGTCCAGTACCAACCAATCAGCACCACCAGGGCCGTGGCGGCCAGGCCTATGCCGGCGATCAAGCGCGTCTGGATGCTGAGCACTCTGGGCGACAGGCGCAAGCTCCTCTCCTGTACGCTGCCGCACCGGCAGCTTTGGGCCGGAGTGTCGCCCAAAAAAACGCGCTCAGGGGCGGAATTGCGGCGCCGGCTCGGCCTCGCTCCAGCACCAGGGCAGCACGGCGGGGCGCCACCGCCCGCCCAGCACCGCCAGGCGCAGATCATGCCCCTCGAGTTGGGCGCGCACGCGCAGGTGCAGCAGGCCGCCGTCGCGGTAGTCCACCAGCAGCAGGCCGGCCTGCGGATGCACGGCCAGATTGCCCAGGGTGTTGAAGAACAGATTGCCCGGGTAATCGTCCAGCTCCAGCCAGAGCTGGCCGCCCTGCTCGCGGCGGCGCAGAAAGCCCGGCGGCCCGCCGCGGTGCGAGACATCCAGGCCCTCGCTGCGGCCCGGGCTGTGCGCCCGCGCCGAGGCGCTCGCGATGAAGGCGGTGTCGCTGCGGGCGATCAGCGCCAGCGCCGTTGCGTCCAGGCCGGGGCCGAGCGTCTGGCTGGCCGGCGCCGGGCCGGGCGGGCGCGGCAGCGGCTGCCGCGCCTGGATGTACTTGGGGCAGTTGCCGAAGCTCTGCAGCACCTCGATGCGCAGCCGGCCCTCGGCATGCGCCAGCACGCGGCCATTCATGCGATTGCGCCGGCGCGTGTGCGGCTCCAGGCCCAGCACGCCCACCGGTGCGCCGGGGGCCAGCAGCGCCAGCACCGGATCGTCCGGCGCGGGCCCCAGCGCCACCGCCAGCTCGCGCTCATGCGGGGTGCTCACAAAGCCCGGCGCGCCCGCCACCATGGTGGCCCAGGGCTGGCCCTCGGCGTCCAGCGCCGCCAGCAGCAGCGTGGGCAGCTTGCCGAACAGCTCGCGGTGCTGCTCGGGCATGTGCTCGCGTACCAGCTTGGGGCCGATCTCCGCCATCCGCGCGCGCACGCCGGCCTCGGCCTGCAGGGCCTGCTCGCCGGCGTGGAAGGGGTCCTGCAGCACGCCCGTCATGCCGCCACCATCGGCACAAAGCCCGGCAAGGCCTCGACGCGCGCCAGCCAGGCACGCAGGCGCGGATAGGGCGCGAGCTCGATGCCGCCCTCGGGCGCATGCGCCGTGTAGGTGTAGAGCGCCACATCGGCCAGGCTGGGGGCGGCGCCCAGCAGCCAGTCGGCGCGCTGCAGCTCCTGCTCCATATGGCCGAACAGCCGCTCGGCCAGCTGGACCGCCTGGGCCGGCACCTCGCGGCCGCTCAGCCTGGCGAAGCGCGCCGTCGCCGGGCCCTCGTCCAGCCAGCTGGCGGCCAGGCTGAACCAGCGCTGCAGCCGCGCCCAGCCCAGCGCATCCTGGGGCAGCCAGGCCTGGCCGCCCGGGTAGCGCATCGCCAGATAGAGCAGGATGGCATTGCTGTCGCTCAAGACCTGACCCTCATCGTCCAGCACCGGCACCTGGCCGAGCGGGTTCAGCGCCAGAAAGCCGGGCTCACGCTGGGCGCGCTTGAACAGGTCCACCTCCACGCGCTCGTAAGGCAGGCCCAGCAGCGCAAGCATCAGGGCGACACGGTGGCAATGGCCGGAGATGGCGAACTGGTAGAGGCGGCGGGACATGGGCGCTCCTGTGCGGAAGGGAGAAGGAGAGATGCCCGCAGCGTAGGCAATCCGGCCGCCCGAGGGAACGGCGCTATAAAGCCATACAGAATTTCAGGGCCTGAAAGAATGGACCATCTCGACTCGCTGCGCTGTTTTGTCGCCGTGGCCGAACTCGGCAGCCTGGCCGCCGGGGCACGGCGCCTGGGGCTTTCGGCCCCCACGGCCACGCGCGCGCTGGCGGCGCTGGAGGCGCGCCTGGGCAGCCTGCTGCTGCAACGCAGCACCCGCAGCCTGCGCCTCACCGAGGTGGGCGAGCGCTTTCTGCAGGACTGCCGCCGCATCCTGGCCGATCTGGACGAGGCCGAGGGCCAGGTGGCGGGGCTGCAGCACGAGGCCAGCGGCGTGCTGGCGGTGACGGCCTCGGCGATGTTCGGCCGCCTGCATGTGGTGCCCATCCTGATGGAGTTTCTGCAGGCCCAGCCGCGGGTGCAGCTGCGCAGCCTGTTCGTCGACCGCATCGTGCATCTGCAGGACGAGGGCATGGACGTGGCGATACGCATCGCCCGGCTGCCCGACTCGGGCCTCACCGCGCTGCGCGTGGGCAGCCTGCGGCGCCTGGTGGTGGCCTCGCCGGACTATCTGGCGCGCCATGGCGAACCGCGCAGCCCGCAAGACCTGACCCTGCACCGGGCGGTGGGTTTTTCCTTCGACGGCCTGGTGCCCGAGCCCTGGGCCTTCGGGCCCGACGCGGCGCGCGTGCAGGTGCAGCCGCGCATGGACTGGGTGGCCAACACCAGCGAGATCGGCATTGCCGCGGCCCTGGCCGGCCATGGCCTGACGCGCGGCCTGGCCTACCAAGTGGCCGAGCATGTGCAGAGCGGCGCGCTGCGCATCGTGCTGGCCGAGTTCGAGCGCCCGCCGGTGCCGGTGCACATCGTCTACCCGGCCGGGCGGCGCGCCCCCGCCAAGGTGCGCGCCTTCATCGAACTGGCCGGCCAGCGCCTGCGCGCCGAGCCGATCCTGCAGGGCGGCGGCCTGGGCTAGGCTTTCTTGGCAGCTGCCTTCTTGGCCGGCGCCTTGCCCGGCACCTTGGCGGCACGCGGCTCGAACTCGAACATCACCTTGCCCTCCTTCTTGTCGAAAGCGAGGAAGGCCTTGAACTTGCGGCGCGTCTTGTTGGAGACGAAGTTCTCCAGCAGATCGGTCTTGCCGGTTTCCAGCAGCTTCCTCATCTGGCCCAGCTCCACCGGCTGCTGCAGGATGATCTTGCCGCTCTTGAAGTCGCAGGCGGCCTTGGCGCCGACCGCGTTCTGGCAGATGTAGTTCGTGCCATGCTCGTAGACGCCGCCTCCGCACTTGGGGCAATGGCCCAGCGATTCCTGGGCGCTGAAGTCCACCGGCTCGCCCTCTTCCTCGGCCTTCTTGGCGTCCTCGCCGAAGTCGAACTCGAGCTTCCAGTTGGCCAGCTCCTCGTCGTAGACCAGGGCCAGCTCGGCGGTGAAGGGCCAGCCCGCCTTGGAGCGGAAGCCTTCCAGCGGCCCGATCTTCTTGTGCGCCAGGAACTGCTCCACCTCGGCCAGCTCGAAACTGCGGCCACCGGGGATCTTGCCGATCGAGAAGCCGCAACCCTCGGCATCCCCTGACTTGCCGGTGCAGGTGAAGCGCCGGTAGTTCTCCTTCACCACGCCACCGCATTTCGGGCACGGCGTCTTCAGGGTCGCGTAGTCACCCGGAATGGTGTCGCGGTCGTATTCCTTGGCCTTCTGCACCACGCGCTGGGTCATGGCGGCGATCTCGGCCATGAAGGCGTCGCGGTTCAGGCGGCCCTTCTCCATCTCGGCGAGCTGGAATTCCCAGTTGCCGGTGAGCTCGGGCTTGGTGAGGTCCTCCACGCCCAGGCCGCGCAGCAGCGTCATCAGCTGGAAGGCCTTGGCGGTGGGGATCAGCTCGCGGCCCTCGCGCAGCATGTACTTCTCGGTGATCAGGCCTTCGATGGTGGCGGCGCGCGTGGCTGGCGTGCCCAGGCCCTTCTCGGCCATGGCCTCGCGCAGCTCGTCGTCGTCCACCAGCTTGCCCGCGCCTTCCATCGCCGAGAGCAGCGTGGCTTCGGTGTAGCGCGCCGGCGGCTTGGTCTGCAGCGCCTTCACGTCGGTGCCCTCGGTGCGCACCAGTTCGCCGGCGGCCACCGGCACCAGGTTGGCGCCCGTGCCATCGGCGGCGTCGTCGACCTGGCTGTCCTTGCCATAGATGGCCAGCCAGCCCGGCTTCACCAGCACCTTGCCATTGGTCTGGAAGGCGTATTCCTTGCCAGCGTTCTTGACGGTGGAGATGCGCGTGGTGACCTGGAACTCGGCCGCCGGGAAGAACACCGCCAGGAAGCGCTTGACCACCATGTCGTAGAGCTTCGCCTCGGCCTCGGTGAGGCTCTTGGGCGCCTGCAGCGTCGGGATGATGGCGAAGTGATCCGAGACCTTGGCGTTGTCGAACACCTTCTTGGTCGGCTTGATATAGCCGTTCTTCAGCGCCGTGCTGGCATGCTGGGCCAGCGCCATCAGCGGGCCGGGCAGGTCCTCCGAGGCGATCATCTCGGCGGTCTGCTTGGCCACCGCCAGATAGTCCTCGGGCAGGTAGCGCGAGTCGGTACGCGGGTAGGTCAGCACCTTGTGCTTCTCGTACAGGGCCTGGGCCAGGCCCAGCGTGGTCTTGGCCGAGAAGCCGAAGCGCGAGTTGGCCTCGCGCTGCAGCGTGGTCAGGTCATACAGGCCCGGGCTGGCCTGGGTGCTGGGCTTGCTTTCCTCGCTGACGCTGGCGGGCTGGCCCTTGGCCGCGGCGGCGATCGCGTCGGCCTCGGCACGGCTCCAGACGCGGTCGGCGCGCTGCTCGGCATCCTCGGGGTTCTTCTTCCACTTGGGGTCGAACCACTTGCCCTCGTACTGGCCGGCCTGCGCGTCGAAGCTGCCACGCACCTCCCAGTAGTCGCGGTAGATGTGCTTGCGGATCTTTTCCTCGCGCTCCACCACGATCGAGAGCGTGGGCGTCTGCACCCGGCCGACGGTGGTGAGGAAGAAGCCGCCGTCGCGCGAGTTGAAGGCCGTCATGGCGCGCGTGCCGTTGATGCCCACCAGCCAGTCGGCCTCGGAGCGGCAACGCGCCGCGTCGGCCAGGGGCAGCATCTGGGCATCGCTGCGCAGCTTGTCGAAGCCGTCGCGAATCGCCTGCGGCGTCATCGACTGCAGCCACAGCCGCGACACCGGCTTGCTGATGGCGGCCTTGGCGGTGCCGGCGTACTGCACGATCAGGCGGAAGATCAGCTCACCCTCGCGGCCCGCGTCACAGGCGTTGATGAGGCTGGTCACGTCCTTGCGGCGGATCAGCTTCACCAGCGCGTTGAGGCGGCCCTTGCTCTTGTCGATCGGGTTCAGATCGAAATGCGGGGGGATCACTGGCAGGTTGTTGAAGCTCCACTTGCCGCGCTTGACGTCGAACTCCTCCGGCGCCTTGATCTCGACCAGGTGGCCGACGGCCGAACTGACCACGTAGTCGTCGTTCTCGAAATACTCGTCGTGCTTCTCGAACTTGCCCGAAGCGGGCGTGAGCGCTCGCACGATGTCCTGGGCCACGCTGGGCTTCTCGGCAATGATCAGTGACTTGCTCATGGTTCCTTCGTTGTTCTGTTCGCCAAACTGCGGCCTGATACGGGGTGCTCGAAGCCATGCCTACAATGCGGCCTCGCGCGCACACGCACACGCGCGCACCCATGATTTCAATGTAACCAACTCGAGCCATGCCGCAAGCCAAGCCGAATGCCAAGCCCTTTGCCGCGCGCCATGCTGCCCACGTCATCAAGACGAGCGGCAGGCGCATCCAGGTGCGGCGTTCGGGCGTGCATGGCCGCGGCGTCTACGCGATGGCCCATATCGAGGCCGGCGAAACCCTGATCGAGTACACCGGCGAACGCATCAGCTGGGACGAGGCGATGGACCGCCACCCCCACGACCCGAGCGACCCGAACCATACCTTCTATTTCCAGCTCGACACCGGCGAGGTGATCGACGCGCTGTACGGCGGCAACAGCGCGCGCTGGATCAACCACAGCTGCGAGCCCAACTGCGAGGCCGACGAGATCAACGGCCGCGTCTTCATCAAGGCGCTGCGCGACCTCTTCCCCGGCGAGGAGCTGTTCTACGACTACGGCCTGGTGATCGACGAGCGCTACACCCCCAAGCTGAAAAAAGAATATGCCTGTCGTTGCGGCTCGGCCGACTGCCGTGGCACGATGTTGGCGCCCAAACGCTAGACCGACAGACAAGGACCGCACGCGTGCCCAACTCCGCGCTTACGCACCAGCACTGGGGGGTTGAAGCCCTCTGGCAAGACCTGGAACCGGTGCTGCCAGGCCTCTCCATCGAGGTGCTGGCACGGGTGGACTCCACCAACACCGCCCTGCTGGAGCGCGTGCGCAGCGATACGCGCCACCCCGGCGAGCGCGGCGGCGAGCATGGCACCTACGGCCGGCGCGCCCACGACATGAACCCCTGCCTGCTGGTGGCCGAGCACCAGACCCATGGCCGCGGCCGCATGGGCCGCAGCTGGCATGCCCAGCCCGGCGCCTCGCTGACCTTCTCGCTGGCGGTGCCGATGGACCTGGCCGACTGGTCGGGCCTCTCGCTGGCGGTGGGCTGCGCCATCGCCCAGGGCCTGGAGCCGCAGCCGGCCGCGCAGCCGCGCCTGCAGCTCAAGTGGCCCAACGACATCTGGCTGGACGGGCGCAAGCTCGGTGGCATCCTGATCGAGACCGTGCCGGCCGGCAGCCAGCGCATGGCCATCATCGGCATCGGCCTGAACGTCGCCCGGCAAGACCTGACCCCGCAGGCCCTGGAGGGCCAGTTCAGCACCGGCTTCGCCAGCCTGGACGAATTCGAACCCGGGCTGGATGCCCCGGCCGTGCTGGCGCGCGTGGCGCGCCCCCTGGTGCTGGCGCTGAAACGCTTTGCCGAGGCCGGTTTTGCGCCCTGGCAGGCCGAATACGCCAGCCGCGACCTGCTGCGCGGCCACGAGGTGGTGGCCGGCAACCTGGAAGGCGTGGCCCAGGGCGTGAGCGCCCAAGGCGAGCTGCTGGTTCAGACGGCCGATGGCCTGCTGCCGGTGAGCGGCGGTGAAGTCAGCGTGCGGCTGGGTAGCTGATGCTACGCGCCCTGCTGGTCCTGCTGCTTGCCGCCAACGTGGCCTTCTTCGCCTGGACCCAGGGCTGGCTGGACGCCGTCACGGGCCTGCGCGCCCAGGGCGACCGCGAACCCGAACGCCTGCAGCAGCAGCAACACCCCGAGCGCCTCACCCTGGTCTCGCCGCAAACCGCCAAGGCCTTGCAGACGCGTGCCTGCCTGGAGCTGGGCCCGGTGGAGGGCGCGGAGGCCCTGCACGGCCTGCAGGCCCAGCTCGACAAGGCCGGCGTGGCCGCCGGCGAGTGGCAGGACATCGCCAGCGAGGTGGCGGGCGTCTGGGCGGTGGCCACCATCAAATTCCCCAACAAGGAATTCCAGACGCGCAAGGAAGAGACCTACAAGCGCCTCAAGATCAGTTATGAATACCTTGACGGCCCGGCCGACGAGATGCCCAGCATGGTGCTCTCGCGCCACGCCAGCGAGAAGGCCGCCACGGACCAGGTCGAGGCGCTCTCGCAGCGCGCCCTGAAGGGCCTGCGCGTGCTGCCCCTGCAGGCACCCAAGGCCCTGCACCTGCTGCGTTTTGCCCAGGCCGATGGCGGCCTGCAGGCACGGCTTGCCGCCATCAAGAACGGCGGCAGCCTGAACCTCAAGCCCTGTGCCGCCGAGGTGGCCGCGGCGGCGGCCAGTGCGGCCGCATCATCCGCCCAGGCGCCGGCGAGCGGCGCCTCGCGCTGATCAGCGGCGCGCCCGCCGCAGCAGCGGCACGCAGGCCAGCAGGGCCAGCAGCCAGGCGCCCTGCATGGCACCGCCGCCGCCACTGCTGCTGCTCACCGGTGCCGCCGCCACGCTGATGCTGGTGCTGGCACTGTAGACAAAGCCCAGGTCATCGGTGAGCGTCAGCTTGACGCTGAAACTGCCGGCCGCGCTGGGCGTGACGCTGGCGCTGAGGCCGCTCTGGCTGGCAAAGCCGCTGACGATGCCGCCGCCGTCGACGATGCTCCACACCGAGCTCGCCACCGTGCGCCCGGCGGCCAGACCCAGGGCCGCGCCGCTGAGCGAGAGCGTCTGGCCGGCCACCGCGGCGGCGCCGGCGGTGATCTGCACCGAGGCGGTGTTGGCGGCCGCCACCGCCTGCACGGCCGCGGCCGCGTCCAGCATGCCGGCGCCGCAGGTGCTGGTGGTGCAGTAGCACTCCAGCTGTTCGGTACTGTCGGGCGCGCGGCATTGCGTCACCGTGCTGGCGGCGCCACTGGTCGGGAAGCGCCGGGTGGTGCTCTTGAGCACGTTCACCAGCTCGGCCACGCTGAGGCTGGGCCGCGTCGACAGCAGCAGGGCCGCCGTGCCCGACACCAGGGGCGCCGAGAAGCTCGTGCCCACATTGGCATTGCTGTTGGTGTAGCCGCTGGCACCCGGCGCCTGCGCGCCCAGGTTGGTGGTGGTGAGGAGGGAGTAGAGGCAGGCGCCGGTCTCGTTGACGCAATTGCCGCCCGGCGCGCTCAAGCCGACCTCGGGCCCCACGGCCGAGAAGCCCACCTTGCTGCCGATATGGCGCAGCGCCCCCACCGCCAGCACGCCCGGGCAGTTGGCCGGGATGCCGACCGCCTGGCCGGCATTGTTGCCGGCAGCGGCGACCACCAGCGCGCCCTTGGCGCCCACATCCGCGATGGTCTCGCGGTAGAGCTGGCCGGTCGCGTCGCTGGCGGCGCAGGAGCCGCCGCTGCCCAGGCTCATGTTCAGCACGCGCGCCACATTGGCGTTGAGCGGCAGGCCGGGCACACTGACGCCGGCGGCCCAGCGCATGCCGGCCATGATGTCAGAGTCGTAGCCGCCGCAACGGCCCAGCACCCGCACCGGCAGGATCTTGCTGCCCCAGCTGACGCCGGCGATGCCCACGCCGTTGTCGGTGGCCGCGCCGATCAGGCCGGACACCCGCGTGCCATGCCAGGAGCTGCCGCCCACATCGCTGCTGCTGCAGATGTCCTTCAGCGGGCCGTCCACATCGGCCTGGGTGACGCCATCGCCGGGGTCGCTGGCATCGCTGTCGCGCACATTGCCATCGTTGGCGACCAGGGTCTCGCTGATCAGGTCATAGCCCGGCAGCAGCTTGGCAGCCAGGTCGGGGTGTTCGTAGCGCACGCCGGTGTCCAGCACCGCCACCACGGCGCTGCCGGTGCTGCTGTCCCAGGCCTTCACCGCGTTGATGCTGGAGATCACCGTGCTGTCCGGGGCGCGCAGATACCACTGGCCCGCCGCGAGGGCGCTGTTGCCCTCGGCAAACAGCGGATCGTTGGGCAGCGCGGTGGCGCGGCGGCGCTGGTCCACCGCCACCAGCTCCACCTCGGCATCGGCCGCCAGGCGCTTGGCCAGCGTGGCCGCGTCGATACCGGCCGCCGTATAGACATGGGTGCGCGCGTCCAGGCTGCGGCCCGCATGGGTCAGCGCGAGGCCCATGCGCAGGCCCAGCGCCGTACCGCGCGTCTGCGCCACCTGGATGGCCTGGCTGGGCAGCGCATCGGCGGCCAGGATCTTGGCGCGCACGCTCTGGGCCGCGGCCTTGAAGCGCACGATCACGCGCGCCTGGCTGCTCGCGCTCACGCTGCTGGCGGCCGCGCTCGCCGGCAGCGGCGAAAAAACGGCGGCGAGGCTCAGGCCGGCCAGCAAGGCGCTGGCGGCAAGGATTCGACGAAAGGTCTTCACGGCAGGATCTCCAGACGCATGGCTATCCGGCCCAGTGTAGGCGTCGGGCCCATTTCCGCAGCCGTAAAGAAACGCAAAAAAAACAAGCCAGTCGCGGACACGAAAAAGGCCCCGCAAGCGGGGCCTTCTCATCGCGATGGCAGCGCGATTACTTCGCGATCACGCGCACCATCTCGAGCACCTTGTTCGAGTAGCCCCACTCGTTGTCGTACCAGGACACCAGCTTGACGAAGGTGCCGTCCAGCGCGATGCCGGCGTCGGCGTCGAAGATGGAGGTGCGGGCGTCACCACGGAAGTCGGTGGCCACCACCTTGTCTTCGGTGTAGCCCAGCACGCCCTTCATGGCGCCCTGGCTCTGTGCCTTCATTTCGGCGCAGATCTCGGCATAGGTGGCGGGGCTGTTCAGTTCCACCGTCAGGTCCACCACCGACACGTCGGAGGTGGGCACGCGGAAGCTCATACCGGTGAGCTTCTTGTTGAGCTCGGGGATCACCACGCCCACGGCCTTGGCGGCGCCGGTGCTCGAGGGGATGATGTTTTCCAGAATGCCGCGGCCGCCGCGCCAGTCCTTGTTGCTGGGGCCGTCCACGGTCTTCTGGGTGGCGGTGGCGGCGTGCACGGTGGTCATCAGGCCGCGCTTGATGCCCCACTTGTCGTTCAGCACCTTGGCCACGGGGGCCAGGCAGTTGGTGGTGCACGAGGCGTTGGAGATGATGGCCTGGCCGGCGTAGCTCTTGTCGTTCACGCCGAACACGAACATCGGGGTGTCGTCCTTGGAGGGAGCCGACATCACCACCTTCTTGGCGCCCGCGGCCAGGTGCTTCTCGGCACCGGCCTTGTCCAGGAACAGGCCGGTAGCCTCGACCACGATGTCAGCGCCGACCTCGTTCCACTTCAGGTTGGAGGGATCGCGCTCCTGCGTCAGGCGGATCTGCTTGCCGTTCACCACCAGGGTGTTGCCCTCGACCGAGACCTCACCCTCGAACTTGCCGTGCACGCTGTCGTACTTGAGCATGTAGGCCAGGTAGTCGGGCTCGAGCAGGTCGTTGATGCCGACCACTTCGATTTCCTTGAAGTTGGCGATGGCAGCGCGGAACACCATGCGGCCGATGCGGCCGAAGCCGTTGATACCGATCTTGATCGTCACGTGAGTCTCCTTGAGAGAAAAGAAAACAAAAACCGTCGAACCTATGCAAAAGGGGTGCCGCTGGCACCCCCGTCATATCACTTGCTCTTCTTGACCTTCAGCTTGGCCACGCCCAGCGCCACCTTGACGGTGTCCACCACGTTTTCCGCGCTGAACCCGAAGTGCTTGAACAGCACCGGCGCCGGCGCCGATTCGCCGTAGGTGTCGATGCCCACCACGGCGGCACAGCCGTACTTCCACCAGCCGTCGGTGACGCCCATTTCCACCGCGATGCGCGGCAGACCGGCGGGCAGCACGGCCTTCTTGTAGGCGGCGTCCTGGCGGTCGAACACATTCGTCGAGGGCATCGAGACCACGCGCACGCCGATGCCGTCCAGCGCCAGCAGCTCCTGCGCACGCAGGGCCAGCTGCACCTCGGAGCCGGTGGCGATGATGACGGCGCGGGCCTTGCCCTTCACGCCCACTTCCTTGGGCTCGGCCAGCACATAGCCGCCCTTGGCGATGTCGTCCACCGCGGTCTTGGGCGCATAGGGCAGGTTCTGACGCGACAGCGCCAGCACGCTGGGGCGCTGGGCATTGCCGATCGCCATGGTCCAGGCCACCACGGTCTCGGTGGTGTCGGCGGGGCGCCAGACGTCCAGGCCCGGGATCAGGCGCAGCGAGGCCACATGCTCGATCGACTGGTGGGTCGGGCCGTCTTCGCCCAGACCGATGGAGTCGTGCGTGAACACATGGATGACGCGCTGCTTCATCAGCGCGGCCATGCGGATGGCATTGCGGCTGTAGTCGCTGAAGGTCAGGAAGGTGCCGCCGTAGGGGATGTAGCCGCCATGCAGGGCCACGCCGTTCATGATGGCGGCCATGCCGAACTCGCGCACGCCGTAGTTGATGTGGCGGCCGCCGTTCGAGGAACCATCGGCCTCCAGGCGGAAGGCCGGGGTGCTCTTGGTGTTGGTGAGGTTGGAGCCGGTCAGGTCGGCCGAGCCGCCCAGCAGCTCGGGCACGGCGGCGGTGAAGGCCTCCAGCGCCAGCTGGCTGGCCTTGCGGCTGGCCACGGTCTCGGCCTTGCCATGGGCGGCGATCACCGCATCCACCGCGGTCTGCGCGAAGTTGGCGGGCAGCACGCCGGCCATGCGGCGCTGGAACTCGGCGGCCAGCTCGGGGTGGGCCGTGGCATAGGCGTCGAAACGCTCGTCCCAGGCGGCCTCCAGCGTGGCGCCGGTGGCCTTGGCATCCCAGTCGGCATACACCTCCTGCGGGATCACGAAGGGCTCATGGGCCCAGCCCAGCGCCTCGCGGGTGAGCTTGATCTCCTCGCCACCCAGGGCCTCGCCGTGCGCCTTGGCGGTGCCGGCGCGGTTCGGGGAGCCCTTGCCGATGGTGGTCTTGGCGATGATCAGCGTCGGCATGTCCGTGCTCATCTTGGCCAGGCTGATGGCGGTGTCGACCGACTCCACATCGTGGCCGTCCACCGGGCCGATCACGTTCCAGCCATAGGCCTCGAAACGCTGGGCGGTGTTGTCGATGAACCAGGGCGCGACCTGGCCATCGATCGAGATGCCGTTGTCGTCGTAGATCGCGATCAGCTTGTTGAGCTTCCAGGCGCCGGCCAGGGCGCAGGCCTCGTGGCTGATACCCTCCATCAGGCAGCCGTCGCCCAGGAAGGCGTAGGTGTGGTGGCCGACGATGTCGTGGCCTTCACGGTTGAATTCCTTGGCCAGCATCTTCTCGGCCAGGGCCAGACCCACGGCATTGGTGATGCCCTGGCCCAGCGGGCCGGTGGTGGTCTCGACGCCGGGGGTGATGCCCACCTCGGGGTGGCCCGGGGTCTTGCTGTGCAGCTGGCGGAAGGCCTTCAGCTCCTCGATCGGCAGCGCGTAGCCGGTCAGGTGCAGCAGCGCATAGATCAGCATCGAGCCATGGCCGTTGGAGAGCACGAAGCGGTCGCGGTCGGCCCATTGCGGATTGGCCGGGTTGTGGCGCAGGTGGCGGTTCCACAGCGCCACCGCGATCTCGGCCATGCCCATGGGGGCGCCCGGGTGGCCGGAATTGGCCTGCTGCACGGCGTCCATGGCCAATGCGCGAATGGCGTTGGCCATCAGGGTGGTGTTGCGGGCAGCGGTATCGGCCATGGTGTGTGCGGGATGGAGTTGCGGGGGAAAACCCGGCATTTTACGTGCGTCCGCGGCGGCGCCAATCTTGATCCAGAGCAATGCGTCACGGCCCGCTAGGCTTCAACCTCTGGCATAGAACGGAGACAAGACCATGCAAGCCCTGACCCTCACCGTGATCCGCGACGAGCACCGCGCCCTCGCCGCGATGCTGCGCTCCATCCCGCTGCTGCTGGCCGAGCACCGCCGCCACAACAGCCTGCCGGACTTCCACGCCCTGCGCGCGATGCTGTTCTATGTGGACGAATTCCCCGAGCGCCTGCACCACCCCAAGGAGAGCGAGCTGCTGTTTCCCAAGCTGCGCGCACGCGCCCCGGAAATCCGCGAGGTGCTGGACCAGCTGGACCAGGACCATGGCCGCGGCGAGCGCGCCATCCGCGAGCTCGAGCATGCGCTGCTGGCCTTCGAGATGATGGGCGAGGCGCGCCGCGACGCCTTCGAGGAGATGGCGCAGCGCTATGTGACGGCCTATCTCAGGCATATGGAAACCGAGGAGCGCGAGATCCTGCCGCTGGCGGTCAAGATGCTCAGCCCGGCCGACTGGGCCGACCTCGACGAGGCCTTCGCCGCCAACCAGGACCCGCTCACCGGCCATGCCGCGGCCGAGGAATACCAGGCCCTGTTCCAGAAGGTGCTGGCGGCCGTGCCGGCGCCGATCGGGCTGGGGCCGGCGCTCTAGCGAGCCGCATCTCACTACACTCCCGGCCCATGCGAGCCATCATCCTCGCGGCCGGGCGCGGCGAGCGCATGCGGCCGCTCACCGACCACCAACCCAAGCCACTCCTGCAGGTCGCCGGCAAGCTGCTGATCGTCTGGCATATCGAGGCCCTGGCGGCCGCCGGCGTGCGCGACATCGTCATCAACACCGCCTGGCTGGCCGAGCAGTTCCCGCAGCAGCTGGGCGACGGCAGCCGCTGGGGCCTGCGCCTGCATTACAGCAACGAGGCGCGCGACCATGGTGGTGCGCTCGAGACCGCCGGCGGCATTGCCAAGGCCCTGCCGCTGCTGTGCGCCGATGGCGACGAGAGCTTCTGGGTCGCCTCGGCCGATGTGCACCTGCCGGACTTCCGCGCCTCGGCGGCGCGCGCCGAGGCGTTTGCGCGCAGCGACATGCTGGCCCATCTGTGGATGGTGCCGAACCGGCCGCACAAGCCCGGCGGCGATTTCGGCATCGACGCCGAGGGCCTGGCCACCAGCGCGGCCAGCACGCCCAACGCCAGCGGGCCGCGCTACACCTGGTCCTGCGTGGGCCTGTTCAAGCGTGCCCTGTTCGAGGGCGTGCGCGTCGGCGAACATGCCGCGCTGCGCCCCTGCCTGGAAATGGGCATCGCCGCACGCCGCATCAGCGCCGAGCTCTACACCCAGGCCTGGGAGGACGTGGGCACGCCCGAGCGCCTCGCGTCACTGAATGCAGTGACGCGCTAGGGTCTAGCCCGGGGCCGGGCCGGCGGGGCGAGGGCGAGAATCGGTGCGCACTGCGCACCCGCCATGACGCCCGCCGTAACCCCCGCCGACCTGCCCGCCAGCCTGGCCTGGGGGCTGCTGCTGGCGCTGCTGCTGGCGCTGGGCTGGCTGGCCCATGGCTGGCGGCGCGCCCGCGATGCCCAGCGTCAATGCGAGGCGCTCGCACGCACCGCCCGGGCCGAGCGCGCCGAGCTGATCGAAGGCATCGAGACGCTCAGCGAGGCCTACTCGATGTTCGACGCCGACGACCGCCTGCTGATCTACAACCAGGCCTTTGCGCGCCTCTACCCGGCCAGCGCGCCGCATTGGCGGCCCGGCATGCGCTACGAGGACTTGCTGCGCGGCATCATCGCCGCCGGCGAGGTGACGCCGGCGATCGGCCAGGAGGAAGCCTGGCTGGCCGAGCGCATGCAGATGCACCGCGCGCCGGGCGAGCCCTGGCTGCAGGAGCTGCCCGGCAATCGCTGGGTGCGCATCTACGAACGCAAGACCGCCTCGGGCGGCACCATCGGCATACGCGCCGACGTCACCGAGCTGGTGCGCACCCAGCAGGCCCTGCAGACCAGCCAGGCCCAGCTGCGGGCCATCATCAGCACCGCCGGCGTGGCCATCGTCACCACCGATGCCGAGGGGCGCATGCGCAGCGCCAACCCGGCGGCGCTGCGCCTGTTCGGCTACGAGCTGGACGAGATGCTGGGCCAGGACGTGGCGATGCTGATGGACGAACCCGAGCGCAGCACCCATGGCCACTACCTGCTGCGCTTCCGCCAGGGCCAGGGCGGCCAGTTGATGGGCCGCGCGCGCGAGTTCAACGCCCTGCACAAGAGCGGCCGGCCGCTCACGGTGCAGCTCTCGGTCTCCGAGGTGCGCAGCGAGGCCGAGCAGCTGTTCGTGGCGGTGATCAGCGACCTCACCGAGCGCAAGCGCTTCGAGATCGAGCTGCAGCATGCCAACGAGCAGCTGCTGCGCCTGTCCACCACCGATGCCCTCACCGAGCTGGCGAACCGCCGCCTGCTGATGCAGCGCCTGGAGGACGAATGGCGGCGCGGCCTGCGCACCGGCGCGCCGCTGTCGCTGCTGCTGGTCGACGTGGACTACTTCAAGCTCTACAACGACCATTACGGCCACCAGGCCGGCGACGATGCGCTGGTGGCGGTGGCCTCGGTGCTGCGCAACAGCGCCAATCGCCCGGCCGATCTGGTGGCGCGTTATGGCGGCGAGGAATTCGTGCTGCTGCTGGCGCAGACCGATACCGAGGGCGCGCGGGCGGTGGCCACGCGCTGCCGCGAGCTGCTGGCCGGCCTGGCCCTGGCGCATGAACTCTCGCCGCTAGGCGGTGGCCTGCTGACGCTCTCGATCGGCATGGTCAGCGGCGTGCCCTACCGCGGCAGCTCGGCCTCGCAATGGCTGGCCCAGGCCGACCTGGCGCTCTACCAGGCCAAGTCGCAGGGGCGCGACCGCGCCGTGGTGGCGCCAGTTTTCTCGGAAGCCTAGTTCACCGGCCGCTCGCGCGAGCCCGCCATCTGCAGCGCGCCGGTGGCCAGCCATTCGGCCAGCGGGCGCTGGCGCCAGGCGCGCAGCTCCTCGTCCGACGCGGCGCTGGCGCTCACCACCCCCAGCCAGCCGTTGCGGCCGGCGCGCTTGACGGCATAGAGCGCCGCATCGGCCACGTCGATGACGCTGGACCAGTCGAGCGCGCGCGCATGCGCCGGCGCCAGCGGGAAGCAGGCAAAGCCCACCGAGCAGGTCTTGTGCAGCAGGCTGCCGTCGTCCAGCACAAAGGGGCGGTCCGCCACCATGGCGCGGGCGCGCTCGGCCAGCTCGGCGGCATGGTGGCGCGAGGTGGCGCGCGCCACGATCAGGAACTCCTCGCCGCCCCAGCGCACCAGGTAGTCGGCATCGCGGAACACCGACAACAGACGGCCGCGCATCTGCTGCAGCACCGCGTCGCCGGCGGAATGGCCATGCTGGTCGTTGACCTGCTTGAAGTGATCCACGTCGACCAGGAAGAACAGCAGGTCGGCGTCGTCGTGCAGGGGCGCGCCATGCTGCTGATGGCCCTCGTGGCGGCGGATCGCCAGCGCCACGTCGGCCTCGATGTGCTGGGCCAGGAAGCGGCGGTTGCGCAGGCCGGTGAGCGGATCGGTGAGGCTGGATTCGCGCATCGCCTGCGAGAGGTTTTCCAGCGCCAGGGTGCGCTCGCGCACCTTGGCCTCCAGCGCCAGCTGCTGGCGCTGCAGATAGCCGGTGCGCCATTGCACCAGCGCATAGACCAGCCCGCCCAGCAGCAGCACCGCCAGGGCGCGCGCCCACCAGGTCTGCCACCAGGTGGGCCGCACATGCACCGGCAGGCTCAGCTCCTGCGCGCTCCAGTCGCCCACGCGGTTGCTGCCGCGCACCTTGAGCAGGTAGTCGCCGGGGCTCAGATTGCTGTAGCTGGCGACGCGGAAATCGGCATCGGTGTCGACCCAGTCGGCGTCCAGCCCCTGCAGCTGGTAGCGGTAGCGGTTGCGTGCCGGGTTGCTGTAGTCCAGCGCCGCGAACTCCAGGCTGAAGCCGCGCTCGCCGGGCGCCAGGGTCAGGCCTTGCGCCACGGTGGCCAGGGGGCGGCGCTCGCCATCCACGCGCAGCTCGGTGGGCACCACCGGCGGCGCATAGGCCCAGCGCTTGAAGCGCCCGGGCTCCACCACCAGCAGCCCCTTGTTGCCGCCATAGGCCAGCCGCCCGTCGGCCAGCTGGGCATAGGCGCGGAACCAGCCGGTGCCGATGTCGGCACCATCCGCCGGGCTGAGCTCGTAATAGCGGCCATCGGCCGGATCGAAGACGGCGCGATGCGTCCAGATGCGGCCATCGGCATCGGCCAGCAGATTGGCGCCGAAGCCGCGCCCGCCAAAGCCATGGCGCTCGGCCACGCGCTCGAAGCTCGCCAGCCGGCCGTCCCAGGCCTGCAGCCGGTGCAGGCCCGCGGCCGTATCGATCCAGAGCCGCTGCTGCGCGTCCACCAGCAGGCCCAGCACCGATTTGCTGGCCAGGCCCGCCTCCGGCTTGGCGACGATGGGCTGCAGCTCGCGCGCGCCCGCCGCCACCCGGTAGAGGCCGCTCTCGCCGCCCACCCAGAGGCTGGCATCGGGCATCTCCACCAGCGCGTTGACATCGCCGCTGAGGGTCTGGCCGCCGGCCAGCTGCACGCGCTCGAGCCCGCGCGCACCCGGATCGTGCCGGTACAGGCCGTCCTGCGTGCCGATCCAGATCGCGCCGTCGCGGCTGGCGCGCAGACAGCGCGCCCGGCCCTTGCCGGCGCTGTGCACGCTCAGCAGCTCGCGCCGCGGGCTGAATTCATAGACGGCGGTATCGGTGCCCACCCAGACCCCGCCATCCAGCGCCTGCGCCAGGCCGCCCACGCGCCCGCCCTGGAAGCGCCCGGCCACGCCATGCTGCGGCCGGATCGCGCCGATCACGCGCAGCTGCGCATCCATCACCGCCACGCCGCGCTCGTTGGTGCCGACCCAGATCTCGCCCTCGCGGGTCTGCAGCAGGCTGCGCACATCGGCCTCGCCGAACACGCTCGCGGCGTCGGCATCGGCGCGTCGCACCCAGAGCCCGGTGGCCGCCGGGTTGTGGCGCTGCAGGCCACCGCCATAGCTGCCCACCCAGATCCAGCCGGCGGCGTCGCGCAGCAGCACGCGCACATCGTTGGCGGCCAGGCCCCAGGGGCGTGCGTCGTCGTGGCGCAGCTGCTTGAGCAGGGCGCCGTCCTGCACCGCGCGCAGCTCCAGGCCGGTGGCGCTGGCCACCCAGACCTCGGTGTCGTTGAGCGCCGCCAGCGCATAGACCGAGCTGGACTTGCTGCCGCCCTGGCCGGCGGGCGCACGCGCCAGCCAGCGGCCGGCGCCGCTGACGGGATCCACGATGGCCAGTTCGCCCTGCTGGGTGCCGACCCAGAGGCGGCCGTCGGGCGCCTCGGCCAGCATCGAGATGATCTTGCCCGCCAGCTGCTGCGGCTGCGCCGCATCGGAGAACACCGGCTCGAAGCGCTGCCCGCCCGGGCTCAGCCGCGCCAGCCCGTTCCAGGTGCCGGCCCAGAGCTGGCCGCGCCGGTCCAGGTAGAGGCTCTGGATGCGGTCGTCGGGAATGCCGCCGCCGGCGCGGTTGAAATGCTGGAACACCGCCTTGGCGGGATCGACGCGGTCCAGCCCGCCGCCGATGGTGCCGACCCAGATGCTGCCATCGCGGTCCTGCGCCAGCGCCCGCACCGTGCCGGGGGCGAGCGACTTGGGATCGGCGGCATTGCTGCGGTAGAAGGTCCAGCGATCGGCCGCGGGGTCGTAGAGGCCCAGGCCATCGCTTTCGGTGCCCACCCACAGCCGGCCATCGCGCGCCGCCAGGATGGAGCGGACGAAGCTGGTGCCGAGCTGGCGGCGCTGCTCGTTGTGCATGGCCACCGACTTGACTTGATAGCCATCAAAGCGCACCAGGCCGACGCTGGTGCCGACCCAGATGAAGCCGCTGCCGTCCTGGGCGATCGCCGACACCACGCCGTCGGCGATCGAGCCGGCATCGCCCACCGAATCGAAGCGCGGCTCCGCCAGCAGCGGCTGCTGCGCCGCCGCCGGGCCGCACAGCAGGCACAGAAACCACAGGATCAAGGCGCGCCCGAGCATGCCGCGATATTAGCGGCCCGCGGCGCCACCCAGGCAGTGCAACGCGGCCGGGGTCAGTTCTTGCCTTACTTGGCCAGAGGCTTGGTGATGGCGTCGATGCGTTCCAGCACTTCCGGCGTCAGCTTGGGCGCCAGCGCCAGGGCGGCCAGGTTGTCCTGCAGCTGGCTGAGCTTGCTGGCGCCCAGGATCACGGTGGAGACATGCGGGTTGTGGTTGGCCCAGGCGATCGCCAGCTGCGCCACATTGCCGCCCAGCTCGGCGGCCAGCTTCTCCAGCTCGGCCACCGCGGCGTTCTTGGCGGCGTCCTGCAGCTGCTCGCGCATCCAGGCCATGTTCTCCAGCGAACCACGGCTGCCCTCCGGAATGCCGGCCTTGTACTTGCCGGTCAGCAGGCCCGAGGCCAGCGGGCTCCAGGTGGTGAGGCCCAGGCCCAGGTCCTCGTACAGGCGCGCGTACTCCTGCTCGACGCGCTGGCGGTGGAACAGGTGGTACTGCGGCTGCTCCATCACCGGCTTGTGCAGGTGGTGGCGCTCGGCGATCTCCCAGGCGGCGCGGATGTCGGCGGCCGACCATTCGCTGGTGCCCCAGTAGAGCGCCTTGCCCTGGGTGATCATGTCGCTCATCGCGCGCACCGTCTCCTCGATCGGCGTGTGCGGATCGGGGCGGTGGCAGTAGACCAGGTCGATGAAGTCCAGGCCCAGGCGCGCGAGCGAGCCGTCGATCGCCTGCATCAGGTACTTGCGGTTGAGCGTGTCCTTGGCATTGACGGTATTGGCCTCGCGGCTGATGCCCCAGAAGAACTTGGTCGAGACGATGTAGGACAGGCGCGGCCATTTCAGCGCCTTGAAGGCCTCGCCCATCACCACCTCGCTCTTGCCCATGGCATAGACCTCGGCGTTGTCGAAGAAGTTCACACCGGCGTCGAAGGCGGCCGCCAGCATCTCGGTGGCGGCCTTGGTGTCGACCTGGTTGTGATAAGTGACCCAGGAGCCCAGCGAGAGCTCGGAGACTTTGAGGCCGCTGCGGCCCAGGCGACGGTATTGCATATGTTGGACTCCTATCGGGAAGGGCCAGAGCGTAGCGGACTCCCGCCGCTATAGTGGGCGGCGCACGGCAAAGCCCGCCGGCGTACTCCGAATTCATACGCTATGCGCACCATGCCCACCGAAGCCAGCACGCCGACCCGCATGTCACTCGCCGTGGTGGGCGCCGGGCCGGCCGGCCTGAGCCTGGCCCTGCTGGCCGCCCAGCTGCTGCCGGAGGCGGCCATCAGCCTGTTCGACGCACGGCCGCTGGAGCGCGATGTCTCGGGCGACCCGCGCACCCTCGCGCTCTCGCTGGGCAGCGTGCAGCTGCTGCAGCGCCTGGGCACCTGGCAGGCGGGCCAGGCCGCGCAGGCGCAGGCGATCCTGCAGGTGCAGGTGAGCCAGGCCCCACCCACGCTCAGCCACCCCTGGCTGTTCGGTGCCGGCGGCCAGCCCGAGGTCAGAATCAGCGCGCGCGAGCAGGGCGTGGAGCAGCTCGGCGCGGTGCTCAGCTACGGCCAGCTGGTGGCGCCGCTGCAGGCCGCCTGGCTGCAAGCCTGCGCGCGCGCGCCGCAGCGCCTGTCCGCGCGCTTCGGCCAGGGCGTGTCGGCCATCAAGCCTGAGGGATCGGGCGTGGAGATCGACGCCGGCGATGCCCATCTGGCCGAGCGCTTCGACCTTGCCGTGGTGGCCGAGGGCGGCGTGTTTGCCGAGCAGGCCCGCAAGGCGGTGGCGCGCGACTATGCGCAGAACGCCTGGGTCGGCACGGTGGAGCTGGACCCGGCCGCGCCGCCGGGCGTGGCCTACGAGCGCTTCACCCGCAACGGCCCGCTGGCCCTGCTGCCCCTGCCCGAGCGCGCCGGCCAGCGCCGCGCGGCCCTGGTCTGGTGCCTGCCGCAGGCCGAGGACGAGATCGGCACGCTCAGCGACGCGCAGCGCCTGGCGGTGCTCAACACCCTGCTGCCGCCGGGCCTGCCGCCGCTGCGCGGCATCGGCGCGCTGAAGTGCTTCCCGCTCGGCCTGAACGCCGAGCGCACCCTGGTGGAGGGCCGCGTGATCCGCATCGGCAATGCCGCCCAGACCCTGCACCCGGTGGCCGGCCAGGGGCTCAACCTGGGCCTGCGCGACGCCTATGCGCTGGTGCAGGCACTGCGCACGGAGGGCGCGATCGACAGCGCGCTGCGCCGCGTGGAATGGCAGCGTGCGCCCGACCGCTGGAGCATGATCGCCGCCACCGATTTCCTGGCGCGCAGCTTCGCCTGGCGCTGGCCCGGCCTGCCGGGCGCACGCGGCCTGGCGCTGGCCGCGCTGCAGGCCGCCCCGCCGCTGAAGCGCGCGCTGGCGCGGCAGATGATGTTCGGAAGGCGCTGAGGCGGCCAAAACAAGGGTTAACCCTTGCCTCAGGTATAGTCATCAACTTCACCGCAAGACCGAGGTCGCCTGTCGACCGTCTTGCCGGCCACGAGCCCGAGCGACGTCGGGAGAGTCCGCGTGCCACCCGCGCGGCGCCGAAGGAGCAACCGCCCCGGAAACTCTCAGGCAAACGGACCGATGTCGCGGATGAACTCTGCAGAGTTGCCGGCTGCCTGACGTCCGCCGGTACGCCGAAGGAGCAAGTCTGGCCCCCGGGGGGCCGCACGAATCTCTCAGGTGTCAGCAACAGAGGGGGCGACGACCACCGCGGTCCGGTGGCGTCACTTGACCCACCGACGTCGACAAAAGAGATTTCATGAAACCTACCCCATCACGCCTCGGCGGCATCGCCCTGGCCTGCCTCGCCATGTCCGCGCACGCAGCGGAGCCCCTCGTGGTCAAGATCGGCCATGTCGCCGCACTCAGCGGCCCCGCCTCACACCTCGGGCGTGACAACGAAAGCGGTGTCCGCATGGCGATCGAGGAATTGAACGCCAAGGGTCTGCAGATCGGCGGCCGCCCGGCCCGCTTCGTGCTCCTGGCCGAGGACGACGCCGGCGACCCCAAGCAAGGCACTGCCGCGGCGCAGAAGCTCGTGGACAACAAGGTCAACGGCGTCGTCGGCCACCTGAATTCGGGCACCGCAATCCCTGCCGCGCGCATCTACGCCGACGCCGGCATCCCGCAGATTGCGCCGTCGGTGACGAACCCGCGCTACACCCGCCAGGGCTTCAAGACGACCTTCCGGATGGTCGCCGACGACGCCCAGCTCGGTGGCACGCTGGGCCGCTACGCTGCACAGACGCTGAAGGCGAAGACCGTTGCGGTCATCGACGACCGCACCGCCTATGGCCAGGGCGTTGCCAGCGAGTTCGAGAAGGCCGCGAAGGCCGCCGGCGCGACGATCGCCAAACGTGAGTTCACCAACGACAAGGCGACCGACTTCACGGGCATCCTCACCGGCATCAAGGCGGCCAAGCCCGACGTGATCTTCTACGGCGGCATGGACGCGGTGGCCGGCCCGATGCTGCGGCAGATGAAGCAGCTGGGCATCCAGTCGAAGTTCATGGGCGGCGACGGCATCTGCACCGCCGAGTTGCCCAAGCTGGCTTCGGGCCAGGTGCCCGACGGCCAAGTGGTCTGCGCGATCGCTGGTGGCGTTGACGCGGCACAGCGGCCGGCGCTCGACAAGTTCAAGGCCGACTTCAAGAAGAAGTTCGGCATCGAGGTCCAGATCTACTCGCCCTACACCTACGATGCCACGAAGGTGATGGCCGAGGCGATGGTCAAGGCGGGATCGGCCGAACCGGCCAAGTACCTGCCGGTGCTACAGAAGATCAGCTACCCCGGCGTCATCGGCACCGTCGCTTTCGACGAGAAGGGCGATATCAAGAACGGTGCACTGACGCTCTACACCTTCAACCGCGGACAGCGCGAGGAGCTCGGCGTCGTGCGCTGAGCAGATGCGGGCGGCACGGTGGCCAGACCGTGCCGGGCGAGCGCCTGCCCCCCCCGGCTCAGGCGCCCCGCCCTGCACGGCCTTCAACGGCCTGTCATCAAGCGCCCCGACACTGGGGCCATGAACAATATTCAGGCCCAAACTCTCCATCAACTCCTGCAGACCACGCGGCAAGCCTGGCTGGGCCAGCCGCAGCCGGCGCAGGCGCGTCTCAGTAGCGCAGCTCCAGCAGCTCCCGCAGCGCGGCATTGATGTTCTTGCGCAGCGCGCCCTCGTTGGCCAGGCGCAGGCGCTCGTTCTGGTCCAGCATGGCGTCGCCGAACTCGGCCACATGCACGCTGCGCAGCTCGCGCTGGTAGAGCTTGTTGCCGCTGGCCTTGTCCAGCAGTTCATAGGCCATCGTCAGCGCCACGCGGGCGTCGCCCACCGCCACCGCGGGTTGCTCCAGCGCCAGCAGCGCGGCGCGCAGCTCGTAGCGGCCGCCCTGGGGCTGCGGCGCCAGCATGCCGGCGGCCTTGAGCGATTCCTGCAGCGCCACGCGCAGCGCCTCGTCGCCGATCTTGGAGCCCCACAGGCGGCCGGTCGGCTGGCCGCCCAGCACCTGGCCCAGCTGCACCTGCTGCTTGAGCGCCTCGGGCACCCAGCCGCGCAGCTGCAGGCCGTCGGCCACGCTCAGGCGCATGCCCTCGGGGTCGGCGGGCGTGCCGCAGCCGGCGAGCGCAAGACCTGCCCCCAGCAGGGCCAAGAGTGATGTGCGGCGTTGCATGGCGTGCTCCTCGATCAAAGTCGGCGGTGTTGCAGGGCCGGCAGCTGGGCGCGCAGGGCGGCCATGCGCGGCGCGTCCAGCTCAGCGATGGCCAGGCCCTCGCCCTCAGGCAGGCAGGCGAGCACCTCGCCCCAGGGATCGACGATCATGCTGTGGCCCCAGGTGCGGCGGCCGTTGGGATGCGTGCCGCCCTGGGCCGGCGCGATCACATAGGCGAGGTTCTCCACCGCGCGAGCGCGCAAGAGCAGCTCCCAATGCTTCTGGCCGGTGGTGTAGGTGAAGGCCGCGGGCACGGCCAGCAGGTCGCAGGGGCCACCCACGCCCATGGCACGGTAAAGCTCGGGAAAGCGCAGGTCGTAGCAGACCGAGAGCCCGAGCTTGAGCGGCCCGGCCTGCAGCGTCACCGGCGCGTCGCCAGGCTCGAGCACGCGGCCCTCGTCATAGCGCTCGCGGCCATTGTCGAAACAGAACAGGTGCAGCTTGTCGTAGCGCGCCGCGCGACGGCCGTCCGGGGCATAGACGCAGCAGGCATTGCGCACCTTGTCGGCCCGCGCGCTGCGTATCGGCAGGGTGCCGCCGATCACCCACAGGCCCAGCTCGTGCGCCGCCTGGCTCAGCATGGCCTGGATCGGGCCCTCGCCATCGGCCTCGGCGATGGCTAACTTGTCGGCGTCGGCCGTGCCCATCAGGCAGAAATACTCGGGCAGGGCCACCAGCTCGGCGCCCTGGGCGCGGGCGGCCTCCATCCAATGGCGCGCACGCGCCAGATTGGCCGCCACCTCGGGGCCCGAGACCATCTGTATCGCTGCCAGCTTCATGGTGCTGCTCCTGATGCCGCCTCCTCGGGCGGCTTGCGCTCGGACTTCTCGATGCGATCGACCTTGGGCGCATCCCACATGCCGGTGACATGGAATTCCTCCGTGCCGGCCGCTGCCATGGGCTTGCGCAACAGCCATTGGGCCAGGAAGGTGCCCAGGCCGATCGCCGGATTAATGGCCGCATAAGCCAGCGAAGCGCCGCCCACGTTGAGCTCGGGCACCACCAGCACGCGCAGATCCTGGGTCTCGGCGGCCAGATCGGCCTGGCCCTCCATCAGCACCGCCGCCTGCAGGCCCACCATGCGCAGATTGCTGGTATGGGCCACGCCCTTCTCGATGCGCAGGTCGCCGGTGAAGCTGTCGAAGGCAAAGCCCTGCGAGAACACATCGCGGAAGTCCAGCAGCAGGCGGCGCGGCAGCGATTGCAGGCTCAGCACGCCCAGCAGCCGGCCCACGCCGGGCTCGGCCTGCAGGAACTGGCCGGCGTCCAGCGCCACATGCAGCTGGCCGCCCATGCTGGGGTAGTCGGGGCTCAGCGGCGAGCCCTGCCAGCCGAGCTGGCCGTTCAGGCGGCCCTTGCCGCCGCGCAGGATCTGCCCCTGGCCCAGCGCCTGCAGGAGCTTGCCGCCGTCGCTGACGTCCAGCTGCCAGTCCAGCAGGGTGCGGCGCTGACTCTGCCCAGGCTCGGCCACCCATTGCCCGGTGGCGTTGAGCAACGCGTCGGGGTGCTTGATCTGCAGCCGGGCGAGCTTCCATTCGCGCGTCGGCCCCACCAGCTGGGCATCGATCTCCAGGCGGCCCAGCTTCTTGCCGCGCAGCTCGAAGTCCTCCACCACGATGTCCAGCGCCGGCACGCTGCTGGGCTGCTTCTCCAGCAGCTGCAGCACCGAATCGGCCTCGCTCTTGGGCAGGGCCAGGCGGCCCAGGCGGGCGTAGACGCGGCCGGGCTGGCCGGCGCGCGCCTGGCGCAGCTCCAGATAGCCGCTCAGCTGTTCGGCGTCGATGGTGGCGCGCCAGCCGTTCTGCTCGGGCGCGCGGCTCAGGCCCGCCACCAGGCGCGAGACCTGGCGGCCCGCGGCCTTGAAGCTCTGCGCGCGCAGGGCCAGTTGGCTGGGCGCGTAGCCGCTGTCCATGTTCTCCAGGCTCACCGGGCCGAGCAGGCGCTGCGCGGTGGCGAGCCAGGCGTCGGCATCGAAGCTGGCCAGATTGGCCTGCAGCTGCACGCCGCTGGGCGGCAGCGGCGGCAGGTTGTCCAGCACGCTCAGCGCGCCGCGCAGCACCTGCGCGCTCTCGCCGCCGAGCTCGCGCTGGTAATGCGCTTGCAGCTGGTTGCCCAGCTCCAGGCGCAGCTCGTCGCGCGTGGCGCTTTCATTCCCATTCACCGGCAAGAGCCGCGATTGCAGGCGCAGGTTGAGCGTGCTGTCGGCCTCCTTGCGCAGCGGCGCCGGCAGATCCAGCGCCAGGCCCTGCAGCGAGCTGCCGAGGTTGAACTCGGTCTGCCCCTTGACGAAACCCAGCTCCAGCTTGTAGCCGGTCGAGCCACTCATGAACTGGGCCAGACGGCTGGGCAGGCCCAGCTCGCTGGCGCGCCGCAGCGCCTCCGCACTCAGCTGCCCCTGGGCACTGAAGCGCAGGCTGCCATCGGCCTGGCTGCCGCCCTCGAACAGGGCCTCGCCGCCCAGCACGCGTGCGCCGGCGGCCTGCAGCTGCACGCCCTTGCGGTCGAAATCGATGCGCGCGCGTGTGTTGGAAAACAGCGGCACATCGGGCCGCAGGCGCAGCTCGTTGCCGGCCAGCAAGACCTGACCCTTGACGCTGGACTTGCTGGCATCCAGCAGCGGGATCTTCAGGCCCAGCTTGAGGCTGGCGTTGCCGCTGGCGCTGGCGGCGTCCAGGCCATGCGAGGTCCATTCCGAGAGCGGCGAGCTGCGCATGAAGCGCAAGAGCTCGGCCATGGGGCCGCGGCCCTGGCCGTCCATCTCCAGCTGGGCCTGGTGCGCCAGATCCGGGATGCCGCCGTTCACGTTGAAGAGCTCGTAGCCCAGCACCTTGGCGCGGCCCTTGCGGATCTGCATGCTGCCGCGCTCGAAGATCAGCTCGGCATTGAGCTGCTCCATCACCGGCCAGGGCGAGTTGTAGGCGGGGCTGGTCTCGGTGGCGGCGTGGCTGGGCACATAGGCCAGCTCCACGTCCTTCACCTGGCTGCTGATGCGGAAGATGCCTGCGCCAGCACCTCCCACACCATGAGGGCCGTCGAAGGGGAAATCGGCCAGGTCGCCGCGCACGCGCGCCTGCACCTGGTGCGCCTCGCCGCCGCGGATGGCATCGCGCACATAGGCGCGCGCGGTCTCGCCCACCACCAGCGGCAGGTAGCGCACCACGCGCCTGGCGGGGGCCTGGTCGATGCGGCCGCTGAGGTCCAGGCTGCCGGGCAGGCGCGCGCCGCGGCCGCTGCCGGGCTTGGCGCCGGTGCGCCAGGTGGCCTCGAATTCGGCCTTCACATCCTCGTTCTGCAGGCGCAGCTCGCTGACGCGCAGCTCCACCTGGGGCGGGCCGCCGTCCTTGCGCGCCTCGATGCGCCAGTCCAGCCCGGCGCTGAGCGTCTGCAGGGGGATGCGCGGCTCCTCGAACACGCCGGGAAAGTCCAGCATGCCGTCGCGTATCGCCAGCCGCGCCGTGCCGCCCTTCTCGGTGGCATCGAACTGCAGCTGCGCCCCGGCCAGGCCCGGGCGGGCCGCGCCGTGCGCGTCGGCCGGCACGCCGGCGGCCAGGCTCAACTGGTCCAGCGCACCCTTGATGCGGTAGCTCTGCGGCGCCTCGGGCGCGCCCTCCCAGCGCGCGCTGAAGGCGCTGACGCGGCCGCTGGGCGCCATCTCCTGCGCCAGCTGGTGCGCGGCCGCCGGCACCGGCAGGCGCGCCATGATGCGCGCGGCCAGGCCCAGGTCCATCTGCTGGGCCGTCAGCTCGCCGCCCAGCAGCTCGCCCAGCTCGGCGCCCAGCACCTGGGAGGCCTGGCGCGTGCGCAGCGAGAGCGACCAGTCCGAGCGCGGCCACACCAGGCCCTCGCCATCCTCGAAGCCGAGCTGGCGCGCGGTAAAGCTGAGGCCTTGCGCATTGCGCTGCATCGAGAGCCGGCCGGCGATCTGCGCCAGCTCCAGCGCCTCGATGCGCTTGCCCAGCTTGAGCTTGACGGCGCGCAGCCCCAGATCGAGGGTGGCGGCCTGGCTCTGGCCCTGCTTGATCTCCAGCCAGGCGCGCAGCGCGCCATCGCCCTCGCTGAGCTCGAAGGGCAGGTCCAGGTAGCGGCGCAGCTCGCGCACGTCGGCGCGCGGCAGGTCGGCGAACAGCGAGCCGCTCCAATGCTGCAGATCGCCGGGACGCTTGAGCAGCGACTGGGTGAACTGGCCGCGCAGCGAGAGCCGCTCGCCCCAGGCGGGCGGGGGCGTGGCGTCGAGGCGCAGCTCGTGGCGGCGCAGGCCGTTGCGCAGCACCAGGTCCACGCGCGAGAGCTCCAGCGGCGGCGCCTGGCGCGCCTCGTCGATCCAGCGCACGCGGCCGTTCAGGATCACGAACTCATGCTGGACGAAGAACCAGTCGGCCAGATCGCCGCCGGCCTCGGCGCGCTCGGCCTCGTCCACGCTCAGGCCGGCCACGAAGATGCGGCCCTGGGCGTCGCGCCGCACCACCATCTCGGGGGCATCGATCAGCAACTGCTCGAAGCGCAGCTCCAGCGCCAGCAGCGAGCGCGCCGAGAGCGCCGCCGCCACCCGCGGCAGGCGCAGGGCCTCGCGGCCATGCTGGTCGATGAGGCGCACATCGCGCATTTCCAGCGCCGGTATCCAGCCCCCCGAGCGCACATCTATCTGGCCGATCTGCAGATTCAACCCCAGCGATTTGGAGGCTTGTCGCGCCAGCGCAGGGCGCCATTCATCGATGTGCGGCAGAATCGCCCAGTGCAAAACCAGCCAGGCCAGCAGCATCAGGCTCCATGCCAGCAGCACCAGGGCCACGGCCCATCTGGCGCAGCGGCGGGCCCAGCGGGCGGGGCGGTTGGCGGCGGCGAAGACGGTGGCTAGCAAGGACATGTAGAAGGCACGCGCTCTCGAGCGCGGCACACAGGATGAGAAACGATGACACTCGCAAAGCCTTGGGGGGCGCCCCATCGCTCTCAGGATCGCAGCGAATCTAGCACAGGCCACCCTGCCCCATGAGCGTCGACGAGCATTCTTTACCCTCTGCAACCAAGGCGGCGCTGGCCGCGCACAGCCGCTTCGTGCAGCGCATCCGGCGCCGCTACGACCAGGAGCTGCCCCTGCTGGCCGCCGGCCTGCCCGACCGGGCCGCCATGCAGGCGCTGATCGCGCAGCTGCAGGCCGAGGGCCGCAACCTCGCCAGCGCGCTGCGCGTGACCCGCCATCTGGTGCTGGAGCGCCTGGCGGTGCACGACGTCGAGCTGGCCGCGCCGATGAAGGCCATCACCGAGGCGATGACCACGCTGGCCGAGGTGACGCTGTGCGCGGCGCTGACGCAGGCACGCATCGAGCAGGACGCCATCCACGGCCAGCCGCGCAACAGCGTCGGCGAGGTGATCGAGTTCTGGGTCGTGGGCATGGGCAAGCTGGGCGGGCGCGAGCTCAATGTCAGCTCCGACATTGACCTGATCTATGTCTACGACGACGAGGGCGAGACCGATGGCGCCAAGCCGGTCTCGGCGCACGAATACTTCACCCAGGTGGCCAAGAAGCTCTATGCGCTGATCGGCGACGTCACCGAGGACGGCCAGGTGTTCCGTGTCGACCTGGCGCTGCGCCCCAATGGCAACTCGGGCCCGCCGGTGGTGAGCCTGTCGATGCTGGAGGAGTACTTCCTCGTGCAGGGGCGCGAATGGGAGCGCTTCGCCTGGCTGAAGAGCCGGGTGGTGGCGCCGCGCCAGCCCGAGGCCGGCGCAGCGCCCTCGCGTGCGGTGGCGCTGCGCTCGCTGGTCACGCCCTTCGTCTACCGCCGTTACCTGGACTACGGCGTGTTCGAGGGCCTGCGGCAGCTGCACCGCAAGATCCGCGACGAGGCGCAGAAGCGCGCCGCCGGCCGGCCCGAGCGCTCCAACGACGTGAAGCTCTCGCGCGGTGGCATCCGCGAGATCGAGTTCACCGTGCAGCTGCTGCAGGTGGTGCGCGGCGGCCAGTTCCCCGAGATCCGCACGCGCTCCACCGTCAAGGCGCTCTCCCGGCTGGCGGCGCGCGGGCTGATGAAGCCGGCCACCGCCGCCAAGCTGGCCGAGGCCTACGACTTCCTGCGCCGCGTCGAGCACCGCATCCAGTTCCTCGACGACCAGCAGACCCATTGCCTGCCGGGGTCCGACGATGACCTGAAGTGGATCGCGCGCTCCATGGGCATGGTCTGCAGCGCCGAAGCCTGCCAGCTGCTGGACCGCCTGTGCGAGGTACGCGAGCTGGTGGCCACCGAATTCGACGCCTTGCTGCACGACGGCCAGGCGCCCAAGCCTGGCGCCTGCAAGAACGGCCAATGCGGCGGCCCGGCCCTGCCGGTGGATGCCGACGAGTTCCTTGAGAAGCTGCCGCCCGAGCTGGCCGCCGCGGTGCGCCGCTGGGCCCAGCAGCCGCGCGTGCAGAACCTGCGCGAGGAATCGCGCCTGCGCCTGGCCAAGCTGGTGGGCCGTGCCGCCATCGGCGTGAAGGAGGGCGCATGCTCGCTGGACGCCGCGCTGCGCTTCGTCGACTGGGTCGAGCCGCTGCTGCGCCGCGAGAGCTATCTGGCCCTGCTGGTGGAGCGCCCCGCGGTGCAGACGCGGCTGTTGCGCCTGCTGGGCCTGGCGCGCTGGCCGATGCGCTATCTGATGCAGCATCCCGGCGTGATCGACGAACTGGCCGACAGCCGGCTGATGCACGAACGCTTCGACGGCGCCACCTTCATCGCCGACCTGCAGGCCCGCCACGATGCCTGGGCCCAGCATGGCGAGGCCGATGAGGAGGCCTTGCTGGACAGCGTGCGCCGCGCCCACCATGCCGAAGTGTTCCGCACCCTGGTGCGCGACGTCGAGGGCCATATCACGGTGGAGCAGGTGGCCGACGATCTCTCGGCCCTGGCCGATGCCACCCTGCAATGCGTGATCAGCTGGTCCTGGGCGCGCCTCAAGCAGGCGCACCGCCCGGCCCCGAGCTTTGCGGTGATCGCCTACGGCAAGCTGGGCGGCAAGGAGCTGGGCTACGGCGGCGACCTGGACGTGGTGTTCCTGTTCGACGACGCGGACGAGAACTCGCCCGAGATCTACGGCGCCTTCGTGCGCAAGCTGATCACCTGGCTGACCCTGCGCACCGCCGCTGGCGAGCTGTTCGACATCGACACCGCGCTGCGCCCGAACGGCAACTCCGGCCTGCTGGTGACCTCGCTGGCCAGTTTCGAGCACTACCAGACCGGCCGCGGCAGCAACACTGCCTGGACCTGGGAGCACCAGGCCATCACGCGCGCGCGCTTCTGCGCCGGCGCACCCGAGCTGGCCGCGCGCTTCGAGGGCGTGCGCCGCGCCGTGCTGACGGCCGAGCGCGACATCCAGGCGCTGCGCCAGGAGGTGCAGGCGATGCGCGAGAAGGTGCGCCAGGCCCGCCCGGTGCGCGCCGGCCTGTTCGATGTGAAGCACAGCCCGGGCGGCATGATGGACGCGGAGTTCGCGCTGCAGTTCCTGATCCTGGCGCATGCGCGCCAGCATGCCGAGCTGCTGGACAACGCCGGCAATATCGCCCTGCTGCAGCGCGCCGAGGCCGCCGGCCTGCTGCCCGCCGGCGTGGGCAAGGCCGCCGCCGATGCCTACCGCGAGCTGCGCCGCGTGCAACACCGGGCACGCCTGGACGAACAGTCCACCGCGCTGGACGAGGCGGCGCAGGCGGCGCAGGGCATCGCCACGCACCGCGACGCGGTGCTGGCGCTCTGGCGGGCCGTGTTCGGCTGATGTCCTGGGCGGCCCTCAGCGCCGGCCTGGCCACGCTGGCCGGCCTGGCCTGGTGGCTGCCGCGCGCGTGGCTGGACTGGCAGCCCGCCCTGTGGGCACAGGAACCCTGGCGCGTCCTCAGCGCCGCCCTGGTGCATTGGAGCGCCCAGCATCTGCTTGCCAATCTGGCCGGCTGTGCCGTGCTGGCCCTGCTGGGCCGGGCCGGCCGGCTGCGCGCCACCCCCGCCTGGCTGGCCGCCTGGCCGCTCACCCAGCTGGGCCTGCTGCTGCAACCCGCGCTGCTGCATTACGGCGGGCTCTCGGGCCTGCTGCACGCGGGCGTGGCGGTGGCGGTGGTGGAGCTGCTGGCACGGCGCGGGCGGGATCGGCTGGTGGGGGCGGCCATCGCGGCCGGCCTGCTGGTCAAGCTGTGGCTGGAACAGCCGCTGGGGCCTGCGCTGCGCACCCTGCCCGGCTGGGACATCGCGATCGCGCCCTTTGCCCATCTCAGCGGCACGCTGGCAGGTGCGCTCAGCGCCCTGGCGTGGCTGGCCTGGCGGCGGCTGCGGGCATCATCGCGCCATGCTGAAGTCTGATCGCAAGCCCCATCTCGACGCCTTTGCCGTCGCCTCCGTGCTGTTCTGCTGCGCCCTCTGGGGCCTGGGCCAGGTGGCCATCAAGGCGGCGCTGAGCGAGATCACCCCGTTCTGGCAGGCGGGGCTGCGCTCGCTGATCGCCGGCGCGCTGGTGTGGCTCTGGGCACGGGCGCGCGGCATCGCGCTGTTCGACCGCGACGGCAGCCTGGGTGGCGGCCTGCTGGCCGGCGGCCTGTTCGCGGCCGAGTTCGCGGCCATCTTCTGGGGCATGCAGTACACCAGCGCCTCGCGCATGGTGGTGTTCATCTACCTCGCGCCCTTTGTGGTGGCGCTGGGCATGCCCTTCATCTCGCGGCACGAGAAGCTCACGCCGCGCCAGGGCCTGGGCCTGCTGCTGGCATTCGGCGCGGTGGCGTTCGCCTTTGCCGAAGGTTTCAGCGCGGGCGGGCAGCCGCAGCAATGGCTGGGCGATGCGCTGGGCCTGCTGGCCGCGCTGCTATGGGGCGGCACCACACTGGCGATACGCGGCAGCCGGCTCGCCAGCGCCAGCGCCGAGAAGACGCTGTTCTACCAATTGGCGGTCTCGGGCCTGGCGCTGAGCCTGGCGGCCCTGGCCCTGCACGAGCCGCTGCCGCTGGCCTGGTCGGCCCGGCTGCTGGGCTGGTTCGGCTTCCAGGCGGTGATCGTCTCCTTTGCCAGCTACCTGCTGTGGTTCTGGCTGGTGCGCCATTACCCGGCCACGCGCCTGGCCAGCTTCACGCTCAGCACGCCGCTGTTCGGCCTGCTGGCCGGGGTGCTGGTGCTGGGCGAGGCGATCACGCTGCGCCTGGTCATCGCCCTGATCGGGCTGGCGCTGGGCATCCTGCTGGTGAACAAATAGCGGCATGTCTCCTGGGTGGCAAAGGCGTGCCCCGCCTCGGCATAGACTGCGCCCACCCCACAAGGAGACACTCACCATGACGATCACACTCTGCGGCTTCTCGCTCTCGAACTACTACAACAAGGTCAAGCTGGCCCTGCTGGAAAAAGGCATCCCCTTCCAGGAGGAGGTGGTGATGACGCATTCCAAGGACGAGGCCGTGCTGGCCGCCTCGCCGCTGGGCAAGGTGCCCTTCATCCGCACCGAGCAGGGCACGCTGTGCGAGAGCCAGGTGATCCTGGACTATCTGGAATCTGCCTACCCCGCCCACCCGCTGCTGCCGGCCGAGCCCTTCGCACAGGCCAAGGTGCATGAGCTGATCACCTTTGTGGAGCTGCATCTGGAGCTGGTGGCGCGCGAACTCTACGGCCAGGCCTTCTTCGGCGGCACGTGCAGCGACGCCAACAAGGAGCGCGTGAAGAAGCTGCTGGACAAGAACATCCCCGCCTTCAAGCGCCTGGCCAAATTCGGCCCCTATCTGGCCGGCGATACCTTCACCCAGGCCGATTGCGCCGGCTGGGTCAGCCTGCCCCTGGTGGCGATGGCCACCAAGTCGGTGCTGGGCGAGGACCTACTGGCCGCCCATGGCGTCGAGTGGAAGTCCTACGCCAAGCTGATCGGCGAGCGCCCCGCCGCCCAGAAGGTGACGGCCGACCGCAAGGCCGACCAGGACCGCTTCGCCGCCAAGTAGGCGCAGGCGCTCCGCCAGCGGGAGACTTCTGGCAAGGGCCTTCGAGCGGCTCGCTAAGCACGCGCCAGACCGCCAGGCGCGGTCCGATGACGTCGCGCCCGGCGCGGGCAAGGCAGTCAGCAGGCACAGCGCCGCCTCGACGGGCACGCTAACGTCCAGCGGACTGGCCTCGAAGTTGCCCAGCTCCGTATCCCATTACCACTTCATCCCATAGGCGGCCGGCAGGCGCTGGGCGCGCCAAGGAGCCTATAGGCCCGGCTGGATGATCTGCGCCACCGTTCGTGCGATCACGCGCGCGTTGGCGTGCCGTTCGTCCAGATTGGTCATGACGATGACCGTCAGCTGATCGTCCGGATAGCGAATGAAGTCGACCACATGGCCAGGCATGCCTCCTGAGTGATAAACCCAGCGATGCCCCTGCTGGGTGCGCAGCTGCCAGCCCAGGCCGTACCAGATGTCGGGCGTCGTCGCGTTCGCGGCCTGCATCAGGCTGTTGGGCGTCCACATCAGGTCCAGCGTGGCGCGCTTCAGAATGCGCTCGGTGTACAGCGCCGCGTCCCACTTCGCCATGTCAAGTGCGTTGATCTGCAGGCCGCTGGCCGCCAGCGCCAAGTAGTTGCGCTCGGCGCTGTTGTAGGCATGGGGACGGCGTTGCTCGGCCACGATCTCGTAGCCGATCGCGTTGCCTGCTGCCGACTCGTTCGGCGCCATCAGGCGCGCGCTGTCCATGCCTAGCGGCTGGAACACGCGCCGGCGCAGGAACTCGCCGTAGTGCTGGCCGCTGACCTTCTGGATGATCAGGCCGATCAGGTCGTAGCCTGTATTGCTGTAGAGGAAGGACGAGCCGGGCGGGAAGGCCAGGCCATGGGTTTTGAAGCGCGCCAGCAGCTCGGCGGTGGAGAAGCCCTGATCACGTTCGAGCGCGGCGAAGAAGGCATCGTCCGGGTATTCGGGCAGGCCCGAACTATGGTTGAGCAGATGCCGGATCGTGATGCCGTTCCAGGCCGCGGGCGTGGCGCCAAGATACGGCTCAAGCCTGTCATCGAGCGTGAGGAGGCCGTCTTCGACCAGCAGCATGATGGCGCTCGCGGCAAAGGACTTGGTGACCGAACCGATCTCAAAGCGCTGTTCGACCTGTATTGGCGTGGCAGCCTCGAGATCGGCATAGCCATAGCCCTTGGCATAGACGATTCGGCCGGACCTGGCCACCACCAAGCTGGCCCCCGGAATGCGCTGTGCGAGCAACTGCTGCTGGACCATATCGTCGACCGCGGGTATCGCCCCCTGGCTCGAACCAGCAGGCTGCGTGCTGACCTGGGGCAGCACGCGCTCGGACGCCAGCGCCCCCTCGCCGCCCCCGCCTCCTCCGCCACAGCCAGCCAAAGGCAGAGCCAAAATAGATTGCAGGAGCAGGCGGCGCTGGGTCAACTGGGACATGATATTGGGGTGTCGTGGAAGCAGCGCGAGTCTGCCAGCGCGCGCCCGACTTCGGGGTAGGCCGCGGCAGTGCGCTTTGGCTGGCCTTTGGCCGCGCGCCTCCCGACCGCACCGATACTGCGCCATGCACATTCTGTTAATCGAGGACGATCTCGACCTTGGCAAGGCCCTGCAGGCCGCGCTGCGCCAGGGCGGCTTCAGCAGCCGATGGCTGCGCCGCGGCGCCGATGCGCCCGAACGCTTGGACCCTGTCCAGCAGGACGCGGTGTTGCTCGATCTCGGTTTGCCCGATGGTTGCGGCTTGCAATTGCTCAAGCGCTGGCGCGCTCAAGGGGCCGCCACGCCGCTGCTGGTCATGACCGCACGGGTCGGTCTTGCCGATCGATTGGAGGGTCTGGACGGCGGCGCCGACGACTACCTCAGCAAGCCCTTCGAGATACCCGAGTTGATGGCCCGCTTGCGGGCCCTGCTGCGTCGCAGCGCGGGCCAGGCCAGCGAGAACTGGCGCATCGGCGACCTGACGATCCGGCCGCGCGAGCGCGAAGTGCGGGTGTGTGGGCGTGCTGTCGAGCTGAGCCCGCGCGAGTTCGATCTGCTGAATCTGCTGGCCGGCGAAGCTGGCACCGTCGTTCCCAAGGGCAAGCTGGCGCAAAAGCTGGCGCCCTTGGGCGAGGCGCTGGATTTCGCCAACCTCGAGATGTACCTGTCGAACCTGCGCCGCAAGATCGGCGCCGAGCGCATTGGCACCGTGCGCGGCATAGGCTATCGCCTGCTGACATGAGCCGCCGCATCGCGTGGCGCCGGATGCTCGGTCCCTCACTAAGTCGCCGCATTGGCCTGGCGCTGCTTGCTACCTTGATGTTGGTCGGGCTGGAGATTCTGGCCTGGAATTACCTCGAATACCGGCGCGATATGGCGGTGGATCCCGGCGTCCGGGAGATCGTCGTCAACATCACCGCACATTTGCAAAGGACGCCCGCGATGAATCGCGCGGTTTCACTGCGCGTCCTGATCGACGACGCCAACCAATGGCGCCGCGCCCAGCCCGATCGTTGGAAGGGCGAGCTGGCGGTGCTATGGCTGGCACCTGATGGTCAGGTCCTGTACGAATCGCACCCCCATTGGCGTGCCGCCTTGCTGGCCCAGACCCCAGGTCGGGATGACCACATGATCGAAGGGCGCCCACATTGGGCCTATCGGCAAGACAGCGCCGTGGGCTCGGTGCGCGTCGCCGAGCCAGTCCGCGGCCCCGAGGCGATGCTGCGCAAGGTGGCGCATCAGCTGGGGTTCTACCTGCCGATCGCATTCCCGGTCGTGCTGCTGCCCCTGTGGTTGGCTTTGCATCGCGGCCTGCGCCCGCTGCGCGAACTGGTGCAGCGCCTGTCGCAGCGCGATGCCCAGGACCTGGGCCCGCTGGACGTACACCTGCCGCAATCGGAGTTGCAGCCCCTGGGCCAGGCCTTCGACGCGATGCTCGGTCGTCTGCGCCTGCAGCGCGAGCGCGAACGCCGGTTCGTGCAGGAAGCCGCGCACGAGTTGCGCACGCCGCTGGCCGTCATCGCTGCACAGGCCCATGTGTTGCGCCAGGCCGAGACCGAAGCCGAACGTGAGCAGGCCGCGCGAGCCCTGGAGGGCGCGGTCACGCGCGCCGCGCATCTGAGCCAGCAACTGCTGACTCTGGCCAGCGTTGAGTCTGTCCACACTACATCCGACCGGAACACCGATCTGGCCGAGCAGACGCGCGCCCAGCTGGCTGAACTGTTGCCGCTGGCCGAGGCGCGCCGCATCAGCCTGGCGCTCGAAGCGCCAGACCAATTGCCCAGCCGGATATCGCCTACGCTGTGGGGCTCACTGCTCGGCAATCTGGTCGGCAATGCCTTGCGCTATTGCCCCGAAGGCAGTCGCATCGAAGTCCGCTTGAGCGAGCAGGCCGAAGGCCTGTGCCTGCAAGTCGCCGACGATGGCCCTGGCATTGCCGAAGCCGACCGGCAACGCGTGTTCGAACGCTTTTGGCGCAGCGACCAAACCGGAGCCAGCGGCAGCGGCCTGGGCCTGGCGATCGTGCGCCAGGTGGTGCACAGTCTGGGCGGCACCGTCGCCATCGGTTCCGGTCTGGACGGGCGCGGCGTCGCCTTCAGCGTCAGCGGGCTTGCGCCGCAAGGGGATTGAGCGCGATACCGCCCCGAGCGGTATTCGACGTTTCATCCGTCTTTTTGAGCAGCCTGTCGCCACGGCCTGGGTCGCCCGGGGGAGTCTTGTTATGGTGTGCTACATCAGCAACACACCGCGGGGTCCCGCCCCGACAAGGACATGCAAAGCTGGAACGACAACGCGCCGATCTACCAGCAGCTGGCCGACCAATTGGCCGCGCAGCTGCTGGACGGCACCCCTCCCGAGGGCGAAGTCCTGCCCTCGGTCCGCAGCCTCGCAAGCCGCTACCTGATCAATCCGCTCACCGTCAGCCGGGCCCTGCAGGCCCTGGTGGACAACGGCCTGGTCGAGAGCCGCCGCGGCGTGGGCATGTATGTGCGCCAGGGGGCGCGCGAGCGCCTGCTGCAAAGCGAGCGCCAGCAGTTCCTGCAAAAGGAATGGCCGCAGCTGCGCGCCAAGCTGCAACGCCTGGGCCTGTCGGCCTCGGATCTGAACTGGGGACAACAATGAACAACACGGACCACTCCAACCTCGTCGAAGCCAGCGGCTTCAGCCTGCGCTACGGCCGCAAGACCGCCGTCGACGACATCAGCTTCAAGATCCCCAAGGGTCGCGTGGTGGGCCTGCTGGGTCACAACGGCGCCGGCAAGACCTCGCTGATGAAGGCCATGGTGGGCCTGATCGGTGGCTCGGGCCAACTCAGCGTGCTGGGCCTGGACCCGCGCGCCCAGCGCAACGAGCTGCTGACCTCGCTCTCCTACATCCCCGACGTGGCGGTACTGCCGCGCTGGGCCAAGGTGGAAGAGCTGCTGACCCTGATGAGCGGGCTGCAGCCGCGCTTCTCGGCCGAACGCGCCCGCACCCTGCTCAAGCGCACCAGCGTGGCCAGCGGCGACAAGGTGAAGAACCTCTCCAAGGGCATGGTGACGCAGCTGCACCTGGCGCTGATCGCCGCCATCGACACGCGGCTGATGATCCTGGACGAGCCCACCCTGGGCCTGGATGTGATGTCGCGCAAGAGCTTCTACGAGATGCTGATCGACGAATGGTGCGATGGCGAGCGCACCGTCATCATCTCCACCCACCAGGTGGAGGAGATCGAGACCCTCTTGTCCGACGTGATGATGCTGGACGAGGGCAAGCTGGTGCTCAACATCAGCCTGGAGGAGATGGACTCGCGCTTCGTGGCCCTCTCGCACGATGCCGCCGCCGCCGATGCGGTGGCCTCGGCCCATCCGCTGCTGCGCTACCGCCTGCAGGGCAAGCCCGCGGCGCTGTTCGACGGCGAGCCGCCGGTGCACTTGCAGGCCCTGGGCCAGCGCTTCCGCCCCAGCCTGGTGGACCTGTTCATGGCCCTGACCCGCAAGCCCGAAATGCAAAGCCGCCAGGCCTGAGCAGAACAAACGAGGAGAAAACCATGTCCACACGTTTCATGACCCTGCTGCAGCGCGAATGGATGCAGCACCACCGCGGCTGGCTGCTGCTGATCCTGATCCCGCCGCTGCTGGTGCTGCTGGCCATGCCCTTCGGCCGCGTCGAAACCGATGCCAGCAGCGCCCCCACCATGGCGGTGGCCGCGGTGGCCCTGGGCGCCACCGCGCTGGGCGGCTTCGGCATCAGCTGGCTGGTGTCGATGTTCCAGATTCCGGGCCTGGCGCGCCGCGACCAGCAGGATCGCTCGATCGAGTTCTGGCTCTCGCTGCCCGGCACGCACACCGAGAGCATCGCCGCCACCGTGCTGATGCATGTGGTGTTCGTGCCCCTGCTGGCCCTGGCGATCAGCGCCGGGTTGGGCCTGGTGATGGCCGCGGCGGTGGTGATCAAGGTCAGCGGCCTGGCGGCCCTCACCGAGGTGTCCTGGCTGGGCCTGCTGATCGCCGGCGTGGTGGGCGTGCTGCGCCTGGGCTTCGGCGTGCTGCTGATGAGCTTGTGGCTGGCGCCCATCTACCTGGGCCTGATGGCCGCCTCGGCCTGGCTGAAGCGTTGGGGCGCACCGCTGCTGATCGTGGCCACGCTGATCGCCGGCAATGTGCTGAACAAGGTCTACGACAACCCGATCGTCTGGAAGCTGCTGCAAGCCCAGGCGGACGGCGCCGGCCGCGCCCTGATGGATGCCAAGAAGGAGCTGGAGCGCACCGTGGACGGCCCGGCCAGCCTGCCGCAGTTCATCGGCGAGATCTCCAGCTGGGCGCTGCACGACGCGCTGGCCGCCCTGGGTCAGCTGGCCTCGCCGCACCTGATCGGCGGGCTCGCCATCGCCGCCGCCTGCTTCGGCCTGCTGATCCTGCATCGCCGCAACGCCCACTGAGCACGGCACCAGGCCGAATGCCAAGAGCCCGCGTCAGCGGGCTCTTTTCATTGGGGGCAGGGGCCGGCGCTTCAGCTTGATGCGAGCGGCACCACCACCCCGGTGGCCGCGGCGACGCGCGCCGCCATCTCCTTGCGGAAGCGGTTCAGCTCCTGCACGCTCGCGAAGCTGCGATCCATCAGCAGGCTCATGTTGTGGAGGATGCGCTCCACCACCTTGTTCTCCCACACCGCGTCGAACTGGATCTGCGTGTCCAACCACTTCTCAAGCCACTCGGGGTCGGGCAGGCGGCTCTGGATGGTGTCGCGCGGGAACAGCTTGGCGTTCACATGCAGATTGGTGGGATGCAGGGCCTGGGCGGTGCGGCGCGCGCTGGCCATCAGCACCCCCACCTTGGCAAAGGCCGCCTTGGCCTCGTCGCCGAACTTCTGCATGGCGCGCTTCATGTAGCGCAGATAGGCGCCGCCGTGGCGCGCCTCATCGCGCGCCAGGGTCTCGTAGATCGCCTTGATGACGGGTTCGGTATGCCATTCCGACGCGCGCCGATACCAGTGGTTCAGGCGGATCTCGCCGCAGAAATGCAGCATCAGCGTTTCCAGCGCCGGCGCGGGATCGAAATCGAAGCGCACCTCGTGCAGCTCCTGCTCGGTGGGCACGAGGTCGGGGCGGAAGCGGCGCAGGTATTCCATCAGCACCAGCGAATGCTTCTGCTCCTCGAAGAACCACACGCTCATGAAGGCCGAGAAGTCGCTGTCGTCGCGGTTGTCGCGCAGAAACATCTCGGTGGCCGGCAGCGCCGACCACTCGGTGATGGCGTTCATCTTGATGGTGCGGGCCTGGTCCTCGGTGAGGCGGCTGGCATCGAACTTGTCCCAGGGGATGTCCGTGTCCATGTTCCAGCGCACGGCTTCGAGTTGCTTGAAGAGTTCGGGGTAAAGCATGACGAGTCCTCGCTAAGGCAGCAAATTCTATGCGTCTGCCGTGACAACGCACGCGTGGTCGGACGGCCGGCAGGGCCTCGCTCAGGCGGGGTCGGCGCGCCAGCGCTGCACCGCGGCGGCCACCTCGCCCAGCTGCGCGACGCGCTGCACGCCGCCGACCGCGCTGCGCTGCAGGGCACTGCCACTGCCGCCGGCCCATAGTGCCACTGCGGGCGGCAGCAGGGCGCGCAACTGCTGCAGGCCCTCGTGCACCGCGCCGGCGGGCAGCACATTGCTGAAGCTCAGCGCCACGATGTCGGCGGCATGGGCGCGCGCCGCCAGCGGGATGTCGGCCAGCGGCGTCTGCACGCCCAGCGAGAGGCATTGGCAGCCCTCGATCGTCAGCATCGCCTCGGCCATCAACAGGCCCAGGCCATGGGCCTCGCCGGGCAGGGTGCTGAGCAGCACGCGCGGCCGCTCACTCAAGGCCTGGCGCGGCACCGCATGGATGGCCTGGCGCAGCACCTGCTGCAGGCATTCCGAGTAGATGTGCTCTTCGAACACCGCCAGCTCGCCCTGCATCCAGAGCTCGCCCACCTGCGTCGTCAAGGGGGCGATCAACTCCAGCACCGCCGCGCCCAGGCCCATGCGCACGATGGCCTGGGCCAGCAGGCGGCGCAAGTCTTCCACCCGATGCGACTGCAGCAAGTCCAGATATGGCGCGAGCGTCTCGGCAGGCAGGTAGCCCTGCTTGGCCTGCAAGCTGCTGCGCCGCTGCATCGCCTCCGCCAGCAAGGCCTGCAACACCTCCCGATCGGCGGGCACGACGCGCCCGGGCCGATGACCTGCATCGAGCAGGCGCTTCAGCAGGCGCAGCTTCTCGACCTGCTCGGGTGGATAGATGCGCTCGTCCTGCGCATCGCGCAGCGGCGCCGGAAAGCCATAGCGGCGCTCCCAGATGCGCAAGGTGTCCTTGCTGAGCCCGGTCTCGCGCTCGACGGCGGCAATGCCCGGCATCCCGGCGGACGCGGATTCAGCCACGGCGCGTTCCGTCCAGCAGCCATTTATTTGCAATTTTGTCCTGGACAAACATATGACATTCCGTTTGATATGCCCTAATATAGCGACGCGACATCGATTTGACTAGGACAAACAATGTTCAAAGCCGGCCCAATACCAGCGCACCCATGCCGACTCACCGGGCGGCAAGCCGCGTCAGCCAGGCGTTAACTTCATGACCCATACTGTTGCTCATCTGCTGACCATTGTCCCCGCTAGCTGGGACAAATCCGGCCCGGCCAGCGCCAAGCGTGGGCGGACGCAGTACACAGTGGTCAAGCCCTTGAGTGCGGCTGCCGATACCGTGGCAGCCGTCTCGGCTTTGAGCACAAGCCCGCAACAAACAGGTAAAGTTTCCACCAACTTTCAGTCGCAAGATCTCCCCGTCAATGGGGCTGTAATCCCGGAGCCTTTCTCCTCCTCCTCCCTCCCTCCCTCGTTAGCTCCGGGGCGTCTTGCGGCTACTTTTATGTCCAGGGCTTCCGCCTCGTGCGGAAGCCCTTTGCTTTTGCGCCAGGCCTCGGGCGCCGCCGATCATGCACGCGGGCTGAGCGAGTTCCTGGCCGGCCTGCATGCGCTTCCCCCCGGTGGTGGCGCCGGCCCTGGCGGCCCGCGCGTGGCGGTGGTCGGTTCCGGCATTGCGGGTCTTTCGGCCGCCTGGGCGCTCAGCCGCCACGCCGATGTCACGCTGTTCGAGGCCGGGGACTATTTCGGTGGCCACACGCACACCGTCGACATCACGCTGCAGGGTCAGCGGCACGGCGTCGACACCGGCTTCCTGGTCTTCAACGAGCGCACCTACCCGCTGCTGATCCAGTTGTTCGCGCAGCTGGGGGTGGAGGTCGCGGCCAGCGACATGTCCTTCTCGGTCCAGCTGCCCGAGCTGGCCCTCGAATGGAGCGGCTCCAACCTCAACAGCGTGTTCGCCCAGCGTCGCAATCTGCTGCGCCCCGCGTTCTGGGGCATGTTGCAGGATCTGCTGCGCTTCAACCGCCTCTGCACCGCACTGGCCGAGCGCGGCAGCGAAGCCGCACTGTCGCAATCGATCGGCGACTTCCTCGGCGAGCAGCGCTTTGGCGAGGCCTTCCGGCGCTGGTATCTGCTGCCCATGGTGGCCTGCATCTGGTCATGCCCGACCGCGCAGATGCTGCAGTTCCCAATCCGCACGCTGATCCGCTTCTGCCACAACCATGGGCTGCTGCAGGTGACGCAGCGGCCGCAGTGGTTCACGGTGCGCGGTGGCGCACGCCACTATGTGGACAAGCTGCTGCCGCAGATCCGGCACAAGCGCCTGAACTGCGCCGTCCATGCGGTGGAGCGTTGCGGCACGCAGCTCAGGGTGCACAGCGGCGCCGGCACCGAGCTGTTCGATGAGGTGGTGCTGGCCGGCCACAGCGACCAGTCGCTGGCCCTGCTCGGCAACGCCAGCCTGCAGGAGCGCCAGATCCTCGGCAGCATCGGCTACCACCGCAACCGCGCCGTGCTGCATACCGACGCGGGCCTGCTGCCGCAGCGCCGGCGCGCCTGGGCGGCCTGGAACTACGAACATGGCGGCAGCGCCGGCCAGCTCCGGCGCGGGCGCGAAGACCAGGCGGTCTGCCTGCATTACCTGCTCAACCGGCTGCAGCCCCTGCCCTGGCAGCAGCCGGTGCTGGTGTCGCTGAACCCGGTGCGCGAGCCGGCTGCCGCGCAGGTGCTGGGCGAGTTCGACTACGCGCATCCGGTGTTCGACCTGCCCGCCGTGCGTGCCCAGGAGCGCCTGCACGAGATCCAGGGCCGCGATCATCTCTGGTACTGCGGCGCCTGGACCCGCTATGGCTTTCACGAGGATGGCCTGCTGTCGGGCCTGGGCGTGGCCAAGCGCATGCTGGAACATTGGGCCGCGCGTGCCCCGGCCGGAGCCACACCGTGAGCAGCAGCGCCTGGCCGCAGCAGGCGCTGCTGGGCATGGGCCGGGTGCGCCACACGCGCCTGCGCCCGGCCCGGCACCATTTCAGCTATGCCAGCTACTTCCTGATGCTGCCGCTGCGGCGCCTGCGCGAACAGCCCTGCGCGGCCCTGCATCGCAACGGCTTCGGCTGGCTGAGCTTTCACGACGCCGACCATGGCGACGGCGGGCCCGACTGCCTGCACTGGCTGGATGCGCTGCTGGCGCGCGAGGGCATCGACGACGCCACCGGCGAGGTCTGGCTGCACTGCCTGCCGCGCGTGCTGGGCTATGCCTTCAAGCCGGTGAGCTTCTGGTACTGCGAGCGCGCCGACGGCGCGCTGGCCGCCATCGTGGTGGAGGTTAACAACACCTTCGGTGAACGCCACTGCTATCTGCTGCAGGGCGCGCAGCTGGGGCGCGAGCTGCGTGCCCACAAGGTCTTCCATGTCTCGCCCTTCTGCCGCGTCGGCGGGCATTACCGCTTCCGCTTCATGCATGCCTGGCAGGCCGGGCGCGCGCGCACCGTGGCGCGTATCGATCACCACGACGAGGCCGGCGCGCTGCTGGAGACCAGCGTCAGCGGCGAGCTGCAGCCGCTCAGCGAGCGCAGCGCCCGCGCGGCCTTTCTTGCCATGCCCTGGCTGAGCGCCGCCGTGATGGCGCGCATTCACTGGCAGGCGCTCAGGCTCTGGCTCAAGCGTGTGCCCTTCTTCCGCAAGCCGGCCGAGCCGCCCCGATTCCTGACCCGCTGACGGCCTCGCCAGAAACCGCCACCACGATGAACTCGACCACCTGCACCAACCGCTTCGGCCTGCCGGAGAGCGCCCCCGGCGCCGCGCGCCGGGTATTCCGCCTGCTCAGCCTGCTCCAGCATGGCAGCCTGGACGTGCAGCTGCCCGACGGCAGCCAGCTGCATTTCGGCCGGCATGAGGGGCCGCGGGCGGCGCTGCGCATCAAGTCCTGGGAGGTCTGCGCCGCCGCCCTGCGCGCCGGCGACATCGGCTTTGCGGAAAGCTATGTGGCGGGCGACTGGAGCACGCCCGACCTCTGCGCCCTGCTGGAGCTGCTGGTGCGCAACCGCGAGGCGCTGGAGCGCGTGGTCTACGGCCGCTGGTGGGGCGCGCTGGCCTACCGCATCAGGCATTGGCTCAACCGCAACAGCCGCGAGGGCAGCCGCAAGAACATCCACGCGCACTACGACCTCGGCAACAATTTCTACAAGCTCTGGCTGGACCCGAGCATGAACTACTCGAGCGCCTGGTTTGACGGCGACCGCCGCCAGCCCCTGGCGCAGGCGCAACAGGCCAAGATGCGGCGTGCCCTGCGCGAATGCGAGCTGCAGCCGGGCCAGCGCGTGCTCGAGATCGGCTGCGGCTGGGGCGCCGTGGCCGAGACCGCCACGCGCGACTTCGGCGCGCGGCTCACCGGGGTGACGCTGTCGAGCGAGCAACTTGCCTGGGCCCAGCAGCGCCTGCAAGGCGCCGGCCTGGCCGAGCGCGCCGAGCTGCGCTTCCAGGACTACCGCGACATCGCTGACGCCCCCTTCGACGCCATCGTCTCGATCGAGATGTTCGAAGCGGTGGGCCGGCAGTACTGGGATGGCTACTTCCAGACCCTGCGCGACAAGCTCAAGCCCGGCGGTCGCGCCTGCATCCAGAGCATCACCATCCGCGACGATCTGTTCGAGCGCTACACGCGCTCCAGCGACTTCATCCAGCAATACATCTTCCCCGGCGGCATGCTGCCCAGCCCCAGCCAGTTCCGCGCCCATGCGGCCAGGGCCGGCCTGCGCGTGGTCAACGAGCTGGCCTTCGGGCTCGACTATGCCGAGACGCTGAAGCGCTGGCGCGAGGCCTTCCTGGCCCAGGAGGCGACGGTGCGCGAGCAGGGCTTCGACACCCGCTTCATGCGGCTGTGGGAGTTCTACCTGGCCTATTGCGAAGCCGCCTTCGCGGCCGGCAATACCGATGTCATGCAGTTCACGCTGCGGCGGGATTGAGGCCGCGATGCCGCGGCGCCGCGTCCTGCTGAGCCTGGCCGCCGCGCTGTGCTGGCCGGCCGCCCGCGCACGCCCCGCCCCGCCGGAGCTGGCGGGCCTGCATTTGCAGGGCCAGGCGCGCATGCGTTTCTTCGGCCTGGCCATCTACGACATCCGGCTGTGGGTCAGGGAGCGCGTCGATGCGCGCAACTGGCCCGAGCAGCCGCTGGCGCTGGAGCTGGAATACGCGCGCAGCCTGCGCGGCGCCGAGATTGCCAAGCGCTCGCTGCAGGAGATGCGCCGCCAGGCCGAGATCGCCGACGCCGCGGCGCAGCGCTGGCTGGCCGAGATGCAGCAGAGTTTTCCGGATGTGCAGGCGGGCGACCGCCTCAGCGGGCAGCTGCTGCCGGCGCAGGGAGCCCAGTTCTTCGTCAACGGCCGGCGCGGCCGGCTGATCGCCGAGCCCGAGTTCGCGCGGCTGTTCTTCGGCATCTGGCTGTCGGAGCGCAGCTCCGAGCCCGGCCTGCGCAACACCCTGCTGGAGGGCCGGCATGACGGCGGCTGAACTCGGCGCGCTGGCCGGCCTGCGCTATGGCGCGCTGGGCTTTCCGCTCGCCTTCGTGGCGCTGCCGCTGTATGTGAACCTGCCGGCGCACTATGCGCAGCAGTACGGCGTGCCGCTGGCGACGCTGGGGCTGCTGCTGCTGGTGTCGCGCGCGCTCGATGCCCTGGCCGACCCCTTCATCGGCCTGGCCTGCGATCGCTGGCTGCGGCGCGGCCCGCGCCCGCTGTTCGCGCTGCTGAGCCTGGCCGCGCTGCTGCTGGCCGCGGCCTTTGCCGCCCTGTTCCACCCGCCCGCCTGGGGCCCGACGGGCCTGCTGGCCTGGTGCGCGCTGATGCTGATGGCGGCCTACCTGGCCTACAGCCTGCTCAGCGTGATGCACCAGGCCTGGGGCGCCAGCCTGGGCGGCAGCGCCGTGCAGCAGACGCGCATCGCGGCCTGGCGCGAAGGGCTGGCCCTGGCCGGCGTGATCTGCGCCTCGGTGCTGCCCGGCCTGGCTGGCATCGGCGCCACCAGCCTGCTGCTGCCCCTGGCGCTGGCCCTGGCGCTGCTGGGTCTGTGGGGCGCACCCCGGGGGCGGCCCGGGCAGGCCACCGCGCCGCGCCCGGACCCCTGGCTGGCCTGGCGCGTGCCGGGCTTTCGGCGCCTGCTGCCGGTGTTCCTGCTGAACGGCGTGGCCGCCGCCATCCCGGCCACGCTGCTGCTGTTCTTCGTGCGCGACCGCCTGCAGACGCCGCAGGCCGAGGGCCTCTACCTGGGCAGCTATTTCGCCGCCGCGGCACTGTCGATGCCGCTCTGGCTGCGCGCCGTGGCGCGCTTCGGCCAGGCGCGCAGCTGGCTGATGGCGATGCTGCTGGCGCTGGCCTGCTTTGCCTGGGCGGCCAGCCTGCCGAGCGGCGCGGTGGCGGGTTTCACCCTGGTCTGCCTGGGGTCAGGTCTTGCCTTGGGCGCCGACCTGAGCATCCCCGCCGCCATGCTCGCACGCGTGCTGCAGGCGGCCGGGCTGAGCGGCCGGGCCGAGGGTGTCTTCTTCGGCTGGTGGAACCTCTGCAACAAGCTCAATCTGGCGCTGGCCGCCGGGCTGGCGCTGCCGCTGCTCGGCGCGCTGGGCTATGCGCCGGGGCAGCGCGAACCCCAGGCATTGCAAGCCCTGACCCTGGCCTATGGCGCCCTGCCCTGCCTGCTGAAGGCCGCTGCCGCGGCCTTGCTCTATCTGCTGTGGATACGCCGCGAGCCAGGTGCGCTGCGGCTGAAGGAAGCCCGATGACAGCTCTCACCCGCCGCCGCACCCTGCTGCTGAGCACCCTGGCCCTGGCGGGCTGTGCCACTGCCCCCGAGCCGGCCGACTACGCGCGCGAGGCGCCGGCACTGGACCTGCGCAGCTATTTCAACGGCCCCTTGATCGCGCATGGCATCTTCACCGATCGCGCCGGCAAGGTGCAGCGCCGTTTCATCGTCCGGCTGCTGGGGCGCTGGCAGGGCGACGAGGGCGTGCTGGAAGAGGACTTCGAGTACAGCGATGGCGCCAGGGAGCGCCGCGTCTGGCAGCTCAAGCGCCTGGGTGACGGCCGCTGGAGCGGCCGCGCCGCTGACGTGCTGGGCGAGGCGCAGGGCATGTCGGCGGGCAATGCGCTGCGCTGGAGCTACACGCTGAAGCTGCCGGTGGACGGCAAGGTCGTCGAGGTGGACTTCGACGACTGGATGTACCTGCTGGACGACAAGGTCATGCTCAACAAGGCGCAGATGAGCAAGTTCGGCATCCGCCTGGGCGAGGTCACGCTGTCGTTCCGGAAGCTCTGAACATGGCGCTCAACCCCAAGCTGCAGGACTGGGAGGGCAAGGTGGTCTGGCTGGTCGGCGCGTCCAGCGGCATCGGCCAGGCGCTCGCCACCGCGCTGCATGCGCGCGGCGCGCGCGTCTGCGTGTCGGCGCGCCAGGCGGCGCGCCTGCAGGACTTCGCGCGCGCGCATCCCGGCAGCCTGGCCCTGCCGCTGGATGTGCTGGACCCCGGCGCCCTGCCGCAGGCGCTGCGCCAGATCCTGCGCCAGCACGGGCGCATCGACCTGTGCGTCTACTGCGCCGGCCATTACCAGGCCATGGGCGCGGCGCAGTTCTCACTGGCCGAGGCCCAGCGTCACCTCGACATCAACTACGTCGGCGCGCTGAATCTGCTGGCGGTGCTGCTGCCGCAGCTGGCCCTGCAATCGCACCAGGGCCGGGGCGGGCACCTCAGCCTGGTGTCGAGCGTGGCCGGCTACCGCGGCCTGCCGAGGTCGATGGCCTACGGGCCCAGCAAGGCCGCGCTGACCCATCTGGCCGAGGTGCTCTACCTGGATCTGCAGCCGCTGCGGCTGGGGGTGTCGGTGGTGCATCCAGGCTTTGTGGCCACGCCGTTGACGGCGCGCAACGACTTCCACATGCCAGCGCTGCTCAGCCCCGAGCAGGCCGCCCAGGCGATGCTGCGCGGCTGGGCGCGCGGCGCCTTCGAGATCCATTTCCCCAAGCGTTTCACGCTCTGGCTCAAGCTCATGCGCATGCTGCCCTATGGCCTGTACTTCCGGCTCGTGCGGCGCGCGACCTCGCCTTCCCAGTCATGACCACAGCCCCACGACACCCCGACAAGCGCATGGCGGCATTGATCGCCTATTTCGAGCAGCTCGGCACCGCCGATCTGGCGCGCCTGGACGAGCGCTACACGGAGCAGGCCTTCTTCAAGGATCCGTTCAACGAGGTGCAGGGTCTGGCCGGCATCGAGCGCGTATTCGCCCATATGTTCGAGACCCTGGCCTCGCCCCGCTTCGTGGTGCTGGATGCGATCACGCAGGGCTCCCAGGGCTTCATCAGCTGGGACTTCCTGTTCCGGCTCAAGGGCGAGACCCAGGAGCGCCGCATCCATGGCAGCAGCCATCTGCGCTTCGCTCCCGACGGCCGCGTGGCCTACCACCGCGATTACTGGGACGCCGCCGAGCAGTTTTATGAGCAAGTGCCGCTGCTGGGCACGCTGCTACGCCTGATCAAGCGCCGGCTGCGCGCCTGATCAGCGCAGCCAGCCCTTGCGGCGGAAGTACACAAAGGGCGCGGCCACCGTCGCGACCATCAGCAACAGCGCGAAGGGATAGCCCCACTCCCAATCCAGCTCGGGCATGTGCTTGAAGTTCATGCCGTAGATGCTGGCGATCAGCGTCGGCGGCAGCAGCGCCACGCTGGCCACCGAGAAGATCTTGATGATCTTGTTCTGGTTGATGTTGATGAAACCGACGGTCGCATCCATCAGGAAGTTGATCTTGTCGAACAGGAAGGCGGTGTGCGAGTCCAGCGAGTCGATGTCGCGCAGGATCTGGCGCGACTCCTCGAACTGCTCGGCATTGAGCATGCGGCTGCGCATCATGAAGCTGACCGCGCGGCGCGTGTCCATCACATTGCGGCGGATACGGCCGTTCAAGTCTTCCTCGCGCGCGATCGCCGCCAGCACCTCGCCGGCCTCGGTGTCGTTGACGTCCTTCTTCAGCACGCGCGCACTGACCTTCTCGAGGTTGTCGTAGATGCCTTCCAGCACATCGGCCGAGTACTCGGCGTCGGCGTCGTAGAGCTTGAGCAGCACATCCTTGGCATCCTCGATCAGGGCCGGGATGCGGCGCGCCCGCAGGCGCAAGAGGCGGAACACCGGCAGGTCCTCGTTGTGCACCGAGAACAGCACGTTGTTGTAGAGGATGAAGGCCACGCGCACATTGCGCGCCGACTCGTCGTCGTCGATCAGGAAGTCGGAGCGGATGTGCAGCTCACCGTTGTCTTCCTCGTAGAAGCGCGCCGACTCCTCCAGGTCTTCGTCGACGATGTCCTCGGGGATGGTGAGCCCGAAGCGATCGCGTATCCAGCCCTTTTCTTCCTGGGTCGGGCTTTCCAGGTCGACCCAGATCGGCCGGCTCAGGGCCAGGTCTTCGGCGGTTTCGATTTCTTCCTGGAACAGCCCGCCCTTGAGGCGGCCGTTGTCCAGCGTGAACACGTTCAGCATGCAGTCTCCAGCGTATGGCGCTGATGGCGCCTGGCGCAGGGGGACGGGCCTGGTGTTGATGCGGGCGCAGGGCGCCCGAGGCTCGTCCGGATGAGGGTCAAAAGTTCGGAACCCGTCTCACTCCGGACAAGCGGCGCGGCCCGCATTCAGATGCGCAGGCCGCTGCGTTTGGCACTGGAGTGGACGGTCACCGAGGGTGGTCGCTGTCCAAGTAAGGCTCCAGAGATGGGAAGCGCGCATTATCACATCGCGGCAGGAGCCTCCAAGCAAAAACGCCGCAGGGCTTGAAACCCGCATCAACAGGCGCATCTGAGGCCTGTGCGCATTTCGTCACAAGTCGGGGAAGGCGCGGAATTGGACTTTCAAATGACCACAAACCCTGGTTTAAAACGCTTGTCACGATCAGGCTTCAGGAGCACACTGAATTCGACAAGTTCCCCACTCCCTCCTTATCCGCTACCCGACATCCTCCCCCCTATCCCCTGCTCTTTGATTGATCCGCTTTCCCGTCTTTCCGACCAAGCCCTTGTGAAAGGAGGCTTTATGAACCTGACTATCAGCGGCCACCATCTTGAAGTGACACCAGCTTTGCGTGAGTACGTGCTCACCAAGCTAGACCGGGTGACCCGCCACTTTGACCAGGTTGTTGACATCAACGTCCTGCTCACCGTGGAGAAGCAAAAGGAAAAGGAACGCAGACAGAAGGCCGAAGTCACCGTCCATGTGAAGGGACGCGACATCTTTGTCGAACAGGCCAACGAGGATCTCTACGCCGCGATTGATCAGTTGATGGACAAGCTAGACCGTCAGGTCGGACGCTACAAGGAAAAGGTTCAGGACCACCACCACGCCTCCGCCAAGCGGCTGGACGTACCGGCCCCTTGAGCCCTGGAGCAAGCAACGAAGGCGACCGCATCGGTCGCCTTTTTGTTTACAAGGCACAATTCGCCCTGCGTACCCGGATGTTGCTGCAGTGCCGCAAGTTCCGTGAATACTGCACCCCCGGCGATTGCAGGGCCCCACCAGGCCCGGGCAATTTCTATAATCCGCAGCCTAGCTACCGAACAAGCGTCCCGCCCAAGGCCTATCCAGCCGTAATCGGCGCTGTGACCTGATGAACCGTCTCGCAGCCATCCTCCCTGCCGGCAATGTGCTGGTGAATGTGGACGCATCCAGCAAGAAACGCGTGTTCGAGCACGCTGGCCTGCTGTTCGAGAACAACCATTCGATTTCCCGCGCCTCGGTGACGGACAACCTGTTCGCCCGTGAGCGCCTGGGCTCCACCGGCCTGGGTCATGGCGTGGCCATCCCGCACGGCCGCATCAAGGGCCTGAAGAACCCGCTCGCCGCGGTGCTGCGCGTGCAGCAGGCGATCGGCTTCGATGCCCCCGACGACGAGCCCGTCAGCCTGCTGATCTTCCTGCTGGTGCCCGAGGCGGCCACCCAGCGCCATCTGGAGATCCTCTCCGAGATCGCCGAGATGCTGTCGGACCGCGACCTGCGCGAAAAGCTCAAGACCGAGCCGGACGCCGCCGCCGTGCACCGGCTGATCGCCGACTGGGAACCACTCAAGTCCGTGGCCTGAACCCGCGCTAGAGTCCAGGCTTAGTGAAACCCACCTCGATCAGTGCCGACCGGCTCTTTGAAGAGCACCGCGAAACCCTGCGCTGGGAGTGGATCGCCGGCCACGCGCATCCGGAGCGCCGCTTCGATGACACCGCGGTGCGCGACGCGCAGTCCGCCGCCGATCTGGTCGGCTACCTCAACTACATCCACCCCTACCGGGTGCAGATCGTCGGCCGCCGCGAGGTGGCCTATCTGAGCCAGGCCTCGGGCGAGGTGCTGGATCGCCGCATCTCGCGCATCGTCACGCTGGAGCCGCCGGTGATCATCGTGGCCGATGGCGAAAGCCCGCCGGACCGGCTGGTGGCGATGTGCGACCGCGCCGACATCCCGCTCTTCGTCACGCAGGAATCGGCCGGCCACGCGATCGACGTGGTGCGCACCTATCTGGCCCAGATCTGCGCCAACCGCACCACGCGCCACGGTGTCTTCATGGACATCCTGGGCCTGGGCGTGTTGCTCACCGGCGAATCCGGCCTGGGCAAGAGCGAGCTGGGTCTGGAGCTGATCTCGCGCGGTCACGGCCTGGTGGCCGACGACGCGGTGGACTTCTACCGCATCGCCCAGACCGCCATCGAGGGCCGCTGCCCCGAGCTGCTGCTGAACCTGCTGGAGGTGCGCGGCATCGGCCTGCTGGACATCAAGGCCATCTTTGGCGAGACCGCGGTGCGCCGCAAGATGCGGCTCAAGCTGATCGTGCACCTGGTGCGCAAGGAGACCATGGAGCGCGACTTCGAGCGCCTGCCCTATGAGCCCTTGTACGAAGAGGTGCTGGGCATGCCGGTGCGCAAGGTCATCATCGCGGTGGATGCCGGCCGCAACCTGGCGGTGCTGGTGGAGGCCGCGGTGCGCAATACCATCCTGCAGCTGCGCGGCATCGATACCTACCGCGAGTTCGTCGAGCGCCACCAGCGCGCGATTGAAAAGGGCCTCAGCGACGATAGCTGAGGGCCTTTCGGGTCTGCACCCGAGCGCTGGCTAGCGCTCCTTGTGCGGGCAGTCCTGCTTCACGCAGGCCGCATACAGGGCCAGCGAATGCTCCTGCAGCTCGAAGCCCCGCTCCTTGGCGATGGCATGCTGGCGGGCCTCGATCTGCTCGTCGTAGAACTCCTCCACGCGACCGCAGGTCATGCAGACCAGATGGTCGTGATGGTGGCCCTGGTTGAGCTCGAACACCGCCTTGCCGGTCTCGAAATGGTTGCGCGACACCAGGCCGGCCTGCTCGAACTGGGTCAGCACGCGATAGACCGTCGCCAGCCCGATGTCGGCGTCCTCCACCAGCAGGGCCTTGTAGACGTCCTCGGCCGTCATATGGCGCTGCGAAGTCTTCTGGAAGATCTCCAGAATCTTGATGCGCGGCAGCGTTGCCTTGAGGCCGCTGTTCTTGATCTCGTCGGTGCGGTTCATGTCAGACTTGGGCCGGCAAACCCTCCATGGGCCTGCCGCTAGAATGCGCCGATCATAGCCAGCTCAGCCCCCGGCCGAGCCCCAAGCCCCTAAAGGCATCCCCCGAGAGCCCTGAAGACATGCCACTGTTGACTCGTTTTGCAGGTGCGGCCCGCGCACCGCTCGCTGTGCTGGCCCTGCTGCCGGTGTTGGGTGCCTGCTCCTACCTGCCCACCCTGCCGAGCTCCGAGACCTTCTCGGTCAGCGGCGACAAGGTGCTGGGCCTGATGCGCCCCTATCGCGTCGAGATCGTGCAGGGCAATGTGCTGACCAAGGAACAGCTGGAGCGCGTCAAGCCGGGCATGAGCCGCGCCCAGGTGCGCGACCTGCTGGGCTCGCCCCTGCTGACCGACCTCTTCCACGGCGAGCGCTGGGACTATGTATTCACCATCCGCCGCCAGGGCGTGGTGTCGCAGAGCCGCCAGGTGGTGGCCCTGTTTGACGGCGACAAGCTCAAGTCCATCGCGGCGCCGGACGACCTGCCCACCGAGCAGGAATTCATCGCCTCGATCAACACCTTCAAGCCCAGCGGCCCCGCGCCCAAGCTGGAGCTGAGCGAAGCCGAGCGCCAGGCCCTGCCCAAGCCGGTGCGCCCCGAGGCCGCCGCCGTCGAACCCATGGGTGCCGTGCGCGCCTACCCGCCGCTGGAGCCGCGCTCGTGAGCGAGCCGCTGCGCATTGCGGTGGCCGGCGCCTCCGGCCGCATGGGGCGCATGCTGATCGAAGCGGTGGTCAACGCCCCCGACTGCCAGCTGGCCGGCGCACTGGACCTGCCCGGCAGCCCGGCGCTGGGCCAGGACCCCGCCGCCTTTCTGGGCCGCACGAGCGGCATCAGCATCAGCGCCGATCTGCATGAGGGCCTCAAGAATGCCCAGGTGCTGATCGACTTCACCCGCCCCGAGGGCACGCTGGCCCATCTGGCCGTGTGCCGCGAGCTGGGCGTGAAGGCCGTGATCGGCACCACCGGTTTCGATGCCGCGCAGAAGGCCCAGATCGGCGCCCATGCCCAGCACATCGGCATCATGATGGCGCCCAATATGAGCGTGGGCGTGAACGTGGTGATGAAGCTGCTGGACATGGCGGCGCGCGCCCTCAACGAGGGCTACGACATCGAGATCATCGAGGCCCACCACCGCCACAAGGTCGATGCCCCGAGCGGCACCGCGCTGAAGATGGGCGAGGTGGTGGCCGCGGCCCTGGGCCGCGATCTGAAGGATTGCGCCGTCTACGGCCGCGAAGGCGTGACGGGCGAGCGCGACCCCTCCACCATCGGCTTTGCCACCGTGCGCGGCGGCGACATCGTGGGCGACCACACCGTGCTGTTCGCCGGCACCGGCGAGCGCATCGAGATCACGCACAAGTCCTCCAGCCGCGTCACCTATGCCCAGGGCAGCCTGCGCGCCGCGCGCTTCCTGGCCAGCCATGGCGCCGGCCTGTTTGGCATGGACGAAGTGCTCGGCCTGGGCTGATGAGCGGCATCGGCAGCTATACCGAGTTCTGGGCCCAGGGTGACGCGGTCACGCGCGCCGTGGCCCTCTTGCTGCTGCTGATGTCGGTCAGCGCCTGGATGCTGATCCTCTGGAAGAGCTGGGTGCTGGGCCGCGCACGCCGCGACCTGGCGCGCGCCGTGCCGGCCTTCTGGGCCGCCGCCGATCTGGAGGCCGGCCGCATCGCCCTGCGGGCGATGGACCGCGAGTTGCTGCTGCTGCCCATGCTGGACGCGGCCACGGCCACCGCCCAGGGCCAGAGCCTGGAGGCCGCCGGCCGGCGCGAATCGCAACTCACGCGCCGCCTGCGCGATGCCCTGCACCAGGCCCTGCGCAGCCTGCAATGGGGCCAGGTCTTGCTCGCCTCGATCGGCAGCACCGCGCCCTTCGTGGGCCTGTTCGGCACCGTCTGGGGCATCTACCACGCACTGGTGAACGTCTCGGCGGCCGGCAATATCAGCATCGAGAAAGTCGCCGGCCCGGTGGGCGAGGCCCTCATCATGACCGCCGCCGGCCTGGCCGTGGCCATCCCCGCGGTGCTGGCCTACAACGTCTTCGGCAAGCTGGTGGGTGCCTGCGAGGCCGAGCTGGAAGGCTTTGCGCACGACCTGCGCGAGCTGCTGGACCACTAGCATGGCCTTCGGTCGCCTGGAGCGCCGCGATCAGCCCAAGCCCATGGGCGAGATCAATATGACGCCCCTGATCGACGTGATGCTGGTGCTGCTGGTGATCTTCATGATCGCCGCGCCGCTGATGTCCTCCTCGCTGCGCCTGGACCTGCCCAAGAGCGAGGCCGCCAGCCCTTCGGAGGCGCCGCAGTTCATCGCCGTGGCCATCACCCCCGATGGCGCCCTGCACCTGGGTGACGAGCAGCTCGACGCCAAGGCCTTCAGGGCGCGCATCGCCGAGCTGGCCAAGGCACGACCCGAGGCCGAGATCCAGCTGCGCGCCGACCGCCTGGTGCCCTATGGCCAGGTGGCCGAGCTGATCGGCTGGGTACAGGGCGTGGGCCTGAACCGCATCGCCTTCGTGGCCGAGGCCGCAGCGTCGGCGCCTTAAGCGCTTGAGGCGGGCGGGGCGGCATGACCCGCCACGTACAATTTGCCGCATGAACGACAAGTACGCCCCCTCCGAGATCGAAGCCGCCGCGCGCCAGTACTGGAACTCCCGTGACGCCTACCGCGTCGGCGAAGACCAGAGCAAGCCCAAGTTCTACGCTTGCTCCATGCTGCCCTACCCCAGCGGCAAGCTGCACATGGGCCATGTGCGCAACTACACGATCAACGACATGCTCACGCGCCAGCTGCGCATGAAGGGCTACAACGTCCTGATGCCGATGGGCTGGGACGCCTTCGGCCTGCCGGCCGAGAACGCCGCGATGAAGAACAAGGTGCCGCCCGCCAAGTGGACCTACGAGAACATCGCCTATATGAAGAGCCAGATGCAGGCCATGGGGCTGGCGATCGACTGGTCGCGCGAAATTGCCACCTGCACGCCCGAGTACTACAAGTGGAACCAGTGGCTGTTCCTGAAGATGCTGGAGGCCGGCATCGCCGAGCGCCGCACCCAGGTCGTCAACTGGGACCCGGTGGACCAGACCGTGCTGGCCAATGAGCAGGTGGTGGATGGCAAGGGCTGGCGCTCCGGCGCGGTGGTCGAGAAGCGCGAGATCCCGGGCTACTACCTCAACATCACCAAGTACGCCGACGAGCTGCTCTCGGCCGTGGCGAACCCCGAGGACAAGAGCTATCTGAGCGGCTGGCCCGAGCGCGTGCGCCTGATGCAGGAGAACTGGATCGGCAAGAGCGAGGGCGTGCGCTTCGCCTTCCCGCACGAGATCAAGGGCGCCGACGGCGCGCTGATCCAGGACGGCAAGCTCTATGTCTTCACCACCCGCGCCGACACCATCATGGGCGTGACCTTCTGCGCCGTGGCCCCCGAGCATCCGCTCGCCAGCCACGCCGCGGCGTCGCAACCCGAACTGGCCGCCTTCATCGAGGAATGCAAGCGCGGTGGCACCACCGAGGCCGAGCTGGCCACGCAGGAAAAGAAGGGCCAGCGCACCGGCCTGTTCGTCACCCATCCGCTCACCGGCGCGCAGGTCGAGGTCTGGGTCGGCAACTATGTGCTGATGAGCTATGGCGACGGCGCGGTGATGGGCGTGCCCGCCCATGACGAGCGCGATTTCGCCTTTGCCAAGAAGTACGGCATCGAGATCAAGCAGGTCATCGCCGTCGACGGCGCGACATTCAGCCTGGACGCTTGGGCCGAGTGGTATGGCGACAAGCTCAAGGCCGTCTGCGTCAACTCCGGCGAACTCGATGGCCTGGGCCACAAGGCCGCCGTCTCCAAGGTGGCCGAGCTGGTCGGCGCCAAGGGCCTGGGCGAGAAGAAGACCACCTGGCGCCTGCGCGACTGGGGCATCAGCCGCCAGCGCTACTGGGGCACGCCCATCCCCATCATCCACTGCGATGACTGCGGCTCGGTGCCCGTGCCTGCCAAGGACCTGCCGGTGGTGCTGCCCGAGGAATGCATCCCCGATGGCAGCGGCAATCCGCTCAACAAGCATGCCGGCTTCCTGAACGTCGGTTGCCCCAGCTGCGGCAAGCCGGCCAAGCGCGAAACCGACACCATGGACACCTTCGTGGATTCATCCTGGTACTTCATGCGCTACTGCGATGCGCAGAACGGCGAGGCCATGGTTGGCGAGGGCTCGCAGTACTGGATGCCGATGGACCAGTACATCGGCGGCATCGAGCACGCCATCCTGCACCTGCTGTACGCGCGCTTCTGGACCAAGGTGATGCGCGATCTCAAGCTCATCAGCTTCGACGAACCGTTCAAGAACCTGCTCACCCAGGGCATGGTCTTGAAGGGCGCGTTCTCGCACAAGCCCGCCGACGCGGGCAAGAACTACTACTGGGAGCACGAAGTCAACGTGCAGACCAACGAGCATGGCCAGGTCATCGGCGGCACGCTCAAGACCGACGGCACGCCGCTCGAGTACGAGATGACGACGATGTCCAAGTCCAAGAACAACGGCGTCGACCCGCAGGAGCTGATCAACCAGTACGGCGCCGACACCGCGCGCCTGTTCGTGATGTTCGCCTCGCCGCCCGAACAGACGCTGGAGTGGAACGATGCCGGCGTGGAAGGCGCGCACCGCTTCCTCAAGCGCGTGTGGGGCTTCGGCGCCAAGCACGCGGCCGCCATCCAGGCCGCCGGCACTGACTTTGCTGCGCTGAGCGGCGAGGGCAAGGCGCTGCGCCGCGAGGTGCACATGGTGCTCAAGCAGGTCTCGTACGACTACGAGCGCATGCAGTACAACACCGTGGTCTCGGGGGGCATGAAGCTGCTGAACGCGCTGGAAGGCTTCAAGGCCGCCGGCCAGGACGCCGCCGTGCGCGAGGGCTTCTCGGTGCTGCTGCGCGTGCTCTACCCGGCCTGCCCCCACATCGCCCACACCCTGTGGCAGGAGCTCGGCTTTGCCGCCGAGCTCGGCGACCTGCTGGACGCGCCCTGGCCCGCGGTGGACGAGGCCGCCCTGGTGCAGGACGAGATCGAGCTGATGCTGCAAGTGAACGGCAAGCTGCGCGGCGCTATCAAGGTGCCGGCCGCCGCCGACAAGGCCGCCATCGAGGCCGCGGCCCTGGCCAGCGAGGACTTCGCGAAGTTCAGCGAAGGCAAGGCGCCCAAGAAGGTCATCATCGTGCCCGGTCGCCTCGTCAACCTGGTGGTCTGATGCACAGGCGCCTGCTGCTGGCATCCGCGCTCGGCGCGGCCCTCGCGGGCTGCGGCTTCGAGCTGCGCCGCGAGCCCGAGCTGCAGTTCCGCAGCCTGGCCCTGCAGGGCTTCAAGCCCGGCTCGCCCTTCGCGGCCGAGCTGAGGCGGCAGCTGGCGCGCACCCAGGTGCAGTTGCTGGAAGACCCCAACAAGGCCGAGCTGGTGCTGGAAGCCAAGCGCGACGAGCGCAGCAAGAACGCGGTGGTGTCCACCAGCGCCGGCCAGGTGCGCGAGTGGCAGCTCAAGCTGAACGTCGATTTCCTGATCCGCACGCCGGGCATGGACATCCTCTTGCCGCGCACCGAGCTGCGCATCCTGCGCGACATGAACTACACCGAGAGCCAGGCCCTCGCCAAGGAGCAGGAAGAGGCCTCGCTGTACCGCGCCATGCAGTCCGAGGCGGTGGCGCTGCTGATGCGCCGCCTGGCCGCAATACGCCTGCCGGTGAACTAATGCAGATCCGCGCCGAGGCCCTCGCCGCCCAACTCGCCAAGGGGCTCAAGCCCATCTACACCGTGCATGGCGACGAGCCCCTGCTGGCGCAGGAGGCGGCCGACACCATCCGCGCCGCCGCGCGCGCGCAGGGCTATGGCGAGCGCAAGGTCTTCATCGTCGCGGGCGCGTACTTCGACTGGGGCCCGGTGCTGGGCGCGGCCCAGGCCATGAGCCTGTTCGCCGAGCGCCAGTTCATCGAGATCCGCATCCCCTCGGGCAAGCCCGGCAAGGACGGCTCGGAGGCCTTGCAGCGCTATTGCGAACGCCTGCCCGAGGACGTGGTCACGCTCGTGACCCTGCCGCGCCTAGACAAGACTCAGCTCAGCAGTGCCTGGTTCAGCGCGCTGGACGGCGCCGGCGTCACCCTCAAGGTGGAGCCGGTGGAACGCCGCGCCCTGCCGCAGTGGATCGCCCAGCGTCTGGCCGCTCAGGGCCAACGCGTCAGCGAGGGCGAGGAAGGCCAGCGCGCCCTGGCCTTTTTTGCCGACCGCGTGGAGGGCAATCTGCTCGCCGCCCACCAGGAGCTGCAGAAGCTCGCCCTGCTCTATCCGCAGGGCGAGATCGCGCTGGCGCAGATCGAGTCGGCGGTGCTGAACGTGGCGCGCTACGACGTCTTCAAGCTCAGCGAGGCGGTGCTGGCCGGCCAGGTGCCGCGCGTGCTGCGCATGCTGGAGGGCCTGGAGGCCGAGGGCGAGGCCGCGGTGCTGGTGCACTGGACCCTGGCCGAGGACGTGCGCGCGCTCAAGAAGGTGCGCGATGCGCTGGACGCCGGCAAGCCCCTGCCGATGGCACTGCGCGAAGCGCGCGTATGGGGCAACAAGGAGCGGCTTTTCGAGCGCATCGCGCCAGGGCTAAACGATCAAAATCTGGCCAGCCTGGTGGCGGCGGCACAGATCTGCGACGGCATCGTCAAGGGCCTGCGCCACCCCGAATGGCCGCTGGACGCCTGGGGTGCGCTGCGCCGCCTGGCCCTGATGCTGGTCGAGGCGACCCAGGCGCGCGGCGGCATCAAGCTGGCTCTGCAGGCCTGAGGCGCGGCCCGGCCCGCATGCCGCGGGGCCGAATTCGCGTTATGGTCAAGGCTGCAAAGCCAGGGAGATTGCTCATCATGACTGTGCTGCCGCGACATCGGTGGACCGCCGGCCTGGCGCTGGCATCGGCCATGGGCGCGGCCCAGGCCGTGCCCTGGACCATCGAGCTGCGCAACAGCGCCGGCCAGCCGCTCGCCAACGCCGCCGTGGCGGTGGAACTGAAGGGTCAGCCCAGCAAGGCCGGCCCCGGCGCCAAGGCCGAGATGGCGCAGCGCGAGCGCCAGTTCCAGCCCGCGCTGCTGGTGGTGCAGACCGGCACGCCGGTGAGCTTCCCGAACTTCGACACCGTGCGCCACCACGTCTATTCCTTCTCGGCCGCCAAGAAGTTCGACCTCAAGCTCTACTCCGGCACGCCGGCCGAGCCGGTGCTGTTCGACAAGCCCGGCGTGGCCGCGCTGGGCTGCAATATCCACGACCGCATGAGCGCCCACATCGTGGTGGTGGACACGCCGCTGTTCGGCAAGAGCGATGCCCAGGGCCAGCTGAAGCTGGACCTGCCCGCCGGCGAGCACCGCCTGCTGGTCTGGCATGCCAGCATGCCCACGCCACAGCTGCAGGCCCAGGCCCTGCAGGTCGGCAACAGCGCCGGCCACACCACGCTCAGCCTGCCCGCGGGGCCATGAGCCGGCCATGCGCCTGCCGGACTTCCTCAACCTGAAGCGCCTGGAGGGCCGCATCGTCGGTATCTTCCTGGGGCTGCTGCTGGTGGTGCAGCTGGCCAGCCTGGCCCTCATCACCAGGAGCATCGACAGCAACGCGAGCGCCTCCATCAGCCAGGAGCTGGCCACCGGCGCGCGCGTGCTGCAGCGCCTGCTGGTGCAGGACGCCCAGCAGCGCCTGGACGCGGCGCGCCTGCTGGAGGCCGACTATGGCTTCAGCCAGGTGCTGGGCGATGGCCTGAACACCGAGGAAGACCGCGAGACCCTGAAGAGCGCGCTCGTCAGCCATGGCGAACGCATCAAGGCCAGCCTGGTGGCTTATGCGGACCCGGCCTTCCGGCTCGTCACCGCCACCACCGAGCAGGCCGCGCCCTTCATCAAGCTGCTGCCCAGGCTGGCCGGCGCCAAGGGCGGCGCCAGCGCCAAATCGCCCAATCTGGCCCTCGTCGACGGCAAGGCCTACCAGGTGGTGACCGTGCCGGTGCGCGCCGCCGGGCTGGGCGGCTGGGTGCTGATGGCCTTCGAGCTCGACCAGACCGAGCTGCTGGAGCTGCAAAGCCTCTCCAAGCTGCAGGCCGTGCTGCTGCTGCGCCGGCCCGACAGCAGCTGGCAGGCCCTCGCCTCGGTGCTGGACGAGGCCGCCACCCGCACCGTGGCCGGCCAGGTGCCGCAGGGCGAGCGCGAGTTCCCGCTCGCGCTCGGCGCGGAACGCTGGCGCGGCCTCTACCTGAAGCTGGGCGAGGAAGAAGCAGGCCAGCAGCTCGGCGCCGTGCTGCTGCGCTCCTTCGACGAGGCGGTGGCGCCCTACCGCCGGCTGCAGCTGACCCTGCTGGGCCTGAGCGCGCTGGGCGTGCTGGTGTTCGCGGGCGGCAGCATCCTCACCGCCAGGCGCATCAGCGGGCCGGTGAAGGCGCTCTCCGAATCGGCCGAGCGGCTCGGCCATGGCGACTACACCACGCCGGTGGCGCGCACCTCCACCGACGAGATCGGCGACCTGGCCCAGGCCTTCGAGGGCATGCGCATGGGCATCCGCGAGCGCGAGGCGCAGGTGCACCGCCTGGCCTTCTGGGACACCCTCACCGGCCTGCCCAACCGCGAGCAGTTCAGCCAGCAGCTGCAGGCGCGGCTGAGCCAGGGCGAGGCCCCCTGCGCGGTGCTGATGCTGGACCTGGACCGCTTCAAGCATGTCAACGACGTGCTGGGCCACCGCTTCGGCGACGAGCTGCTGCGCGGCCTGGCCGAGCGTCTGCGCCTGCTGCTGAAGGACCAGGCGCATCTGCTGGCGCGCCTGGGCGGCGACGAATTCGTGCTGATGCTGGAAGGCGCGGGCGAGGAGGAAGCGCTCGAGGCGGCGCGCCGCATCCACCGCGATTTCGAGCGCCCGCTGCACATCGAGGACCAGACCGTGGACCTCAGCGCCGGCATCGGCATCGCGCTCTACCCCAAGCAGGGGCGCGAGGTGAGCCAGCTGCTGGCGCGTGCCGAACTGGCCATGTACGCGGCCAAGCGCAAGCAGGCCGGCAGCCAGATCTATGTGCCCGAGCTCGACGCCGGCAGCCAGGAATCGCTCTCGCTGCTGGGCGAGTTGCGCCGCGCCGTGGAGGGCAACGAGCTGCGCCTGTTCCTGCAGCCCAAGGTGGACCTGCGCAGCGGCCTGGTGATCAGCGCCGAGGCGCTGGTGCGCTGGGAGCATCCGCAGCGCGGCCTGGTGCCGCCGATGCAGTTCATCCCTTTTGCCGAGCAGACCGGCTTCATCCGCAGCCTCACCAGCTGGGTGCTGGAGGCCTCGGTGCAGGCCTGGGCGCGCGCCGAGGCGCGGGGTCAGGCCTTGCGCATCAGCGTCAACCTCAGCACCCGCGACCTGCTCGACCAGGACCTGCCGCTGAAGATCGCCGCGGTGCTGCAGCAGCACCGCGTGCCGCCCCAGGCGCTGTGCCTGGAGATCACCGAGAGCGCCATCATGGACGACCCGACGCGCGCCATGATGACGCTGGAACAGCTCAGCGCGATGGGTTTCAAGCTCTCGATCGACGACTTCGGCACCGGCTACTCCTCGCTCGCCTATCTGAAGCGCCTGCCGGTGGACGAGCTGAAGATCGACAAGAGCTTTGTGATGGCGATGGAGCGCGACCTCGACGATGCCAAGATCGTGCGCTCCACCATCGAGCTGGCGCACAACCTCGGGCTCTCGGTGGTGGCCGAGGGCCTGGAGACGGCCAAGACCTGGAAGCTGCTGGCCACGCTGGGCTGCGACGAGGGCCAGGGCTACTACGTCAGCCGCCCCATGCCCGAGGCCGAGTTCGCGGGCTGGTTGGAACAATGGCAGCCGCCCGATCTGGGCGAGGATTCGCCGGACACCGTGCTGGCCGGGCTGCTCTGAGGCCGGGGCGTCAGGGCGCGCGCAGCGGCAGTTCCATGGTGAAGCGGCTGCCCTGGCCGGGCGCGCTGCTGACGCTCAGATGCCCGCCCAGCAGGCTCTCGACGATGTTGTGCGCGATGCTCAGGCCCAGGCCGCTGCCGCCCTGGCCGAAGCGCGTGGTGAAGAAGGGCTCGAAGACGCGGCGCCGCACCGCCTCGCTCATGCCCACGCCGTCGTCGGCCACGCTCAGGCTGATGCGTTCGCCGGCCAGCGCATGCAGCTCCAGCGTCAGCGTGCCGCCGCTGCGGCCGGCAAAGGCATGGGTGAGCGCATTGCTCATCAGTATCACCAGCACCTGGCCCAGCGCGCCCGGGTAGGCGTCCAGCTGCGGCGCCGTCTCCAGCTGCAGTTGCAGGCCGACGCCGGCCTGGCGCAGCGCGACGCCCAGGGTCTGGGCGCATTGCTCGCAGACCTCGGCAACGCGGAAGCGGCGGCGCTGCTCGGCGCTGCGGTCCACCGCCACCTGCTTGAAGCTGCTCACCAGGGCGCCAGCGCCCTGCATGCTGCGCTCGATCACCGCCAGGCCCTCGCCGGCCTGCTGCAGATAGGCCTGCAGCTCGGCGCGCCGCATCGGCTGGGGCTGCTCCACGCGCTCGGCGAGCGCGTGCGTGGCGGCCAGCACGGTGGAGGCCACCAGCAGGCTGTTGCCGATCGGCGTGTTGAGCTCATGCGCCACCCCCGCCACCATCGCACCCAGCGCCGCCAGCTTCTCCTGCGCCATCAGCTGCTGCTGCAGCGCGCCCAGGCGCTGATAGGCGCGCGCGTTCTCCAGCGCGATGGCGCCGTAGGAGCACAGCATGCGCAGGATCAGCTGCTCGCGCTCGCCATAGGCGGCGGCGCGCACCGACTGCACCGTCATCACGCCCAGCATGCGCTCGCTCAGGCGCAGCGGCACGAACATCATGCTCAGCATCGCGCGCGTGCCCGGCACCTCGCTGTGCGGATCGGCCAGCTCGCCGGCGCCCAGCACGAATTCGCGGCGCTCGCGCAGCGCCCGCGCGCAATAGCTGTTGGGGCTGTCCAGCGCGATCGGCGGGTCGACGAAGGCCTGGCCGGACTCCATGCCGAAGCTGCAGACCAGCTGGCCGCCCGCCTCGTCCAGCGTGTAGATGGCCACACTCTGCGCGTCCAGCATGGTGTGCACCAGGCGCTCCAGCGCCTCGAAGATGCGTTCGGCCTGCAGCTCGGTGGTGATCTCCTGGCTGATGCTGCTGAGGTGCAGCAGCAACTCGTGGTTGCGGCGCAGATGCTCGTGCTCGACGCGCGCGCGCTCCATCTGGTGCTGGGCGCGCAGGCCGGTCATGCGGCGCGTCGCCTCCTCGCTGAAATGGCGCTGGCGGTTCGCGCTGGCCTCATGCGCCAGCGCATAGGCGCGCTCGAACCTGCCCTGGGCGGCCTGCGCCGCCGAGGCCGCCTCCAGCAGGGCCGCCTGCGGCCGGTAGGCGGGCAAGGTGGCGGCCTGCGCCAGCGCCTGCTCGTACCAGCCCAGCGCCGCCGGCCCATGCGGGTCCAGCGCCAGCGCGATGTCGGCCTGGGCCCACAGGGCCTCGATCTCGTAGTTGCGATTGAACTGGGCACGCGCCCGGCTGAGGGTCTGCTGGATGCCGGTGGCGGCCTCGGCCACGCGCCCCAGGCCCAGCAGCGCGCGCGCCCGGCCGATGCCGGCGATCACGCGCAGATCGGCGGCCGCGGCGCTGGGCAGCGCCGCCATCTCCTCGTAGGCCGCCAGCGCCTCGGCATAGCGGCCCGACTCCAGCTCGATGCGCGCCAGCACGTTCAGGCGCACCGCCTGGTTGCGGCCATGCGGCAGCGGGCGCAGCACCTGTTGCGCTTCCTGCAAGGCCTCGCGCGCCGCATCCAGCTGGCCCAGATGGCGCAGCACCTCGCCCACATGCATCAGGCAGCCGCCCACCAGCGAGGGCCAGCCGGCCGCGCGCGCCAGCTCCAGCCCGCGCTGCAGCCAGCTCAGCGCGGTCTCGTAATCGGCCATATTGCCGTAGTTGAAACCGAGGTTGCTGGCCAGCGCGATGGCGCGGCGCAGCTGGCCCGATTCGAGCGCCGCCTCGAAGGCCGCGCCGAAGCTGGCGATGCAGGCCTCGTAGTCGGCCCGCAGCGCCGCCAGCACGCCGCGGAAATCGGCCACGGCGGCGCGCGCCGCCGGCGGCAGGCCGGCCAGCTCGGCGGGCAGCAGCGGGCCCCAGTCCTGCTCGGCCTTGAGGTTGTCCTGGAAGGCGGCACTGCGGCCCAGCTCGGCGCGGAAGATCAGCAGGCGCAGCGTATCGCCGGCCTGCTCGGCGGCGGCGGCCGCGGCCAGCAGTTCGCGCTGCTCGCCGGCAAAGTCGCCGCGCAGCGCGGCCAGGCCCTGGGCCAGCCAGGCCGCGTCCGCCTGCGCGCCGAGGTCGCCCAGCGCCAGCGCCTCGGCCCGGATCGCGGCCAGCAGGGGCTCGAGCTGCTCGAGCTGCGCATACAGCAGCGCCGCCTCGGCGCGCAGCAGCTGCAGGCGCAGCCGCAGGCCGCGGCGCTCGGGCTCGGCCTGCGTGGCCGCATGGGCCTCCAGCGCCTGGGCCAGCGCCAGGGCGCGCGGCATGTCGCGCTGGCGCAGCGCCCAGGCCATGAAGAGCTGCAGCTGGGGATCCTGCGGCGTGGCGCGCAGGCGCTGCTCGCCCGCCTCGAGCGCGGTTTGGCTGGGGAACAATTCCAGGGCCGCACGGAACGACATGCGGATGCTCTTGTGGGGGCCAACGACAGCGCCAGACTACTGCAGCGGGCGCCGCCTGCCTACCGCGCCTGGCCCACGGCGCCCGCGCGGGCGCGAGCAAATCACGCTATGCGCACAAACGCGGCGCTCAGGGCGCTTGCAGCGGCAGTTCGAGGGTGAAGCGGCTGCCCTGGCCCGGCTCGCTGCTGACGCGGATGCGCCCGCCCAGCAGGGTCTCGACGATGTTGTGGCAGATCGAGAGCCCCAGGCCGCTGCCGCCCTGGCCGAACTTGGTGGTGAAGAAGGGCTCGAAGATGCGCTCCTGCAGGGCCGCGCTCATGCCCTGGCCGTTGTCGGCCACCCATAGCGCCAGGCGGTCGGGGCTCAGGGCCTGGGCGCCGAGTTCGATCTGCCCGTTCTCGCGGCCCTCGAAGGCATGGGCCATGGCGTTGTTGATGAGTATCAGCAGCACCTGCCCCACCTCGCCGGGATAGCCATCCATGCGCAGCTCGGCAGGCACCTGCAGCGACAGCCGCAGGCCGGCGCGGCGCAGCGCCAGGCCCATGGTCTGGGCGCATTGCTCGCACACCTGGGCCAGCGCGAACGCGCGCCTTTGCTCGGCGCTGCGGTCCACCGCCACCTGCTTGAAGCTGCGCACCAGCGCGGCGGCGGCGTCCATGCTGCGCTCGATCACCTCCAGGCCCTGCACATGCTGGTCGGCAAAGCGCTGCCAGTCCGAGCGCCGCAGCGCGCCCTGGGCCAGCCGGGCGTTGAACTCGCGCGCGCCGCCTAGCAGGGTGCTGGCGAGCAGCAGGCTGTTGCCGATCGGCGTGTTCAGCTCATGCGCCACGCCGGCCACCATCGAGCCCAGCGCGGCGAGCTTTTCCTGCGCCATCACATGGCGCTGCAGATCGGACAGGCGCCGGTAGGCGCGCGCGTTGTCGAGCGCGATCGCCGCGTAGGCGCTCAGGCTGCGGAAGGCCAGGGTCTCGCGTTCGCCATAGGCCGGCAGATGCAGGGATTGCACCGTGATCACGCCGATCACGCGCTCGCCCACGCGCAGCGGGGCGAACATCATGGCCTGCATGGCGCTGGTGCCGGGCACCTGGTAATGCTCGCGCGGCAGCTCCGACATGCGCAGGATGAGCTCGCGCCCCTCGCGCACGCAGCGCGCCGAGTAGCTGCGCGCGTCGTCCAGCGCGATCGGCGGATCGACAAAGGTCTGGCCATCCTCCATGCCGAAGGCGCAGTAGAGCTGGGTGCCGCCCTCGTCGAGCAGGTAGACCGCCATGCTGTCCACCTCGATGAGCGCATGCACATGGCGCTCCAGCACCGCCAGCACGCGGTCGGTCTCGAGCTCGGCGGTGAGCTCGCGCCCGACCTCGCTGAGATGCAGCAGCACCTCGTGCGTGCCACGCAGGGCCTGGAAGCGCGCCGCCTCCGATTCGGCCAGCTGGCGCAGGTGCTCGCTTTCGGCGCGCGCACGTTCGATCTGGTGATGGGTGTGCAGGGCCAGCGAGCGCTGGCCCACCTCCTCGCCGAAACGGCGCTGGCGCAGCACGCCGGCGCGCTGCGCCAGCTCGTAGGCCTGCTGATAGGCGCCCGCCAGCGCATGGGCCCGCGCGGCCGCCTCCAGCAGCTCGGGCGGGGGCACGAACGCCTCCACGCGCGCGGCCCGCTCGAGCGCCTCCAGGTAGTACCGCAAGGCCTGCTGCGGCGCGCCGGTCTCGGCCAGCGTGACCTCGCCGAGGATCCACAGCAGGTCCACCGTGGTCTCGAGCTGGCCGTGCGCCAGCTGCAGCGCGGCCTCGGCGGCGCTGCGCGCCTCGGCGTGGCGGCCCAGCGCCAGCAGGGCGCGCGCGCGCCCCAGCTGGGCATCGATCTTCAGATCGTTGGCATCGGCATGCACGGCGCGCTGCATCAGGGCATCGAAGGCCTGCAGCGCCGGCTCGGTGCGGCCATCGTCCTGCTCGGTATGGGCGAGGTATTTGAGCGCCAGCGCCGCGGTGCGTGAGGCCGGCTGCGCGCCCAGCATGCGCAGGCAATCCTGCAGCTGCGCGCGCGCCTCGTCGCGGCGCCCCAGCCGCCTGAGCGTCTCGCCCGCCTGCGCCATGCACAGCGCCATCGAGGCCGGCCAGCCGGCCTCGCGCGCCAGCGTCAGGCCGCGCGTCAGCCATTCCATCGCGGCCTGGAACTCGCTCATGCCCCAGTAGGCGCGGCCGAGGTTGCTGGCCAGCGCGATAGCGCGGCGCAGCTGGCCGGTCTGCAGCGAGAGCTCAAAGGCCCGCGTCATGGCCGCGATGGCGGGGGAGAACTCGGCGGCCATGCCGGCCACCAGGCCGCGCAGGTCGGCCACGGCGGCGGCCACCACCGGGCTCAGGCCCTCGATGTCCAGGCCCAGCAGCGCGGCCCAGGTCTGCCGCGCGGTAGAGAGGTCGCGAAAGGCATCGGCCCGGCCCAGCACCGCCTGCAGAAACAGCAGACGCTCGCCATCGCCGGCGCGCCGGGCGCAGGCGATGGCCAGGCCCAGCTGATCGTGCACCCGCTGCACCTCGCCCAGGTCGGCCGCCAGCGAGGCGGCGAGGTGGTGGGCATCGGCGCAGCCGATCTCGTCCTGCTGCGCCTGCAAGCCGCCCAGCGCCTCGTCCAGCAGCGTGCGCGCCGCCTCGAAATCCATCGCCTGCAAGGCCTGCTCGGCGCGCACCAGCCGCATGCGCGCGCGCCAGGCGGCCTGCGCGGGCAGCGGCCAGCCGGAGGCCGCCACGCCTTGCTCGACCTGCTCGGCCAGCCCCTGCGCACGCGCGCCGGCAGATTGGCGCAAGGCCCAGGCCAGCTGCGCCTGCAGGGCCAGGCTCGGGCCCTGCTGCAGCGCCAGCTCCAGCCGGGCAAGTTCATCGGCCGGGAGAAAGAGTGCGGGGGCGGCCGGAGCGCTCATCGTCATGCTCAGTAGCCGCGCGTGCGCGCCACCAGATGCTGCAGGGGCGCGCCGCGGCGCAGCGCCGCCAGGTTCTCGGCCACCACCAGCGCGGCGCTGCGAGCATCGGTCTGCGCCGCCGTGTGCGGCAGCACCGTCACGCGCGGGTGGCTCCAGAAGCGATGCGTGGGCGGCAGAGGCTCGACGGCGAACACGTCCAGCAGCGCGTGGCCGATCTGGCCGCTGTCCAGCGCCGCCAGCAGGGCCGCTTCGTCGACATGCGCGCCGCGCGCCAGGTTCACCAGGCCGGCCCCGGGCTTGCACGCGGCCAGGTGCGGCGCGTCGAAGAAGCCCTGCGTCTGCGGCGTCAGCGGCAGCAGGTTGATCAGGGTGTCGGCGCCGGCCATCGCCTCGGCCAGCCCGGCCTCGCCATGACAGCAATGCACGCCGTCCAGCCGGCGCGGGCTGCGGCTCCAGCCGCTCACCGCATAGCCCTGCGCCGCCAGCGCCATAGCCACGCGCCCGCCCAGCTCGCCCAGGCCCAGCACCAGCACCGACCATTCCTGCGCGCGCAGCTGCGGCAGCGGCCGCCACAAGGCCTCGCGCTGCTGCGCCTGCAGGCGGAAGAAGCCGCGGTGCAGACCCAGCACCGCCCACAGCGCGGTGTGCACCATGGCCTCGTTCATGGCCGGGTCGACCATGCGCGCCAGCGGCACCTCGGCGGGCAGCGTCGGGTCGCCGAGCAGCTTGTCCACCCCCGCCCAAACCGACTGGATCAGGCGCAGATTCGGCAGGCCCTGCAGACTGCCATGGGGCGGGTTGGCGACGATGGCGGCCTCCACGGTGGCGGCCTCGGCGGCCGTGCGCGGCGTTTCCAGCAGCCATTGCTCGCCCGGCATGGCGGCCTGCAGGGCCTGGAGCCAGGCCTGCTGCTCGCCCTCGGCCCAGCGCCCCAGCAAGAGCAGACTCATCAGCTGTCCCTGTCCTCCAGGGCCTCGCACAGGGCCGTCAAGCCGGCGCGCACGGTGGCCATGCGCACATCGCAACGATCGCCCGGGAACAGCTCCTTCCAGACCCGCACCGGCTTGCCGGCATGCAGCAGCGCCAGCCACACCGTGCCCACCGGCTTGCCCTCGCTGCCGCCGGTGGGGCCGGCGATGCCGGTGACGGCCAGGGCCCAGTCGATCGGCGCATGTGCCATCAGGCCGCGCGCCATGTGCTGGGCCACCTCGCCGCTGACCGAGCCATGCAGCTCGATGAGCGCGCCGGGCACGCCCAGCAACTCGGTCTTGGCCTGGTTGCTGTAGCTCACCACGCCGCGCTCGAACCATTGGCTGGAGCCGGCCAGGCTGGTGCAGGCGGCGGCGATCAGGCCGCCGGTGCAGGACTCCGCCGTGCCCATGCGCTCGCGGCGCTGTATCAGGGCCAGGGCAATGCGGTCGATCAGCTCGGACTCGTCGGGGAACAGCATGATGTTCAGCCTCCAGAAGAAACGGCGCGCCACAGCGCCAACACGACTAGGGTACAGCCAGCCGCGACGAAATCATCGAAGAGGATGCCGAATCCCTGGGCCCAGCTGACGGCCGCGCCACGCTCGCCCTTGAACAAGCGGTCGGCCCAGCCCACGGGGCCAGGTTTTGCCGCATCGAAGAAGCGGAACAGCGCGAAGGCCGCCAGCTGCATCCACAGGCCCGCCGGCATCACCAGCCACAGCACCAGCCAGAAGGCCAGCACCTCGTCCCAGACGATGGCGCCCGGGTCCGGGGTGCGCAGATGGCGCGCGGTGACGGTACAGGCCCACCAGCCGATCAGCGTGCCGATGCCGATCACCCAGGCCCACCCCTGCGGCGTGAGCCAGCGGTTCAGCACCAGAAAGGCCAGCCAGGCCCACAGCGTGCCGACGGTGCCCGGCGCCTTGGGCGAGAGCCCACTGCCGAAGCCCAGCGCCATCCAGTGCGCCGGATGCTCCAGCATGAAGGCCGCGCTGGCGCGGCGCGGTGCCAGGTCGGCGGGTTCGCTCATGATTTGAAATGGTCGAAGGAGGACAGCGCCAGCGGCAAGACCTGGCCCTGGGCGTCGAACAGGCGCAAGCCCGGCTCGGCCTCGATGCGGCCGATGCGGGTGACGGGGGTGGCGGCCAGGGCGGCCGCCGCGGCCACCTCGACGCGCCGCGCGGCCGGCGCGGTGAACACGAGTTCGTAGTCGTCACCGCCGCTGAGCGTGCACAGGCGCTGCAGGGCCAGGTCTTGCGCGGCCAGGGTCGCGCTGCGCGGCAGCGCATCCGCCTCCAAGCGGGCGCCGACGCCGGAGCGCGCCAGAATATGGCCCAGATCGCCGCACAGGCCGTCCGACACATCGATGGCGCTGCTGGCGAGGCCGCGCAGCGCCTGGCCCAGGGCCACGCGCGGCTGCGGCAATTCCATCGCGCGGCGCACGCTTTCAAACGCATCGCCCGCCAGCCGCACCGTGCCGCGGAACAGCTCCAGAGCCAGGCGCGCATCGCCCAGCGTGGTGCCGGAGACATAGATGTCGTCGCCCAGCTGCGCGCCGCTGCGCAGCAAGGCCTGGCCGCGCGGCACCTCGCCCATCACCGTGATACAGATGTTCAGCGGCCCGGCCGTCGTGTCGCCTCCCACCAGGGCAATGCCATGCGCCTGCGCCAGCGCGAACAGCCCGCGCGCAAAGCCGGCGAGAAACGCCTCGTCGGCGCGTGGCAGGCTCAAGGCCAGGGTGAAGGCACGCGGCGTGGCGCCGCAGGCCGCCAGATCGCTCAGATTCACCGCCAGCGCCTTGTGCCCCAGGCGCTCCGGTGCCACCGTGGAGAGGAAATGCCGCCCTTCCACCAGCATGTCGCTGGACACCAGCCACTGCATGCCCGGCGTCGGATTGATGACCGCACAGTCATCGCCAATGCCCACCGGCACCTCATCACCCGCCGCCAGCCGGCCCTGGCCCTCAAGAAAGAAGCGCTGGATCAGATCGAATTCACCCATGGGGGGGATTGTGTCAGGGGTGCGGGGGGCGGCGACGGAACCGGTGGCAGCAATAGGCTGATCTGAGTCGCTCGCGGTCCAGTGCCTGAACTGCAGCAAGCGCCACCACAATCGGCAGAGTCACTCCATTGGCACAATGCCCCATCTGGCCGCATTGCGCCCCGTGCCGTTGCCAGCCCTTTCATGCTCCCAGCCGTCGCCCTTTTGAAAAAGCAGCTCTCGATGATTCCCCGCTTCCACTCCGCCTTCCCGCTTCCCGTCGTGCTTGCCAGCGCCTTCTTGGTCGCAGCGCACACGACGGCCCTCAGCGCCCCGCACGCCAAGCCGCGCGCCGCCGCGCACAAGCCAAAGGCCGCTGCCCCCGCCGAGCCCGCGATGACCACCGACGCCAACGGGCAGTCGGTGCCGGTCCTCGCCAACAAGGCCTGGGTGCTGATGGATTTCAATACCGGACAGCTGCTGGCCTCGTCGAACCCGGACGAGCCGCTGCCGCCGGCGTCCTTGACCAAGATGATGACCAGCTACCTAGTCGAGCAGGCGCTCAAGAGCGGCAAGGTCAAGCCCAACGATCCGGTCACCATGAGCCTCAGCGCCTGGTGCCGCGGTGGCAAGGAGGGTGACAGCTGCATGTTCGTGCCGCTCAACGCGCAGGCGTCCCTGATGGACATGCTGCGCGGCGTGGTCATCGCCAGCGGCAACGACGCCTCCAAGGCCTTGGCAGAGCACATCGGCGGCTCCGAGCCCGGCTTCGTGGCGATGATGAACACCGAGGCGAAGAAGCTGGGCATGAGCAAGACCCAATTCGCGAATTCGGCCGGCCTGCCCGACCCCAACAACAAGGCATCGGCACGCGACCTGGCCGTGCTGGCCGCCGCCATCATCCGCAACAGCGCCGAGTACTACCCCATCTATGCCGAGCGGCAGTTCAGCTACAACGGCATCAAGCAAGGCAACCGCAATGCGCTGCTGTACACCGACCCCACGGTCGACGGACTCAAGACCGGGCACACCGACGAAGCGGGCTACTGCCTGACCGCATCGGCCAAGCGCAACGGCATGCGCCTGATCTCGGTCATCATGAATGCCGACAGCAAGCAGGCCCGCGCCGACCAGACGCGCGTGCTGTTCAACTGGGGCTACGCGAACTTCGAGGAAGCGACACCCGCACAGGCAGGCGCGACGCTCGCCAGCGCCAAGGTCACCTACGGCGTGGCGCCCACCGTCAATGCAGGCCTTGCACAGCCCTGGACGCTGGTGGTTCCCAAGGGCCAGGCGGCCGCAGTCAAGACGGCCATCACGCTGAATCCGGCAGTCGAAGCGCCGATCGCCAAGGGCGCCGTGATCGGCAAGATCGTCGCCACGGCCAACGGAAAGCAACTCGGCGAGGCCCCCGTCGTCGCGCTCGCTGACATGGAGCGCGCAGGCTTCTTCGAGCGTTTGCGTCAGCGCGTTGTCGGCTGGTTCTCGAAGTAAGGCAGCTGGTGAGCATCGACGTCGAGCTATCGCTGTCAAGTGCGACCGGCGCCCACCAACTGGTCTGAGTCGTTCGCGGTTCAGTGCCTGAGCGACCGCGCCAGCCAAGACCAGCCATTCAGCGCCGCTGGCGTGACAGGCTCAATTCGCTGCGAAGCAGTCGTCGTGCTTGCCAGCCCAGCCGACTAGATTGGGTCGATGGCGGACAGCCAGGGCAGGGCTAGAGCGGCGGGAAGGGATTCACGCCATCCGTGGGCAACTTGTGCATGCAGGCAACGAACAGCGGGTTGACGAGCCATCCATCGAGCCACTGCCGTACCGATGGCAAGTCCAGCCTCGCAAACCATCCCGGCTCCACAGCGGCGAACTGGCGAACGAAGGGCAGCACGGCCAAGTCGGTGGCGCACGGCGTTGCCCCTCCCAGGTAGGACGCCTTGTGCAGCCGTGCCTCAAGCGGTTCTAGAAGCACTCCCAGTGCCCTGTCGCGGTGTTCGTCTGGAGTGAGCATCTCATTTGCGTACCGTTGGGGGTACTTCCAGCGGTCCAGGTGACGCTTGAAATCGCCGTCATTTCGCTGCACAAGGTCAAGGTTTGCAGGCGACTGCGCCCTCGCCCACCAACCCTGTGCATCGGGTGCTGCCAGCGCCCAGCGCATGATGTCCCAACTCTCCTCGATCACGCTGCCATCGGGCAAGTGCAGCACCGGCACCGTAGCTTTGGAAGACAAGGCCAGCAAGCTTGCCGGCTTGTCGCGCAAGCTGACCTCCGCTGCCTCGAAGACCTGTCCAGCTTGCAGCAACGCCATTCGAGCGCGCATCGCATAGGGGCAGCGGCGAAAGGTGTAGAGCCGAGGCAAGAGCGGGCCTGAGGCGCAGAGAGGTGCCCGCGGCGTCAGCGTCGATGGGTGCATGGGTGTGGCGTGAACTTGCTGGCGGCTCAATGAACCCACAGCACCTCGAACTGCTGTCGGATGGGCGCCCCCTCTATTGACACCTCATCACCCTCGTATTTGCCCAACATGGCCTTGCCCAGGGGGGCTTCGCTGCTAATGACCTGAACGACCTGAGTGCCATTGACCAACTTCATGCTGCCTCCAGCCGGGCCGAGAAGGAACTGTTGCTGCTTGTCGTCGGCATCGACGAGGCAAACCAGCGCGCCAACCTGAATGCCTTTGTCGACATCGTAGGCACATGGACGGAATTGGCGCCAATTGGCCATCGCCTGGCGGATGGCTTCGGCGCGACGAGCTTGGCCGGCGGCCAGATAGGCAGCTTCAAGACCGAGCGTGTCGTACTTGTTCTCGGCGATGTTCTCTTCGTGTGTTGCCGTTTCATGCGCCACCCGCGCGGCCTCGTCGGCTTGCAGCAGGTCTTCGGCAAGCCGCTCCAGAACCTGCTGTTGCAGCAAGAATTTATCCATGATTGAAGGTCGGCATCTCAAACAAGCGCGGCGCTTGATTATGAAGGGCCTCACCAGATCTCTACGCTGCTGTGAATGACTCAGTTCAGCCTAGAACTGTCTCCTGCATCGGATGGGCGAACTTCCACTCCTGGCCGGGAGCGGTCCCTATGTAACAGTCAGATGACTGAGCACACCCGCTGCATCCCCGCCCTATCCCACCACCCTCACATACTCCTCGTCATCCATCACCACCCCCCGGATCACATCGTTGCCCGGCAGGATGCGTGTGAACTGAAAACCAATTCTCTGCAGCAGCCGCCCCGAGGCCTGGTTGCCTACGGTCACGGTGGCGACAAAGCGGCGCACGCCTCGCGCCGTTAGCTTCTCAATCGCCGCTGCGGCGGCTTCGCTGGCGTAGCCCTGGCCCCAGTAGCGGCTGAAAAAATAGAAACCGAAATTGCTGGCCTCCAGTCCGTCGGTGATCTCGGCATCGACGCGGCCGAGGTAGTGGCCATCGGACTTGCGGCGCACCGCCCAGATGGGCCATGCGAACTGGGCGTCGGGGTCCATGCGGCTGTGCTCGATGCGCTGCCAATACGCGCGCAAGGCCTCCAGGCTGGCCGGCTTGGCCATGGAGATCCAGCGGTACAGGGCCTCGTCGTCCTGCAGCGGCTGGAAGAACGCATCAGCATGGCGCGCGCACAGCGGCTCCAGCAGGAGCCGGGGCGTTTCGATGGCGGCTGCCAGTTGGGCGGCGATCTCGGGCTGCATGAGAAAGGAAGGAAGGCCTGGTTGCAGGCTGCGGTGATGCGATAGATCAGCAGCCTGGGACTGTAAGGCAGGCCAAGTTCCGCACATGGGCGACACTGGGCATTTGATCTCCCAGCACAGTCTTGGACCACGCCCCCATTTCCGCCGCCCCGCCCGCCAGCCTGGCCACCCTGGCCAATGGCCTGCGCACCGTCACCATCCCCATGCCCTGGCGCGAGACGCTGAGCCTGAGCGTCTTCATCCGCACCGGCAGCCTGCACGAGAGCGCGCGGCTGAACGGCATCAGCCATGTGGTGGAGCATATGGCCTTCAAGGGCACAGCCAACCGCGACTGCCAGCGCATCAATCTCGATGCCGAGGCGCTGGGCGCCGAGGTCAATGCCCACACCGACAAGGACCACACCGCCTTTCATATCGAGGGCCTGCCGGGCGATCTGCCGGCCTTTGTGGAGTGGCTGGCCGATATCGTGCTGAACAGCAGCTTCCCCGCCGATGAGCTGGAGCGCGAGCGGCGCGTGATCGAGCAGGAGTTCAGCGAGTTCGAGGACGACCCGGGCAGCGTGGCCTTCCTGCTGCTGGACCGTGCCTGCTACGGGCCGGGCCATGCGGCGGGCCGGCCCATCATCGGCACGCGCGCCAATATCCAGCGCTTAGGCCGCGCGGACTTGCTGGCCTATGCCCGGGCCCAGTACACCGCCTGCAATGTGGTGGTGGCGGCGGCCGGGCCGGTGGATGCCGAGGCCTTCACGCGCCTGGTGGAGCAGGCTTTTGGCGCCATGCCCACGGGCCAGCCCAATGGCTTGAGCGCGCCGCGCTGGCAGGGCGGCCTGAAAACCCGGCGCATGGCCGGCAGCGGCCAGTGCCAGGTCTTGCTGGGCTTCGAGGCGCCGAGTCTGGGCGCCGCCGAGAGCACCGCGCACCTACCCCATGTGCTGGCCGCCGCGCTGCTGGGCGAGGGCATGAGCTCGCCGCTGCTGGACGAGATCCGCGAGCGCCGCGGCCTGGCCTACCACGTGGCCTGCTCGGCCGACATCCTGCCGCTCTACGGCCAGTTCCTGATCGAGGGGGCCACCGCGCCGGCTCAGGCCGAGGAGTACCTGCAGGCGGTGCATGCGCTGCTGCTGCGCCAGGCCCAGGGGCCGCTGGATGCGGTGGCGCTGGCGCGCGCACGCAAGCAGCTGCAGATGCGCGGCCTGCGCGCCCTGGAGCAGCCGGCGCGGCGCATGGAAGCGGCGGCACAGGAGCTGTTCCACTTCGGCCGGCTGCGTGCGCCGCAGGAGCTGATGGCGCAGCTGCAGGAGGTCTCGGCGGCACAGGTGCAGGCGGTGTTCGAGCAGCTGCTGCTGGGGCCGGAGCAACAGCCCGGCCGGCCGCGCCCGGCCATCGCCCTGGCCGGCAGCGTGCCGCAGCGCGTGCGGGCCTGCGCGCAAGCGCTGGTCGGCTGAGCGGCTCAGCCGTCGCGCAGCATGTTGGAGAGTTCTACCGCCGACTTGACGTCCATCTTCTCGAACACGCGCGCCCGGTGCACCTCCACCGTGCGCACGCTGATGTTGAGCTGATCGGCGATCAGCTTGTTGGGCAGGCCCTGAATCACCAGCTGCATGACTTCGCGCTCGCGCTCCGTCAGCTCGGCCATGCGGTGCGCCAGCGCGCCCTGGGCCGAGCGCGCGGCGATCGCCTTGGCGCTCTCGGCCAGCGCCAGCTCGACGCGGTCGACCAGGGCGTTGTCGGAGAACGGTTTCTCGAAGAAGTCGAAGGCGCCGCGCTTCACCGCGGCGACCGCCGTCGGCACGTCGCCATGGCCGGTCAGGAAGATCACCGGCAGCGACGCTGCCAGGCCGCGCTCGATCAGCCGCTCGAACAGGGCGATGCCGCTCAGGCCGGGCATGCGCACGTCCAGCAGCAGGCAGCTGGGCGCGTCGGGCCAGCCCTCGCCGCGGCGCGGCAGCGCGTCCAGCATGGCCTCAAAGGCCTCGGCGCTGGCATAGCCCTCCGACAGCAGGCGGCGCGAGCGCAGCAGCCAGGCCAGGCCGTCGCGCACCACCTCCTCGTCGTCCACCAGATAGACCATGGGCAAGGCGACTCGGTTCATGCTTGGATCCCTCCTTCATCGGTGGGCGATGCTAACGCGGCACGCTCAGCGCTTGGCAAGGTGAAGCGGAACTCGGTGCCGGCGGGCAGGCCGGCGGCGGCCTCGGTGCGGGTTTCGAAGTCCATCGCGCCGCCATGCTGCTCGATCACGGTGCGGCACAGGCTCAGGCCCAGGCCCATGCCCTCGCTGCGCGTGGTGAAGAAGGGCGTGAAGAGCTGCTTGGCGATGGCGGGCGCGATGCCGGGCCCGCGGTCGCTCACCGCGATGCTGACCCAGCGCTGCTGCAGCTGGCGCACGCGCAGGGTCAGCACGCGCTCGGCCGGCGGGGTGGGGCCGTCCATCGCCTGGATGCCGTTGCGGGTGAGGTTGAGCAGCACCTGCTCGACCATGGTGCGGTCGCAGCACACGCGCGGCGCGGGATGCGGCAGGTCGAGCTCGATGCGGGTGCCGCTCTTGCGCGCCTGCAGGCTCACCAGCGGCAGCACCGCGTCGATCAGCTCGTCCACCGCGATCGGCTCGCGTGCCTGCTCGCGGCGGCGCACGAAGTCGTGCACGCTCTTGATGACGCGGCCGGCGCGCGCCGCCTGTTCGGCGATGCGGGTGACGGCCTGGCGCACCATGTCGGGCGTCTGCGGATCGGCGGCCTCGTGGGTCAGCAGGTTGAGCGAGGCGGTGGCATAGCTGGAGATGGCGGAGAGCGGCTGGTTCAGCTCGTGGCTCAGCAGCGAGGCCATCTCGCCCACGGTGGCCAGGCGGGCGGTGGCCTGCAGGCGGTCCTGCTGCTGGCGCGAAAGCTCCTCGACGCGGCGCTGCGCGCTCACGTCCAGCACCGCGCTCATCCAGCCGGTCTGCTGGCCCTCGGCGTTCAGCAGCGGCGCCTCGAAGATCAGCACTGGGAAGCGCTCGCCGCTACGGCGCATGAACACCGTCTCGAAGCCCTGGCGCGGGTCCAGGCCCGCCTCCATGCGGGCGCTGCGGTCGCGATGGCGGCGCTGGTATTCCTCGACGAATTCCGGCGGCCAGTAGGGCGGCACCGATTGCCCCAGCAAGGCCTCGGCGGGGAAGCCGACGATGGCGCAGAAGGCCGGGTTCACATAGGTGATGATGCCGGCCATGTCGCGCGCGCGCAGGCCGGTGATGAGCGAGTTCTCCATCGCCTGGCGAAACGCCAGCGATTCGGCCAGCGCATGCTCGGCAAAGGCGCGCCGCCGCACGTCGCGCGCCAGCAGCAGCACCACGGCGAACAGGGCCAGCGAGAGCCCCAGCACCAGGGCGGTGGCGAGGTTGGGGATCAGCTTGGGCTGGCCGGCGGCACTGTCCACGCGCAGCTGCAGGCTCAGGCCGGCGAGGTCGACCACGCGCTCGGCCTGGTAGTAGCCGGCACCGCGCGTGAGGCCGACGCGCGCCAGCCGCGTGCCATCGCCCTCCACGAAGCTGAGCTCATGGTGGCGTGCATGCTCGCTGGTGGTGGCCTCGTCGAGCAGCTGGCGCAGCCCCAGGGTGGCGACGACATAGGCCTGGGGCTGGCCGGCGCGCAGCTGGGGCAGGCACAGGTCCACCACCTCCAGGCCCTCGCCGCCCGCCAGTGGCACGAAGTAGGAGCGCGAGAACAGCGGCGTGCCCTGGCGCAGCGCGGCCGCGCAGGCCAGCTCGGTCTCGAGCTGCATCTGATCGCGCGAGAGCTGGGCAAACAGCGGCGTGACGAAGGGCGACTCGACCGCGGTCTGCACCTGGCGGCGCGCATCGCGGTACTCGATGCGCAGCACCGGCCGGTTGAAGCGCAGCAGCTCGGCGGCCTCGCTGTGCCAGCGCGCGTCATGCACCTCGGCCCACAAGAGGGCCTGCAGGCTCTGCAGCTCGCGCCCGGCCAGCTGCTTGGCGCGCGCGGCGACCTCGGCCGCCACCTGATCCACCTGCTCCTGCGAGCGCGCTGCCTCGTAGCTAAGGGTGAGCGCCACCAGCAGCGATTGCGCCACCAGCAGCAGGCCCACCAGCGCCCCCCACAACAGGGCACGGCGCCAACGTCGCCTGAGCGCGGGGCTGGAAGAGTTGGCCGCGTCGGGCACGGGGTGAGGCGTCATGCGTGGGATCTGCGAGCTGCCGCACAGTATGCGAGCGGCATTGGCCGCGGGGATGCGCAGTTTCGCGTATGCCGGCGGGCGCGCCTGGCCCGACACTTGCAATGCACGATAGGCATGAGGGCGCAAGCTTCGCGCCAAGATGCACTCCTACAATCGTCGGCCAGTATCGAGACCACGCCATGTCCACCTCTGAACAGAAAGCAGCCCAGCTGCGCCAAGCCGCACTCGAATATCACGAGTTCCCGACCCCGGGCAAGATCGCGATCGCCGCGACCAAGCAGCTGGTCAACCAGCGCGATCTGGCGCTGGCCTATTCCCCGGGCGTGGCGGCGGCCTGCGAAGAGATCGTGGCGGACCCGGCGAATGCCTTCCGCTACACCTCGCGTGGCAATCTGGTGGCGGTGGTCACCAACGGCACGGCGGTGCTAGGCCTGGGCAATATCGGCCCGCTGGCCTCCAAGCCGGTAATGGAAGGCAAGGGCGTGCTGTTCAAGAAGTTCGCCGGCATCGATGTGTTCGACCTGGAGATCCAGGAGAACGATCTCGACAAGCTGGTGGACGTGATCGCGGCGCTGGAGCCCACCTTCGGCGGCATCAACCTCGAGGACATCAAGGCGCCCGACTGCTTCTACGTCGAGCGCAAGCTGCGCGAGCGCATGAAGATCCCGGTCTTCCACGACGACCAGCATGGCACGGCCATCGTGGTGGGCGCGGCCTTCCTGAACGGCCTCAAGGTGCTGGGCAAGGACATCAAGCAGGTCAAGCTGGTGACCTCGGGCGCTGGCGCCGCAGCGCTGGCCTGCCTGGGCCTGCTGATGAAGCTGGGCCTGCCGCGCGAGAACATCTGGGTCACCGACCTGGCCGGCCTGGTCTACGAGGGCCGCACCGAGCTGATGGACCCGGACAAGGCGGTGTTCGCCCAGCCCACCTCGCAGCGCAGCCTGGGCGAGGCGATCGCCGGCGCGGACGTGTTCCTGGGCCTCTCGGCGGGCGGCGTGCTCAAGCCCGAGATGGTGGCCAAGATGGCGGCGCGGCCGCTGATCTTCGCGCTGGCCAATCCCACGCCCGAGATCCTGCCCGAGGAAGTGAAGCAGGTGCGCGACGATGCGGTGATGGCCACCGGCCGCACCGACTATCCGAACCAGGTCAACAACGTCCTGTGCTTCCCCTACATCTTCCGCGGCGCACTCGACTGCGGCGCCACCACCATCACCGATGAGATGGAAATCGCCGCGGTGCGCGCGATTGCCGAGCTGGCCCAGGCCGAGCAGAGCGAGGTGGTGGCCGCCGCCTATGCCGGCGCCAACCTGAGCTTCGGCCCCGAGTACCTGATCCCCAAGCCCTTCGACCCGCGCCTGATGATGAAGATCGCGCCGGCGGTGGCACAGGCGGCGCTGGACTCGGGCGTAGCCTCGCGCCCGGTCAAGGACATGGACGCCTACCGCGAGAAGCTGCAGAGCTTCGTCTACGCCTCGGGCACGACCATGAAGCCGATCTTCAACGTCGCCAAGCGCGCCGTGAACAAGCGCGTGGCCTATGCCGAGGGCGAGGAAGAGCGCATCCTGCGCGCCGTGCAGGTGGTGGTGGACGAGGGCCTGGCCCGCCCCACCCTGGTGGGCCGCCCCGGCGTGATCGCAGAGCGCTGCGAGCGCTTCGGCCTGCGCCTGCAGGAGGGCCGCGACTACGACATCGTCAATGTCGAGAACGACCACCGCTACCGCGACTACTGGCAGACCTATCACCAGATGACCGAGCGCAAGGGCGTCACCCAGCAGCTCGCCAAGATCGAGATGCGGCGCCGCCTCACGCTTATCAGCTGCATGATGCTGCACAAGGGCGAGGTCGACGGCATGCTGTGCGGCACCTGGAGCAATACGGCGATGCACCTGCAGTACATCGATCAGGTGATCGGCCGCCGCCCCGGCGTGAAGACCTATGCCTGCATGAACGGGCTGATCCTGCCGGGCCGCCAGGTCTTCCTGGTCGACACCCATGTGAACTACGACCCCACGGCCGAGCAGCTGGCCGAGATCACCATCATGGCCGCCGAGGAGCTGATGCGCTTCGGCATCCGCCCCAAGGCCGCCCTGCTCTCGCATTCCAATTTCGGTTCCAGCAACCAGCCCTCGGCGCTGAAGATGCGCGAGGCCCTGGGCCTGATCCAGCAAGCCGCGCCCTGGCTGGAGGTGGATGGCGAGATGCATGGCGATACCGCGCTGGACGCCGCCTACCGCAACCAGCTGATGCCGCGCAGCACCCTCAGCGGCGAGGCCAATCTGCTGGTGCTGCCGAACATCGACGCCGCCAACATCTCCTACAACCTGCTCAAGACCACCGCCGGCGGCGGCATCGCGATCGGCCCGGTGCTGCTGGGTGCGGCCAAGCCGGTGCATGTGTTGACCCCCTCGGCGACGGTGCGCCGCATCGTCAACATGACCGCGCTGACGGTCGCCGACGCCAACGCCGCACGCTGATTTCAGCGCCTTATTCCGCCCAGTCTGCAGCCGCGCGGGCCGCAGACTGGGCGAAATCGCGTCCGTATGAGCCCTGAGAAACAAAAGTTTGTAAAGGCTCACAAGGGCGTGACGGCGCCGTTAATTCGGCGCCAGCCGTGAGCATCCGAAGGTGCGTGCGCACACTAACTTAGCCAATTCCTGAAGGCCTGGCAAAGCCCCGGTCTTGAGCTTTCGGGCCTCATTCTGTACCATGTTGCCTTCAGGATTCAGGGTAAACCCGTGTTGTTGCTCTCCCGGTCACCGGCGTGGCCACTGTGGCACAAGCTAGGCTCAGCAGTCGCTCTGGTGGCGATGTTGGGACTGGCAGGCCCAGCCAATGCCAGGGAATCGTTCAAGGATTCCACCGCAGCGCAAGACACGGTCGCTTTGACGGCCTTGCCGCCCGAAGCCCAAACCACGCACCGTCTGGTACTCGCCGGGGGACCTTTCCCGCAAGCCAAGGATGGCGTCGTGTTTGGCAATCGCGAACGCAGACTGCCGCCACGGGCGAGGGGCTACTACCACGAATATACCGTCAGAACGCCAGGCGCCCGGAACCGGGGCGCGCGGCGTCTGGTATGTGGTGGCACGCCGCCCACGAAGCCTGAGGTTTGCTATTACACCGACGACCATTACGCGAGCTTCCGAAAGATCGCGCCGTGATCGGCGGCCACAAAGTTCTGTGACTATATAGGAGGATCGCGACCATGCTTTTGCAGACCGTCCGTCCCAATATCGTGCAGGCCATAAGGGCCTATCGCGTAGAGGACTTGATGCAAGCCGCACAGGATGCGGGCCAGCATTTCCTGTATGCCAACCTGACCGACGCCGAGTCGAAGCAGGACGTGCTCGAAGGGATTGCCCAGGCCTTCCTGTTTCCCGCCCACTTCGGCAAGAACCTGGACGCGCTGTACGACTGCATGACCGACCTCGTGCACAAGTCGGGCGCGCAGCCCGGCTTTGTGGTGGTGCTGGAGCAGATCCCCGACAGCATCAAGTTCGACCGCGAGGCGCGCGAGCAGTTGCTCGATGTGTTCCGAGACGCGGCCGACTACTGGGCCGATCGCAAGGTCCAGTTCCGGTGCTTCTATTCTTTTCAGTAGCCCGCTCCCAAGAAAACGGGTCATGGGAGCGGGCTACTGAGGTGGCCCCGAGCGTTACTGTGAAGCCTGCAGCCAAGAGCAGCAGCAACAAGCCCAACGCCAATCCAAACTTCGGCATGAATATGCCGATGATGAGCAGCGCCTTCGACACCGCGATGTGGTTGAGCGCCGCCTGAGCCCAGGCTTAGTACAGCAGCAAAGGGGCCTGAGGGCCCCTTTTGTTTTGCTCAGAGGCTCTGCGCGAGCGCGATGAATTCCTGCACCGGCACCTCCTCGGCGCGCCGCTGCAGGTCGAACTGGCCCGTAAAACCGCGCTGCGCCAGCCACACACCCAGGCTGTGGCGCAGTAGCTTGCGGCGCTGCGAGAACGCCGCCGCCACCATTTCGCCGAACAGCTGGCGATCCAGCTGCACCGGCTCGGCATAGGGAAGCATGCGCACGATCGCCGAATCCACCCGCGGCGGCGGGTCGAAGGACTCGGGCGGCACGTCCAGGATGGACTCGATCTGGTAGCGCCATTGCAGCATCACCGAGAGGCGCCCGTAATCCTTGCAGCCGGGCGCGGCGGCCATGCGATCGACCACTTCCTTCTGCAGCATGAAGTGCTGGTCCTGCACCTGCTCCACAAAGTCCAGCAGATGGAACAGGATGGGGGTGGAGATGTTGTAGGGCAGATTGCCCACCACCCGCAGCTTCTGGCCGCGCTCGACGGCCAGGGCGGCGAAGTCCACCTTCAGCACGTCGGACTCCACCACCACCAATCCGTCGCGCTGGCGCAGACGGGCCGCCAGGTCGCGGTCCAGCTCGATCACGGTGAGCGGCTTGATGCGCGCCAGCAGCGGCAAGGTCATCGCACCCAGGCCGGGGCCGATCTCGACCATGGCCTCGCCAGGCTGCGGATCGATGGCGTCGACGATGGCCTCGATGATGACCCGGTCGGTCAGAAAGTGCTGACCGAAGCGCTTGCGCGCAATGTGCTGGGCCATCAGTCCAGCCACTCGCGCACTTCGACGAAGGCCTTGGCGCGCAGGTCCTTGACCCATTCGCCATAGGCATCGTCGTACTTGCGCTCGCGCAGCGCGCCGCGCGCCTGCTCGCGCAGCTGCTTGGCTTCCACCGCCACGGTGCGGCGCTCCAGCACCTGGATCAGGTGCAGGCCGTAACGCGACAGCACCGGGGCCGAGATGCCGCCCAGCGGCAGGGCGTTCATGGCATCCTCGAATTCGGGCACGAAGCCGCCGGGCGAGGCCCAGCCGAGCTCGCCACCATCGGCGGCGCTGCCGTCCTCGGAGTTCTCCTTCGCCACCTGCTCGAAGCTCGTCTTGCCGGCCTCGATATTGCGCTTGAACTCGTTCAGGCGGCGCGCCGCCAGTTCGGCGTTGAGCTGGGCCGAAGGCCGCAGCAGCACATGGCGCGCACGCGTCTGCGTGACCTGGTTGGCCACGCTGCCGTCCAGGCGATCGATCAGCTTGAGCAGGTGAAAGCCGGCGCCCGAGCGCAGCAGCTGCGGCGCGACCTCACCGGCCTTGAGGCCGTTGACCGCCGCCACGAACAGATCGGGCAGGCGGTCGGACGCGCGCAGGCCGATTTCGCCGCCGCGCAGCTTGTTGCTGTCCTCGGAGATTTCCTTCGCCACCGCGCCGAAATCCTCGCCCGCCTTGATGCGTGCCAGCGCGCCTTCCGCGCGCGCACGGCGCTCGGCCTCGACGCTGGCACTGGCGCCCTCGGGCACCGTCACCAGGATCTGGGCAATATTGAGCTGGGCGTTCTTGGCGAAGGCGGCCTGGCGCTCGTCCAGGTACTTGTCGATCTCGCCATCGGTGATGCGGATGCGGCCCTGCACCTCGCGCTCACGCACCCGCTCGGTGAGCATCTGGTCGCGCAGGTTCTCGCGGAAGGTGCGGTAGTCGATGCCCTCGGTCTTGAGGCGCTCGCGCAGCTGCTCCAGCGTCAGCTTGTTCTGCGCCGCCACATTGGCCACCACGCGGTCGAGTTCGGGCTCGTCCACCTTGGGGCCGTTCTCGCGCGCATAGGTCACCAGCACGCGGTCCTCGATGAGGGCCTCGAGCGCCTGCTTGCGCAGGGTCTCGGTCACCGGCATGGCCTCGCCGCGGCGCTTCGCATCGTCGCGCAGGCGCTCGGTACGCTGCAGGACCTCGCTGGCCGCCACCACATCGGAATTCACCACGGCGGCGATGTAGTCGCCCGGCCGCAGTTGGACATTGCTTGGGACGCTGGCGCCCACCTGGGCCTCGGCGGCCGCGATGCCGGCCACGCTCAGGGCGCAGGCAAGGGTCAGATTGCGTATCGACAATTCAGTCATAGGAAGCTTCAAGGCGTCCGAGCTTGTCCGAGCTCAGGGGTCGGTAACCGGGAATATTGTCTCTCAAGACCTTGAGCGCATTCGAGCCCAGCTGGGACAGGCCCACCAGCTCGATCTGCAGCATCAGCCGGGTGTTGGTTTCGGCAAAGCCGGTGGAAAGCCGCTCGACGCCGGCACGCAGGATCCAGCAGCCGGCGTCGTACTCGACGCCCACCACCGAATCGGTCAGGCGCTTGTCGCGCATGCTGTATTGCACCCGGCCGGCGCTGTACCAGGCGCCCTGGCAGGAGGAGGCCGAGCGTGCACGCCCCGCGTCGGCGGTGCCCCACAAGGGCCATTGCCAGCCCAGCTCGATCTGCTCGCTCTGGCCCGACACCAGCCGGTAGGCCGCGCTGAGGGTGCGGAACGGGCCGGGGGAGTAGCGCGTGCGCAGCACCGAGCGCACCGCCCGGCCGTTGTCGGCATTGAACTGCATGGCCGCATCCAGCCACCAGGCGCGGCTCAGATGGGCCGAGCCCAGCAGCAGCACGTCGGAGAAGCGCTGGCCGGCCGGCTCGCCGCCATCGGCGGTGATGCGCTGGTCGCGGAACAGGAAGCGCTGCACCAGGCCCAGGCGCAGCAACTCCTCGCCCTGGCCGGTGTCGACCCAGCGCGAGGTCGCGCCCAGGGTCAGCTGGCGCGCATCGGCAACCCGGTCCACACCCGAGAACGGGTTCTCGGCGTAGATCGAATCGAAATTGAAGTCCTTCGCCGCGGCGTCGAAATTGGGCACCGCCGTCTGGTCGCGGTAGGGCGTGTTGACGTAGAGCGCGCGCGGCTCCAGGGTCTGGGTCAGGCTGCGGCCGAACAGCTGGGTCGGGCGCTCGAACACCCAGCCATGGTCGATGCTGAAGGTCGGGATGCTGCGCCCGATCGAGCGCGCACCGTTGCTGAGCGGCTGGTCGACGCGGTAGCTGGCGGCGTTCAGCGACAGCCTGGGGATCAGCCACCAGGCCGCGGTGCCCAGCGGCAGGCTCAGGTGCGCCAGCAGATGGGCGCGCTCACCGGTCTGCTGCGACTGGCTGGCCAGGGCCTGGGCCGGCAGGTCGAAGCGGTTGTACTCGAGCTCCAGCCCGCCCTCCAGGCGCGCACGCCGGCCCCAGGGCAGATAGCCGGCCAGCACCAGATCGTCGGCCTGGCTGTTGAGGCGCACGCCGATCTGGGGCGAGCGCTGGTAGGGCGCCTCAAAGCGCGTGAGCGTGTCCAGGCCCTGCAGCGGCTGCCAGCGCTGCACCCTTGCATAGGCCTGGCCCTCGCCCCAGCCATAGGCAAAGTCGCGCTGCAGCTGCAGATCGGTGGCGAGCAAGCGCTTGGTGAGGCTGTTGACGCGCCGCGGCAGATCCTTCCAATACTCGTCGTCCGAGACCCGCTCGGAGCTCAGCCGGAACTGCAGCCCCGCGCCCAACTGGCCCTCGCCCGCCAGGCGCAGATCCCAGCGCTGGCGCCCGGCTTCGCGGTCGTGCGGCAGCCAGGCGAAGTTGATGCTGCCGCCATGGCTGGGCTCCAGATAGCGGAACTCGCTGTCCACCCCGGGGCCGCGCCGCGTCATCACAAAAGGCAGGAAGGTGGCATCGCGCTGCGGCGCGATATTCCAGTAGTAAGGCAGGCCCAGCTCGAGGCCGCTGCGGTTGTCGAGGTTGATGTCGGGCGGCAGCCAGCCCGACTTGCGCTGGTCGCCCACCGGGAAGCTCAAGGCCGGCGCGGCCAGGATGGGCACGCCGTAGAAGCGCAGCACCGCGCCCTTGGCCAGGCCCTCGTTGTTCTCGAAGTCCATGCTGAGGCTGTCCATGCGCAGCTCCCAGGCTCGCGCCTGGCCGCTCTCGTCGGCCGGGCAGCTGCTGTAGGTCGCCGCCTCGGCGCGCACGCGCTGGGCGTCGAGGAACTGGATGCGCTTGGCGTGGCCGCTGCCGCCGGTCTGCGAGAAGAAATAGCTGGGGTCCAGCATCTCGCCCTCGAAGCGCTGCACGAACAGCTGCAGGCTGGGGCCGCGCACCAGCGAACCCTGGTGGCGCAGCTCCACCTGCCCTTGCGCGCGGGCGAGATCCTGCACCTGGTCGTAGCTGATGCGGTCCGAACTCAGCAGCAGCTCGCCATAGCGCAGCTCGGCGGCGCCCTCGGCCACCGAGGTCTGCGAGATGTGGCTGCTCAGCTGGCGCGCGCTCAGCACCATGGCGGGCCGCGTGAGGCCGCGCGCCACCGGCAGCAGCTGGCGGATCGGCCGCAGGCTCAGGCCCTGTTCATCCAGGCCCTGTGCCTGCGTCAGCCCGGCCGCCAGCAGGCCGAGGCACATGAGGCTCAGGCGAGGCAGGGGCGAGGCAGATGGGCGGGCGGATTGGGGGCGCAGCACGGGTGTGGGACGTCTTCAGGGGGCATCCTCGCGCCGGTGGCGGACGGGACGGTTTGTAGAATTCATTATCCATGAGCCCCGGCGTGAGCCGTGCTCGGCCCTTCACTGCCTCTTCAGCCTCTTTTCTTCATGCACCCCAAGTTCTGGCCCGACCCCGCCCGCCACGAGCGCTTCTGCCGCTGGCTGCAGCCCCTGGTCGAGGCCCATGGCCTGTTGCCGGACACGCTGGCCGAGGCCGGCAGCGATGCCAGCACGCGGCGCTACTTCCGCATCCGGCGCGCCGCCGGTGGCGAGTTGCTGGTGATGGACGCGCCGCCGCCCGGCAACGATGTGCGCCCCTATCTGGCGCTGGCCGCGCACATGGCCGAATGCGGCCTGCGCGTGCCCGAGGTGCTGGCGGCCGACGCGGCCGAGGGCTTTGCCCTCATCACCGACTTGGGGCCCCAGACCTATCTGCAAGCCCTGCAGGGCGCCAGCGCGGCCGAGGCCGACCGCCTGATGCGCGCCGCCATCGGCAGCCTGGTGCAATGGCAGCAGCGCGGCGATGCCAGCCGGCTGCCCGTCTATGACGAGGCCTTTGTGCGCCGCGAGCTGCAGATCTTCGTCGACTGGTGCGTGCAGGCCGAGTTCGGCAAGCAATGGTCGGCCACCCAGCTCAAGTGGTGGGACCATGTCAGCCAGCAGCTGGTGAACAACGCCCTCGCCCAGCCGCAGCTGGCCATGCACCGCGACTACATGGTGCGCAACCTGATGGTGGCGGAGGGCGCGCCGGGCATCCTGGACTTCCAGGACGCGGTGCGCGGCCCGATCGCCTACGACATGGCCTCGCTGCTGCGTGATGCCTTCATCTCCTGGGACGAAGAGCGCGAGCTCGATTGGGCGATCCGCTACTGGGAGCAGGCACGCAAGGCCGGGCTGCCGATCGACGCCGACTTCGGCGAGTTCTGGAAGGCGCTGGAATGGAGCGGCCTGCAGCGCCACCTCAAGATGATGGGCATCTTCTGCCGCCTCAAGCACCGCGACGGCAAGCCCGCCTATGCCGAGGATCTGCCGCGCCTGTTCGCCTATGCCACCAAGGTGTCGACGCGCTATATCGAGTTCTCGCCGCTGACCCATTTGCTGGAGGACCTGCGCGGCGGGCTCACGCAGACCGGCTTCAGCCTGCGCTAGGGTGAGGGGCAGCCCGCGGCCGCCAGCCAGGGGTCGCGGTCCTCGCCGCCGAACACGCTGAGCAGGAAGTCGAGGAAGGCGCGCGTGCGCGCCGGCACGAACTTGCGCGTGGGCATGGCCGCCCAGATCGTGAAGCTGAACAGCCGCCATTCGGGCAGCACGCGCTCCAGCGCCCCTTCCAGCAGGGCGTCGGCAATCACGAAGGACGGCAGGCCGGCAATGCCCAGCCCATGCAGGGTGGCCGAATAGTTGGTGTCGATCGAGGCGGTGCTCAGCACCGGCCGGTTCGGCACCCCGGTGAAGGAGTCCTGCACCGTGTCGTCGTCGTGGCCACCGCGCAGGAACACGATGCCGCGCTGCAGCTCCGACATCGGCGGCAGCATCGCGTCATGCCCTTTCAGATCGCGCGGATGCTGGGGCCGGCCATGGCTTTCCAGGTACTCGGGTGCGGCGCACATGATGACCTCGGTGCGCGCCAGGCGGCGCGCCACATAGTCGCCCTCGAGCGGATGGCGCGAACTCAGGATGGTGATGTCGAAGGCCTCGTCCAGCGTGTCCACCGGGCCGGGCGAATGCAGCTCCAGCGTGATGTGCGGGTACTGCTGGTGAAAGCGCGCCAGGTGCTTGGCGAGCTGATGCACGGCGATCGCCGGCGGCACCAGCACGCGCAGATGGCCACGCGGCTCGTTGGTGGAGGCCGAGGCCAGGGCTTCGGCCTCTTCCACTTCGGCCAGGATGCGGCGGGCGCGCTCCAGATAGGCCTCGCCCACCTCGGTCAGCGCCAGCCGGCGGGTGGTGCGGTTGATCAGGCGTGCGCCCAGGTGCTCCTCCAGCTCGGCCACCAGGCGCGTCACCACCGCGGGCGCCAGATCGAGCGAACGTGCGGCGCCGGCAAAGCTGCCGTCGTCGATGACGCGCACGAACACGCGCAAGGCCTTGAGCTGATCCATGCTGGCTCCCCCGCCAAAAACAAAGCCCGGACAGAGCCGGGCTTGGAACGTCTGTGCCGTGCAGCTTATCAGGGGTGGGCAGCCATCACCTGGGCCACCGCGGCGGTCAGGCGCTTGCCATAGGGCACGTGCAGGAACTCGTTGGGGCCATGGGCATTGCTCTTGGGGCCCAGCACGCCGCAAACCATCATCTGCGCGCTCGGGAAGCCCTTCTGCAGCATGCTCATCAGCGGGATCGTGCCGCCCTGGCCGATATAGCCCACCGGCGCGCCGAAATGCGTCACGCTGGCAGCGTTGACCGCCTGCGACAGCCAGGGGCTCAGCTCGGGCGTGTTCCAGCCGGTGGCACCATAGGCACCCGCGCGGCCATCGGGCACGAAGGTGACCTTGGCGTTGTAGGGCGCGTTGTCCTCCAGCAGGGCCTTCAGGCGCAGCGCCGCCTCGTTGCCATCCACCAGCGGCGGCAGGCGCAGCGAGAGCTTGAAGGCGGTGTAGGGGCGCAGCACATTGCCGGCGTTCTTGAGCTCGGGGAAGCCGTCCACACCCACCACCGACAGGGTCGGCTTCCAGGTGCGGTTGAGCAGCACCTGCACCGGATCGGTGGTGACCGGCAGCACCGAGCCACCATCGGCACCGCAGGCCCAGGGCAGGCGCTTGTAGACCTCTTCACCCAGGATGGCGGCGGTGGCCTTGGCCTGCTCCAGGCGCACGCCCGGGATCTCGCAATGGAAGCTCTCGGGCAGCAGATTGCCGGTCTTGGAGTCTTCCAGGCGGTCCAGCACCTGGCGCAGGATGCGGAAGCTGGAAGGCACCACGCCCGAGCCGTCGCCGCTGTGGATGCCTTCGGTCAGCACCTCCACCTTCAGCACGCCCGACACCATGCCGCGCAGCGAGGTGGTGAGCCAGAGCTGCTCGTAATTGCCGGCGCCCGAATCCAGGCACACCACCAGCGAGACCTTGCCCAGGCGCTCCTTCAGCAGCTCGATATAGGCGGGCAGATCGTAGGAGCCGCTCTCCTCGCAGGTCTCGATGATGCCGACGCAGCGCGGGCGCGGGATGCCCTGCTTGTCCAGCGCCATGATGGCGGTAAGCGAGGCGTAGACCGCGTAGCCGTCGTCGGCGCCGCCGCGGCCATAAAGCTTGCCGTCCTCGTACTTGGGCGTCCAGGGCCCCAGGTCGGCGCGCCAGCCATTGAACTCGGGCTGCTTGTCGAGGTGGCCGTAGAGCACGATGGTCTCGTCCGAGCCGGCCTTGGTGGCGGGCACCTCGAAGAAGATCACCGGCGTGCGACCGGGCAGGCGGATCACCTCGAGCGTGAGGCCGGCGACCTTCTTGCTCTCCACCCAGCTGGCGGCGTCGCGCAACACCTTCTCGATGTGGCCGTTGGCGGCCCAGTCGGCGTCGAACATCGGGCTCTTGGCCGGGATGGCGATGTACTGGGTCAGTGCCGGGACGATCTCCTCGTCCCACATGCGGGCGGCGTAGTCACCCAGGGCGCTGGCCTCATCGGCCTGCAGCGGCAGCAACGGATCACGTGCGTTCATCTCATGTCTCCTCGCGAGGGGTAACTCGCCTGAAGCAGAGATTCTAGAACTTGGACTCCAGCCAGGTCTGCAGGCGCTCGAACACCTGCTCCTTCTCGGGCTCATTGAAGATCTCGTGGTAGAGGGCCGGGAAGACATGGCCCTGCACCACCGCCGGCGGTGCGGCGGCCACGAAATCGGCGCTGCCCTCGGGCGAGACGCAGCGATCGCTGCCGGCCCACAGCACCAGAGTCGGCAGGGTCCAGGCCTCGGCCTGGTCGCGCACCAGCTCGCCGCCATCGACGATGCTGCGCGCCAGCGTCGGCGTGATGTGCTTGTGCACCAGCGGGTCCTGCACATAGGCCTGCACCACCGCGGCATCGCGCGAGATCCAGCTGGGCTTGAGCCCGTTGCCGGCGGCCAGGTGCGGCAGCAGCGGCAGGGCCACCGTCAGCAGCAGCTTCTGGAACGCGGACATGCCGGGGTCCAGCGCCGGCGAGCTCAGCACCAGGGCGTCGAGCGGGCGGAACCAGGTCGGCAGGCTGCCGGCCGCGGTGCCCAGCAGGCCACCGGCGGCAAAGCGCGCCGCCACCATGCCGCCCATGCTGTGGCCCAGCATCACCAGCGGGCCACGGCCCAGCACCTCGTCGCCACGAGTCTGGTCGATCACCAGGGCCAGATCGTGCATCAGGCTGAGTTCGTCGGGCACGTCGCCGCGCGCGCCGCCCGAGGCGCCATGGCCACGCTGGTCGTAGCCCACCACATGCCAGCCCCATTGATTCAGGCGCGCCGCCACCTGCTCGTAGCGGCCGATATGCTCACCCAGGCCATGCACGATCAGCACCGTGCCGCGCGCGGGATCGATGCCGGGTTTGGTCCATTGGCGCCAATGCAGGGGCAGGCCGTCGTGGGTCGTCAGGGGTCGCATGGCTGGCAGTGTAGGGACGCCACCCCGGCCGCCACCCCGGGGCTTCCCCCAGGCGCGGGAAACCCTGTCCCGGATTGGATAGACAGCTCTAGACCGCAGGGCCTAGGCTGCGCTCCGGACAAGGAGACCCCATGAGCAACAACGAATTCTTCACCCTGAGCCAGCCGGAGCCGGGCCTGGCGCATCTGCAGTTCAACCAGCCCGAGCGCATGAACACCATGAGCCCGCGCTTCTTCCCGGCGCTGCGCGACGCGGTGCGCGCGCTCGACGACGCGGGCGAGACGCGCGTGCTGGTGATCTCATCCACCGGCAAGCATTTCAGCGCCGGCATGGCGCTGGACACCTTCGCCGGCCAGGGCGCGATGCTGGACACCGGCAGCGCGCGCACGCGCCTGAGCTTCCAGGCCTCGCTGCGCCGCCTGATGGCTTGCTTCAGCGTCCTCGACGAGGTGCGCTTCCCGGTGCTGTGCGCCGTGCAGGGCGGCTGCATCGGCGGCGCGCTGGACCTGGCCGCCGCCTGCGACATGCGTTATTGCACGGCCGACGCCTTCTTCACCATCCAGGAGACGGTGATCGGCATGGCGGCCGACCTGGGCGTGCTGCAGCGCCTGCAAAAACTCATGCCCCAGGGCGCGGCGCGCGAGATGGCCTATACCGGCGAGCGCCTGCCGGCCGAGCGCGCGCTGGCCCTGGGCCTGGTGAACGCGGTGCTGCCCGACCAGGCCGCGCTGCTGGAGCATGTGCTGGGCCTGGCGCGCAATATCGCCGCCAAGTCGCCGCTGGCGGTGGCCGGCAGCAAGGCGGCGCTGAACCATGCGCGCGACCATGGCGTGGACGCCTCGCTGGCGCATATGGCGGTGCTGCAGAGCGCCATCTTCGACACCGAGGAAATGGGCCGCGCAATCATGGCCTGGAAGATGAAGCAGCCGGCCGGCTTTGCGCCGCTGGCCGAGATCGCCCAGGTCTAGGGCCGGTGCAGCGGCAGGCGGATCACGAAGGCCTGGCCCTCGCAGACCGCCGATCCACCATGGCGCTGCGCAATCTGGCGCACCAGCGCCAGCCCCAGGCCCGAGCCCGTGGCGCGCGTGTCGCCGCGGTAGAAGGGTTCGAACACCGCCTCGCGCTGCGCCTCGGGCACGCCCGGGCCGGCGTCGCTGACGCGGATGACGGCTTCGCCGCCACTCGCGCTGAGCTGCACCCGCGTGGGCGGCTGGCCATGCCGCTCGGCGTTCTCCAGCAGATTGCGCAAGAGGCGCCGCAGCAGGCGCGCATCCGCGCGCAGTGGCAGGCTTGCGCCTTCGAGCCGCACCTCGGTGCGCGCGGCGGCCAGCTCGGCCGCCAGCGCCAGCAGGTCGAGTTCCTCCAGCTGCAGCGGCTCGTTCACCGCGTCCAGCCGGCTGGCCAGCAGGATCTCGTCGATCAGGCGGTCCAGCTCGGCAATGTCCTGCTCCAGGCCGGCACGGCGGCGCGGCTCCACCGCGTCCTTCACCAGCTCCAGCGCCAGCTGGATGCGCGTGAGCGGCGTGCGCAGCTCGTGCGATGCATGCGCCAGCAAGGCCTTGTGCGCACCCACCAGCTGCTCGATGCGCGCGGCCGCGTCATTGAAACGTTGGGCCAGGCGCGCCACCTCGTCGCGCCCCTCCACCGCCACGCGCGCCGAGAGCTCGCCCGCCCCCAGCCGCTCCACCCCCTGCTGCAGGCGTTCGAGCCGGCGCGTCAGCTGGCGCACGATGGGAAAGGCCAGCAGGCCCACCAGCAGCGCAAGCAGCAGCATCACGCCATGCAGGCCCAGGCCCAGGGCGGGCGGGCCGAGGGCCCAACGCAGGCGCACCAGCAGCACGCGCCCATCGGGCAGCGGCAGGCGGTAGCGCCCCCAGCGCCGGCCCGGCGGCGCCTGGCCGACCTGGGCCAGGGTCTGGCCCTGCGCGTCATAGAGCGTGGCATGCTCGCTCACACCCTCGGCCAGGCGCTGCAGGCCGGCCTGCTGCTCGGCCGGCGGCGCCGCGGCCGCGGGCAGGGCGTTCTGCACCAGCCGGCCCATCAGCTGCAGGGCCACGTCCATGGGCCCGCCCTCGCGGTGCCACAGCGCCACGCTCACCAGGGCCAGCACGATCAGGCAGGCCAGCAGCGCCAGGTAGAAGCGCAGATAGAGCCGGGGCAACAGGCGATTCAGCATCAGTCTTGCTGCCTGGCGAACACATAGCCGCTGCCGCGCACGGTGATGATGCGGCGCGGCTGCTTGGGATCGGTCTCGATGGCGGCACGCAGGCGCGACATGTGCAGGTCGATGCTGCGGTCGCTGGCCTCCAGTTTTTCGCCCGTCATCAGGTCCAGCAGGCGTTCGCGCGAGAGCACGCGGCCGGCGTTCTGGGCCAGCGCCAGCAGCAGGCTGAACTGGCTGGCCGAGAGCTCGCACACCGCGCCGTCCAGGTAGGCGGCGCGCGCCGCCGGGTCGATCTCCAGGCGGCCGAAGCGCAGCGGCTGGTCGGCCGGCAGCAGGCCGCCGTGGCGGCGCCGCAGGATGGCGCGCAAGCGCGCCAGCAGCTCGCGCGGCACGAAGGGCTTGGCGAGGTAATCGTCGGCACCGATCTCCAGCCCGACCACGCGGTCGAAGGCATCGCCGCGTGCGGTGAGCATCAGCACCGGCACGTCGGAGCGCGCACGCAGCTGGCGGCACAGGTCCAGCCCGTCCATATCGGGCAGGCTGAGGTCCAGCAGCACCGCGTCGAAGGCCTGCCGGGCCAGCGCCTCCAGGGCCGCGCTGCCCAGCCCGGCCACGCTGACCCGGTAGCCGGCCGCACCGAGATACTCGCCGAGCATCTCGGCCAGCGCCGGATCGTCTTCCACGACCAGGAGCTGTTCAAAGCTGCGTGCGGGGCCGGCTTCCAGCATCGGCGTCAGCCCTGCTTGGGCGCGTGGTGCTTGCCCAGATGGTCGACCAGCTGCTGGCGCTGCGCCGGCGTGAGCTGGTCCCCCACATCGGCCACCAGCTGCACCAGGCGGCGCGAGGCCTGGTCGGCCAGCTGCAGATGGCGCTGGCGTGCCTGCTCCAGCGCGTTGCGGTCCAGCGGCGTCTGGGCCAGCAATTGCAGGGCCTGGGTATGGGCCTCGTGCAGCTGCCGGTGCATGGGCAGCAGGTCGGTGACGGCCTGCTTCACGAGCGGATCGATCTGGGTCTGCTGCGCCGCGTTGACGTTGAGCTCGCTGTAGAGCCTGGCCAGCATGCGGTCCACATGCTTGGCTGCCTGCTCCGGGCTGCCGATGGCATGGCGCCCGTGCAGATGCGGCGCGCCGCTGGCCACCGCGGCAACGCCAGCGGTGAGCGCGGCACCGGCCACGAAGGCGGCAATCACGCTGCCCTTGAAGAAGCGGCGCAGCGAGCGGCGCGCGGGGGTGGAGGAGGATGGGCTGTTGTCCATGATGGTGACTTTCATAGCGAGGGGAGGCAACAATCCAAGCGGTGCAGGCCGCCCATTGTGGCGCCCTCACCGATTGCAGCCAGGAGGCCGGGGCCGCCTGGTCATGTCGCCACTGTGGAGCGCCCAGCTCGCAGCCCCATGTGATCGCGGTAAAGATTTGTACGGCATGATGCTGGGCCATGAGCGAAGCCCCGATCGAACTGCTGCCACCCGACATCAGCCCCTATCGCCACAGCGCCAGCGGCGTCGATTACGTCCATGTGCTGGACTCCGGCCGGCCCGGCCCCACGGTGATGGTGCAGGCGCTCACCCATGGCAACGAGCTGTGCGGCGCGCTCGCGCTGGACTGGCTGTTCCAGCAGGGCATGGGTCGCAGCCTGCAACCCCTGCAGGGCCGGCTGATCCTCAGCTTTGCCAATGTGGCCGCCTTCGAGCGCTTCGACCCGGCCGACCCGAACGCCTCGCGCTGCGTGGACGAGGACCTCAACCGCGTCTGGGCCGACGCGGTGCTGTTCGGCCCGCGCGATTCGCTGGAGCTGCGCCGGGCGCGCCAGCTGCAGCCCTTTGTCGACGCGGCCGACTATCTGTTCGACATCCATTCCATGCAGGACGCCTGCCGGCCGCTGATGGTGTGCGGCCTGCTGGACAAGGGCGCCGACTTCGCCTGCCGGCTGGGCATGCCCGGCGATCTGCTGATCGACACCGGCCACCCCTCGGGCCTGCGCATGCGCGACCGCGGCGGCTTTGGCGACCCGGCCAGCGCCAGGAATGCGCTGCTGATCGAATGCGGCCAGCATTGGGAGCGCAGCGCGGTGGAGGTGGCGATCGACGGCTTGCTGCGCTTTCTGCGCCTCACCGGCATGGTGGATGCGGCCTGGGCCGAGGCGCGCCTGCGCCTGCCGCTGCCGGCGCTGCAGCACCGCATCCGCGTCAACCAGGCCGTGACGGCGCTGAGCAGCGACTTCCACTTCCTGTTCCCGGTGCGCGGCCTGGACGTGATCGCCCGGGCCGGCACGCCCTATGCGCAGGACGGCGAGACCATTTTCAGCACCGAGTTCGACAACACCGTGCTGGTGATGCCCTCGATGAAGCACGGCCTGCCGGGCAACACCATGGTGCGGCTGGGCCGCTTCGAGAGCTGATCAGCCGACCACGAAGGCGTTCAGCTTGTTGCCGTCGAGATCGCGGAAGTAGGCGGCGTAGAAGCCCTCGCCGCGCGGGCCCGGTGCGCCCTCGTCCTTGCCGCCCAGGGCCAGGGCCTTGGCATGCACGGCCTTGACCTTGTCCTGGCTGTCCACCACCAGGGCCACCATCACGCCATTGCCGACCGTGGCCGGCTGGCCGTCGAAGGGCAGCATCACGCCGAAGCCGGGCTTGTCCATGCCCGTGCCCCAGGCATAGCCGCGGCCGAAATCCATCATGCGCTTGACGCCGATGACGGCGAACAACTCGTCGTAGAAGGCCGCGGCGCGCGGCAGGTCGTTGGTGCCCAGGGTGGTGTAGCCGATCATGCAAAGCTCCCGTGAAGTGGTTCAGCCTCGATCAAATTTGAACACGGCCATGCTGGCGAGCAAGTTTGGCATGTTGCGCACCACCCTGCCCTCCTGGATGCCGAAACTGTCCAGGATATTGAGCCGGTTCTTGCGCGCCAGCACCTCGAAGTCGGCATAGGTGCCGACGCGGATATTGGGCGTGTCGTACCACTCGTAGGGCAGCACGCGCGTCACCGGCATGCGGCCCAGCAGCACCTGCAGGCGATTGGGCCAATGCGCGAAATTGGGGAAGCTGACGATGCCGATGCGGCCCACGCGCGCGGTCTCTCGCAGCATCAGCTCGGTATTGCGCAGATGCTGCAGGGTCTCCAGCTGCAGCACCACGTCGAAGCTCTGGTCCTCGAAGATCGACAGGCCCTCTTCGAGGTTCAGCTGGATCGCGTTCACGCCGCGCTGCACGCAGGCGAGCAGGTTGGCGTCGTCCAGCTCCACGCCATAGCCGCTGCAGCCGCGGTGCTGCTTCAGGTAGGCGAGCAGCTCGCCGGTGCCGCAACCCAGGTCCAGCACGCGCGCGCCCTCGGGCACCAGGGCGGCGATCGTCTCCATCACGGCCTGCGCGCTCATGCCACCACCTCGCCGGCAATGCGCTGGAAGTAGGCGCGCAGCACGCCGTGGTAACGCGGATCCTCCAGCAGGAAGGCATCGTGGCCATGCGGTGCGTCGATCTCCGCATAGGAGACATCGAGCTTGTTGTCGAGCAGAGCCTTGACGATCTCGCGCGAGCGCGCCGGCGAGAAGCGCCAGTCGGTCGTGAAGCTGGCGAGCAGGAATTTGCAGCGCGCGCTGGCAAAGGTGCGCGAGAGGTCGCCTCCCTGCTCGCGCGCCGGGTCGAAATAGTCGAGCGCGCGCGTGATCAGCAGATAGGTGTTGGCGTCGAAGTAGTCGCTGAACTTGTCGCCCTGGTAGCGCAGATAGCTCTCGATCTGGAACTCGATGTCCTGGGTCGAATAGCCCAGTTCAGCGGCGCGCATCTGGCGTCCGAACTTCTGCTCCATCACATCGTCGCTGAGGTAGGTGATGTGGCCGATCATGCGCGCCACGCGCAGGCCGCGCTTGGGCACCACGCCATGCTGGTAGAAATGGCCGCCGTGAAAATCGGGGTCGGTGATGATGGCGCGGCGCGCCACTTCGTTGAAGGCGATGTTCTGCGCCGACAGACAGGGCGCGGTGGCGATGGCGATGCAGTGGCGCAGCCGCGCCGGGTAGCGCAGCGCCCAGTCCAGCGCCTGCATGCCGCCCAGCGAGCCGCCCAGCACGGCGGCCAGCTGGGTGATGCCCAGCTGATCGAGCACGCGCGCCTGGGCGTCCACCCAGTCCTGCACCGTCACCACCGGGAAATCCGCACCGTAGACGCGGCCCGTGTCCGGGTTGCTATGCATGGGCCCGGTGGAGCCAAAGCAGGAGCCGAGGTTGTTGATGCCGATGACGAAGAACTTGTCGGTGTCCAGCGGCTTGCCCGGGCCCACCAGGTTGTCCCACCAGCCCTCGCTCTTGTCCTCGCCCGCGTAGACCCCGGCCACATGATGGCTGGCGTTCAGCGCATGGCACACCAGCACCGCATTGCTGCGCGCCGCGTTCAGCTGGCCATAGGTCTCGTAGACCAGTTCGTAGTCGCGTATCTGTGCGCCGCTGCGCAGCGGCAGCGGCTGCGCGAAGCTCATGCGCTGTGGCGTCACCGCCCCTAGCTGACCCATCTCATGCCCTCAGAAAAAACAAATCCGGCGCCGCCTCGATCATTGCGGACGCCGGAAGCTGCTGGCCTGCGGGCGCCCTTTTAGCGGCATTTTTAGAGCGCCCGCAATCCGGAACAAATCGGCGCTATGGGCCGGATTATAGAAGCGGCGGCTCAGCCCTGATCGAGGTGGAACTGCGAGACCGCCTCGGCCAGACGCCTCGACTGCTCGCGCAGGCTCTCGGCCGCCGCCGCCGACTGCTCCACCAGCGCCGCGTTCTGCTGCGTCATCTGGTCCAGCCGCGTCACCGCGCCATTCACCTGGCCGATGCGCTGGCTCTGGTCGGAGGTGCCGGTGGCGATCTCGCCGACGATGTCGCTGACACGCTGCACCGAGGCCACGATTTCGTCCATGGTGGCGCCGGCGTCCTGCACCAGCTTGGCCCCCACGTCCACGCGCTCGACGCTGGCACCGATCAGGGCCTTGATCTCGCGTGCCGCCTCGGCCGAACGCTGGGCCAGCGAGCGCACCTCGCCGGCCACCACCGCAAAGCCGCGCCCCTGTTCACCGGCGCGCGCCGCCTCCACCGCGGCATTCAAGGCCAGGATATTGGTCTGGAAGGCGATGCCGTCGATCACGCCAATGATGTCGCCGATGCGGCGTGAGCTGCTGTTGATCTCGTCCATGGTGCTGACCACCCGCGCCACCACCTCGCCGCCGCGCTGCGCCACCTGAGCGGCCGAACTGGCCAGCTGCTTGGCCGTCATGGCCGAGTCGGCGCTGTCGCGCACGCCGCCGGTGAGCTGCTCCATCGAGCTGGCGGTGCTCTGCAGATTCGAGGCCGCCTGCTCGGTACGCTGGCTCAAATCCTGGTTGCCGGCCGCCACCTCGGTGCTGGCGGTCTCGATGTGCGAGGACGACGCGCGCACCTCGCCCACCAGCTTGCGCAGCGATTCCTGCATGCTGTGCAGCGCGCCCAGCAGGTCGGCGGCCTCGTCGCGGCCCTCGACGCGGATCTGGCGGTTCAGGTCGCCCGCCGCGATCGCCTGCGCCACCGTGCGCGCATAGCTGATCGGGCTGGTGATGGAGGCCGAGTTCATCAGCGTCAGCGGCACCACCGCCAGCACCACCAGGGCCAGCACCGCCAGGAAGACGCTGGTGATGTTGCTCATGGTCTTGCCGAAGGCCTGCTGCGTGTTGCCGGACTCGGTCTCGATCAGCTGCGCGATCTTGTTGATGCGCTCTTCCACCTGGGTCATGAAACCCTTGGCACGGCCCAGCATGCGGTCGGCCACGCGGGCGGTATCGAAGCCGCCATCCTGGATCTGGATCAGCACCGGGCCCGAGGCCTTGGCATAGTCGTCCATCAGCTGGATGGCCTCGCGCGCGATCGGGTTGCCGGCGTCTTCCTCACCCTCCAGCATCTGCTCCAGGCCCTTGCGGGTGGCGACGATGGCGGCCTGCCAGCGCTCGCGCGCCTTCAGCACCGTCACGCCGTCCTCGTAGTTGATCACCATCTCCTTTTCCCAGAGGCGCACCTCGGCCAGCGAGGCGCGGATCTGCGCGAGCGTGGTGAGTTGCCTGATCGAGTGATCCATGAAGGCCGTGTTGAGGCTCTTCAGCTGCTGGCCACCGAACAGACCGGTCAGGCCGACCAGGGCAAACATGCCCAGCACCATCGCGATCGCACCCTGCATGCGCGTGCGTATCGTGAAGTGCCGCATCCACTTCATCAAGTCCATGGTAGCTCCCCGTTCCATGGTTCGAGCCTCATAGACGCCGGGCTCAAGGCGCGTTGATCCTATGTCCGAGCGCCGCCGATGGGTTGATTTGCATTTATTAAACGATCGACTAATAATTCCTCATGGCCCGCCCATCCCAAGCTCAAGACCTGACCCTGCTGGCCAGCGGCCGGGCGCTCTATGCCCAGCTCGGCTGCGCCGGCCTGTCGGTGCGGCGCCTGGCCGAGCATGCCGGCGTGAACCCGGCCATGGTGCACTACCACTTCAAGAGCAAGGACGGCTTTCTGCGCGCCCTGCTGCAGCAGATGTACGAGGACATGTTCGCCGGCCTGAGCCTGGAGGCGGCGCGCAGCGGCAACGCCCTGCAGCGGCTGGAAGCCAGCCTGCTGCGCCTGGCGCAGTTCGTGCGTGAGCATCGGCCCACCGTGGCGCGCGTCTGGGCCGACGCCCAGCAGGGCGAGCCGGTGGCGCTGGACTTCATGCGCGCGAACGCACCGCGCCATCTGGGCCTGCTGCTGGCCCTCATGCAGGAGGCCGAGGCTGCCGGCCTGCTGCGCCAGCAGCCGCCGATGCAGCGCTTTGTGTTCCTGATGGGCGCGGTGGTGGCGCCCCTGATGATTGCCGGCAGCGTGCAAGCCCTGGGCGTGCTGCCACCCGCCCTGTCCGCCCTGATGGAAGACCAGGCCCTCAGCGATACCGCGCTGCGCGAGCGCATCGGCTGGGCCCTGGACGCCTTGCGAAAGTAGCGCATGAGACGACAAACCAACCGCATCGCCGGCCTGCTGATCCTGTCGAGCCTGGCCGCCTGCGCCCCCCGGACCGAACCGAGCTGGTCGGGCTATGCCGAGGGAGAGACGCTCTACCTCGCCGCCCCGGTGGCCGGCCGCCTGGCGACGCTGCAGGTGCGCAGCGGCGACGCGGTGCAGGCCCAGCAGCCCCTCTTCACCCTGGACGACCAACTCGAGCGCGCCGCCGATGCCGAGGCCGAGGCGCGTGCCCAAAGCGCCCAGGCCCAGGCCGCCAACACCGACAAGGGGCGGCGCCGCGAGGAGCTGGCCATCACCGAGGCCCAGCTGCGCCAGGCGCGCAGCCAGGCCGAGCTGGCGCAGGGCGAGCTGGTGCGCCAGCAGCAATTGCTGGCGCAGGGCTTTGTGCAACGCGCGCGGGTCGACGATGCCGCCCTGCTGGCCCGGCAGGCGCAGGCGCGCGTGGCCGAGCTGGAGGCGGCGCTGCAGAGCGCCCGCCTGCCGGCGCGCGAAGACGAGCGCCAGGCGGCGCGCGCACTCGCCGCCGCCGCGCAAAGCGGCCGCGCCCAGACCGATTGGCGGCTGCAGGAAAAGCAGCAGCGCGCACCGCAGGCGGGCCGCATCACCGACACTTTTTTCCGCCCCGGCGAATGGGTCGCGGCCGGCCAGCCGGTGCTGGCCCTGCTGCCGGCCGGGCAGCGCAAGGCGCGCTTCTTCGTGCCCGAGGCGGCGCTGGGAGCCTTGCGCCTGCAGCAGGCGGTGCAGCTGCGCTGCGATGGCTGCGGCGCGCCGATCGCGGCACGCATCAGCTATATCGCACCGCAGGCCGAGTACACGCCGCCGGTGATCTACTCGAACGCCCAGCGCGCCAAGCTGGTGTTCATGATCGAGGCCCGGCCCGAGCGCCTCGAGGATGCCGAACGCCTGCACCCCGGCCAACCGCTGGACGTCGTGGCGTCAAAGACATGAGCGGCGAGCTGGCCATCGATGTGCGCGGCCTCGCCAAGCAATTCGGCGGCCGCAAGGTGGTGGACGGCATCGACCTGCAGGTCGGGCGCGGGCGCATCGTCGGCTTCCTGGGGCCGAATGGCAGCGGCAAGACCACCAGCATGCGCATGCTGTGCGGCCTGCTCACGCCGGATGCCGGCGAGGGCAGCTGCCTGGGGCTGGACTTCCGCCGCGAGGCCGCGGCCTTGAAGCGTCAGGTGGGCTATATGACGCAGAAGTTCGGCCTCTACGACGACCTCTCGATCCGCCAGAACCTCGACTTCGTGGCGCGCCTGTTCGAGCTGCCGCAGCGCCGCGCCGTGGTGGACCAGGCGCTCGCCAGGCTGGGGCTGACATCGCGCCAGCACCAGCTGGCCGGCGCGCTCTCGGGCGGCTGGAAGCAGCGGCTCTCGCTGGCCGCCTGCCTGCTGCACGAGCCGCGCCTGCTGCTGCTGGACGAGCCCACCGCCGGCGTCGACCCGAAGGCGCGGCGCGAGTTCTGGGACGAGATCCACGCCCTCGCCCAGCAGGGCATCACCGTGCTGGTGGCCACCCATTACATGGACGAGGCCGAGCGTTGCAACGAGCTGGTCTTCATTGCCTATGGCGAGGTGCTGGCCCATGGCACGCAGGCCGAGGTGCTGGCCGCCGCCGGCCTCGCGGCGGGCCAGGGCAACCTGGAGGACGCCTTCATCCGCCTGATCGCCAAGGCGCGCGACAACTTCGCCGAGGCCGCGGCATGAACATGTTCCGCTGGGCCCGCATGTGGGCCGTGTTCGTCAAGGAGTTCCAGCAGATGCTGCGCGACCGCCTGACCTTTGCGATGGCGGTGGGCGTGCCCATCATGCAGCTGGTGCTGTTCGGCTACGCGATCAATATGGACCCGAAGGGCCTGCCCACCGCGGTGGTGGCGCAGGACCAGGGCGTCATGGGCCGCAGCCTGCTGGCGGCGATGCAGAACAGCGGCTATTTCCGCATCGTCCACAGCGGCATGGCGGAGGCCGAGGCCGACGCGCTGATGGCGCGCGGCGAGGTGCAGTTCATCGTCGTCATCCCGGGCGACTTCGGCGCGCGCCTGGTGCGCGGCGAGCACCCGGCCCTGCTGATGGCGGCCGACGCCACCGACCCCTCGGCCTCGGGCAATGCCCTGGCCGCCCTGCAGCAGCTGGGCACACAGGCACTGGCGCGCGAGCTGCGCGGCCCGCTGGCCGCCCTGCAGCCGCGCCCCCTGCCCTTCGAGATGCGTCTGCAGCGGCGCTACAACCCCGAAGGGCTCTCGCGCTACAACATCGTGCCCGGTCTGATCGGCACCATCCTCACCATGACCATGGTGATGCTGACCTCGCTGGCGATGACGCGCGAGCGTGAGCGCGGCACCATGGAGAACCTGCTCGCCACGCCGGTGCGGCCGCTGGAGGTGATGCTGGGCAAGATCCTGCCCTATGTGCTGATCGGCTATCTGCAGCTGCTGCTGATCTTGCTGGCGGCCTGGCTGCTGTTCGAGGTGCCCATGGTGGGGAGCTTCGGCCTGCTGATGGCGATGATCGGCGTCTTCATGCTGGCCAATCTGGGTGTGGGCTTCACCTTCTCGACGCTGGCGCGCAACCAGCTGCAGGCCCTGCAGATGACGTTCTTCTTCTTCCTGCCCTCGATGCTGCTGTCGGGCTTCATGTTCCCCTTCCGCGGCATGCCGGGCTGGGCTCAGAACCTGGGCGAGGTGCTGCCGCTGACGCATTTCCTGCGCATCGTGCGCGGCATCATGCTCAAGGGCAGCGGCGCGGCCGAGCTGCTGCCGGAGCTCTGGCCCATGCTGGCCTTTCTGCTCGTGGCCGCCCTGGTCGCGCTGAAGCGCTATCGGCTGACGCTGGACTAAGGCTGCCGGCAGAGGCAGTGCACCACCGCGGCGAAGGGCTTGCGGCCCTCGCTGAGTTCGGCCGCCCAGGCCAGCTCCGCCTGCGCCTCCTGCAGCACCGCCGGCAGCTGCGGCAGGCCCAGCTGGGCGCGCAGGGTCTCGACCAGCGCGGGGCTCAGCACCTCGCCGAACGAGCTCAGCAAGCGCTCGAACCGGCCCATCTCACGCTCCACATAACTCACGCGTGGCTCGCCCTCCAGCTTGGCGCGCTGCGCCGCCGCGTTGATGGCATCCTGTAAGCTGCCCAGCTTGTCGACAAGGCCACGCTCCAGCGCCTGTGCGCCGGTCCAGACGCGCCCCTGCGCGACCGCGTCGATCTCGGCCACCGGCTTCTTGCGCGCCGCCGCGGCCTTGCCGGTGAACTCGTCGTAGGTGTGCTGGATGGCGGTCTGCACCAGCGCGGCAAAGCGCGGATCGAGCGCGCGGCGCGGATCGTAGGCGCCAGCCAGCCAGGCGGTGGTGGTGCCACCGGTGTGGATGGAGAGCTTGTCCAGCAGCTTCTCGCCGGTGGGCAGCATGCCGAACACGCCGATCGAGCCGGTGACGGTGCTGGCGTCGGCGATCACCTCGTCGGCCGACATGGAGATCCAGTAGCCGCCCGAGGCGGCCACATCGCCCATCGAGACCACCACCGGTTTGCCGGCCTGCTGGGTCAGCTCCAGCTCGCGGCGCACGATCTCGGAGGCAAAGGCGCTGCCGCCGGGCGAGTTGACGCGCAGCACCAGGGCCTTGATGTTCTCGTCCTCGCGCGCCTGACGCACCAGCTTGGCGGTGGAGTCGCCGCCGACGCGGCCGGCACCGGCCTCTCCGTCGACGATCTCGCCTTCGGCCACCACCACGCCCACCGCCGGTCCGCGCTCGACCTTTAGCTTCAGATAGGCCTGGTAGTCGGCGTAGGACACGGCGCGGAAGCTCCGGCCCTTGTCGTCCTTGGCGCCGCGCTCCATCAGCATGGCGCGGAACTCGTCGCGCGTCTTCAGCCCGTCCACCAGGCGCATCTCCAGGGCCATGCGCGCGGCGTCGCCCTTGGCCGCGGCCAGGCGCTGCGGCAGCTCGTCAATGCCCTTGGCGATGGCGCCCTTGTCGAGCTTGCGTGCCTGCTCGATGGTGGCGGTGAAACGGCTCCACAGATCGCCATAGAGATAGGCCTCGGACTCCAGCGAGGCCGGCGATGGCCCGTTAGCGAAATAGGGCTCGCCGAAGTTCTTGTACTTGCCGACGCGAATCACGTTCGCCGCAATGCCCAGCCGGTCCAGCGCGTCCTTGTAGTAGTTACGGTAGCGGCCAAAGCCCTCCAGCATCACCAGCCCCATCGGGTGGAGATAGATCTCGTCGGCCTGGGCGGCGAGGAAGTAATCGCGCTGGTCGAATTGCTCGCCATAGGCCAGCACCGGCTTGCCGCTGGCCTTCTTGAAGCGCGCCAGCCCGGCCGCCAACTCGCGCAGGCCAGCCTGGCCAGCGCCGCCGAATTCATGCAGATCCAGCGCCAGCACGCCGATGTTGTCGTCCTTGGCGGCGGCCTCCAGCGTGGCCAGCACATCGCGCAAGCGCGTCTGGCGCTGCGCCTGGCCCTTCAGCTGCGCCATCGCCTGCTCGCGTGCCGAGCCCGAGAACTGCTCCACGAGTTGGCCGCGCAGATTCAGCACCAGGGTGGTCTTGGGCTGCAAGGGCTTGGGGCCGCGGGTCAGCAGCCCCACCACGATGGCGATCAACAGGGCCAGCAGCAGCAGATTGAGGAGCGCGCGGCGGCTGGCATCCAGCAGCCACCAGCACTTGCCCAGCAAGCGCCACAGCGGCGCGAACATCGTCTTCAGTCCCATGCAAGCTCCCTTGATCAGCTGCGGCGATTGTGCAGCAGGGTCAGAGACGTGCAGGTTTGGCGTCAGAACAGCGCCGAATTAGCTGGGAAGCGGGTGCCATGACAGCGCTTCGGGGGCGCTAATTGTGCGCAGGAATTCACGCAAGTCGTCGCCAAAACTCCAATAGCAACAATGGCTTACATGCCTCACACAAGTCCTGATTAAGCTACACACACCAGGCAACGACTGCACCCTGGTTCAGGGAGCTGTTTCATGGCAAGCGCCCCACCGTGCACACGGTACCCCGCAGTCACGCATGCCCTGAATCTGAATCGGAATTGAATCATGACACTGACCGCAATCGCTCTGGCAGCCAGCCTGGCATCCTCCGCACCGGCCCAATGCGACTGGAATCCGTCGATGCAGGCGAGCGCCGAGGGCTCGCCTTCCGAACTCATTGATCGGTTCCAGGACATCGCACCCGAGACCCGCGCGCGACTCAAGAAGCGCGTCGAGAATCATCGCTTCGATGAAGTGGTGAGCATCGGCCGCGATGAGATCAGCGGCAAGCAACGCTATGCCAGCGAGATCCGCGGCCTGCAGACGGGACCGCGCACGGTCTGCGCCGAGACCAGCCGCAGCAATTGGCCTGCCTCCACCAAGGAGCTGGCCCTCAGCTATTGCGAAGGCAGCCAATGCGTGGTGGTGACCATCAACGGGCATCACCTGGGCCGCATCACCCGCCTGGCCCCGACGCGCAGCGATGGCACGCTGGCTCAGGTCGATCCGCAGCAAGAACTCGACACTGCGCCGCCGGCCGCCGGGCCGTTGGCGCCGAGCTATGTACCCGGGCGCCTCATCATCGGCGCGCGCGCCGGGCTGAGCGATGCGGAGCTGGCCAAGATCGTGTCGGTACATGGCGGCAAGGGGCGCCGCATCGGCAAGAGCGATCTGCACATCGTCGACCTGCCCGGCAATGGCTCGGAAAAGGCGATCGCCGCCCTGCTGGCCAAGCACCCGCAGCTGAAGTTCGCCGAGCAGGATCAGCGTGTACCGGCCGCGATGGCCGTGAACGACCCCTATGTGGGCAGCGAATGGCATATCAGCAAGATCGGCGCACCCGCGGCCTGGGACAGCACGCAGGGCAGCGGCGTCACCATCGCCATCCTGGACTCGGGCGTTGACGGCACCCACCCGGACCTCAGCGCACGCATGGTGCCGGGCTGGAATTTCTACGACAACAACTCCAACACCTCGGACGTCCATGGTCATGGCACGGCCGTGGCCGGCGGCGCTGCTGCCAGCATGAACAACGGCGCCGGCGTGGCGGCGGTGGCTGGCCAGGCGCGCATCATGCCGGTACGCATCTCGGATCCCAATGCCTACGCCTACTGGAGCACTGTCGCGCAGGGCCTGACCTGGGCCGCCGACAACGGCGCCAAGATCGCCAACATCAGCTATGTCGGCGTGGCCGGCAGCAGTGCGGTGCAGAGCGCGGCGCAATACATGCGCAGCAAGGGCGGCCTGGTGGTGGTTTGCGCCGGCAACAACGGCATCGACGAAGGCATCACCCCGACCAACACGATGATCGTGGTGTCGGCCACCGATAGCACCGATACCAAGACCAGCTGGTCCAGCTATGGCAGCTTCGTGACCATCTCCGCACCGGGCCAGGACATCTGGACCACCACGCGCGGCGGCGGTTATCAAGCCTGGTGGGGCACCTCGCTAGCCAGCCCCGTGGTGGCCGGTGTGGCGGGCCTGATGATGTCGGCCAAGCCCACACTCAGCAATAGCCAGGTCGAAAGCCTGCTGTACTCCAGCAGCGTCGATCTCGGCGCGGCGGGCCGCGACAACTACTACGGCTACGGGCGTGTGAATGCCGCTGCCGCCGTATCGGCCGCATTGGCCGCGACCCCGGCCGACACCCAGGCGCCCAGCGTCGCGATCGCTGACCCGCTGGGCGGCAGCAGCGTCAGTGGCTTGGTCGGTGTGACTGTCAACGCCACCGACAACGTCGGCGTGAGCCGCGTGGAGCTGCGCGTGAACGGCAGCACGGTGGCCACCGACACGGCCTCGCCCTATGGCTACAGCTGGGACTCCACCAAGGTCGCCAACGGCAACTACACCTTGACGGCCTACGCGGTTGACGCCGCCGGCAACGCCGCTACCTCGGCCAATGTGGTGGTGAGCGTATCCAACACCGTTGCCAAGGTGATCGACACCACGGCGCCGACGGTTGCCATCTCCAATCCTGGCAATGGCTCGACGGTTTCCGGCACCGTCGGGATCAGCGTGACGGCCAACGACAACGCCGGCGTGGCCGGCATCAGCCAGCAGCTGTACATCGATGGCAAGCTGGTGGCCAGCGGCACTGGCGGCTCGCTGAGCTTCAGCTGGAACACCCGCAAGGTGAGCAGCGGCAGCCACAGCATCCAGGCCATCGCCAAGGATGCCTCCGGCAACAGCACGACCACCAGCATCCAGGTCAACCGCTGATCGCGGCAAGCTTGCCCCAGCAAACCGGCCGCCTCGCGGCCGGTTTTTCTTTGCCCCCTGATTTGCGGGGCCTCCCGGATTTACCCTGAGACGGCAAGGTCTTGCTAGCCGGCACATTGCTGCCGTATTGCGTCTTGTCACATCTCCGCAGCATCGATCCGCGGCAAATGTGGCCAGGGAGCGGACACAATGCAGCGGTTTTTTGCGCCCCCCATGGGGTGGGCGCAAAAAACCGCGAGGCGTGCGCTTGTGCAGCGCCGCCGGCCCGTCGATTCACCTATGCAGCCCTGGTATCACGTATGCAGCACCGCTCCGCCTCGTCGCCCCTGATGCGCCTCGCCCCCATCGTCTTGGCATGGACGGCTTGCATGCCGGCATTGGCCGCGTCCACCGCCGCCGGGAATGCGGCAATGCCAGCCGCCTTTGCACCGGGACGAGTGCTGATCGGCACCCGGGCTGGCTTGTCGGACGAAGCCTTGGCGGCCCTGCTCGCGCCGCATGGCGCCAAGGCCCGCAGGCTGGGTCGTGGCGCCCTGCACTTGGTCGAGCTGCCGGCAGGAGCGTCGGCCAGCGCTGTCAGAGACCAACTCGCGCGTCACCCTCTGCTGAAGTTCGCGGAACTGGACCGGATGGTGCCGGCAGCACTCACGACCAACGACCCGTACCTTGGCAGTGAATGGCATTTGACCAAGGTGGGAGCCAGCACCGCCTGGGATAGCAGCCAGGGCTCGGGCGTCACCATTGCCGTGCTGGACACGGGCGTCGACGCGACGCATCCTGACTTGGCGACACGCATCGTCCCTGGCTGGAACTTCGTCGACAACAGCGCCAACACAGCCGACGTGAACGGTCATGGCACCGCCGTTGCCGGCGCCGCGACAGCCTCGCTCAACAACTCCTTGGGCGTCGCCGGACTGGCTGGCCAAGCGCGCCTGATGCCAGTGCGCATTGCCGACGCCAACGCATATACCTATTGGAGTACCTTGGCTCAAGGCCTCACCTGGGCCGCCGACCAGGGTGCACGCGTCGCAAATATCTCCTTCGTCGGGGTTGCCACCAGCCAAGCTGTGCAGGACGCAGCCAACTACATGCGCAGCAAGGGCGGCTTGGTCGTGGTGGCGGCCGGCAACAATGGGGTCGATGAAGGGATCGCGCCAACCAGCTCGATGCTGGTGGTTTCCGCGACGGACAGCACCGACACCAAGACCAGTTGGTCCAGCTATGGCAGCTTCGTCACCATTTCCGCCCCCGGCCAGGACATCTGGACCACCACGCGCGGCGGCGGCTACCAGGCTTGGTGGGGCACCTCGATGGCCACGCCCGTCGTGGCTGGGGTGATCGGGCTCATGATGTCGGCACAGCCAAGCCTCAGCAACAGCAAAGTCGAGAGCCTGCTGTATTCGACCAGCACGGACCTCGGCGCGGCAGGGCGCGACAGCTATTACGGCTATGGCCGTGTGAATGCCGCCGCTGCCGTACGCGCTGCGGTCTCGGCCACCGCGGCCGACACTCTGGCGCCCAGCGTGAGCATTGGCTCGCCGGCGAGCGGCACTACCGTGTCCGGACAGGTCAACGTGAGTGTCAACGCCACCGACAACGTCGGCGTCAGCCGCGTCGAGTTGCGCGTCAACGGCAATACTCTCGCCACGGATACCAGCGCCCCATACGCATTCACATGGGATTCCACCAAGCTTGCCAATGGCAGCCACACCTTGAGCGCATACGCGGTCGATGCTGCCGGCAACGCCAGCCTGTCGGCCGATGTATCGGTGAACGTGAGCAACGCCAGCAGCGTGGCCGCCGATACCACACCGCCCGTCATCGCCCTGTTGAGCCCAGCCAACGGCGCCGTGGTGTCAGGCAGCGTCAACGTTTCGGCCTCGGCAAGCGACAACAGCGGTGCTGCCGGTATTTCCCAGCGGCTTTACATCGACGGCAAGCTTGCCGCCAGCGCCACCGGCGCCTCATTGAGCTACAGCTGGAATACTCGCAAGGCCGGCGCTGGCACACACACGCTTCAAGTCGTGGCCAAGGATGCGGCGGGCAATAGCAGTACGACCAGCATCAAGGTCAGCCGGTGAGCCGTCGGGAAACTTTACAAATACGCTTCCCCCACCCAGCAGGCCCGATATCAAGTTGTTGAAAATCAAGGACTTACCCATCCTGGCCCAACAGTTGCTTATTCAGCGATACCAAGTGTGTCGTATGTAAGTCCAGGAAGGTTATGCCATGAGAATGCTCAAGAACTTGATCGCCGGCTCGCTGCTCGCGGCCGGCATGGCCGGCACTGCCGCTGCTGACACGATTCACTTCGGCGCCACTGGCGCGACGGGTTCCATCCTGTTCGCCCAAGTGATCGCTGGAGCCAATCTGCAAGCCAAGGTCGATTTCACTTTGACCGGCTTGACTGCTAGTCAGGCGACTTTCTCCGTGACGGTGTCCAACCTGACCGGTGTTGCCGAAATTGGCCAAAATGCCTTCATGGCGTTCGGCATTGACGTGGTCAGCCCCACGCTGAACGGCGTCAGCGACAACAGCGGTGTGTTTGATTCCTCCATCAATGACAACATGGCCGGCGGCTTCCAGACCGTCGACCTGTGCGTGTTCGGCGCGAATGGCTGCACCGGCGGCAATGTGAACAACGGCTTACAGGAAGCCAGCTCCAACAGCTTCAGTCTGGTGCTGAACACGCTGGGCAGCTTCACGGCCAACGGCATCGACTTCACCAGCCCCTATGGCTCAAAGTGGCAAGCGGTCGGCACCACCGGCGGCTCGTATGAGTTTGGCGGTTGCATCGTCGGCACGCCGGGCTGCGGTGGCGGTGGCGGTGGCGGTGGCGGTGGCGGCGGCGGTAACACGCCGGAACCCGCGTCCATCGCTCTGGTGGGCCTGGGTCTGCTGGCAGCCGGTGCAGCGCGCCGCGCCACTCGCAAGGCCTAAGTCGGATCAACCCCGACAACCGAGAAAACCCGCTTCGGCGGGTTTTTTTACGCCCCGGCCCCCTGTTCCAGGGGCGCGCGCTCGCGGGGTTGTCGGCGCCACGCCGAACGGGACAATCGCCTCAGCTCTTCTCGTCCGCTCATGCGCTCCGTCTTCCTGCTACGCCGTTGCACACAATCGATCCACCGTTCACGTGCGGCGCTCTTGCAGAGCGACTGGGAACTGGCCGGCAGCAGCGAGCGCCTGAGCGAATGCGCGGACTGGCTGGGCCGCCTGCGCCCGGACGTGCTGGCCTGCGATCTGCGCCTGTTCGACGGCCATGTCAGCCGTCTGCTGCGCGGTTTGCGCCACGAGGCCTGGGCACCCAAGGTATTGCTGTTCAGCAGTAGCGCCGACGAGGTGCTGCTCTACGACACGCTGGCCAGCGGCGCGCATGGCTACTGGATGGAGCGACAGACCAGCATCAGCCTGGCCATGGCGCTGGACGCGCTCTATGAAGGCCGCGCCCTGATGTCACCCATGATCGCCCGGCAGGCGCTGGCAGCACTGGCACTGCCGCGCCTGAGCCTGGAAGAGGCGCATCAATTGCGCCTGCGCAGCCTAGAGCCGGGGCAGGAACCCACCTTCGTACAGCCGCTGTTGAGCCTTCTTTCACTGGGCCTGCTGCCGCGCGAAATCGCCCAGCTCTGGGAGCTGGCACTGGAGCAGGTGGAGCAGGCGTTGGCGCAGATCTACCGCCGCCTGCACCGCGTGCGCATCTTTCACGAACCCGATCTGCCGGTGGCTTGAGGCCACCCGGATTCAGGCCTGGGGAGGCAGGGTGTCGACGAAGCTCGGCCGCTGGCTCAGCTTGTCGTAGAGCTTGGCCAGATTGGCATGCTCGGCGCGCCAATCGATGGCGGGGAAACGGAAGTCGAGATAGCCCAGCGCACAGCCGACCGAGATATCGGCCAGCGAGAAATGATTGCCCGAACACCAGGCCCTGTCGGCCTGACCATGTCCCAGGCCGGCACTCATGGCCTTGAGCGCCGCCATCACCTTGTCCATCTGGCGCTGCACCCAGGCCTCGCTGCGCTGCTCGGCGCTGCGCCCGCCCCAGGTCTGCTCCAGGCGCGCCAGGATGGCGGCGTCCAGCAGGCCATCGGCCAGCGCTTCCCATGTACGCACCTCGGTGCGCTCGCGGCCGCGCTCGGGGATCAGTTTGCCCACCGGCGACAGGGTGTCCACGTACTCGACGATGACGCGCGAATCAAACACCGCGCCGGTGATCGAGTCCTGCCCCTCCATCACCAGGCAAGGCACCTTGCCCAGCGGGTTGACCTTCATGATGGCGTCGCTCGCCCACACATCCTCCAGCACGAGTTGATAGTCGAGCTTCTTCTCCGCCATCACGATGCGGACCTTGCGGACGTAGGGGCTGGTGAGTGATCCGATGAGCTTCATGACGGCGAGGTGTGCGTTGCGGCGCGATTCTAGCGAACGGTCCGTTGCACGATAGGCTGTACACCGGGGCTGAACTAGTGCAGGCAAACTCGCCTTGTCAGCCTCCCCACGCTTGGGCCACACTCTTGCCCGCACCCATCAGAGGTGCCGACAAATCGTCGTCCAAGCGATATTCAACGAGGGAGGCTCGATGAGCAACAACAACGACCGCAACGCGGCCGATTCGACCCTGGGCAATCTGTCCGGCTGGCCACATTCGCAGTACCGCAAACGCAAGCTCGACGTGGCCTTCACCGGCTCGGGCAGCGAGTACTTCCGCATCTGGATCGTCAACCTGCTGCTCAGCCTGGTGACCCTGGGGCTCTATCTGCCCTTCGCCAAGGCGCGGCGGCTGAGCTATTTCTACAGCAACACGCTGATCGATGGCCAGGCCCTGGGCTTCCACGGCGACCCCTGGAAGATGTTGCGCGGCTTCTTGCTGCTGGCGGTGCTGACGCTGGCCTATGGCTTCGCCGCGCGTTTCTCGCCGCTGAGTGCCATGGCCGCCTTTGCGCTGCTGTGCGGATTGTGGCCGGCGCTCTGGCGCGCCGGCCTTCAGTTCCGCCTCGCCAACACCAGTTGGCGTGGCCTGCGACTGGGCTTCACCGGCAGCAGCGCCGGCGCCTATGCGGCCCTGCTGCCGCTTTATGTGCCGGCCCTGCTGATGGTGGCCGGGCAATTCCTGTTCGCGCCGGAGCGCCCCGATCCCCGCGCGCCCATGCCGCTCCTGTTGGGGCTCAGCATGGCGGCCAGCTTCCTGCTGATGCTGCTCATGCTGCCCTGGGGCGTGGCACGCATCAAGCGCTACCAGCATGGCGGCTATGTCTACGCCGACCAGCAGACCGAACTCACGGTGCCAACGCGACGTTTCTACGGCCTCGGCCTCAAGGCGCTGTTGCTGACCCTGCTGCCGCTGGCGCTGCTGGGTGCGCTGGCCGCCATCGCCGTGGCCGTCTACAAGCCTCTGCTGTTCTGGATGATGCTGGCGCTGCCGCTCGCCTATCTGCTGTACTTTGCGCTCATAACCCCCTATGTGAGCGCGCGCCTGCAGAACCTGGTCTGGAACGGCACCGCCTCGGAGTTGCTGCAGTTGCAAAGCGATCTGCCGGCGCGCCCGCTGGCCTGGCTGACGCTGAAGAACTGGCTGCTCACCGCCCTCACCCTGGGCCTGTACCGTCCCTTCGCGGCCGTGCACACCGCGCGCATGCGTTTGCAGGCCATGAGCTTGATGGTGGAAGGCGATCTCGACGGCTGGGTGGCGCGCCAGAGCGTTGCGCAGGACGATGCCGCCGGCGACGCCGCGGGCGACTTCTTCGGCATCGACATGGGCTTGTGAGCATGGCGCCGCGCCTGCAGCTCGAGTACTTCGATGGCCGCAGCGCGCGCCCGCAGCGGGCCGAGATCCAGCTGCAGGATGGCCAGCTGCAACTGGCCTGCGGCCTGCAACACCACCAATACCCGCTAGGCAGCGTGCGCTGGCCCGAGCGCCAGCGCCATGGCCAGCGCCAGGCCCTGCTGCCCGATGGCGGCGTGCTCAGCTGTGCCGATGCCGCACGCTGGGACGACTGGGCGCGCGCCTCCGGCCTGCGCGACAGCCTGACGGTGCGCTGGATGCAGAACTGGCGCCTGGTCGGCACCGCCCTGGCCATGCTGCTGGCCGTGCTGCTGCTGGCCTGGCGCTGGGGCCTGCCGCTGGCCACCGAAGCGGCGCTGCGCTGGCTGCCGCCGGCGCTCGAGCAGCAGATCGGCGGCCAGGCCCTAGCGCAGCTGGAGTCGCATTGGTTGCGCCCCAGCGAATTGCCGCCCGCCGAGCAGGACGCGCTGCGCCAGCGCTTTGCCACGCTGGTGAAGCAAGCCCATCCGCCAGGCCAGGCGCCGGCCTACCAATTGCACTTCCGCGCCGCATCCACCGCACTGGGACCGAACGCCTTTGCCTTGCCGGGCGGCGCCATCGTGCTCACCGACGCCCTGGTGCAGCTGATGCGCGACCGTCCGGAAGCCGTGCTGGGCGTGCTGGCGCATGAGCTGGGCCATGTGCGGCAGCGCCACGGCCTGCGTCTGGCGGTGCAGGCCAGCCTGGTGAGCGCCGCGGCCGGCCTGGTGGTGGGTGATTTCTCCGCCCTGCTGGCGGGCGTGCCCGCCTTGCTGACCCAGCAGGCCTATTCACGCGACTTCGAGCGCGAGGCCGATGCCGAGGCGCGCCGCTGCCTGCTGGCGGCCGGTATCTCGCCGCGCGTGATGCTGGATTTCTTCGAGCGCCTTGCGCAACAGCGCCAACATGCCGCCAGCCTGCCGATCGCCTTCTCCAGCCATCCGGCGGATACCGAACGCAAGCGCTTCTTCAGCGAGCCTCCATGACGCGACAAGGGCCCGCCAAGCGGGCCCTTGATACATCATGGGGCAGCAGCGCCGGCCCTCAGCGGCGGCGGCGCCGTACGGTCAAGCCCAGCACGCCCAGGCCGCCGAGCATCAGCGCCATGCTGGCCGGTTCCGGCACCACCGCGGCCACCTGGATCAGCTGGCCGCGCACCGCCCCGGCGGGATTCAGGCTGGTGTGGACATTGGCATAGGCCAACCCGCCCTGCAGCATGTCCAGGAAGGACATGGCCGGATGGCCGGCATTCGTGCCCGACGCCGAGGTGGCCGGAATGCTGGGCGCGGCAATGCCGCTGCCGCCCACCAGCAGGGTGCTGCCGGCGTTCAGCGAACTGAAGGGAGCCGTATCCAGGAACACGCGCACCGGGCCGGACTCCGTGACGCTGGCCGCGCCATGGATATGGAAGCCCGTCGCCGCCGTGCCGCCAGGGCCACCACTGAGCCCGAACACCGCCATCGAGAAGTCGTAGGTATCGTCCAGTAGCGACACCGTGCCATGGTCGTCGTAGAAAAGCGTGGCGATACCGGTGGCGGTGGCCGTGGACACCGTGCCCACCTCGTTGGCGCTGTTGAGGCTGGCATTGAACTGGTAGACCGTGGCCTGTGCCGCCAGTGGCAGGGCGCCAAGGGCACTGAACAAGGCGAGAGCGGCGATTCGGATACGCATGCGAGGCTCCTGGGGAAACAGCGCGGCGCCGGCGGCTGCCGGTGGACCTGAGCCACGGGTTATACCTAGACGCGCCACGATCACCAGCCCTAGTTCAAGGGAAGGCCAGGGGCCTATCCCAGGCTCCAGTCGACCGAGGCCGGCCGCCCCGGCAGGCTGAGCCGGGCTTCGGCCGGCGCCATCCTGCTCAGCACCTGCCCACGGCGCACCACTAGCAGGCGCTGGGCGCGCAGGCGTATTGCCTCCACCGGGTCACGCGCCTGCAGCAGCACGAAATCGGCATGGCAGCCCGGTGCCAGGCCATAGCCGTCCAGGCCCAGCACGCGCGCATTGTTCGTCGTCACCGCATCGAAGCAGGCGCGCATGCCCGCCTGCGAGGTCAGCTGGGCCACATGCAGGCCCATGCTGGCCACCTCCAGCATGTCGGCGCAGCCCAGGCTGTACCAGGGGTCGAGCACGCAATCATGGCCAAAGCCGACATTGATGCCGGCCGCCATCAGCTCGGGCACGCGCGTCATGCCGCGACGCTTCGGGTAGCTGTCGTGGCGGCCCTGCAGCGTGATGTTGATGAGCGGATTCGCCACCGCGTGCAGCTGCGCCTCGGCCATCAGCGGGATCAGCTTGGAGACGTAGTAGTTGTCCATCGAGTGCATGGAGGTGAGATGCGAGCCCGTCACCCGCCCCTGCAGGCCCAGGCGCTGGGTCTCGCTGGCCAGGGTCTCGACATGGCGCGAGAGCGGGTCGTCGCTCTCATCGCAATGCATGTCCACGCGCAGGCCGCGCTCGGCCGCGAGTTCGCACAGCAGCCTCACGCTGGCAGCGCCATCGCTCATGGTGCGCTCGAAATGCGGGATGCCGCCCACCACGTCCACGCCCATGTCGAGCGCGCGCCGCAGATTCGCCAGCGCAGCGGGGGCACGCAGCACGCCGTCCTGCGGGAAGGCCACCAGCTGCAGGTCCAGATAAGGCTGCACGCGCTCGCGCACATGCAAGAGCGCCTCCACCGCCAGCAGGCGTTCGTCGCACACGTCGACATGGCTGCGTATCGCCAGCAGGCCCTTCGCCACCGCCCAGTCGCAGTAGCGCAGCGCCCGCTCCACCAGCGCCTCCTGGGTCAGGCGGGGCTTCAGCTCGCCCCACAAGGCGATGCCCTCCAGCAGGGTGCCGCTCTGGTTCACGCGTGGCAGGCCGTAGCTGAGCGTGGCATCCATATGGAAGTGCGCGTCCACAAAGGGCGGGCTGAGCAGCCAGCCGCCACCGTCCAGCAGCTCCACGCCCTCGGGCACGGGCAATTGCGGGCCGATGGCGGCGATGCGGCCGGCTTGCACCAGCAGGTCCTGGCCGACGCGGCCATCGGGAAGGCAGATATTGCGTATCAGCATGGGTGCCAGCCTAGCACCGGATGAAGTAGACAAATAGTTCTAGACAACATGTTCTAGAACATTTATTCTGCACGCCATGCAAGACCTGACCCCACCGCGCAAACCCACCGCCGCCGAGCTGGACCTGCTGCGCACGCTCTGGCGCATCGGCCCGGCCACGGCCAAGCAGGCGCACGAGGCCTTGCAGAGCGAGCGCCCCGACGCGACCTATGCCACCGTGCTGCGCCAGCTGCAGATCATGCATGGCAAGGGTCTGCTGACGCGCGACGAGAGCCAGCGCTCGCACGTCTATGCCAGCGCCCAGGCGCAGGACCAGCTGCAGACCCATCTGCTCAAGGACCTCATTGCCAAGGCCTTCTCGGGCTCGGGCAAGGCCCTGGTGATGGCGGCGCTGAAGGGCCATGTGAGCAAGAAGGAGCGCGACGAGATCCAGCAGTTCCTGCATGGCGACGAGGCCCCGAAGCGATGAGCGCGCTGCTGGACACGCTGGCCGCCCTGTGGATACCGGCCCTGGGCCTGACCCTGCTGCACTTCGTCTGGCAGGGCCTGCTGCTGGGCCTGGCCGTCGCCCTGCTGCTGGCCCTGCTGCGCCAGGCCAGCCCGCGCCATCGCTATGCCCTGTGCGGTGTGGCCCTGCTGCTGTGCCTGCTGCTGCCGCTGGCGCAGCTGGGCTGGCTGCTGCAGCGGGCGGCCGAGCCGGGCGCCCTGCGGGCCGCGGCCGAACTCGAAGCCCCCGACTGGTGGCAGAGCCTGCAGGCCCGCCTGCCCGAGCTGGTGCTGGCCTGGAGCCTGGGCGTGGCCCTGATGGCCTCGCGCCTGGGTCTGGGCCTGGCCTGGGTGGCGCGGCTGCGCCGGCAGGCCCGTCAGGTCGACCTCGCCTGGCAGGCGCGCCTGGACGAGCTGGCCGCGCGCCTGGGCCTGCGCCGGCCGGTGGCCCTGCGCGTGCTGGCCCAGTTGGAAAGCCCGCTCACCGTGGGCTGGTGGCGCCCCATGGTGCTGGTGCCCGCCAGCCTCATCAGCGGCATGCCCGCGCCCCTGCTCGAGGCCCTCTTGGCCCATGAGCTGGCCCATGTGCGCAGGCTCGACTACCTCGTCAATCTGCTGCAGGGCGGGGTCGAGTCCCTGCTGTTCTTCCACCCGGTGGTGTGGTGGCTGTCGAACCGCATGCGCGCCGAACGCGAGCAGGTGGCCGACGAGATCGCCGCCCAGGCCCTGGGCGAACCACGCCGTCTGGCCCTGGCCCTGCACGCACTCAGCCAGCTGCAGGCCGAGGCCCTCCGTCATCCCCAACTCTCCCTGTCCGCCCGAGGAGGCGATTTGCTCAAACGCATACACCGACTGGCCGCCCCCGGCCACCAGACCCCCAGCTGGAAGCTGGCCCTGCCCGCCCTGGCCCTGGCCTTCACCAGCCTGCTGGTGCAGGCCAATGCCAGCAAGCCTGCGGCGGACAACGCCGGCAGGCGCGCGGCCGGCAGCGTCACCGTCCAGCCCGCCGAGTACGCCTTCCAGCTGCCGGTGAACGCCAAGCATGCCCTGGTGCTGGAAGACGGCACCGGCAAGGTGCTGATGGAAAAGAACGCCGACGCGGTGGTGCCGATCGCCTCGCTCACCAAGCTGATGACGGCCATGGTGGTGCTGGACGCCAAGCCCGACATGAACGAGAAGATCCGCATCGCGCAGGAGGATGTGGATACGCTCAAGCACAGCGCCTCGCGGGTGCGCGTGGGCGCCGAGATGACGCGCCTGGCCGCCCTCAAGCTGGCCCTGATGTCCTCGGAGAACCGCGCCGCCGCCGCGCTGGCGCGCACCTACCCGGGCGGGCTGGCCGGTTTCACGCAAGCCGTGCAGGCCAAGATCCGCAGCCTCGGCCTGAGCCATACGGCGATCGCCGAACCCACCGGCCTCTCGCCCGCCAACACCTCGACGGCGATGGAAGTGGCCAAGATCGCCAATGCCGCGGCGCGCTACCCCGAGATCAGCCAGATCACCAGCGACAAGAAGGACGTGGTGCCGGTCAACGGCCGCCCGCGCGAGGTGCACAACACCAACCGCCTGGTGGGCGCCAAGGGCTGGGACATCCAGCTCTCCAAGACCGGCTACACCGAGGAAGCCGGCCGCTGCCTGACCATGCGCATGACCAGCGCCGGCAAGCCCGTCACCGTGGTGCTGCTGGACGCCGACGGCTCCGCCCAACGCCTGCGTGACGCGGCCAAGATCCGCCAGTCGCTCGCCAAGCTGCACTCCTGACTCCCGATCCAAGCAGCCACGCCGGCCGCGACAGCGGCCAGGCGTGGCCGCTGCATTGCCCATCATGCTCAAGAGACTATTCCCCACCCTGATCTGCCTGACGCTGGCGGCCTGCTGCGGCGGGGCGCCGGCCGCCGAGCCCCCAAGCTACCAACTGGAACGCACGGAGGTGCATGCGCTGCGCGCCATCGCCCTGCAGCGCGACTACCAGCTCTTCGTCAGCCTGCCGGCGGGCTACGGCCTCGACCCAGCGCGGCGCTATCCGGTGCTGTTCACCGCCGACGCCGACTACGGCTTCCCGCTGCTGCGCAGCATCGCCAAGCGCGTCGGCGACCATGGCAGGGGCTTGCAGGAGTTCATCCTGGTGGGCCTTTCCTATGCGCAGGGCGACAGCCCCACGATCAGCCGCAACCGCGACTACACGCCCGCGCCGCGCCCCGGCCAGGCAATGGTCTACGGCGGCGCCGAGCCCTACCGCCGCTATCTGGCCGAGCAGGTGCTGCCCTATGTGGCCGAGCATTTCCGCGCCGACATGGGCCAGCTCAGCTTTCTCGGCCACTCATACGGCGCGCTGCTGGGTTGCCACATCCTGCTCAGCAGCCCCAGCCTGTTCCAGCGCTACATCCTCAGCAGCCCATCGCTCTGGTACGAGGACCACCTGATGTTCAAGCGTGCGCGCGCGCGGCTGGCGGCCCAGGGCGAACTGCCGGCCGAGGTGCTGCTGCTGGCCGGCGCGCTGGAGCGGCCGCAAGGTTCGCGCACGGAGGGCGACGACATCGCGGGCGACATCCGGCGTTTCGAAACGCTGCTGAAAGCGGCACGCCCGCCAGGCCTGCGGGTCCAGTCGCAAGTGATCGCGGACGAAGACCACCTCAGCGTGGCGCCCAGCGCCTACACGCGCGGCCTGCGCTGGGCCTTGGCGCCGGGCCGCCAGCGCTGAGCGGCGCCGCGCCAGCTGCTATGGTGCGGGCAGAGGAGAACCCGCCATGAAACGCGTCAGCCTGCGCCACGTGCGCGAATCCGATCTGGCCCTGCTGATCCAGCAAGCCGCCCACACCGAGTGGCGCGGCGAGTTCGAGTCCGCCCGCATGAACGGCGAGCAGTCGATCCGCAAGCGCTTTGCCGAGGACGGCTTTTCCAGCGATGCCGCCGAGCGCCTGCTGGTGTGCGACGAAGGCGGCGCGGTGATCGGCAGCGTCTCGCATTTCAACGCGCATCGCTATTCGACCGCACGCGAGATCGGCTGGGCCATCCACGACCCGGCGCTGCGTGGCCAGGGCTATGGCACGGCCGCCGCGCGCGCCCTGGTCGACTACCTGTTCCTGAACTTCGAGAACCTGCACCGCCTCTGCTGCAACACCGCGCCCGGCAACCTGGGCTCGCGCCGCATCGCCGAGAAGGCCGGGCTGCGCTACGAGGGCCTGCTGCGCGGCGTGATCTTCATCCGCGGCGCCTACCAGGACGGCGCGGTGTACGGCATGCTGCGGCCCGATTGGGAGCAGCTGCGCGCTACTGAAAGCCGTAGCGGCGCTTGAGCTCGTCGACCAGGGCCTTGTTGTTCTTCATGAAGTCGCGGAACCGCGCAATCACCTCGGGGTGCTTGAACGAGGCCAGGTAGTGGAAGTCGCTGGCATGCGGCAGGTCGGGGTCGTAGACCGCCGGCGCGCGCGCATCGCGCGCCACGTCGCGCCAGTAATGTTCGGCCACACGCGTGTTCATGTAGGCGGCATCGACATGGCCACGCGCCAGCTTTTCATACAGCTTGTCGTAGCGGGCCGATTCCTCCAGCCGCATCGCGCCCGAGTTCACCAGCTGCTGATAGGGATAGGGCGTAAAGCCCAAGGGGATGCCCAGGGTCCTGATGCGCGCCAGCGGCTTGCCCTTGTCGCTCTGGCGCACCAGCACCCCGTCGGTGAACTCCAGCACCGGCGCGTAGCTGATGTGGCGCCCCTGCTTCAGCACCGTCACCCAGTTCGGGTTGTCGGGGAAGGACAGGTCCAGCTCGCCGCGCACAAACATGGCGTCGCGGCGCTTTAAGGGCAGCACCTGATAGACGAACTCGTAGCCCTGGGACTTGGCGAAGGCATCCAGCACATCGCGGCCCAGGCCGCGGTACTCGCCCTGCTTGTACTCGGAATAGGGCAGGTAGTTCTCATAGTCCTGCACCCCCACGGTGTAGCTGAGCGCCTGCGCGGCGGCGTTCACGGCCCAGCCGCAGCACAGGCTTAGGGCAAGCATTCCGAGGCGGGACATGGCGGCTCTCCTGGCAGCGTGGCATCCAACGACGCCACCAGTGTTCCACGCGCCTCCGCCGACTTCAAGCCATGTGGCCGGGCAGCAATCTCACATGCGTATAGGCCGGGCTCTCAGCCACCGGCGCAAAGCCGCAGCGCGCCCAGAAGGCGGCCGAGCCGGCGCTCTGCGTGTTGACATGCAGGCGCTCGAACTGGCCCTGCGCGGCCGCCAGCACGGCCGCGAATAGCCGCCGTGCGCAGCCCAGCCCGCGGTAATCGGGATGCACATAAAAGCGCCGCATGCGCGCCGCGCCGCGCCGGCCCGGTGCCGGCTCCAGGTTCAGGCCGCCCACCGCCACCCACTGGCCGTGGGCGTTCTGCAAGCCCCACAGCGATTCGCCGGGGCGATCGAAGCGGTTCGCGCCGCTGCGCCAGTCGTCCAGCAGCCGGCCCAGCATCTGCTGGCCCTCGGCCTTGCTGGCGGCCAGCAACGGCGCCCAGGCCAACCTGTCCATCTCATGCACGCGCATCAGGCGCAGCGAGCCATCCAAAGCCATGATCCGTTCGAACTTCTCTGGTGCGAAAAGCTGCGAATTAAGCAGTTGTGCCGCGGCACTGTCATTGGGGTAAGGCCCGACTTTGTGCGCTAGCCCTAAAATCCCCGGGTTTTTCCCGATCGATCCACCAGCTGCGGCCAGCCGCCGTCCCCTGCCATGAACCTTTCCGCACTCTCCGCCCTCTCGCCCCTGGACGGCCGCTACGCCTCGCGCGTGGCCGCCCTGCGTCCGCTGCTGTCGGAGTTTGGCCTGATGCACCGCCGCGTGCAGGTCGAGGTGGAATGGTTCATCGCCCTGTCGGACGCCGGCTTCGACGAATTCAAGCCGCTCTCGGAGGCCGCGCGCGGTCTGCTGCGCGGCCTGGTGGCGCGCTTCTCCGAGGCCGATGCCCAGGCCATCAAGGACATCGAGAAGACCACCAACCACGATGTCAAGGCGGTGGAGTACTGGATCAAGTCGCGCTTCGACGCGAATGCGGAGCTGAAGGCGGCCGGCGAGTTCGTGCACTTCGCCTGCACCAGCGAGGACATCAACAACACCAGCCACGGCCTGATGCTGAAGGCCGCGCGCGCCGAGGTGCTGCTGCCCACGGTGGACCGCATCATCGACAAGCTCGCCGCCATGGCCCATGCCCTGGCCGCCACGCCGATGCTGAGCCGCACCCATGGCCAGACCGCTAGCCCCACCACGGTGGGCAAGGAGATCGCCAATGTGGTGGCGCGCCTGCGCGGTGCCCGTGCGCGCATCGCCGACGTCAAGCTGTTGGCCAAGATGAACGGCGCGGTGGGCAACTACAACGCCCACCTGAGCGCCTGGCCCGAGCATGACTGGGAGGCCTTCAGCCAGCGCGTCATCGAGGGCCCGCTGGGCCTGACGTTCAACCCCTACACCATCCAGATCGAGCCGCACGACTATATGGCCGAGCTGTTCGACGCGGTGACGCGCACCAACACCATCCTGATCGACTGGTCGCGCGATGTCTGGGGCTATGTGTCGCTGGGCTATTTCAAGCAGCGCACCAAGGCCGGCGAGATCGGCAGCTCGACCATGCCGCACAAGGTCAACCCCATCGACTTCGAGAATGCCGAGGGCAATTTCGGCCTCGCCAATGCGGTGCTGACGCACCTGAGCCAGAAGCTGCCGATCAGCCGCTGGCAGCGCGACCTCACCGACTCCACGGTGCTGCGCAATATGGGCGTGGCGCTGGGCTATGCGGTGCTGGGCTACGACTCGCTGCTGAAGGGTCTGGACAAGCTCGAGATCAACGAGGCCGCGCTGGCCGACGACCTCGACAGCGCCTGGGAAGTGCTGGCCGAGCCGATCCAGACCGTGATGCGCCGCTACGCCCTGCCCAACCCCTACGAGCGCCTGAAGGAACTGACGCGCGGCAAGGCCATCACGGCCGAGTCGATCCGCGCCTTCATCGCCACGCTGGAACTGCCCGAGGCCGAGAAGGCGCGCCTGCTGGCCATGACCCCGGGCAGCTACACCGGCCGCGCCGAGGCCCTGGCCAAGCGCATCTGAGCGCGCGGGCGGCTGCGCCTCAGCGCAGCACGCCCTTGCCCAGCCACTGCCCCCACACCGCCAGGCTGACGCGCTGCTCGGCCACGCCGGGATAGCCGGCCAGGGCGGCCTCCAGCGCCGCGCTGTCGGTGCTGCGCGCGAACAGGATTTCGCCCACCGGCCCCTGCTGCGGGCTGTACCAGGCGCCAATGCGGCCGCCGTCCAGCAGCCCCTGCAGATGCGCGCGCCGCGCCTCGGCCTCGCCCTGGGCGGGGGCCGCGGCCCCCCGGCCCAGCAGCACGATGCGCACCTCCTCGATGCCGTTCGGATCGATGCCCTCGTGGTGCAAGGCCCGGTTGATCGTGACCGGCTGGGCATTCACCGTCATATAGCCCTCGCGCACATATTCATCAGGCTGGAAGTAGCTCAGCAGCTCGTCCAGCGAGGTGGCTTTCACCACCACGATGCCGCGCTTGACGCGCGCCGGGTCGCGCAGCGGGCCGGCGGCGAACAGCTTGCCCTCGGCGAACAGGCGCTTGAAGTTCTCGATATGGCCGCGCTGCATCGCCTCCACCGCGGCCTTGTCGGGCGGCGTGGGCTTGCCGGTCTCGAAGAAGATGAACCAGTCCTGCCGGGTCGCTTGTGCCTGCGCGGCAGGCCATGAAAGAAACGCCGGGGCAAGCAGCAGGGAGCGACGTTGCATGATGATGAGTCCGAGGCGGTGGAGGTCGAGCCATTGTGGGGCGCCGTGCCGCCTTGCAGCAAGCCTCGCCTACACTGCCGCGCGATGCCGCCCACCCCGTCAGCCAGCCCGCCTGCGCAAGCCCATGCCCAGCGCATGAACCGCGTGCTGGACCATATCGACCGCCACCTCGACCAGCCCCTGGACCTGGCCGCGCTGGCCGCGGTGGCGCATTTCTCGCCCTATCACTTCCACCGCCTGTTCGCCGCCTGGATGGGCGAGACGCTGGGCGACTACCTGCGCCGCCGGCGCCTCGAGGTGGCCGCGCTGATGCTGGCGGGCAAGCGCCAGACACCGGTGCTGACGGTGGCGCTGGAGGTGGGCTTCGGCTCGGGCGAGGCGCTGGCGCGTGCCTTCAAGCTGCATTTCGGCCAGAGCCCGAGCGCCTGGCGGCGCGCCACGCCGCAGCGCTGGGCCGCGGAGTTGCAGGCGCGATTCCGCAATCCCGGTCAGGCGGAGCGCAAGCCCGATCAGGCGCCGGACGCGGCCTGGCCCGAGCATGGGCGCTCCCATCCACAGGAGGAGCGTCCGATGCAAGTCAGCATCCAGCAACTGCCCGCGACCCGCGTCGCCTATATGCGCCATATCGGCCCCTACGGGCCTGACGTCGCCCGCTTCTGGAGCGAGACCTTTCTGCCCTGGCGCGCCGCCCAGGGGCTGGAGCAGGCGGCCTGCTTCGGCATCGGCCACGACGACCCCAGCGTGGCCAGGCCCGACAAATGCCGCTACGACGCCTGCGTCGCGGTGCCCGCCGATTTCAAGGCCGCCGCGGCGGTGAGCCTGGCCGAGCTGCCCGGCGGCCGCTATGCGGTGGCGCGCTTCGAGGGCCGCGGCAGCGACATCAGCCGCGCCTGGACCGAGCTGCTGCGCGACTGGCTGCCCGCCAGCGGCCTGCAGATCGACGGCCGCCCCTGCTTCGAGCATTACCCGCCGGGCGCACGCCACGACCCCGCCACCGGCGTGTTCGAGTGCGAGATCTGCATTCCCGTGCGGTAGTCGGCTGAGGGCGGCCCTGCGGGGGCTTTTACGGGGATGGGGCGCGCGGCCTTTGCCGCAGAATCGCCCCGTCGCCAAACGCGCCCCCGGCGCCAGCCCTGCCCCCATGCCCGTCCAGGATCCCGGCTCCCCGCCCATCACCAGCGATGTCAACGCGCAGCTGGTGCAGGCCTTGCGCGAGCGCGAGCTGCTGCTGGAGAACGCCGGCGTCGGCATCGTGTTCGTGAAGCAGCGCACCATCCTGCAGTGCAACCAGCGCTACGCCGAGATCTTCGGCTTCGACAGCCCGCAGGCGATCGCCGGCACCAGCGTCAAGTCCATCTATCCGGACGAGTCCGACTACCGGCAGCTCGGCGCCGAGGCCTATCCGGTGATGGCCACCGGCCAGCGCTTCAAGACCGAGCGCCTGATGAAGCGCGTCTCGGGTCCGCTGTTCTGGTGCAGCCTGACCGGCCGCCTGATCAACCCTGACGATCCCGCCGAGGGCTCGATCTGGATCGTCGACGACATCGACGAGCAAAAGCGCGCCGAGGCCGCGCTGCAGGCCATCACCGCCGAGCAGCAGCTGATCTTCGACCATGCCATGGTGGGCATCGTGTTCCTGCGCGAGCGCCGCGTGACGCGCTGCAACCGCGCCTTCGAGGAGCTGTTCGGCTACGCACCGGGCGAGCTGGACGGCAGCTCCTCGCGCCAGTGGTATCTCAGCGATGCCGCCTGGGAAGAGGCCGGCCAGCGCTGCTACGAGCCCTTCAGCCAGGGCCGCGCCTTCCAGGGCGAGATGGAGCTGCGCAAGAAGGACGGCTCGCCGCTGCTGTGCGAGGTGCGCAGCAAGGCGATCGACGCCGGCGACCTGTCGCAGGGCTCGATCTGGATCACCATGGACATCTCGGCGCGCAAGCTGGCCGAGGCCGCGCTGGTGCGTGCCAAGGGCGAGCTGGAGCATCTGGTGGACAAGCGCACGCGCCAGCTCAGCCAGACGGTGCAGGCGCTGGAGCAGAAGATCCATGAGCAGCAGGCGGCCGAGGCGCATATCCAGCGCCTCGCGCATTTCGATGCCCTCACCGGCCTGCCCAACCGCGTGCTGTTGAACGACCGCGCCGGCCAGGCGATCGAGATCGCGCGCCGCCATGGCGAGACGCTGGCAGTGTTGTTCCTCGACCTCGACCATTTCAAGAAGGTCAACGACTCGCTGGGCCACCGCGTCGGCGACGAGCTGCTGCGCCAGCTGGCGGCGCGACTCAAGGGCGCCGTGCGCGAGCAGGACACGGTCTCGCGCCTGGGCGGCGACGAGTTCATCCTGGTGCTGCCCGGCACCGACATGCAGGGCGCCACCCATGTCGCGGTGAAGGTGATGGAGCTGGCGGCCCTGCCCTTCCAGATCGAGCAGAACGAGCTGGCGGTGACGCCCTCGATCGGCATCGCGCTGTTCCCCGGCGACGGCGAGGATTTCGACACCTTGTGCAAATGCGCGGACACCGCCATGTACCGCGCCAAGCGCGATGGCCGCAACGCGCTGCGCTTCTTCACCGGCGAGATGCAGGCCCAGTCGGTGCGCGCGCTGACGCTGGAAAACGCGCTGCGCCGCGCGCTCGAGCGCGAGCAGCTGGCGCTGCACTACCAGCCCCAGGTGGAGCTGCTGAGCGGCCGCGTGATCGGCGCCGAGGCCTTGCTGCGCTGGTGCCATCCCGAGCTGGGCGCGATCTCGCCGACCGAGTTCATCCCGGTGGCCGAGAGCTGCGGCCTGATCCTGCCGATCGGCGAATGGGTGCTGCGCAGCGCGGTGCAGCAGCTGCGCCGCTGGATGGACGCAGGCCTGGGCGAGCTGACCATGGCGGTGAACCTCTCCTCGGTGCAGTTCCGCCATGCCGATCTGCCGGCGCTGGTGAGCCGCATCCTGGACGAGGCTGGCGTACCCGCGCGGCTGCTGGAGCTGGAGCTCACCGAGGGCGTGGCGATGGTGGACCCGCTGGGCGCGATCGCGGTGATGAACGATCTGCACGCGCGCGGCATCCGCCTGTCCATCGACGATTTCGGCACCGGCTATTCCTCGCTCAGCTATCTGAAGAAGTTCCGCGTCTACAAGCTCAAGATCGACCAGAGCTTCGTGCGCGACCTTACCGACGATCCGGAAGACCGCGCCATCGTCAGCGCCATCATCAGCATGGCCGGCAGCCTGGGCCTGCAGACGATTGCCGAGGGTGTGGAGACGGTCGGCCAGCTGGCCTATCTGCGCGAGCGCGGCTGTACCGAGGTGCAGGGCTATCACTTCAGCCGGCCGCTGGCGGCGGCAGACTTCGAGAGTTATGTACGCGGCGGATCTCGCGGCTGATCCCCAGCATCGGCGTCCAGCAGCCCGTACTTGCGGATCTTGTCGCTGAGCGTGGTCTTGGGCGTGCGCAGGGCCTGGGCGCTGCGCGCGATATTGCCGCCCTGGCGGCGCAGCTCCTCGCGTATCAGGCTGCGCTCGAAGTCCTCCACCGTTTCGGCCAGCGAGAGCGCGCCGGCGGGCGTCTCGGGCGCGGCCGCATCGTCCAGCACAGCGCCCAGCACATCGCTGCGCACGCCCAGCACCAGGCAATCGGCCACGTTGCGCAGCTCGCGCACATTGCCGGGCCAGGGGTGGGCCATCAGGCGGTGCAGCTGGACGGCGCTGACGCTGGGCACGGCCAGGCCGTAGCGGCTCGCCGCCAGCAGCATGAAATGCTCCAGCAGCAGCGGGATGTCCTCGCGCCGCTCGCGCAGCGGCGGCAGGTCGATGCTCACCACCTTGAGGCGGTAATAGAGGTCGCTGCGGAAGCTGCCCTGCTGGGCGCGCTGCAGCAGATCGTCCTTGCTGGCCGCCACCACGCGGCAGTCCACCGGGATGCGCTGGTTGGAGCCCAGGCGCTCGATCTGGCGCTCCTGCAGCACGCGCAGGAGCTTGATCTGCACCGCCATCGGCATGCTCTCGACCTCGTCGAGGAAGAGCGTGCCGCCGTTGGCATGCTCGATCTTGCCGATGCGGCGCTTCTGCGCGCCGGTGAAGGCGCCGGGCTCATGGCCGAACAGCTCGCTGTCGAGCAGGCTCTCGGGCAGGCCGCCGCAGTTCAGCGCCACCAGGGGCGCCTGGCGCCGGCTCGAGAGCTCGTGCAGGGCCTGGGCCACCAGCTCCTTGCCGCTGCCGGTCTCGCCGCGTATCAGCACGTCCACCGCCGATGGGGCCACGCGCGAGACCAGCTGGCGCACCGCCTCGATCTGCGGCGAGCGCCCCACCAGCTTGCCGGCCACGCCCTCGCGCAGCGCCAGCGCCTGGCGCAGGCTGAGCACTTCCAGCGTCAGGCGGCGTTTCTCCATGGCGCGCCGCACCACCTCCACCAGATGCTCGGGTGAGAAGGGTTTGGGGATGAAGTCGTAGGCGCCGCTGCGCATCGCCTCCACCGCCAGGCTGACGTCGCCATGGCCGGTGATCATGATGACGGGCAGGTCGGCATCCAGCTCGCGGCAATGCCGCACCAGCGTGAGGCCGTCGGCGCCGGGCAGGCGCATATCGGTCACCACCACGCCGGCAAAGCCGGCGGCGAGCAGGGGCCGCGCGGCCTCCACCGAGCCCAGCGCCTGCACGCGCAGGCCGGCCAGCTGCAGCGCCTGCACGCAGCCCAGCTGCATATGCAGATCGTCTTCAATCAGCAGGACGGAGAGTTCGAGGCTCATGAGGAAGTGTCAAGCGGAAGATGGCGCCGCCATCGGGGTGGTTCAGGGCCTCCAGCTCGCCACCGCCCTCGCGGGCGATGTCGCGCGAGATCGCCAGCCCCAGGCCCAGGCCCACGCCCGCCGCCTTGGTGGTGAAGAAGGGCTCGAACAGGCGACCCAGCGTGGCCTCGTCGAGGCCGGGCCCATTGTCACGCACCGCGATCCACACGCCCTCGGTGCTGCGGCCGGCGTCCAGCCAGAGGCGGCGACCCTCGCGGCCCTGCATCGCGTCGAGCGCATTGCCGATCAGGTTGACCAGCACCTGCTCGAGGCGGTTGGCATCGAACCAGGCCTGCAGCTGGCCGGGCTCGAGCTCGCGCTGCAGCGTCACCTGCTCCTGGCGCAGCCGCTGGTCGTAGAGGAACAGCGCATTGCTGAGGGCCTGGCCGACATCGCAGCGCACCGGCTGCGCGCGGCTCTTGCGCGCAAAGCCCTTGAGCGGCTGGATGATCTGGCCCATCTGGTCGGCCAGCCGGGTGAGGATCTGCAGATTGCCCTGCACCGAGGCGAGGTCGTCGCGCCGCATGAATTCCAGCGCATTGCCGGCCAGGGTGCGGATCGCCCCCAGCGGTTGGGCCAGTTCATGGGTGATGCCGGTGGCGAGCTGGCCCAGCGCCGCCATCTTGCCGGCGTGCACCAGCTCGTCCTGGGCCTGGCGCAGGGTGGCCTCGGCCTGCTGGCGTTCGGCCACCTCGCGCTGCAGGCGCCGGTTCGCCTCCGCCAAGGCCTGCTGGCGCTGCAGGCGGCGGCGCTGCTGCACGATCAGGCCCAGCAGCAGCACGATGCCCACCCCCAGGCCGCCCAGCAGGCCCATGCCGAGAGCATCCTGGCGCACGGGCGCGAGATCGCTGAACATCAGCAGGCGCCAGTCCATGCCGTTGAGGGTGCGCCCCAGCACCAGCATGGGCCGGCCGGCGGCGGCCGGCGCGGCACCATCGCCCTGGCGCAGGCCATGCGGCAGCACGCCCTCCAGCACCTGGCTGTCCTCGTCGATGCGCAGGTCCACGCGCAAGGGGAAGCGCGGCAGGCTCTGGCCCGCATACAGGCGCGCGAGCTGCAGGTCGATGCGCTGCTCCAGGCTGGGCTCGGCCAGGCGGGTGTAGCGCCAGGCCGGCTCGGAGGAGAGGATCACCACCTGGTTGGAATCCGCCAGCAGGGCCGGCGAGCCCAGCGTGTCCCAGGCCGCGTTGATGGGCTCCAGGCTGATCTTGATGGCGGCCACGCCGGCCACGCGCGCGCCGTCGTGAATGGGGTGCGAGACAAAGTAGCCGGGGCGGCCGTCGCGCGCATCGATGGCGAAATGCCGGCCCACGCGGCCCGACAGGGCTTCCAGGAAGAAGGGGCGGAAGGAGAGGTCCTCGCCCTGCATGCCGGCATCGCTGCTGGCAAGCACCAGACCGCGCTCGTTGAGCACGAACACGCTGAGGCTGCCCAGGTGCGCATTGAGGCGGCGCACATAGAGATCGGCGGCGGCCTGGCGCGCCGCCGACTGCGGCTCGCGCAGCAGGGCCAGCACCTCGGGGCTCAACTGGACGGTGGCGGGCGCGGCCTCGTGGCGCTGGATCACGCCCTCGACCGCGGCCGCGAACAGCTCCAGCTGGTGATTCGCCTCGCGCCTGAGCGCCTCGGTCCCCTGGCGCTCGCTGGCGTCGAAGGACAGCCAGCCCGCGCCCAGCACCGCGGCCAACGCGAGCAAGGCCAGGGTCAGGCCTTGCCAGGACGGGCGGCGCAGCTTCATTCAGGCATTCAATCAATCAATGGTTCAGGATCTTGGAGAGGAAATCCTTGGCGCGCGGCGAGCGCGCATCGGGGTTGCCGAAGAACTCGTCGCGCGTGCAGTCCTCGACGATTCTGCCAGCGTCCATGAAGATCACCCGGTGGCTGACCTTCTTGGCAAACCCCATCTCGTGCGTCACGCACATCATGGTCATGCCCTCGTGCGCCAGCTGCACCATCACGTCCAGCACCTCGCCCACCATCTCCGGGTCCAGCGCCGAGGTCGGCTCGTCGAACAGCATCACGATCGGGTCCATCGAGAGCGCGCGCGCAATCGCCACGCGCTGCTGCTGCCCGCCCGAGAGCTGGCCGGGGAATTTGTCCTTGTGCGCCATCAGCCCCACGCGGTCCAGCATCTTGAGGCCGCGCGCCTTGGCGTCATCCAGGCTGCGCCCCAGCACCTTGACCTGCGCGATGGTGAGGTTCTCGGTCACCGAGAGGTGGGGAAAAAGCTCGAAGTGCTGGAACACCATGCCCACGCGCGAGCGCAGCTTGGGCAGGTTGGTCTTGGGGTCGGCGATCGAGATGCCGTCCACCACGATGTCGCCCTTCTGGAAGGGCTCCAGCGCGTTGACGGTCTTGATCAGCGTGGACTTGCCCGAGCCGGAAGGCCCGCACACCACCACCACCTCGCCCTTGGCAATGGTGGTGGAGCAATCGGTCAGCACCTGGAAGGGGCCGTACCACTTGGAGACGTTCTGGATATCGATCATGGCCATCTGCCTTAGCGAATGATTTGGATCTTCTGCTGCAGGCGGCGCACCGTCATCGACAGGCTGAAGCAGATCACGAAGTAGACGACGGTGGCCACCAGATAGGTCTCCACCGGGCGGTTGAAGTTCTTGCCCGCGACCTCGAAGCCCTTGAGCAGGTCGTAGGCGCCGATCGCATAGACCAGCGAGGTGTCCTGGAACAGGATGATGGTCTGGGTCAGCAGCACCGGCAGCATGTTGCGGAAGGCCTGCGGCAGCACCACCAGCTGCATGGTCTGGCCATAGCTCATGCCCACCGCGTAGCCGGCGTAGACCTGGCCCTTGGGCACGCTCTGGATGCCCGCACGCATGATCTCGGAGTAGTAGGCCGCCTCGAACACCGTGAAGGTGATGATGGCCGAGAGCTCGGCGCCCATGGGCCGGCCGATCAGGAGCGGGATCAAGAGGAAGAACCACAGGATCACCATCACCAGCGGGATGGAGCGCAGGGTGTTGACGTAGAAGGCTGCCGGCAGCACCAGCCAGCGCTTGCCCGAGAGCCGCATCAGCGCCAGCACCGTGCCCAGCGCGATGCCGCCCAGCATCGCGATGAGGGTGAGCTGGATCGAGAAGATCAGGCCCTTGGCGATGAAGCTGGACGCCACCGCCCAGCTGAAGAAGGAGAAGTCGAGATTCACTTGCTGCCTCCGATCATGCCGGGCACCTGCACGCGATGTTCAATCGCCAAGGCGATGCGGTTGATGCTGAAGGCGGAGACGAAGTACAGGCCCGAGACCGCCAGGTAGATCTCGATGCCGCGCGAGGTCTCCTCCTGCGCCTGCATCGCGAACATGGTCAGCTCGGCGATGCTCACCGCAAACGCCACCGAGGAGTTCTTGATGATGTTCATGCTCTCGCTGGTGAGCGGCGGGATGACGATGCGAAACGCCATCGGCAGGATCACATAGCGGTAGGTCTGCGGCAGCGTGAAGCCCATCGCCAGGCCGGCGTAGCGCTGGCCCTTGGGCAGGCTCTGGATGCCGGCCTTGACCTGCTCGGCAATGCGCGCCGAGGTGAAGAAGCCCAGGGCGAACACCACCAGCACAAAGCTGGGCACGCCCTTGAGCACGGGCACAAGCGCCGGCAGCACGTGGTACCAGAGGAACACCTGCACCAGCAGCGGGATGTTGCGGAACAGCTCCGTCCAGGCATTGCCCAGGAACACCAAGCCCTTGTGCGGCACGGTGCGCAGAATGCCCATCAGCGAGCCCAGCAGCAGCGCCACGACGAGGGCCAGCAGCGCCACGCTCAGCGTCCAGCCCCAGGCCGAGAGCATCCAGTCCAGGTAGGTGATGTCACCGCCGCTGCCCAGGCAGCGCGGTATCACCTCGCCATCGATGGTGTTCTTGCAGAACACCTGCCAGTCCCATGTGGCCATGCCACCTCCAATGCTTGTGTTTCCGTGCGCTCGCCTAGCCGCTTACTTCTTGGCGTACTCTTCCATCGGACGGTCGTTGGGGCTGGCGATGGCGGCCTTGAGGTTGTCGCTCATGGCCAGGCCGACGCGCGCATTGGCCGGCGGGATCGGCTGCATCAGCCACTTGTCGTACAGCTTGGCGATCTCGCCCGACTTCATCATCGCCTTGATGCTGTCGTCCACCGCCTTCTTGAAGGCCGGATCGTCCTTGCGCATCATGATGGCGATCGGCTCCACCGACAGCACCTCGCCGACGATCTTGAAGTCGGCCGGGTTCTTGCTCTTGGCGATATTGCCGGCCAGCAGCGAGCCGTCCATCACGAAGGCATCGGCGCGGCCCGATTCCAGCAGCAGGAAGCTGTCGGCATGGTCCTTGCCGAACACCTCCTTGAAGTCCACGCCGGTGGCGCGCTCATGCTTGCGCAGGGTCTGCACCGAGGTCGTGCCGGTGGTGGTGGCGACGTTCTTGCCGTTGAGCTGGCCGATCGAGGTGATGCCCGAGTTGGCCTTCACCGCGATGCGCACTTCCTCGACGAAGGTGGTGACCGCAAAGGCCACGTCCTTCTGGCGCGTCAGGTTGTTGGTGGTGGAGCCGCACTCGATGTCCACGGTGCCGTTCTGCACCAGCGGGATGCGGTTCTGCGAGGTCACCGGCTGGTACTTGATCTCCAGCTTGGCCAGGCCCAGCTGCTTCTGCACATCGGCCAGCACATGCTGGCAGATCTCGACGTGGTAGCCCACGTACTTGCCGTCGCCCAGGGTGTAGGAAAGCGCACCCGAGGACTCGCGCACGCCCATGGTGGCCGTGGCGCTGTCCTTGATCTTCTTCAGCGTGTCTTCGGCATGGGCGGTGGCGGCCAGTGCAAGGCTCAGGGCAAACGCGATCGTCTTCATGGGGTCTCCTGGAAGGGGCGGGTTGAAAGAAGGAAAGCAAAGCATCGATCAGGGCAGGGCCTGATCGGTGGGCAATTGGTAGAGCCGCAGTAGCGCCTCGGAGGGCGGTTGGTTGAGGTTCAGGCCCTTGGGCGGGATGGGGCGCTGGAACCAGCGCGTGTAGATCTTCAGCGCCTCGCCGCTCAGCAGCAGGCGGGTCAGCTCGCGGTCCACCAGGGCCTTGAAGCCGGGGTCGCCGCGCCGCATCATGCAGCCATAGACCTCGGCCGACATGGGCGTGCCGGTGACCACCCAGTCCTCGGGCCGCGCCGCCTTGGCACGCTCGCCGTGCAGCAGCGCATCGTCCAGCATCAGCGCATCGACCTTGCCGGTCTCGAGCGACTGGAAGGCGTCGCCATGGTCGCGCGCGCTGAGCAGCTGGATGCGGCCGCCATGGGTTTCGTTCCAGCTGCGCAGCAGGCGCTCGGAGGTGGTGCCGGCCGTCACCACGGCGCGCTTGCCGGCCAGATCGGCAAAGTCCTTCAGCCCCGAATCCTGGCGCACCAGCATGCGCGTGCTGACCACGAAGATGGAGGTCGAGAACGCCACCTGGCGTTGCCGCGCCAGGGTGTTGGAGCTGGAGCCGCATTCCAGGTCCACGGTGCCGTTCTGCACCAGGGCCATGCGGTTCTGCGAGGTCACGGGCACCAGGCGCTGGGTCAGCGCCGGCAGCTGCAACTCGCTGCGCACGGCCTCCACCACCCTCAGCATCAGCTCATGCGAATAGCCCACCACCTGGCGGCGCTCGTCGTAGTAGGAGAAGGGCACCGAAGATTCGCGGTGGCCCAGGCTGATGGTGCCGGTGACGGCGATGCGGCGCAGCGTGTCGCTCTGCGCCAGCAGGGGCGAGGCCGCCATGGCCGCGCCGGCCAGCAGGGTGGCGGCAAGGCAGCAGAACGGGCGGATGAGCGTGGCGCGGCGCATGATGGCGCAAGGCATGCACTTGCTGTGCCATTGCGGGATTTCCCGGAGCCGGCGCGCGGCAGCAGCCGCTAAGTGCTTGATTCCTCGTGCACGGCAGGCCCGCCGCGGCAAGAGCGAAGACGGATTTCCGTGCGCCGCGGCGCCCGCAGGGACGGAAATCCGTTCACGCCGACGTTCGCGCCGACGTTCTCCACGACTCAGGCGGCCTCGTCCTCCCACAGCACGGCGGCGATCCTCCAGCCGCGCGCCGTCTTCAGCAGCTGCAGGCTCTTCTGGCCGCGGCCGGCATAGGGGGCGTCATCCAGGCGCCCGGCCTTCTCGTAGCGCAGCCAGCGCTGCGCGATCCGGCCCTGGATACGCGTCTCCTGCGCCAGCTCCCGTTCGGCAAAGTCCTGCAGCCGGCCGCCCTCGCGCAAGAGCTCGGCGCGCGGCAACACAAAACCGGGCACGTCCATCAGCTGCGCGCCCTGCTGGCCATCGTGGTGGCGGATCTGCGCATCCGGCAGCAGCCAGTAGGGCAAGGCCGCCAGCGTCGGGCAGCGCCCGCCACGGTTGTCGAAGGCGCCCAGAAAACGCGCCGCCAGGGCATCGATCTGTGCCGCGTCGTCGGGTTCCGCGCCGGCGGCGCGCCATTCGAACAGCACCGAGCCGCCGTCGTAGCCCGCCACCTGGCGCAGGCCCTGTTCCTGCATGCCGATGGCCAGCAGCACGCGCGCCGAGGCCTCGTTGTGGGGCGCGATGATGGCCTGCACGCAGCGCAGGCCCAGCACCTCGCGCGCATAGCGCAGGCTGGCTGCGGCGGCCTCGCGCGCATAGCCCCGGCCATGGTGGCGCTCCAGCAGCGCATAGCCGACATCGGGATGCTCCAGCGCATCGCGCTTGAACACGCCGCACAGGCCCAGGAACTCGCCATCGGCCAGGCGCTCCACCGCCCAGAAGCCATGGCCCAGCTTCCAGTAATGGTCCAGCAGGCGGCCCTGCATCCAGTCGCGCGCCTGCGCCAGATCGCGCACGCCCGGATCGGAGATGTTGCTGATCCAGCCCGGCTCGTTGAGCAGCGCCAGCACCTGGGCGGCGTCGTCCAGCGTGAACCAGCGCAGCCTCAGTCTCTCGGTCCGCAGCACCTCCATGCTCGCTCCTCATGCAAAAAGCAAAAGCGCGACAATACGCCACCTGCCACCAGCCCCCAAAAGCCACATGAATTTCATCCAGCAACTCCACGCCGCCGAACAACTCAACGACTCGCTGCTGTGCGTGGGGCTGGACCCCGAACCCGCCAAGTTCCCGGGCGCCTGGAAGAACGATGCGGCGCGCATCTACGATTTCTGCGCCGCCATCGTGGACGCCACCAAGGATCTGGTGATCGCCTTCAAGCCGCAGATCGCCTACTTCGCCGCGCATGGCGCCGAAAGCCAGCTGGAGCGCCTGATGGCGCACATCAAGCGCGTCGCGCCCCATGTGCCGGTGATCCTGGACGCCAAGCGCGGCGACATCGGCTCCACCGCCGAGCAGTACGCCCGCGAGGCCTTCATGCGCTACCAGGCCGATGCGGTGACGCTCTCGCCCTTCATGGGCTTCGACAGCATCGAGCCCTATCTGCGCTATCCCGACAAGGGCGCCATCCTGCTGTGCCGCACCTCCAACCCCGGCGGCAGCGACTGGCAGAACCAGCGCCTGGCCGACGTGGCAGGCCAGCCGCGCCTCTACGAGCACCTGGCCCGCCTGGCCCAGACCGACTGGAACAAGAACGGCCAGCTGGGCCTGGTGGTGGGCGCCACCTTCCCGGGCGAGATTGCGCGCGTGCGCGAGCTGGCCCCCACCCTGCCCCTGCTGATCCCGGGCGTGGGCGCCCAGGGCGGCGATGCCGACGCCACCGTGAAGGCTGGCTGGCGGCCGGGCAGCCCCATCATCGTGAGCTCCTCGCGCGCCGTGCTCTACGCCAGCCAAGGCGAGGACTTTGCCGCCGCGGCCCGCCGCGTGGCCCTGCAGACGCGCGCGCAGCTCAAGCAAGCCAAGGCCTGAAGCGCCAAAAACTGCGCAGATCCCCTCACTCCGGGTGATCTGTCTGTGGTTTCCGGGTCTGTCCTGCTGTTCACCACCCCCGCTTGTGGCTGAGACTCCCCAGCTGGCCCGAGAGTGGACACCCGCAGTGAGCAGCAGCAAGGACAGCCTGGATGATTTGAGCAGCCTGGTGGGGCATGACCTGCCCCCGGGCGAAGGCCGCACGGCGCTGGAGCAAAGCCTGCTGTGGCGCTCGGTGCGCCTGTTCCTGTGGGCTTGCGTGGGCCTGTGCACGGTGGTGACCGCGATGCTGGTGCTGAGCATCGGCCCGGGCGAGCCGCTGGGCGGCTGGCTGCCGCCGGGCCTGGCCCTGGGCACCGCCGCCACCGGCCTGGCCCTGCTGTGGCGCCAGCCGCGCCAGCATGGCCGCGCCGTGGTGCTGCTGATGCAGGCGCTGGTGATCGCGCTGGCGCTGGCTATCGCGGTGTCGCGCCAGCTCGGCCTGTACTCGATCAGCCTGGGCGTGATGGGCCTGATGGTGGCCCTGACCACCGCCATCGTCGGCCTGCGCACCGGCCTGGCCGTGTTCTGCATGGGCCTGGCCTGCCTGGCCGGCCTGGGTTGGGCCGAGCTGGCCGGCTGGATCACGGTCGCCCAGCGCAGCGTCAGCCTGCCCGCCCGCCTGCTGGCCCACAGCCTGCTGCTGAGTGCCGGCCTGATCGTGGGCCTGGGCACCGCCCGCATGGTGCGGCGCTCGGTGCAGGAGGCCAGCGATCGCAGCGCGCGCTTCCGCCATCTGCTCAGCATGGCGGCCGACTGGTACTGGGAGATGGACCGCGAGTTCCGCTTCACCCATCTGGCCGAAGACCGCCCCGGCGCCTCCGGCCTGGACCTGCAGGCGCGCCAGGGCAAGACGCCCTGGGAGCTGGAGCAGCTGGGCCTGTCTGACGAGGACATGGACGCGCACCGCGCCGACCTCGAATCGCACCGCAGCTTCCGCGGCGTGGTGGCAAGGCGCCGCAACGACGACGGCACGGTGCGCTTCGTGTCGGTGAGCGGCGAGCCGCGCTTCGACGCGCAGGGCAATTTCCGCGGCTATTGGGGTGTCGGCCGCGACGTCACCGGCGAGGTGCAGGCCGAGCAGGCCATCGTCGCCACCGAGACGCGCTACCGCGAGCTGTTCCGCCGCTCGCCCTCGCCGCTGGTGCTGCACCGCTGGGGCCGCGTGCTGGATGCCAACCCGGCCGCGATGGCGATGTTCGGCTACACCCAGCGCTCCAGCATGATCGGCCAGGACCTGTTCTCGCATTACGAGCCGGGCGACGACGAGCGCGCGCGCCAGCGCGCCGCCAAGATCGAGGCGATGCCGGTGGGTGCGATGCTGCCGATGGCCGAGTTCAGGCTGCGCACCCTGTCGCGCCGGCGCCGCCTGGTGCAGGCCACCAGCGTGCGCGTGGACGCCGCCAGCGGCCCGGCCACGCTCTCCTTCTTCATCGACCAGACCGAGGCCTCGCGCGCGCAGGACGCGCTGCGCCGCTCCGAGGGCCTGCTCTCGCACCTGGTGGCCACCAGCCCGGATGTGATCACCCTCACCGAGATCAACTCCGGCCGCTACGCGATGGTCAACAAGACCTTCGAGGAGCTCACCGGCTACAGCACCGATGAGGTGCTGGGCCACACCGCCGACGAACTGGGCATCTGGCACAAGCATGAGGATCGCGAGCGCCTGGTCGAGGCGATCCGCCTGCATGGCCGCGTCAGCGAGATGCCGGCCACCTTCATCAACAAGCATGGCGATCCGATCGCGATGGTGATCTCGGCGGCCCCCTTCGTGATGGAGGGCCTGTCCTACCTGGTCATCAACGCGCGCGACGTGTCGGAGAGCGAACGGACCCGGCTGGTGCACGCGGCGATTCTCGAGAACGCCTCGATCGGCATCACGCTGACGCGCGACCAGCAGTTCGTGCAGGTCAACAAGCTGGTGGAAGACATGTTCGGCTGGCCCGACGGCAGCCTGATCGGCCAGCATGGCAGCGTGGTCTGGCCCAGCATGGCCGACTATGCGGCGGTGGGCGCCGAGCTGGGGCCGCGCCTGGCGGCGGGCGAGCAGGTCGAGGCCGAGCGCATGATGCGGCGCCGCGACGGCTCGACCTTCCTCTGCCGCCTGCTGGCGCGCGCGGTGGACCCCAACCACCCCAGCCGCGGCGGCACCATCTGGATTCTGGAAGACGTCACCGAGAAGCGCCGCGTCGAGGCCGCGCTGGCCCAGGCCAAGGACGAGGCCCAGGCCGCCAGCCGCGCCAAGACCGCCTTCCTGGCCAACACCAGCCACGAGATCCGCACGCCGCTGAACGGCGTGGTGGGCCTGGCGCGCATGCTGCAGCAGCCCGACCTGGACGACGAGACGCGCCGCCATTACCTGGACCAGATGCTGGACAGCGCCGAGAGCCTCTCGGGCCTGATCTCCGACATCCTGGACCTGAGCAAGATCGAGGCCGGCCGCCTGACGCTGGAGTCCGTGCCCTTTGCGCTGCGCGACATGCTGGGCACCATGCGCATGGCCTATCTGACGCTGGCGCAGGCGCGCGGCCTGACCTTCAAGATCGACGTCGACGAGGCCGTGCCCGCCTGGGTGGTGGGCGACCCGGTGCGCCTGCGTCAGATCCTCAGCAACTACCTCACCAACGCGCTCAAGTTCACCGAGTCGGGTTCGGTGGCCGTGCAGGTGCGCCGCCTCGACGAGGAGCGCATCCGCATCGAGGTCAGCGACACCGGCCCCGGCATCAGCGCCGAGATGCAGGGCCGGCTGTTCCAGCCCTTCACGCAGGCGGATGAATCGACCACGCGCCGCTTCGGCGGCACCGGCCTGGGCCTCTCGATCTGCCGCGAACTGGCCAGCCTGATGGGCGGCCAGGTGGGTTGTGAAAGCACGCCCGGCCAGGGCTCGACCTTCTGGGCCGAGCTGCCGCTCTCCGCCGCCCCCACCCCCATCAGCACCCAGCTGCGCGAGGCGCGCGACAACGAGGACCTGAAGGGCCTGCGCGTGCTGATGGTGGAGGACAACCCGGTCAATATGATGATCGCCGTGGCCCTGCTGGAGCAATGGGGGCTGGAGGTGGCGCAGGCCAGCGACGGCAGCCAGGCGGTGGAGGCCATCAACGCCGCCGCCAGCATGGGCAAGCCCTACGACGCCGTGCTGATGGACGTGCAGATGCCGGTGATGAGCGGCCACGAGGCCACCCGCCATGTGCGCCGCCGCTTCAGCGCCGAGGAGCTGCCGATCGTCGCGCTCACCGCCGCGGCCCTGGTGTCCGAACGCGACGAGGCGCTGGCCGCCGGCATGAACGAGTTCCTCACCAAGCCCATCGACGCGCCGCGCCTGCGCCAGGCCCTGGTGCGGCTGATCGGACACAAGGATCCGGACAATCTGCGGACCTGAGCGACGGAGGGACAATCGGGGCATGAACACCCCCGCCCGCTCCCAAGCCCTTGCCCTGCTGCCCGACAAGGGCCTGCCCGATCTGCTGTTCCTGCTGCTGCACGGTGCCGGCGCGGATGCCTCGCAGATGCGGCCGCTGGCCCAGGCCCTGCGTGCCCAGTACCCGCAGGCCGCGGTGGTGTCGATCAATGCGCCCGAGCCCTATGACCAGATCCCCGGTGGCGGGGCGGGTCACCAGTGGTATTCGCTCAAGGACGCCAACGACGACAACCATGGCCAGCGCGTGGCGGCCGCCCTGCCCGGCTTCATCGCCACCGTGCGGGCCTGGGCCGAACAGTTCGACCTGCCCTGGGAACGCGTGGCGCTGGCCGGCTTCTCGCAAGGGGCGGTGATGGCGCTGGAAGCGGTGCAGGCCGAGGTGGCGCTGGCCGGCCGCGTGCTGGCCTTCAGCGGCGCCTATGCCAATATGCCCGGGCACGCGCCGCTGAACGTGAGCCTGCACCTGATGCATGGCCTGCAGGACGGCACCCTGCCCTACCAGGACCAGGTGGACGCCGCCAAGCGCCTGGTGCGCCTGGGCGCCGACATCACCGCCGACATCCTGCCCGACATCGGCCACGAGCTGCATCCCGAACTGATCGAGAAGGCGCTGGGCCAGCTGCGTACCTTCGTGCCGGCGCGCGTCTGGCGCGAGGCCATGCAGGCGGCGCAGGCGCAAGGCCTGGCACCCAAAAAGGACTGATCAGCCCGCCGCGGGCGGGCAGGCGAGCGATCTCAGTCCAGCACCACCTCGGTCCTGACCGTTCCGGCGCGCTCGGCGCTGGCCGTCAGCGCCAGGCGCGTGCCCTTGGGCGCGCGCACCACCCACTCGCCCACGGCGCGATCCGCGGTGACCTCGCGGCTGGGCAGGAAGGCATGCTGCGACTGCTTGGGCGCATGACCCTCCAGTTGCGGGCCCTCCATGCGCTCCTTGCCACTCACCAGGCTGATCTCGGGGTTCAGGAGCGGATCGGGCAGGTGGATGTGGAACATCACGCCGCGCACCGTCTTGCGCTCCAGCGCGCGCTTGGTCACGTAGGCGGGCAGGTAGCCGCTGTTGGAGACCGCCAGGCGCACGCGCCAGGTGTCGGGGCCAAGCGCGCGCACCTCGGTGCGCAGCAACTCCAGCTTGGGCAGCGAGAGCGCGATCTGGTTCATCCAGGCCGGGAAGCGCGCCGCCTCGCGCTCGCGCAGATGCGGCGGCGGGTTGCGCCAGAAGTTCATCTTGTCCCAGCCGCCGATCTCCACCGCGCCGAGCTGCGGATGCTGAAAGGGCTGCCAGTCCACATGGGCCTGGCCGCCGCATTGCTCGTCGCTCCACTTGAGCAGCTTGAGATCGTCCTCCACCGGATGCTCGCGGTACCAGTCGATCCACTTGTAGCCCTCGATGCCGGCGGCCTTGTTGGGCGACCAGATCTCCACCACCCAGAACAGCGCGCCCAGGTGCTCGTAGACCCAGTCCTGCGTGCCGCTGATGATGTCCTTGGGGTGGTACTTGAAGTCGTGCCAGATGCTGATGGCCGGGTAGCCGGTGTGCTTCTCGCCCAGGGCCGAGAACTGCTTGTAGCTCCACAGGTCCTCGGGAATCATGTCGTCGTCGCTCTGCGAGCCCATCGGCCGCAGGATCACGCCGCTGTGGGTGTGATAGCTGATGGCCGCGCCGATATTCGGGTGGGCGACGATGAAGTCCACCATGGCCCGCACCTCGGGCTCGCTGGTCGGGTAGGGTCCGGCGCCGAGCTGCTTGTATTCCTGCCGCCATTCGCTGGGGAAGTTGCGGTTCAGGTCCAGGCCCTCGCGATCGGGGTTGATCGTCACGGTGAGGCCGTCGTGGTGCTTGATGAAGCCCTCGGGGATCAGGCGGTAGTACTCGCCGCCGAACTCGCCCGGCTCGCGTGCCACCATCAGGCGCGGGTCGCCGGCATGCTTCTTGTAGCCGCCATGGGGGTCGGGCACGCGCATCGTGAGGATGCGGCCATCACCGTCCACGTCCTCGATATTGAGGCCGTCCACCGGCTCCTCGTCATAGGGGTAGCGGCGCGTTGACGAGCGGATGTGGCGCGGCCGGTCCGCCAGCGCCAGCTCCGCGCCATCGGGGTTCAGGCGCGGCACCATATAGATCACGCGCGTGTCCAGCAGCTGCGTCACCTGCGGCTCCAGGCCGTACTTGTTCAGCAGGTCGTTGAGGTAGAACAGGCAGGCGGTGCTGGCGCTGAGCTCGGCGGCGTGGATATTGCCGTCCAGCCAGAAGGCCGGCTTGTCGACGTCGGCGCCGGTGGCGGTGTTGGTGAGCACCAGCACCCAGATGTCGCGCCCCTCGTGGCTCTTGCCGATGGAGCGCACCGAGACCAGGTTGGGCCGCGCCTCCGCATAGGCGAACAGCAGCTCGGTCAGGGCATCGTAGCGGTAGAACTCGTCGAAGCGCGGAGATGGAAGAGCAGCAGCCATGTCGGAACCATTGGATGTCGGGATGGCGCCGATTGTGAGCCCGGAAGGCGGCTTGCGCACCCCGGGCTGGCCCTTGCCGTGCGCAGCGCGGCAACGCTCACTGGCCCTTGAAGAGCGACTGGAACTGGCGCGACACCGGCAGCCGCTCCTCGCGCCCCTTGAGCGTGAGCTGCATGCTGTTCTCGTCCACCCGCAGCGCGCTGGCGATGTGGCGGCTGTTCACCAGCACCGAGCGGTGCACCTGCCAGAACTGCGCGCCATCCAAGGTGGCCAGCAATTCCTTCAGCGGCGTGCGTATCAGCGCCTCGCCACCCTCGAACACCACGCGGGTGTAGCGGCTGTCGCTCTCGAAATAGATCACCTCCTCGGGCGCGATCAGCTTGATCTCGCGGCCCAGGCTGGCCTGGATGGGGCGGGCCGGCGGGCGCTGCACCGCGGGCAGCAGCTGCTGCAGCAGGGCCTGCATGGCCTGTGCGCTCGGTTGCGCCGCGGCCTGCCGATTGCGCAGGCGCGCCACCGTCTGCGCCAGGCGGGCGTCGTCCACCGGCTTGAGCACATAGTCGATCGCGCCGGCCTCGAAGGCGGTGAGCGCGTGGTCGCCATAGGCGGTGACGAACACCAGCTGCGGCGGCTCGCTCAAGCGCGCCAGGCGCTGCGCCACGTCCAGGCCGGTGAGGCCGGGCATGCGGATATCAAGGAAGCAGATGTCGGGCTCCAGCGCCAGCGCATCGTCCCAGGCGTCGATGCCGTTCTCGCTGCGCGCCACGATCTGCAGCTCGGGCCACAGGCGCGCCAGCGCGGCCGCCAGCTGTTCGCGCGGGCCTTCCTCGTCGTCGGCAATCAGGGCTCTCATGGACGCTGTTCTCCCTCGTCATGGATGGTGATGCGGGCCAGGCAGCCCGGCTCCTGCGCCAGCAGCTGCAGGCTGGCGCGCGCGCCATAGAGTTGCTGCAGGCGCTCGCGGGTGTTGGTCAGGCCCAGGCCGTCGTCGCTTGCCGTCTCGGCGCACAGGCCGGCACCGTCGTCCTGCACCTCCAGGCGCAGCGCCGCGCCCTCGCGGTAGGCGCGCACATCGATGCGGCCGCCGCGCAGCGCCGGTTCGATGCCATGGCCGATGGCGTTTTCCACCAGGGTCAGCAGGGCGCCGGGCGGCAGGGTCAGGTCTTGCAGCTCCGGCGCCGCCTCGATCCGCCAAGCGAGGCGCGCACCCAGGCGCGCCTGCATCACTTCCAGATAGCTGGCGACGATCTGCAGCTCCTGGCCGAGCGGCAGGCTTTCATGCTCAAACATCGGCAGGGTGGCGCGCAGATAGCGGGTGAAGGAGCGCAGCATGCCGGCGGCACGGCTGTCCTGGGTGTCGACCCAATGCTGCAGCGACGCCAGGGTGTTGAAGAGGAAGTGCGGCTGGATCTGCGCGGTGGCGAGGCGCCGTGCCAGGCGCTGGCTGGCCTCCTGGTCGGCCAGCTCGCGCAGGCGCGCCTCGATCTGCTGCACCCGGTAGAGCGTGAGGAACCACCAGGCGCTGAGCACCAGGGTGATGCCGGCCACCAGGACGGGCGCGGCGAACCTGAGCATCTCCTTGCCATGCACCTTGGCCAACCCAAAGATCAGCACAAGGCTCACCAGCACCGCCCCCCAGGAGGCCAGGTTCAGGTTCTTGCGGGTGGGCTGGCGCCAGAGCCAGCGCGCCGTCAGCAGGCTGGCCACGCTCATGCACAGGGAGGCCAGCAGCACCCACAGGCCCAGGCCCCTGGGCAGTTCGTTGTAGAACACCGCGGCCAGGATCAGCGTATTGCTGTAGACGTAGTGGTCGATGCCCCTGGGCCAGGGCTGCGCACCGGCCTGGCGCAGCTCCAGCGCCGAGAAGCGGCGGCGCGGCCCGGGGCAGATCCATTGGGTCCAGTCGAGGGTGTCGGGGCGGTGCGTCATGGCGCGAGTCTAGGTTCCACCGCAAGGCCCCAAGACCTTGCTGCGGCGAATGGCGCCAACAGGCGATGAACGGCCGGCAGCTTCAGGCGAACAGCTCGCCGCCCACAAACACCTTGAGCTCGCCGGGGGCCATGGCCACCCAGGGCTCGCCGCGCGTGAGCGGCTCGGTGGCGATCACCGCGACGCGGTCTTCGGCCGTGGTGTGCTCGGAGAAGTCCACGCTCAGGTCCTCATCCTGCAGGTGCACGCGGCCGAACGGGTGGCGGCGCAGCAGATAGTGCAGATGCGTGCTGCCATGCGCCCACAGCGCCTGGCCGTTGGAGAGCAGCATATTGAAGGTGCCATAGCGGTTCAGCTGCGGCATCAGCTCGCGCAGCGTGTGGCTCAGCTCGGTAACGCTGGGCACATCGCAATGCGCCTTGGCGAGCTCCTGCATCAACCAGCAGAAGGCGCGCTCGCTGTCGGTCTGGCCCACCGGCCGGAACGCGCCATGCAGACGTGGCGCAAAGTCTTTCAGATTGCCGTTGTGCGCGAACACCCAGTAGCGCCCCCACAGCTCGCGCACAAAGGGGTGGGTGTTCTCCAGCGCCACCTGGCCCTGCGTGGCCTTGCGGATATGGGCGATCACGTTGTCGCTCTTGATCGGATAGTCCTGCACCAGCTTGGCCAGGGGCGAGACGCGCGCGCTGTGGTGATCGACGAAATGGCGCAGGCCGCGGCCCTCGAAGAAGGCGATGCCGAAGCCGTCCTTGTGCTCGTCGGCACGCTGCGCCAGGCCGGTGAAGCTGAACATCACGTCGGTTGGCAGCTTGGCATTCATACCGAGCAATTGGCACATGGTCTATTCCAGGAAGAGGCGCGAGAAGCCCTTCAGGCTGATCAGGTTGCCCGGGTTGCTGGTCTCGCGCAACACCCCACTCATGCGCTGCAGCAGGCGCGGGCTGCGCTGGGCGCGCCAGATCAGCAGATCGGCCAGCCAAGGCATGGCGTTCACCTTGTTGGCACGCTGGTAGAGATCGAACTTGGGCTTGAGCGCACGCAGGCTCTGCTCATAGGCGGCGCGCACCGCCGCATCGTCGCTGTGCTGGCGGCGCCCCTGCAGCAGCGCCTCGGCCGCCAGCATGCCGGTCTCCATCGCCTTGCCGATGCCCTCGCCGGTGAAGCTGTAGGTGGAGCCGGCCGCCTCGCCGGTGACCAGCAGGCCCGGGCGCGACCAGCGCGCGCCGTCCAGCGTGCAGCGCAGCGGCGCACCCTTGAGTTCGCCCACCAGCTCGCCCTCGCGCATCAGCGCCGCGGCGGGTTCGTAATGCTCGACAAAGGCGTCGAAGATGGCGCGCAGATTGAGTTCCTTCTTGGCGCCCTTGCCGCCCACGGCGCTGTGGCTGTCGGTCACGCCCACGCCGATGTTGAAAGTGGCATTGGGGGCCGGGAAGATCCAGCCGTAGCCGGGCCGCACCGCCTTGCTCCACACCACCTCCATGGCCTTGATGCGGCCCACCATCGAGGGCGCGCGCACATAGCCGCGCAGCGCCACGCCGCTGGGCGTGTGGCGTTCGCACATGCCGGCGGCGCTCAGGGCCTTGGGCACGGCGCCGGTGGCCAGCAGCACCCAGTCGGCCTGCAGCTCATGCTGCACGCCGTCCTTGCCGACGAGCGCACCGCAGACGCGCCCCTGGCCATCTTCCAGCGGCTTCTCGAAGCGCGCCGGCGCGATGAAACGGGCACCGGCGTCCTGGGCCGCCTGGCACAGCAACTCGTCGAGCTCGCGGCGCGGCAGCACCGCCAGCTCGCCCGGCACATCGATGCGGGTGCCGCGCGGGCCGATGCAACCCACATGGGCCACGGGCTCGGCACGCGCCATCACCTGGCCCAGCAGGCCCAGGCGCTGCAGGGCCGCATGGGCATCGGGGATCAGGCCATCGCCGCAGATCTTGTCGCGCCCCTGGGGCTGCTGATCGAGCAGCACCACGTCCACGCCGGCACGCGCCAGCACACGCGCCGCGGCGCTGCCGGCCGGGCCCGCGCCCACCACCAGCACCTCGCATCGCTGCGGCATTGGCGCCGCAGCCAGGGGTTCAGACATGCTTGTTCTCTCCTATTGAGTTGGGCACATTTTAGGGACGGCGGCGGTATTGACCGGAATCAAATCTCCGCCGGCGGCGCGGTGCGAGCATGATCAAAGCTTAGGAGAAGCCTCATGACCCAAGACCTGACCCCCGGCCAGCATGCGCAGCTGGAGATGCTGCTGGTGCAGCGCCAGCAGGAGTTGGAGCGCAGCCTGCACGGCCAGCTGGGCGAGCAATCGCGCGCCGAGCATGCGCGCGAGCTGCTGCTGCAGGACGGCGACGACGAGCCCGCCCGCGACGCCGACCGCGAGGTGGACCTGGCGCGCAGCGACCGCCATCTGGACGAGCTGCGCCAGGTCAACGAGGCCTTGCAGCGCCTGCGCGGCCAGGGCTATGGCCTGTGCAGCGATTGCGGTGAGGCGATCGCCTTCGATCGCCTGCAGCGCCAGCCCGAGGCGCTGCGCTGCCTGGACTGCCAGCGCCGCCTTGAGCGTGCGCAGGGGGACCCCAGCGCGCACCATCGCATCTGATCCAGGCGAGCGCCACACGCGCCGCGCCATGAAAAAAGGGGCCGCTTGCGCGGCCCCTTTGCACTGGGTGGCTAGAACTTAGAAGTTGTAGCTGCCGGTGACGTACACCATGCGCATCATCGGATCGGCATAGCGCGGATCGTAGCCAACCTGGTGGCCCGAGGAGTCACGCAGGGTGAACGGCGGCTTGGAGTTGAACAGGTTGTTCACGCCCAGACGCAGTTCCAGATCCTTGTTGTACTTGTAGCTGCCTTGCCAATCCACGGTGGCGTAACGCGGCACCACGACCGAGACCGTGGTGTTCTTGTTGGTGGCCACATCACGCACGGTGGCGGTGATGTCCTGGTAGCCCGAACGAGCCTTCAGGGTCAGGGTGTTGGTGAAGGCACCGGTTTCCAGCTTGGCGGTGGCGCGCACGATGTTGCGGAAGGTCACTGCCGCGTTCTCGCCGTACTTGCCCAGGCTGTCGGTGAAGTCGTTGTCCGTGCCAGGACGGGTGTACGACGACTCGATCATGTAGGTGCCGGTCAGGCCAACGGTCAGACGGCCAGCGCCCGTGTTGAAACGCGTCACCACGTCCCAGTCGATACCCGAGGTCTTGGCCTTGCCGATATTGATCGACAGGCTCTTGAACGCGTAGTAAGCCTGGGGCTCGGCCGGCGTCCTGAAGGTGGTGAACAGCTCCTTGTACTTCTGCGGATCGGCAAAAGCCTGGTTGGCCGACACACCGCTGACGGCGTCGCTGATGTCGACGCGCCAGTAGTCGGCACCGATACCGAAGTCGTTGCTGGGCTCGAAGCGGATACCGACCGTGCCTTGCTTGGAGCGCTCGGGCTTCAGGTTGGCGTTGCCACCGGCGAGCTGGCTGTACTGGGTCTTGTCAGCCGGCTTGCAGGCGTCGGTGCCGGGGAAGGGGCAGGCGTAGTTGGCTGCGGTCACGCCGTTGGCCACCAGCGGCGCCGAGATGTCCAGCATCGCCGGTGCCTTGAAGCCGGTGCCGTAGGAGCCGCGCAGCAGCACGGCGTTGGAGACCTGGTAACGCGCCGACACCTTGTAGGTCACCTTGCTGGCCTTGTCGCCCACCGTGCTGTTGTTGACGGCGTCGGTGATCTTGCCGATCGAGTCATAGCGCAGCGCGCCGGTCAGCTCCAGATCCTTCACCACGGGCACCAGCAATTCGGTGAACAGGCCCATGTTGTCGCGCTTCACGTCGTAAGGCGTGGGCGCGTTGAAGTTGTAGATCTCACCGTTCACGGCAGCGGCCGAAGGCGTCTGCTTGTACTGGTAGTTGCGGAAGTCGCCGCCCAGACCCATGCTGACGGCGCCGGCCGGCAGCTTGAAGATCTCGCCAGAGGCGCGCACGTCCGCGGCCTTCATGGTGGTGGTGGCGGTGCGGATGGTGCCGTTGAAGATCGAGTTGGCGATCAGCGACTGGGCCGCGGCGGTCTGGTTGCCGGACGGCACGAAGGGGTCGATCGACACATTCTTGATGATGTCGGTGAACTCCTTGGTCTTGAAATAGCCGCCAACGTACTTCTCGTCGATGGCGTTCTGCGACCAGGTCACGGCACCGTTCACCGTCCAGTTGCCCAGGTCCACGTCGGCGCCCAGCACCAGGTGCTTGGAGTCGGTGACGGTCTGCGAATCGCGCGTACCGAAGTCGGTGGCGCGGTAGGCGGCGCTGACCGTGTTGACGTGCGCAATCTGGTTGGCCGTCAGGTAGGGGGCGACGTACTTGGTGAACAGCGAGGACGAGACCGGGATGGCCACGGGCACGGGGTTCGGCGCGATACGTGCGATCAGGTCGATGCGCGAGTAGGCGGCGTCGGTGAACAGGTTCACCTTGTCGCTGACCTTCAGGTTGCCGGCCAGGAACAGCGAGTCGCGCTTGAACTCGGGCACGATGTCGATCGTGCTGACGAAGTCGAATGCGCACATCTCGGTCACCGAGGTGGCGCTGGCCGAGTTGTTCAGGCTGTAGTAGTTGTTAGGCGCGCACTTGTTGCCGTTCGCCTTGTAGTAAGGGTTGAACGAGTAGTTCGCCAGCTTGGAGCTGGCGGGCTCGCCGGCCAGGGTCTTGAACGTGACCTGCGCATTGGCCGGATCGGCCGAGGTGCTGGTGCGGTCGTAGATGTAGTTCTTGCCGTTCCACTCGAACGGCACCCAGGCCGACTTGGCGAAATCGCGGTCGCCGGACTTCATCTGCTTCTGCTCGTCGTGGCGATAGGTGGCCACGAGGTTGAAGCCCTGCTTGTCGATATCGCCCACGCCATAGGTGACGCTGGCATTGGCCGAGGCGCCGCCGCCTTCCAGCGGGGCATTGGCCTGCACCGTGACGTTGCCGCCTTGGCTGTTGCGCTTCAGCACGAAGTTCACCACGCCGGCGATGGCGTCCGAGCCGTACAGGGCCGAGGCGCCGTCGGTCAGCACTTCCACGCGCTCGATGGCGCTCATCGGGATGGCGTTCAGGTTGATGGTGGAGCCCGAGCCGGTCGGTGCGATACGGCGGCCGTTCAGCAGCACCAGGGTGTAGGAACCGCCGATGTCATGGATGGAAGCGGTGGCGATACCACCCGAGTTGGTGCCGATGGCGATATCGGCAACCTGGAAGCCCTGCATCGAAGGCAGCTTCTGGATCACTTCGGCCACGCTGGTCGCACCCGAAGCGCGGATCTGCTCGGCGCCAATGATCTGGACCGGCAGTGCGCCTTCGCTGGCGATGCGCTTGATGCTCGAACCCGTGATCTCGATACGCTCAAGCTGGTTTTGTGCCTGGGCCGACATGGTGCCCATGGCTGCGATGACGGCGGCGCCGATCACGCTGAATTTGTAAGTCCTCGACATGAAGTCCCTCTGAGGTGGTGGCCCAATAAAACCACTGCGCCCGACCTCTCCCTTGTGGGAAGACGCACTGGGCGCAGCAGCAAATACGTATACAAACTTTAACGTTTGGCTTTACGTTTGGGCATAGAGGGGGACCCTGTTGGGTCCGTGCAACGCATTTGACAAGTGCCGAACTACACGCTCCTGCGCGCTCAACGCGCCGCGGCCTTCACTTTCAGGCGCCAGGCATGCAGCAGCGGCTCGGTGTAGCCGCTGGGTTGCTGCTTGCCCTTGAACACCAGGTCCAGCGCCGCCTGGAAGGCCGCGCCATCGGGATGCGCGGCCAGGCTCTGGTAGGCCGGGTCGTCGGCGTTCTGGGCGTCGACCACCTGGGCCATGCGGGCAAAGGTCTCGCGCACCTGGGCCTCGCTCACCACCCCATGGTGCAGCCAGTTGGCGATGTGCTGGCTGGAGATGCGCAGCGTGGCGCGGTCTTCCATCAGGCCGACGTTGTGGATGTCGGGCACCTTGGAGCAACCCACGCCCTGGTCCACCCAACGCACCACATAACCCAGGATGCCCTGCACGTTGTTGTCCAGTTCCTGCTGGCGCTCGGCTGCGCTCCAGCGCGCCTCGGCCACCACCGGAATGGTCAGCAGCTTGTTGAGAATGTCCTCACGCTCGGCTCGGAAATCGACCTTCTCCAGCTCCTGCTGCACCGCCGTCACGCTGACCTGGTGGTAATGCAGGGCATGCAGGGTCGCGGCGGTGGGCGAGGGCACCCAGGCGGTGTTCGCACCGGCCTTGGGATGGGCGATCTTCTGCTCCAGCATGGCCGCCATCAGATCGGGCATGGCCCACATGCCCTTGCCGATCTGGGCGCGGCCGCGCAGGCCGCAGGCCAGCCCGGTCAGCACATTGCTGCGCTCGTAGGCCTGGATCCAGGCCGAGCTCTTCATATCGCCCTTGCGCATCATCGGGCCCGCCAGCATGGCGGTATGCATCTCGTCGCCGGTGCGGTCCAGGAAGCCGGTGTTGATGAAGGCCACGCGGCTGCTGGCTGCGGCAATGCAGGCCTTCAGGTTCACGCTGGTGCGGCGCTCCTCGTCCATGATGCCCAGCTTGACGGTGCTGTCGGGCAGGCCCAGCAATTGCTCGACGCGGCCGAACAGCTCGGCCGCGAAGGCCACCTCGGCCGGGCCGTGCATCTTGGGCTTGACGATATAGATCGAGCCGGTGCGCGAATTGCCGCGGCGCTTCAGGTCATGCAGGGCGATGGTGACGGTGATGACCGCGTCCATGATGCCCTCGGGGATCTCGGCGCCGCCCTCCAGCAGGATGGCCGGGTTGGTCATCAGGTGGCCGACATTGCGCACGAACATCAGCGAGCGGCCATGCAGCACGAGCTCGCCGCCGTTCGGTGCGCTGTAGCGCCGGTCGGCGTTGAGCGCGCGCGTAAACGTCTTGCCGCCCTTGCTGACCTCTTCGGTCAGCGTGCCCAGCTGGATGCCCAGCCAGTTGCTGTAGGCCAGCAGCTTGTCCTCGGCATCCACCGCGGCGACCGAATCCTCCAGGTCGAGGATGGTCGAGAGTGCCGCTTCCAGCACCAGGTCGCTGACGCCGGCGGCGTCGCTCTTGCCGATCGGCGTGGCGCGGTTGATCTGGATGTCCAGATGCAGGCCGTTGTGCACCAGCAGCACCGAACTCGGCGCCCCCGCCTCGCCCTGGTAGCCCGCGAATTGCGCGGGGTCTTGCAGCGCGGCGCGGCCGCCGCCGATCAGCTCCACCACCAATTGGCCGCCTTCGACGCGGTAGGCCGCGGCCTGGGTATGCGACAAGGCGCCGGCCAGCGGCGCGGCTTGGTCGAGCACGCGGCGCGCATAGGCAATCACCTTGGCGCCGCGCACCGGGTTGTAGGCGCCGGCGCGCTCGGCGCCATCGGTCTCGGGGATCGCGTCGGTGCCGTAGAGCGCGTCATACAGCGAGCCCCAACGCGCGTTGGCCGCGTTCAGCGCGTAGCGTGCATTCAGGATCGGCACCACCAGCTGCGGGCCGGCCTGCAGGGCCAGCTCGGCGTCGACATGGGCGGTGCTGGATTGCACGTTCTCGGGCTGCGGCACCAGATAGCCGATCTCCTGCAGGAAGGCGCGATAGGCCGGCATGTCCTGGATCGGGCCGGGATGCGCGCTGTGCCACTGGTCCAGCGCGGTCTGCAGGCGCTCGCGCTCGGCCAGCAGGGCGCGGTTCTTCGGGGCCAGGTCGTGCGCGATGGCGTCGAAGCCGGCCCAGAACGCCGCGGGGGCAAGACCTGTCCCCGGCAGCACCTGCTGCTCGATGAAGCTGACCAGCGGGCTGGCGATCTGCAGACGGTGGATGGTGGTGCGCTCACTCATGACGGACTCCTGGCAAAGATGAACTACTGGTCCTGAATTTACGCGAGCTCGGGGGCGGAATTGCTGCGGTGCGGCGCGCTAGATCCCTGACTTTTTTGCACAAATGAAACGGTTTTCTCGTTTCATTAGGCTGCTCAGGCCCGGGCGGTAGCACAATCCACGGCCATGGATCGCCTCAAGCAGATCGAGTCTTTTGTCTCCGTGGCCACCAAGGGCAGCCTCACCGCGGCCGCCCAGGCCGAGGGGGTGGCGCCTGCGGTGATGGGTCGGCGCATCGATGCGCTGGAAGCGCGCCTGGGCGTCAAGCTGCTGGTGCGCACCACCCGCAAACTCACCCTCACCCACGAGGGCACGGCTTTTCTGGAAGATTGCCAGCGCCTGCTGGTGGACTTCGCGAACGCCGAGGCCAGCGTCAGCGCCGGTGGCATCAAGGCCGCGGGGCATTTGCGCATCACCGCCCCGGCCGGCTTCGGGCGCCGCCACCTGGCGCCCCTGGTGCCCGAGTTCCTGGCCCTGCACCCGGACGTGAGCCTGTCGCTGAACCTGAGCGACCGCGTGGTCGACATCGTCAACGAGGGTTTCGACTGCGCGGTGCGCGTGGGCGATCTGGTGGACTCCAGCCTGGTGAGCATGCGCCTGGCCGACAACCGCCGCCTCTGCGTGGGCAGCCCCGCCTACCTGAAGCGGGCCGGCGTGCCCGAGCACCCCGGCGAACTGGCCCGCCACCAATGCCTGATGCTCAGCTCCGACGCCAGCCAGACGCGCGGCTGGGCCTTCATGGTGGACGGTGAACTCAGCCATGCCCGGCCCAGCGGCCGGCTCGACTGCAGCGATGGCCAGGTCTTGCACGACTGGTGCCTGGCCGGTCTGGGCCTGGCCTGGCGCAGCACCTGGGAGGTGGAAGCCGACATCCAGGCCGGCCGGCTGCAAACCGTGCTGGACGCCTTCGCGGCGCCGCCCAATGGCATTTTTGCGGTGATCCCGCAGCGCAAGCACCTGCCGCTGCGGGTGCGCTTGTGGATCGACTTCCTCAAGCAAAACTACGGCAGCCCGGCCTATTGGGCGCGGGCCGCCTGACTCAGATCACGATTTGTTGGACAGGCAATCCTTCATGAAGGCCTTGCGCTCGTCGCCCTTCTTGTCCTTGGCGTCGACGTTGCACTGCTTCATGCGCATCTGCTGCGGCGTGCCGGAGGCGGCCGGCGCGGCGGGCTTGGCCGACAGGCATTCCTTCATGAAGGCCTTGCGCTCGTCGCCCTTCTTGTCGCCGGCGTCCTTGTTGCAGCTGCCCATCTTGCTCTGCTGAGCGGTGGGCGCCTTGTCGGCGGCATGGGCGCCACCGGCAACAACGGCAAGCGAGAGCGCGAACAGGCTGATCAGCTTTTTCATGGGGTTTCCTTCCCTGAGGGATTGGCAGAGGTGGCACAGGTGCCGAGAGCATTCCAACACAGCAACGCGCCGCTCTCAAGCATGGTTGACCCAGGCGCTTACATGATGCGGCGCGGATGCGCCAAGGCCTCGTGCGCCGCATGCAAGCGCCGCACCAGCACCTGGATGAAGGCGCGGTCGAAGCGGTGCTGGCATTCCGGACTCAGCAGGGCCAGCGACTCGGGCGTGAAGGAGATGGTGGTGCAGATCTGCGTCACGCGGATGTCGGTGCTGTGGCGGCGCAGATCGGGGTTGGGCGACAGATAGGCCATCTCGCCCACCGAGGTGCCCATGCCCAGGGTGGCCACCTTGTTGCCATCGCGGTAGACCTCCACCTCGCCCTGGGCAATGATGTGGAAGGTGTTGCCCTCCTGGCCCTTCTTGTAGAGCGCGTGGCCCTCGGGATAGCGGCGCCAGCGCGCGCGGTGCACCACCTCCCACAGCTCCACGTCGCCGAAGAAGGCGAAGAACTCCAGGTCGCGCAGCAGGTTGAAGCGCTCCGAGTCCTTCACCTCGTAGAGCCGCGCCAGTGGCACCAGCTGGTTCGCCACCAGGCCGGACAGCGCACGCGCAAAGCTGTCCCAGTCGGGGTAGCGCTCGCCCGGGTGCTTGGCCAGCGCCCGCAGGATCACCGCGTCCAGCTCGGGGGTGACGCCGCCGCGCAGCCCCACCAGGGTCTGCGGCGCCTGGTGGTAGATCTGGTGCATCAGCGCCATCTGGCTCGGCGCATCGAAGGGCGGGCGCCCGGCCACCAAGTGGTAGAGCACCGCGCCCAGGGCATAGATGTCGGCATGGCAGCCCACGTCGCCGCCCTCGATCTGCTCGGGCGGCATATAGGCCAGCGAGCCGACGCGGTGCACCTGGGTGCTGTCGGAGTTGAGGTTGAGCGCGCTGCCGAAATCGCTCACCTTCACATCGGTGAGTTCGCCCTGCCCGTCCAGCACCGCCAGCAGATTGGCCGGCTTCACGTCGCGGTGGATCAGGCCCTGGCGGAACACATAGCCCAGCGCCATCGCGCACTTGAAGCCCAGCTCGACGATCTGGTCCAGCGGCAGCAGGCGGTCGCTGCGGCAGAAATGCTTGAGCGTCACGCCCTGCACATACTCCATCACCAGATAGGGCGAGTCGGGCTCGGGCACGGCATCCAGGATCTGCACCACATTGGGATGCTGCAGCCGGCCGGCCAGGGCCGCCTCGGCGGCGAAGAAACGGCTGGTCATCTGCGCGCCATCGGGGCCGTTGCGGCTCACCATGGCCCAGGAACGCACCCGCTTGATGGCCACCTCGACGCCGCGGAACTCGTCCAGCGCCAGGAACACGTCGCTGGTGGCACCCTCGCCCAGACGCCGCAGCACGCGGTACTTGCCGATATAGCCGGGCAGGTCATGCTCGGCGGCGACCGCCGGGCTGCCGGGTGTCGAACTGGATGCGGGTGGGGAGCTGCTCATGAGTGGGGCGTATCCTGCCCCAGCCCCGGCGCCCGGGCAAGCGGGCTGCCCCCCGTAGAATCCGCCCATGATCCAAGCCAAGCAGGAGCTGCTCGCCGCCCTCGGTGCAGCCATCCAAGAACTGAGCCCCGGCGCCACCCTGGCCCCGGTCTTCGAATCGCCCAAGCAGGCCGCGCATGGCGATTTCGCCTGCACCGCCGCGATGCAGCTGGCGCGCCCGCTGAAGAAGAATCCGCGCGAGCTCGCTCAAGCCCTGATCGAGGCGCTGCAGCGCCACGCGGCCTTTGCGCGCTGGGTGGATGCGATGGAAATCGCCGGCCCCGGCTTCATCAACATCCGCCTCAAGCCGGCCGCCAAGCAGGCGGTGGTGCGCGAGGTGCTGAGCGCCGCGGCGGACTTCGGCCACCAGGGCGCCAACGACCAGCATGTGATGGTCGAGTTCGTCTCGGCCAACCCCACCGGCCCGCTGCATGTGGGCCATGCGCGCCAGGCCGCACTCGGTGACGCCATTTGCAGCCTGTTTCAAACCCAGGGCAGCCAGGTCACACGCGAGTTCTATTACAACGACGCCGGTGTGCAGATCGCCACGCTGGCCAACTCCACGCAATGCCGGCTGAAGGGGCTCAAGCCCGGCGATGCCGGCTGGCCCGATGCCGCCTACAACGGCGACTACATCCAGGACATCGCCGACGACTTCCGCGCCAAGAAGACCGTCAAGGCCGACGACCGCCAGTTCACCGCCTCCGGCGACGTGGACGACCTGGACGGCATCCGCCAGTTCGCGGTGGCCTATCTGCGCCATGAGCAGGATCTGGACCTGCAAGCCTTCGGCCTGCGCTTCGACAACTACTTCCTCGAATCCAGCCTCTACAGCTCGGGCCGCGTGGAAGACACCGTCGCCAAGCTGATCGCCAATGGCAAGACCTACGAGTTCGATGGCGCGCTCTGGCTCAAGACCACCGACTATGGGGACGACAAGGACCGCGTGATGCGCAAGTCCGAGGGCGGCTACACCTACTTCGTGCCGGACGTCGCCTATCACATCGACAAGTTCCAGCGCGGCTACACCAAGTGCATCAATGTGCAGGGCACCGACCACCACGGCACCATCGCGCGCGTGCGCGGCGGCCTGCAGGCGGCCAATGTGGGCATCCCCCAGGGCTTCCCGGACTACGTGCTGCACAAGATGGTCACGGTGATGAAGGGCGGCGAGGAGGTCAAGATCTCCAAGCGCGCCGGCTCCTACGTGACGCTGCGCGACCTGATCGACTGGACCAGCCGCGACGCGGTGCGCTTCTTCCTGATCAGCCGCAAGGCCGACACCGAATTCACCTTCGACGTCGACCTGGCGCTGAAGCAGAACGACGAGAACCCGGTGTTCTACGTGCAGTACGCGCATGCGCGCATCTGCTCGGTGATACGCAAATGGGTGGAGCTGGGTGGCGACGCGGCCGCGCTGGCCGGCGCCGACCTGAGCCTGCTGGCGGCCCCCACCGAGGCCGCGCTGATGCTCAAGCTGGCCGACTATCCGCGCATGCTCACCAGCGCCGCGCAAGACCTGGCCCCGCACGACGTGGCCTTCTACCTGCGCGACCTGGCCGGCGCCTATCACAGCTACTATGCGGCCGAGCGCGTGCTGGACCAGGCGCCGGAGCTGACGCGCGCCCGCGTGGCCCTGCTGGCCGCCACCCGCCAGGTGCTGCGCAATGCCCTGGCCGTGCTGGGCGTGAGCGCGCCGGAACAGATGACGCGTGAAACAACGGAGAACGCATGAGCGGTGCGAACAAGAACAGCGGTGAGCGCGGTGGCTTCGTCCTCGGCCTGATCGTCGGCCTGCTGCTGGGCCTGGCGGTGGCGCTGGGCGTGGCGCTCTACATCACCAAGGTGCCGATCCCCTTCGTCGACAAGGTGCCGCAGCGCACCGCCGAGCAGGACGCGCAGGAAGCCGCGCGCAACAAGAACTGGGACCCCAACGCCCCGCTGGCCGGCAAGAGCGCCGCCAAGGTGGCCAGTGGCGTGGTGGGCGGTGCGCCCGCGCCCGTGGTGACGGCGCCCGTGACAAGCACGCCGGCCCCGGCCGCCAGCGCCGTCGCGCCCGCCGCGAGTACGGCCACCAAGGCCAAGCCCGCCGAGAAGCCGGCCGACAAGAGCACCGAGAAGACCGCCGCCGCGAGCGCCCCGGCCGCCGATCCCTACATCTACTTCGTGCAGGCCGGCGCCTATACCCGCACCGAGGACGCCGAGGCGCAACGCGCCAAGCTGGCGATCCAGGGCTTCAGCGCCAAGGTGTTCGAGAAGGAACAGTCCGGACGCCCCGTCTACCGGGTGCGGGTGGGCCCGATGGACGCCCGCGACGAGGCCGAGGGCGTGCAGCGCAAGATCGAGGCAGCCGGCTTCGAGGCCAATCTGGTACGGGTTCAGCGTTAAAGACTCGCCTAAGCAAGCAGGGTCAGAATGGCCCGCTGCTCAGCGTCACCTACAGAGGAAATTCAGCATGAAGCGTCGTGATTTTTCCGCCCAACTCGGCCTCAGCGTCATCGGCGCCGCCGGCCTGCCCGGCCTGGCGCTCGCGCAGGGCGGTCCGATCGAGGGCAAGCATTACCAGAAGCTCTCGCAGGCCCTGCCCACCACCCCGGGCAAGATCGAGATCGTCGAGTTCTTCTGGTATGGCTGCCCGCATTGCTATGCCTTCGAGCCCGCCATCGAGGCCTGGGCCCAGCAGCTGCCGGCCGATGTGAGCTTCCGCAAGGTGCATGTGGCCTTCCGCGCCAATGTGAAGCTCCACCAGCGCATGTTCTATGCGCTGGAGGCGATGGGCAAGGAAGCGCAGGTGCGCGGCGCCGTGTTCGCGGCCATCCACCAGCAGGGCCAGGCGCTCGACAGCGCCAAGAGCCAGGCCGACTTCCTCTCCAAGCTGGGCGTGGACCCGGCCAAGTACCAGGACGCCTACAACTCCTTCGGCGTCAACACCAAGTGCCAGCAGGCCGAGAAGCTCAGCGAGGCCTACCGCATCGATGGCGTGCCCTCAATCGGCATCGGCGGCCGTTTCCTGACCTCGCCCAGCATCGCCGCCGGCGGTGAACGCCTGCCCGAGACCGAAGGCGGCCGCCGCGCGCTGGCGGTCAGCGACTTCCTGATCCAGCGCATCCGCAAGCCCTGATCCGGGTGGCAAGCCCGGCCGCAATGCCGGGCTAGAATGGTCTGCAAGTTCTATGCCGCCTATGCCCACCCCCACGCCCAGCTCGACCTCCGCCCGCAGCCTCCTGTGCTGCGCGTGCCTTGCAGCCCTGCTGGCCTCGGGGCTGGCACGGGCCGAGAAGGCGGACCGCAACAAGCCCGTCAACATCAGCTCGGAGCGCGGCGGCCGGCTCGATGTGGTGAACCAGCGCACCGAGTTCAACGGCAACGTGATCCTCAGCAAGGGCAGCATGCTCCTGAAGGCCGAGCGCATGGATGTGCGTGAAACCTCGGACGGCTACCACCAGGCCTACGCCAGCGGCGAGACCGGCAAGCCGGTGCAGTTCCGCCAGGCGCGCGACGTGGCCGGCGAGGCCATCGAGGGCACGGCCGACCAGCTCGAGTACGACAGCCGCTCCGACACCGTGCGCTTCGTCGGCAACGCGGTGGTGCGCCGCGTGCGCGGCGACGCGGTGGCCGACGAGATCACCGGTGCGCTGATCGTCTACGACAACCGCAGCGAGGTCTTCAGCGTCGACGGCGGCCTGGCCTCGCCGCATCCCAGCGGCCGCGTGCGCGTGGTGCTGATGCCCAGGGCCGCCAGCGCCGCCGAGGGCAGCGCGGCGCCTGCCGCCTCCGCCCCGTTGCCGCTGCAAACCAGCCCGACCCTGCAGACCAGCCCGCGCAAGCCTTCATGACGCAGCACACCCCGGCGCTGGAGACCGGCATCGCGCCCAGCCGGCTGGAGGCGGAAGGCCTGCAAAAGACCTATGGCGTGCGCCGCGTCGTCAAGAACGTGCATGTGGACGTGCACAGCGGCGAGGTGGTGGGCCTGCTGGGCCCCAATGGCGCCGGCAAGACCACCAGCTTCTACATGATCGTGGGCCTGGTGCGCGCCGATGCTGGCGAGATCCGCATCGACGGCCAGCCGGTGCAGCGCCTGCCCATCCACCAGCGTGCGCGCCTGGGCCTGAGCTATCTGCCGCAGGAGGCCTCGATCTTCCGCAAGCTCACGGTGGAAGAAAACATCCGCGCGGTGCTGGAATTGCAGCTCGACGACCATGGCAAGGCCTGGCCCCGCGCCCGCATCGATGCCGCGCTGGAGACCCTGCTGCACGAGCTGAGCATCGAGAAGCTGCGCGACAGCCCGGCGCCCTCGCTCTCGGGCGGCGAACGGCGCCGCGTCGAGATCGCGCGCGCCCTGGCCACCCAGCCGCGCTTCATCCTGCTGGACGAGCCCTTCGCCGGCGTGGACCCGATCGCGGTGCTGGAGATCCAGCGCATCATCAGCTTCCTGAAGGCGCGCGGCATCGGGGTCCTGATCACCGACCACAATGTGCGCGAGACCCTGGGCATCTGCGACCGCGCCTACATCATCAGCGAGGGCGCCGTGCTGGCCGAGGGCACCCCGCAAGAGATCGTCGAGAACCCGGACGTGCGCAAGGTCTATCTCGGCGAAAACTTCCGCATGTAAGCGATGAAACCGTCGCTGCAGGTACGCCTCTCCCAGCATCTGTCGCTGACGCCGCAGCTGCAGCAGTCCATCCGTCTGCTGCAGCTCTCCACCCTGGAGCTGAACCAGGAAGTGGAGCAGATGCTCACCAGCAACCCGCTGCTGGAAACCGACGAGGAGTTTGGCGAGGCCGCGCCGGTGCGCCTGGATGCGGCGGCGCCGCTGCAGCGCGAGGACTCGGCGGCCGAAGTCAGCGCGGAGAGCAGCGGCGAGGGCGAGTCGGTGGCCGAGATCAAGGGCGACGACTTCGGCACCACCGAGCGCGACGACTGGGAGAACGGCACCGAGCGCGACGACTTCGACGGCATCCGTGAAACACCCGGCACGGGCAGCGGCAGCGGCGACGACGATGGCGAGCGCCCCGAACAGCAGGGCCCCGGCATCTCGCTGCAGGAGCATCTGAACGCCCAGCTCGCCGGCATGCAGCTGAGCCAGACCGACCGCGCCGCGCTGATGGTGCTGATCGAGTCGCTCAACGAGGACGGCTATCTGGAAGACAGCCTGGAAGAGCTCACCGAGGCGCTCTCGGGCGATGCCGATGCCGAGGCGCGCGAGGATCTGCTGGACACGCTCAAATGCGCGCTCAAGTGGTTGCAGAGCCTGGAGCCGGTGGGCGTGGGCGCGCGCAACCTGTCCGAATGCCTACTGCTGCAGTTGCGCGCCAAGCCGCGCAGCCAGGCCCAGGTGGTGGCGATCCTGATCTGCAAGCAATACCTCGAGCTGCTGGCCAAGCGCGACCTGAAGCGCCTGATGTCGCTCACCGGCGCCGACGAGGCCTTGCTGCGCGAGGCCCAGGGCATGATCACCGAGCTGGAGCCCAAGCCGGGCCGCCAGTTCGCGCGCAGCGAGGCGGCGGCGGTGGTGCCGGACGTGATCGTGCGCAAGTCCGGCCGCGGCTTCCGCGTCACGCTCAACCCCGACGTGATGCCCAAGCTGCGCATCAACGAGCTCTACGCCCATGCGCTGCGTCAGACGCGCGGCGGCGTCAGCAATTCGCCGCTGGGCACGCAGCTGCAGGAGGCGCGCTGGTTCATCAAGAACATCCAGCAGCGCTTCGACACCATCCTGCGCGTCTCCGAGGCCATCGTGGAGCGCCAGAAGGGCTTCTTCTCGCATGGCGAGCTGGCGATGAAGCCGCTGGTGCTGCGCGAGATCGCCGACGAGCTGGGCCTGCACGAGTCCACCATCTCGCGCGTCACCACCGCCAAATACATGGCCACGCCCTGGGGCACCTTCGAGCTCAAGTACTTCTTCGGCTCGGGGCTCAACACCGAGGCGGGCGGCAATGCCTCCAGCACCGCGGTGCGCGCCCTCATCAAGCAGTTCGTGGCCGCCGAGGATGCCGCCAAGCCGCTCTCGGACAGCCAGCTTTCCAGCATGCTGGAGGAGCAGGGCATCCAGGTGGCGCGCCGCACCGTGGCGAAATACCGCGAAGCACTGAAGATCGCGCCGGCCAATCTGCGCAAGGCCATGTAGCCGGCCTCAGATTGAGAAACATCAAGCTTTGAAGCCCATGGACTGGGTACCGTGGCATCCCTCGATGTCCGCCCCGTCCCACCTCGACCTGCCCGCCGTCCATGCCTGGAGGCGCTGGCGCGCCTGGGCCTTGCTGGCGCTGGTGCTGGCGCTGGCCTGGGCCCTCGCGCTGGGCTGGCTGGCCAATGAACGCGAGGCGCTGCGCCGCCACGAGGGCGAGAAGCTCGAGGGCCTGGTGCGCACCCTGGACGGCATCGTCGCGCAGCAGCTGATTGCCACCCATGCCGCGCTGCAGACCGTGGCCTCGCAAGCGCCCGGCTGGCGGCCGGCCCAGCTGCAGCAGGACGGCGAGCCCCTGATGCGCACCCTGGCCCAGGCCATGCCGGGCGTGCGCGCGCTGCTGCTGCTGGATGCCCAGGGCCGGATCATGGCCAGCTCGCACGTCGACCTGCTGAAGCTGGACCTGCGCCAGCACCGGGCCGTGCAGGCGCTAGGCGCGCATCCCCAGCCGGGTCTGCTCTATGTGTCGCCGCCGCTGCAGGACCCGCTGGCCGCGCAGTGCATCAGTCTGGCGCGCCTGCTCTTCGGTCAGGGCGATCGGCCGGTCGGTCTGGTCATCGCCCTGCTGGATCCGCACTACTTCGGCCTGGTGCTGCAAACCGTCCAACCCTCGGCGCAGACCTGGGTGGCATTGGCGCACCAGGACGGCATGCTCTTTACCCTCGCCCCCGAGAACCCGGCATGGATGCAACGCAGCCTGTTGGCTCAGCCCGGTTCACTGCTGGAGCGGCATCTGGCCACCGGGCGCGATGCCAGCCTGCAGCAAAGCCATACCCTGCTCAGCCGCGATGAGCGCCTGGTGGCCACACACACGGTGCGCCCCAGCGGCCTGCGCGCCGACAAGCAACTGCTGGTGGCGGTGGGCCGCACCATGGAGAGCGTCGAAGCGCCCTTGCGGCGCCAGCAGCAGGCCCTGCTGCAGCTCGGCAGCGCGCTCACGCTCGGTGCCGCGCTGACCCTGTGGCTCTGGCAACGCCGCCGCGGCCTGCTGGCCCGGCTGCGCCAGCAGGCCGCGCAGGCGCTGAAGGCCCAGGCCGAGCAGACCCAGGCCATCCTCGACAACATGGTCGATGGCGTCATCACCATCGACCGCCATGGCGTGATCGCCTCGATCAACCCGGCGGCCTGTCGCATGTTCGGCTACCAGGCGCGCGAGCTGCTGGGCGGCAACGTCAACCGGCTCATGGCCGAACCCGAACGCAGCCTGCACGACGCACATATCAAGCGTTATCTGGAAGGCGGCGCGCCGCACGTGATCGGGCTGGGCCGCGATGTCAACGGCCTGCGCAAGGACGGCCATAGCTTCCCCATGAGCCTGGCGGTCTCGCACATCGAGCGCGACGGCGAGCCGCTGTTCATCGGCCTGACGCGCGACATCACCGAGCGCAAGCGCGCCGAGGCCGCGATCGAGCAGCTCGCCTTCTACGACCCGCTCACCGGCCTGCCGAACCGCCGCCTGCTGCTGGACCGCCTGCACCAGGCCCTGGCGGCGAGCCGGCGCGGCGCGCGTCAGGGCGCGGTGCTGTTCATCGACCTGGACAACTTCAAGTCGCTCAACGACACCCTGGGCCACGGCATGGGCGACCGCATGCTGCAGGCCGTGGCCAAGCGCCTGCAGGCCTCGCTGCGCGCCGAGGACACGGTGGCGCGCTGGGGCGGCGACGAGTTCGTGGTGCTGCTGCAGGATCTGGGCCAGGACGCGCACCGCGCCGCCCTGCATGCCGAGGCCGCCGGCGAGAAGCTGCTGCGCGTGCTGGGCCAGCCCTACCACCTGGACGACAGCGCGCACCACAGCACGCCCAGCATCGGCATCGTGATGTGGGGCGAGGCCGAGTCCAGCGCCGAGGAGCTGCTCAAGCACGCCGATCACGCGCTCTACCAGGCCAAGGCCGCGGGGCGCAACCGGCTCTGCTTCTTCGACCCGGTGACCCAGGCAGCGATGGCCGAGCTGGCCCTGCTGGAGGCAGATCTGCGCCAGGCAGTGAACTACCAGCAGTTCGAGCTGCACTACCAGGCCCAGGTCGATGCCGACGGCCGCCTGCTGGGCGCCGAAGCCCTGCTGCGCTGGCAGCATCCGCAGCGCGGCTGGATCTCGCCGGCCCAGTTCATCCCGCTGGCCGAGCATTGCGGCGTGATCGGCCAGCTGGGCGAATGGGTGTTGCAGCAAAGCTGCGCCCAGCTCAGCGCCTGGGCCCAGGTGCCGGCGCTGGCCGGGCTCAGCCTGGCGGTGAACCTGAGCGCACACCAATTCCGGCAGAAGGGTTTGCTGGGCTTCATGCAGCAGTTGCTGGCGCGCAGCGGCGCGCCCACCGACAAGCTCAAGCTCGAGCTCACCGAGAGCGCCCTGGTGGAAGACGTGGAGGCGGTGATCGCGCTGATGGGCGAGCTGCGCCGCCTGGGCCTGCGCTTTTCGCTGGACGACTTCGGCACCGGCTATTCCTCGCTGGCCTATCTGAAGCGCCTGCCGCTGGACCAGCTCAAGATCGACCAGAGCTTTGTGCGCGATCTGCTCACCGAGCCGAATGCCCAGGCGATTGCGCGCGCGGTGATACAGCTGGGCGACAGCCTGGGCCTGGCGGTGATTGCCGAGGGCGTGGAAACCGAGGCCCAGATGCTGGCCCTGCGCGGCCAGGGCTGCCATGCCTTCCAGGGCTATTTCTTCGCCCGGCCGCTGCCGCTGGCGGAATTCGAGGCGCTGGCGCACAAGCTGGGACAATAGGCGTTTTCTCCCGCCCCCTGCCGCCATGTCCCGCGCCGAACTCCTGAATCTGTTTGTCTCCTGCCCCGGCGGTGTCGAAGCCCTGCTGGAGCAGGAGCTGCGCGCCGTGCTGCCCAAGGGCAAGATCGAGGCCCTGCGCGGCGGCTGCGCGGTGCGCGCTGAAGCTGAGGGCGTGCTGATCATCAATCTCGAGAGCCGGCTGGCGCAACGCGTGCTGGTGGAGCTGATCGAGGGCGGCTACCGCCACGAGGACGATCTCTATGCGCTGGCGCGCCAGGTCGACTGGGAGCGCTGGATCACGCCGCGCCACACCATCAAGGTCGACACCACCGCCCACCGCTCGCCGCTCAAGAGCCTCAACTTCGCCACCCTGCGGGTGAAGGACGCGATCTGCGACACCTTGCGCGACGCCACCGGCGAGCGCCCCAGCGTCGACACCTATGCCCCCGACCTGCCGGTGGTGCTGCATGTCGGCGAGGAGCGCGCCGCGCTCTACGTGGACACCTCGGGCGAGCCGCTCTTCAAGCGCGGCTGGCGCGTCGACAAGGGCGATGCCCCGCTGAAGGAAACGCTGGCCGCCGCGATGCTGGCCGCGGCCGGCTGGAAGGGCACGCCCGACACCGGCGGCGCCCTGCACGACCCCTGCTGCGGCTCGGGCACCATTCCGATCGAGGCGGCGCTGATCGCCAGCGGCGCGGCGCCCGGCATCATGCGGCGCTTTGCCTTCGAGGCGCAGCTGCCCTTCCAGCCCCTGCAGAACCGCTGGGCCGAGCTCAAGCGCGCCGCACAGGCACGCGTGCATGCGCCCGCCGTGCCCATCTACGCCAGCGACGTGGCCTTCCGCATGGTGGACTTCGCGCGCCGCAACGCCGAGCGCGCCGGCGTGGCCCAGTACATCCAGTTCAACGGCGGCGACGCGCTGGAGCGCCCCGCGCCGCAGCTGCCCGAGGGCATGCCCGGCACGCTGATGATGAATCCGCCCTATGGCGAGCGCATCGAGGTGCGCGGCAAGGCGGCCGCGGTGCGCGAGCACAGCGGCTCGGAGCAGCGCGACGCCACCGACGACTTCTTCCCCCGCCTGGCCTCGCACTGGAAGCGCGGCTACACGCAGGCGAGCGCCGGCTGGACCGCCTGGATGCTGAGCCCCGACATGAAGCTGCCCACCAAGATGCGGCTGAAGGAGTCGCGCCGCTTCCCGATGTGGAACGGCCCGATCGAGTGCCGCCTGTTCCGCTTCGATCTGGTGGCGGGCTCGGCGCGCGCGCCCAGGTCAGAGGTCGCGAACGCGGAACCTAACGACTGAACTGCCGGCGCTCAGGCCGACTGCAGCGCCAGCCAGGAGAGCACCGCCAGCGGTGCGGTATCGGCGCGCAGGATGCGCGGGCCCAGCTTGGCGGCCACGAAGCCGCGCGCACGCGCCGCCTCCTCCTCGGCCGGGCTCAGGCCGCCCTCGGGGCCGCTCAGCACCAGCGTCTCGGCTGCGGCGGCCTGCTGGTTCACCAGCTCGTGCAGGGGCCTGGCGGCGCCCGGGCTCAGCAGCCAGCGCCGCTGCGCTGGCGCGGGCTCGCCCAGGCCGGCCAGCCAGGCCGCCAGCGGCTGCACCGGCGCGATACGCGGCACGCGCGTGCGGCCGCTCTGCTCGCTGGCCGCCACCGCCACGCCCTGCCAATGCGCCACCTTCTTGTCGGCGCGCTCGCCGGCCAGGCGCAGCACCGAACGCTCGCTCATGAGCGGCTGCAGCGCCGCGGCGCCCAGCTCGGTGGCCTTCTCGATCAGGCCGTCCATGCGGTCGTTGGCGGGCATCACCACCGCCAGGGTCAGGTCTTGCGCGAGCTCGCGCTGCACCAGCTGGCGCGCCTGCAGGTGCACGCGCACCTCGCTGCGGCCCATCGCCAGCACCTCGGCCTGCCACTCGCCGCCGCTGCCATCGAACAGGGTCACGGGGCTGCCGGGCTGCAGGCGCAGCACCTGCACATGGCGGGCCGCGCTGGGCGGCAGGCTCAGCTCGCCGGCGGCAAGCGGGGTCTCAACAAAAAAACGCGGGGGCATGGCTCAACTCCTGAGCCCGCAGTTTAGGTGCTCATCCCCATGGCGCGCCGCACCTGCCGGGCCAGGTCTTCGCCCTGGGCCTCGCGCACCTGTTCGACAAAGCGTTGCGCCAGCATCTGCAGCTCGTGCAGATTGCCGCAGCGCTCCACGTCCAGCACCACCCGGTAACCCTTCATCAGGCCGAGGTATTGCTTGGCATGGCGGGTCAGGTAGGCATACAGCTCCTCGTAGCCCAGCTGCGGCAGCTCGCTGCCGTCCAGCGCCAGCACGGGCGACGCGGCGGGCGCAGCGGCGGCAGCAGCAGCAGCGGAAGCAGGAATGGCCGCCGTGGCCCCGAAGGGCGCCGCCACCAGCGCGTGCTGCAGCAGCAGTTCGAAATCGGCCTCGGTGGCACCCTGCACCAGCGCCAGCCACTGGCGCGCGGTCTTGGAGGCATCCAGCACCAGCAGCAGATTGCGGGCCACGCGCGAGAGGGCCAGGGCGCGGCTCTTGATTTCCGCGCGTCCGGCTTCGGTCTTCTGATAGTTCAGGTCCAGCACCGCAATCCCTCCAGTGGCTCAGCTTACGCCGAGGCTGTGCGTCGGTGGCCGCTCGCGATGCTACTTTTTGTCGCGTAGTTCACGCCGCAGGATCTTGCCCACCGGAGTCTTGGGCAGTTCGGTGCGGAACTCGACGATCTTGGGGCGCTTGTAGCCGGTCAGGTTGGCCTCGCAATAGGCGCGCACATCGGCCTCGCTGATGGCCGGGTTCTTCTTCACGATCACGACCTTGACGGCCTCGCCGGCCTTCTCGTCCGGGATGCCCACGGCGGCGCATTCCAGCACGCCCTCCATCTGGGTCAGCACGTCCTCGATCTCGTTCGGATAGACGTTGAAGCCGCTCACCAGAATCATGTCCTTCTTGCGGTCCACGATCTTGAAGTAGCCGCGCTCGTCCACCGTGCCGATGTCGCCGGTGCGGAAGAAGCCGTCGGGCGTCATCACCTTGGCGGTTTCGTCGGGGCGCTGCCAGTAGCCGGCCATCACCTGCGGGCCCTTGATGGCGATCTCGCCGGCCTGGCCGGGGCCGACCTCCTGGCCGTCGTCATCCAGCAGCTTGAGCTCGGTGCTCGACATCGGCATGCCGATGGTGCCGCTGTAGGCGGTGCTGTCGGTGGGGTTGCAGGTGGCCACCGGCGAGGTCTCCGACAGCCCGTAGCCCTCCACGATGGGGCAGCCGGTCTTGTCCAGCCAGAGCTTGGCGGTGGCCTGCTGCACCGCCATGCCGCCGCCCACCGAGATCGCCAGATGGCTCCAGTCCACGCTGTTGAAGTCGGCATGGTTGGCCATCGCCATGAACAGCGTGTTCACCGCCGGCAGGCTGTGGAAACGATGCTGGGCCAGCTCCTTGAACACCGCCGGCAGGTCGCGCGGATTGGGGATCAGCACATTGCAGCCGCCCATATGCATGGACAGCATCATGTTGGTGGTGAAACCGAAGATGTGATACAGCGGCAGCGCGCAGATGCTCACCATCTGCTCGCCGGCCGGGATCTTCTTGAGCGCCGGCTGGTACCAGGCCTCGGCCTGCATCACATTGGCCACCAGATTGCGGTGCAGCAGCACCGCGCCCTTGCTGACGCCGGTGGTGCCGCCGGTGTACTGCAACACGGCGATGTCGCCCGGCTGCACATTCGGTGCCTTGTAGGCCATGCCGCGGCCACGGCTCAGCGCGTCGTTGAAGCGCACCGCCGTCGGCAGCTCGAAGGCCGGCACCAGCTTCTTCACCTTGCGCACCACGTAGTTGACGATCAGGCCCTTGGGGAAGCCCAGCAGATCGCCCATCGAAGCCAGCACCACATGCTTGGTGGGCACCTGGTTGATGACCTGCTGCAGGGTGGCGGCAAAGTTCTCGATGATGACGATGGCCTTGGCACCGGCGTCCTTGAGCTGGTGCTCCAGCTCGCGCGGCGTGTAGAGCGGGTTCACGTTCACCACCACATAGCCGGCGCGCAGCACCGCCGCCACCGCCACCGGATATTGCGGGATGTTGGGCATCATGAGGGCGACGCGGTCACCCTTGTCCAGGCCCAGACTCTGCAGATAGGCGGCCAGGGCGCGCGACATCTCGTCGATCTGCGCAAAGCTGATGCTGCGGCCCATGATCTTGTAGGCGGGGCGCTGCGGGTACTTCTTGAACGCCGCGTCCATCAGGTCGACCAAGGACGGATAAAGCCCGGTGTTGATCTCCGCGGGCACGCCCTCGGAATAATGCTTCAGCCAGATTTTCTCCATCTTTTGTCTCCAGTACGGTGGGCGCATTCTCGGCCATGGGTGGCGCCCCCAGCATCAGGGGATTCGATAGCGCTCTTTAGAGCGCACGCTCAAGCGGCGCAACCGGAATCAGCAGGCAGATCTCGCAGCCGCCCTCCTCGCCCGGCCGCCAGGCGATCTCGGCGCCGATGCGCTGTGCGCGCTTGCGCATATTGCGCAGGCCCTGGCCGGCGCACGGCGTCTCGGGCAGGCCGCGGCCGTTGTCGTTGATGCTGAGCAGCACCGCGCTGCCATCCTCGTTCAGCCGGGTGCGAAAGCGCACGCGCGTGGCCTGGGCATGGTGCAGCACATTGCTGAGCGCCTCCTGCACGATGCGCACCAGATCGCGGCCATGCGTGCCCATCAGGCGCGGCAGCGAAGGCGTGTCGCCCAGCTGCCAGTCCAGTTCCAGGCCCGCGGCCCCCAGGCGCTTGCCCATGCGATGGCGGAAGTTGGCCAGCAGCAGGCTCAGATCGCCATCGTTGATGGCGAGGGCGTCGACGGTGAGGCGCATCTCGTCCACGCAATCGTCGAGCAGGCGGCTGAGGGTCTCGCGGTCCATGCCCTGTTCGGCGCCCAGCTTGGCCATCAGCAGCTGCGAGCCCAGGCCGTCGTGCATCTCCTGCAGCAGGCGCTCGCGCTCCTCGGCCGCGCTGCGCAGCTGCTCGCTGTGCTGCAGCTCGCGGTAACGCGCCTCCAGCTCGGCGCTGCGCTGGGCCAGCGCCGCCTCCAGCTCGGCGCGCGCCTGGGTCTGGGCGCGCAGGGAATGCACGAAGCGGCGCTGCAGCGCAAAGCCGGCCATCATGATGAGGCAGGCATAGCCCACCACGTTCACGTCAACCACGCTGAAGCGCTCGCGCTCCACCAGGGCGAAATAGCTCACATACATCCAGGCCAGCACCGACAGGCCCACCACCGCCGCGCCCATGCCCAGCACCGCGCGGCCGCTGCGCCAGGCGGCCCGCAGCGCCAGCGCCCAGGCCACCAGCAGCACCAGGCTGCGGCTGCCCAGCGCCCACCAGGGCCAGGGGTGCTGGAAGTCGGTCCAGGCCAGGCCCGCATGGGCGGCCCAGAGGTCCAGCGGCAGGCCCAGCAGGGCATAGGCCAGCGCCAGGCGCTGCGGCCAGCGCGTCGGCCAGCCCAGCAGCTTGGCCACCAGGAACAGCATCAGCGCCTTGGAGACCACGTCGGCGGCGTCCAGCAGCATGCGCCACCAGGGCGCCGGCAGCAGCGGCTGGCCCACCAGATAGGGCAGCAGCAGCAGGGCCGCCAGCAGGCAGTAGATGCCGGTCACGCCGTTCAGCCACTCCTGGCGCAGCGCCAGCCAGACCAGCAGCAGGAACAGGCCGATGATGAGGCCGCAGAGCGCGGTGACCAGGCGCGCGCCCTGCCAGGCGCGCCGGCTTTCCTGCAGGCTGCGCACCGCCTCGGCCGGCCCCAGCAGCACCGGCGAGAGGCTGCTGCCCTCGAAGCCGGGCGCAAACAGGCGCAGGGCCAGCCGGTGCTGCCCGGCCACCAGCATCGAGGGCGGCACGTTCACGAGCAGGTTGCGGCTGCCCAGCATCAGGCCGCGCTGCCCGATCTCGACCTCGTCGCCCACGCTGGAATAGGCGAGCAACTCGCCGTCCAGGTAGACGGTGACGCTGGGGCGGTGCTGCAGGCTCAGCAGAAAGGGCGTCTGCGCCGGCTGGCCGAGCTCGAAGTCCAGCAGCAGCCAGTTCGCGCCCAGGGTCGCGCCGCGCACTTGCGACTGTGCAAACGGCAGCAAGACGCGGCGCGCATGCTCGGGCTGGCGCGCGGGCAGCAGCTCGCTGTCGTCGGAGAACTGCCAGGCCTCGCTGAGGCGCAGCACCTCGGGCGGCAGCGCGGTGTTGTAGCGCTGCGAGAGCGCATGCAGGCCCAGCATCAGCAGGGCCGGCAGCAGAATGGCCAGCGCCAGCAGCGCCCAGCCATCCAGCCGGCGCGCTGGGGCGGCGGCGCGTGCGGCCTCCGGCTCCCAGGCGCCAGCCTCCATCGCTACTCCACGGCCTTCAGCATGTCTTCGACCACCTTCTTGGCGTCACCGAACACCATCATGGTCTTGTCCATGTAGAACAGCTCGTTGTCCAGGCCCGCATAGCCAGCCGCCATCGAGCGCTTGTTGACGATGATGGTCTTGGCCTTGTAGGCCTCCAGGATGGGCATGCCGTAGATGGCGCTGCCCTTCACATGCGCGGCGGGGTTCACCACGTCGTTGGCGCCCAGGATGATGGCGACATCGGCCTGGCCGAACTCGCCATTGATGTCCTCCATCTCGAACACCTGGTCATAAGGCACCTCGGCCTCGGCCAGCAGGACGTTCATGTGGCCGGGCATGCGGCCCGCCACCGGATGGATGGCGTACTTGACGATGACGCCCTTCTCGGTGAGCTTGGCCGCCAGCTCCTTCACCGCATGCTGGGCGCGCGCCACCGCCAGGCCATAGCCCGGCACGATGATGACGCTCTCGGCATTGCCCATGATGAAGGCGGCATCGTCGGCGCTGCCGCTCTTGACGTTGCGCTGCGCGGCACCGCCTGCCGCCGCGGCCGTGGCGTCGCCACCAAAGCCGCCCAGGATAACGTTGAAGAACGAGCGGTTCATCGCCTTGCACATGATGTACGAGAGGATGGCGCCCGAGCTGCCCACCAGGGAGCCGGCAATGATCAGCATCGAGTTGTTGAGCGAGAAGCCGATGCCGGCCGCCGCCCAGCCCGAGTAGCTGTTGAGCATCGACACCACCACCGGCATGTCGGCGCCGCCGATCGGGATGATGATCAACACGCCCAGCACGAAGGCCAGCGCCAGCACGATCATGAAGGCGCCCCAGCTCTCGCTCCAGGCGAAATAGGCACCCAGACCCAGGGTGGTGACGCCCAGCGCCAGGTTCAGCATGTGCTGGCCGGCAAAGCTCACCGGCGCGCCCTGGAAGAGGCGGAACTTGTACTTGCCGCTGAGCTTGCCGAAGGCGATCACCGAACCGCTGAAGGTGATGGCACCGATGGCCGCGCCCAGGAACAGCTCGATGCGGTTGCCCACGGGAATGGCCATGCCCTTGGCGGTGATGCCGAAGGCATAGGGCTCGGCCACCGCGGCCACCGCGATGAACACCGCCGCCAGGCCGATCATGCTGTGCATGAAGGCCACCAGCTCGGGCATCTTGGTCATCTCCACCTTGTTGGCCATATAGGCGCCGGCGCCGCCGCCGATCACCAGGCCCGCCAGCACATAGCTCAGGCCGAAGGCATTGCCGCCCGCCAGCTTGACGATCAGCGCGCCGGTGGTGACGGCGGCGATCGCCATGCCCACCATGCCGAACAGATTGCCCTTGATCGAGGTGGTGGGGTGCGAGAGGCCCTTGAGCGCCTGGATGAAGCAGATGCTGGCAACCAGGTAGAGGAAGGTGACGAGGTTCAAGCTCATTTCGCGGCCTCCCCGCTCGACGGCTTCTTGTCCTTCTTGCGGAACATCTCCAGCATGCGACGCGTCACCAGGAAGCCGCCGAACACGTTCACGGCCGCCAGCGCCACCGCCAGCGTGCCCATGAACTTGCCGAGGTCGGTCTCGGTCAGCGCCGCCGCCAGCATGGCGCCGACGATGACGATGGCCGAGATCGCGTTGGTGACCGCCATCAGCGGCGTGTGCAGCGCCGGCGTGACATTCCAGACCACGTGGTAGCCGACGTAGATCGCCAGCACGAAGATGATCAGATTGATCAGGGTGGGGGATACGGTGTCCATCGCGGCTCAGGTCCTCTTCACTTGTCCGTCTTGCGTCATCAGGCAGGCGACGACGATGTCGTCATCGGCCGGCACCTGGAAGGCGCCTTCCTTGCTGATCACGAGCTTCAGGAAGTCCAGCACATTGCGGGCATAGAGGGCCGAGGCATCGGCCGCGACCAGCGCCGCCAGATTGGTCTCGCCCACCAGGGTCACGCCATGCTTGACCACCGTCTGGTCGGTCTCGGTGAGCGGGCAGTTGCCGCCGCGCCCCTCGGGGCCCTTGCCGGCCGCCAGGTCCACGATCACCGAACCCGGCTTCATGCTCCTGACCATCTCCTCGCTCACCAGCACCGGGGCGGCACGGCCCGGGATCAGGGCGGTGGTGATCACCACATCGGCCTGGGCCACGCGCTTGGCCACCTCGGCCTGCTGGCGCGCCAGCCAGCTCGGCGGCATCGGCTTGGCATAACCGCCCACGCCCTCGGCCGCCTCCTTCTCCTCGGCGGTCTCGTAGGGCACGTCGATGAACTTGCCGCCCAGCGACTCGACCTGCTCCTTCACCGAAGGGCGCACGTCCGAGGCCTCGATCACCGCGCCCAGGCGCTTGGCGGTGGCAATCGCCTGCAGCCCCGCCACGCCCACGCCCAGCACCACCACGCGCGCCGCCTTCACGGTGCCCGCGGCCGTCATCAGCATGGGGAAGAAGCGCTGGTAGCGGTCCGCCGCGATCATCACCGCCTTGTAGCCGGCGATATTGGCCTGGCTGGACAGCACGTCCATGCTTTGCGCCCGCGTGGTGCGCGGCGCGGCTTCCAGCGCGAAGCTGGTCAGGCCGGCCGTGGCCAGCGCCTGCAGGCCGGGCTTGTCGAAGGGATTCAGCATGCCCACCAGGGCGCTGCCGGGCTTCATCAGCGCCAGCTCCTCGGCATTCGGGCTCTTCACCTTCAGCACCAGCTCGGCGCCCAGCGCCCCGGCGCGGTCGGTGATCTCGGCACCCGCGGCCGCATAGGCCTCGTCGGTGATGCTGGCCGCCACGCCGGCGCCGCTCTCCACACGCAAGACATGACCCTGGCTTTTCAGCTTCTTGGCCGTCTCGGGCGTGAGCGCCACACGGGTCTCTCCGGCCGCGCTCTCGCGCGGGACACCTATCTGCATGAATCCTCCTCGCCTTGCGGCCTGGGAATGACTTGATATGGGTAGCTTGCGGCGAGCTTACACAATAGGGATGTCATTCGACACCCGTACAAGCGCGAAAGAGACAGTTCATGAACAACGAAAGATGGAAGCCCAGCGTCACTGTCGCGGCGGTGATTGAGGATAGGGGCCGTTTCCTGCTGGTGGAAGAGCAAACGCCGGAAGGTTTGATGTTCAACAACCCGGCCGGCCACCTGGACCCGGGCGAGTCGCCGCTGGAGGCGGTGGTGCGCGAGGCGCTGGAAGAGACGGCGCGCGCCTTCGAGCCCGAGGCCTTGCTGGGCCTCTACATGGCGCGCTTCCAGCGGCCCGCCCGGCATGAGGACGTGACTTATCTGCGCCTGGCCTACACCGGCCGCGTGGGCGAGCCGATCCCGGGCCGCACGCTGGACCGCGGCATCCTGCGCACCCTCTGGATGACGCTGGAGGAGCTGCGCGCCACCGCTGCGCGCCATCGCAGCCCGCTGGTGCTGCGCTGCGTGGAGGACCATCTGGCGGGCCGCCGCCTGCCGCTGGACGCCGTCCATGTGGATGGTTCGCTGTACGAGCCGCTGCGCAAGGCTTGACACGCCCGGCAAGCAAGCCTGCGACACTCACGCCCCATTCGAGCCCAACCGATGCGAATGCTGCTACTGCGCCTCCTCACCTGCCTGACGGTTCTGCTGTGCAGCAGCGCTGCTCTGGCCCAGCCCGCGCCATTGCGGATCGGCAGCTGGGACCGCGACTCCGATCCGCTCACCGCCGTCAGCGAGGCCGTGCTGAGCCGCGCCTATGCCGAGCTGGGCCAGCCGCTGGAGTTTGTCGCGCTGCCGAACCGGCGCGCGCTGCAAGCCATGCTGGCCGGCGAGCTCGACGGCAATCTGCATCGCGTCTACGAATTTGCCGCCGCGCATCCGGACCTGCAGCGCATCGCCCCGCCCATCAACACCTCGGCCGTGCGCGTCTACACCTACGACGCCAAGCGCGTGCAGCCGCATGACTGGGCGCAGCTGCAGGGCCTGCGGGTCGCCTACCAGCGCGGCGTGCTGCGCATTGAGCAGATGCTGCCGGCCGGCGCGCGGCGCGTCGAGGCAGGCTCGGTGAACGAACTCTTCAAGCTGCTGGCCGCCGGCATCGCCGATGTGGCGCTCTGCACCGAACCCGCGCAGGCCCCGCCGCTGCGGCGGCTGGGCAAGCTCAAGCGTCTGGAGCAGCCGCTGGAAGAGCATCTTCTCTATCACTACCTGGGCGCCCGCCAGGCCGAGCTCGCGCCGCGGCTGACGGCCGTGCTGCAGCGGCTGCAGGCCAGTGGCGAGCTGGAGGCGATACGCCAGGCGGCGCTGCAGGCCTATCTGCGCCAACACCCGGCCGAGTAGGCAAACCCCTCGGCAAGCCAGCCGCCGGCCTATGCGGGACAATCCGGCCCCATGAATTCCGAGAAGCAACGCATCGTCGTCGGCCTGTCCGGCGGCGTGGATTCCGCCGTCACCGCCTATCTGCTGAAGAAGGCCGGCCACGAGGTGGTGGGCATCTTCATGAAGAACTGGGAAGACGATGACGACAGCGAATACTGCTCGTCGAACATCGACTTCGTCGACGCCGCCGCGGTGGCCGATGTGATCGGCATCGAGATCGAGCATGTGAACTTCGCGGCCGACTACAAGGACCGCGTGTTCGCCGCCTTTCTGCGCGAGTACCAGGCCGGCCGCACGCCCAACCCCGATGTGCTGTGCAATGCCGAGATCAAGTTCAAGGCCTTTCTCGACCACGCCATGCGCCTGGGCGCCGAGAAGATTGCCACGGGCCACTACGCCAGAGTCCGTGAGCTCAATGGGCAGGTTCAGTTGCTGAAAGGCCTGGACCCGCTGAAGGACCAGAGCTACTTCCTGCACCGCCTCAACCAGGCGCAGCTGGCCAAGACGCTGTTCCCGGTGGGCGAACTGGCCAAGACCGAGGTGCGCCGCATCGCCGAGGAGATCGGCCTGCCCAATGCCAAGAAGAAGGATTCGACCGGCATCTGCTTCATCGGCGAGCGGCCCTTCCGCGAATTCCTGAATCGCTATCTGGCGCACCAGCCCGGCCCCATCAAGGACGAGCGCGGCCGCAAGCTGGGCGAGCATGTGGGCCTGTCCTTCTACACCCTGGGCCAGCGCCAGGGCCTGGGCATTGGCGGCGTGAAGGAAAAAGGGGCCCCGCGCGGGGGTGGCGAGCACGCACCCTGGTTCGTTGCGCGCAAGGATATGCAGAGCAACACCCTCTATGTGGTGCAAGGGCATGAGCATCCCTGGCTGCTGAGCCACAGCCTGATCGCCGACGACATCTCCTGGACCGGCACGCCGCCCGGCTACGGCGGCTTCGGCGCCAAGACGCGCTACCGCCAGGCCGACGCGGCCTGCGCCTTCACGCCCGAGAGCCCCGCGCCGGGCCGCTTCCGGCTCGACTTCGCGCAACCGCAATGGGCCGTCACGCCGGGCCAGAGCGCGGTGCTGTACGACGGCGAGGTCTGCCTGGGCGGCGGCGTGATTGCCGAGGCCATCGCGGCGCCACCCGTCTGAAGGGAAACATGACGAAGCGCACATCCACTAAGCTGCGCGCCATGGCAGATTCGCGCCTTCGTCTGTGAACCCCCTCCACGCCTTGGACCGTCTGCTTGCCCGCATTGCGCAGCCCGCCTTCGTGCTGCGCATTGCCGCGCTGGCGGTCTGCCTGCTGGAGCTGTTCGCCACCGTCGGGGCCCTGCTGGGCCGCAAGACCGAGGCCTATGACGGTGTGCTCGCCAATCTCTACCGGCGCTTCGGTGGCGAGCCCGGCGATCCGCTCATCGTGCTGGCCAGCTTCACCCTGGTGTGCCTGTTCGCCTACCAGTTCTGGCGCCTGGCGCGCGAGAACAGCATGGACCAGCCGCCACCCAACGCCCTGCCGCGCATCCTGCTGCTGGACCTGGTGGCGCTGGCGGTCACGCCGGGCCTGCCCTTTCTGGTCACCGCGCTGGCGGCGGTGCTGCTGCGCGTGCGCGCCGCCTTCATGTTTGCGCTCAGCCAGGTGGCGATCAATCTGGCTCTTTACTGGTGGTTGCCCAGCGACGGCCAGTTGCTGGAGCAGCTGCGCAGCGACACGCCCTGGTGGGTCAACAGCCTGGGCCTGATGATGGCCATGGTGGGCCTGCATGGCATGGCCTTCGGACTGGGCCGCATGGCCGCCGCCGAGGCCGAGAAGCGCCGCTGGCTGCAGGCCATGCTGGCCGAGAAGCACAGCGGCGAGCGCCTGCAGCTGGAGCAGATGCGCTATGCCGAGCGCATGAGCATGGCGCGCGAGCTGCACGACGTGATGGGCCACCACCTCACCGCGCTGAACCTGCATCTGCAGCTCAGCGAGGCCTTGCTGCACCGCGCCGACCCCGACGCCGCCGCCCAGGCCGTGGGCAAGGCGCGCGAGGGCGCCGCACATCTGCTGGAGGATGTGCGCGCCGCCGTCTCGCGCGAGCGCAACTCGGCCTGCATCGACCTCAGCGCGGCGCTGCACACCCTCGCCGAGGGCATTGCCAGCACCCAGATCACGCTCAGCCTGGACGAGGCCGCGCGCGACCTCTCGCCACGCGCGGCCCATGCCCTGCTACGCTGCGTGCAGGAGGCGGTGACCAACAGCGTGCGCCATGCGCGCGCCACCCAGGTGCAGGTCTGCCTCAGCGTGCAGGGCGAGGGCGATGCGCAGCGCGTGCGCGTCACCATCGAAGACAACGGCCAGGGTGCCCCCAGGCTGCGCGAGGGCAATGGCCTGAAGGGCATGCAGGAGCGCATGGGCGAGCTGGCCGGCAGCATGCAGGTGCTGCGCTACAGCCCCGGTTTCATGATCGAATTGATGTGTCCAAGGAGGGCCTGAGATGTCCACAGAAGCAATCAAGGTGCTGCTGGTCGAAGACCAGCAACTGGTGCGCGAAGGCCTCAAGGGCCTGCTCTCGCTGCACGAGGAGATCCGCATCATCGGCGAGGCGGCGGACGGCGCCGAAGCGCTGGAGCTGATCGCGCAGGAGCAGCCCGATGTGATCCTGTCGGACATGCGCATGCCGCGCCTGGACGGCACTGGCCTGATCCGCGCGCTGGCGGCGCGGGCGCTGAAGATTCCGGTGGTGCTGCTCACCACCTTCGACGACGCCGCGGTGTTCGACGAAGCGGTGCGCGCCGGCGCCAAGGGCTTTCTGCTCAAGGCCATCAGCCCCGACACCCTGCTGCAGGCGCTGCGCGACGTGGCCGCCGGCGGCACCGCGCTGCGCCCCACCCTCACCGAGCGCATGGAGCGCCAGAGCACCCATGTGGAACGCGCCTTCAGCGCCACCGAGCAACCCGACCCGCTGAGCCCCAAGGAGCTGCAGGTGCTGCGCCTGGTGGCGAGCGGCCGCTCCAACACCGAGATCGCCACCCTCTTGGGCAATAGCGAGGGCGTGATCAAGAACCACTGCTCGGCGATCTTCTCCAAGATGGGCGTGCGCGACCGCACCCAGGCGGTGCTCAGGGCGATCGATCTGGGCTGGATCTAGGGCTGCGCGCCAGCAACAGCACCCAGAAGCGCTGGTAGCGCCCCGGCGCGGCCACGCAGGCCAGGCCCGCATCGACCAGCTCGGGCGCCATCAGGTTCTGGCAATGCGCGGCGCTGGCCAGCCAGATCTGCAGCGCATCGTCCAGCTGCTCGGGGCCGGCCGCCAGGTTCTCGCCCACCGAACTCATCAGATAGCCCGCCGCGCCGAGCCGCTCGCGCAGGCTGCGCCCCTGGCTGCCCACATGGCTGATGGTGTCGCGCTGCGCCAGCTCGCCGGCATAGGCCTCGGCCGCGGCCGCCAGCCGCAAGTCCCAGCGCAGCGCCGGCGCGGCCGCCCGCTCCACACTGCCGCATGGGCGCGGCTCGGCGCGCAGGGCGTTCAGGCGCTGCAGCACCAACTCGGGCGTCAGGCCGGCCGGACAGGCGGGCAAGGCCTCGTCGGCCCAGCACCGCGCGGCCGCCAGCAAGAGGCACAGCACCAGCACGCAGGGCCGCAGCGACATCAACACCTCGTCTTTTCTTGATCAAGCCGCGATCCTAAAACACCGGCTACCATCGCGCGGCGCCACTACCTAGGCTCTTCGACATGGCTGAGACGACCCCGCTGAAGCAACTGAAGATCGACCGGCAGGCGCCGGGCGCCAAGCAACGCCGCCTGCCCTGGCGCTGGATCGCGCTGGGCGCCGTGGCGCTGGTGGCCGCGGGCCTGGCGCTGGCGCCGCGCAGCCCCGAGGTGCAGACCACCACGGTGCTGCAGAGCACGCCCTCGCAGCAATACCTGCAGCTCACCGCCTCGGGCTATGTGGTGGCACAGCGCCGCGCCGCGGTGGCCTCCAAGGCCACCGGCCGCCTGATCGAGCTGCTGGTGCGCGAGGGCTCGCTGCTGAAGAAGGGCGAGCTGATCGCGCGCCTGGATGCCAGCGATGTGCAGGCCGGCATCGGCACCGCCCAGGCCGGCGTGCGCCTGGCCGAGGCCGCGCAGCGCCAGAGTCAGGCCGGCGTGCGCCAGGCCGAGGTGGAGCTGATCAATGCCGAGGCCGAATACCAGCGCAGCCGCAGCCTGCAGACCCAGGGCTTTGTGTCGGCGCAGGCGATGGCGGCGGCGCAGCGCCGCCTCGACGCCGCGCGCGCCGCGCAGGCGAGCGCCCAGGCCGGCGTGGCGCAAGCTCAGGCCGGCGTGGGCCAGGCCCAGGCGCTGCTGAAGGTGCAGGAGGTGAACCGCGATTTCACCGAGATCCGCGCCCCCTTCGACGGCATCGTGCTGCTCAAGAACGCCAATGTGGGCGACATCATCACGCCCTTCTCCAACGCCGCCGGCTCGCAAGGCGCGGTGGTGACGATGGCCGACATGAGCACGCTGGAGGTGGAGGCCGATGTCTCCGAGGGCAGCCTGTCGAAGGCGGCCAAGGGCCAGCCGGTGGAGATCACGCTCGACGCCCTGCCCGGCCAGCGCTTCCGCGGCCGCGTGGGCGGCATCGTGCCCACGGTGGACCGCGCCAAGGCCACCGTCATCACCAAGGTGCAGTTCGAGGGAAAACTGGACCCGCGCATCCTGCCCGAGATGAGCGCCAAGGTGGCGTTTCTGTCCCAGGCGCCCACCGAGGCCGAGCAGCAGCCGGTGCTGGCCGTCAACCCCAGGGCCCTGCTGGAGCGCGATGGCAAGAGTTATTTGTTCCGCCTGAAGCGCGAGGGTGAAAAGGAATTGCTGGAAGCGGTGGAGGTGAAGAAGGGCCGCGTGCTGGGCGATGTGCTGGAGGTGAGCGGCGCGGTCAAGTCCGGCGAGCGCTTGGTGCTTGCGCCCACCGACAAGCTCAAGGACGGCGCCCAGGTCAAGCTGGCCGCCAAGTGAGAAAGAAAAGCGCACCATGTCCGAGGCCCTCATCCGCATCAGCCACCTGAGCAAGTCCTACCAGCGCGGCGGCCAGGAGATCCCGGTGCTGCTGGACATCGAGTTGGACGTGCAGCGCGGCGACTTCGTGGCCCTGATGGGCCCCAGCGGCTCGGGCAAGAGCACGCTGCTGAACCTGATCGCCGGCATCGACCAGCCCAGCAGCGGCCGCATTGAGATCGGAGGCATCGACATCGCCACCCTCGGCGAGGGCCAGCTGGCCGACTGGCGCGCCGCCAACGTCGGCTTCATCTTCCAGTTCTACAACCTCATGCCGGTGCTCACCGCGCTGGAGAACGTCGAGCTGCCGCTGCTGCTCTGCGGCCTCGGCGCGAAGCAGCGCCGCGCCCATGCCGAGGCGGCGCTGGCGATGGTACGGCTGGAAGACCGCATGGACCATTACCCCAACGAGCTCTCGGGCGGCCAGCAGCAGCGTGTGGCGATCGCGCGCGCGCTGGTCAGCGACCCGGCCATGATCGTGGCCGACGAGCCCACCGGCGATCTCGACCGCCACACCGGCGAGGAGGTGCTGTCGCTGCTGGACGAGCTGAATCGCAGCCTCGGCAAGACCATCGTGATGGTGACCCACGATCCCAAGGCCGCGGCGCGCGCGCACCGCCTCATCCACCTGGAAAAGGGCGTGCTGGTGCACGAGCCCTGAGCCGACCGGGATGCTCTTCTACCTCAAGCTGCTGCTGCGCAATGCCTTCCGGCACAAGCTGCGCACCCTCCTGACCCTGGTGGGCCTGGTGGTGGCGGTATCCGCCTTCGGCCTGCTGCGCACCATCGTCGACGCCTGGTACGCCGGCGTCGAGGGCAGCAGCAGCACGCGCCTGGTGTCGCGCAGCGCGATCTCGCTGACCTTCCCGCTGCCGCTCAACTACGCGCAGCGCCTCAAGGCGGTGGATGGCGTGGCCAGCGTCTCCTGGGCCAACTGGTTCGGCGGCGTCTACATCACCGAGCGCAACTTCTTCCCGCAGTTCGCGGTCGAGCCGGCCAGCTATCTGGCGCTCTACCCCGAGTACCGCCTCAAGGACGAGGAGCGCCTGGCCTTCATCCGCGACCGCCAGGGCTGCGTGGTGGGCCGCAAGCTGGCCAACAAGTTCGGCTGGAAGATCGGCGACCAGATCCCCCTGCGCGGCACCATCTACCCGGGCACCTGGAGCTTCACGCTGCGCGGCATCTGGGACGGCGCCGAGGCCAAGACCGACGAGAGCCAGCTGCTGTTCCACTGGGGCCTCATCAACGAGACCCTGCGCAAGCGCTACCCCGGCCGTGCCGACCAGGTGGGCGTCTACATCATCGGCATCAACGAGCCGCACAACGCCGCGCCCATCTCGCAGCGCGTCGACGCGCTGTTCAAGAACTCGCTGGCCGAGACCCTCACCGAGACCGAATCGGCCTTCCAGCTCAGCTTCGTCTCGATGAGCGAGGCCATCCTGGTGGCGGTGCAGGCGGTCAGCCTCATCATCATCGTCATCATCATGGCGGTGATGGCCAACACCATGACGATGACGGCGCGCGAGCGCCTGGCCGAGTACGCCACCCTCAAGGCGCTGGGCTTCGGGCCCGGCTTCGTGGCGCGGCTGCTGTTCGGCGAGAGCCTGCTGATCGCCCTGGTGGGCGGCGTGTCCGGCCTGCTGCTGACCCTGCCGCTGGCCGCCGCCTTCCGCGCCGCGGTGGGCACGCTGTTCCCGGTGTTCCAGGTCTCCGAGCTGACCATGGCGCTGCAGCTGCTCGCGGCCCTGCTGGTGGGCGCGGTGGCTGCGGCCTGGCCGGCCTGGAAGATGAGCCGCATCAGCATCGTGGCGGGCCTGCGCCAGGTGGCGTGATATGAAGCTGCTGCCGCTCGCCTACATCGCCCGCAACCTCTGGGTGCGGCGCGTCACCACCCTGCTCACCGCCGGCGGCATGGCGCTGGTGGTCTATGTGTTCGCCACCGTGCTGATGATGAGCGAGGGCATACGCCAGACCCTGGTGGCCACCGGCCAGCCCGACAACGTGATGGCGCTGCGCAAGGGCGCCGGCGCCGAGATCAACAGCGGCGTCGACCGTGGCCAGGCCGCCATCCTCGAGAGCCTGCCGGGCATCGCCACCGGTGCCCGGGGTCAGGTCCTGCTGAGCAAGGAGCCGGTGGTGCTGAACAACCTGCCCAAGCGCGGCAGCGGCAAGCCCAGTAATGTGACGGTGCGCGGCACCTCGGCCACCGGGCTGGAGCTGCGCCCCCAGGTGCAGCTGGTGCAGGGCCGTATGTTCAGGCCCGGCAGCTCGGAGATCGTCACCGGCCGCGCGGTGGCCGAGGGCTTCCAGGGCGCGGCGCTGGGCGAGACGCTGCGCTTTGCCGGCCGCGACTGGACCGTGGTGGGCGTGTTCGACAGCGGCCGCACCGGCTTCGACTCCGAGATCTGGGGCGACGCCGAACAGATGCTGCAGGCCTTCCGCCGCAACGCCTTCTCCAGCATCGTGTTCCGCCTCACCGATGGCAGCCAGTTCGAGGCGGTGACGAAAGCCATCGCGGCCGACCCGCGCCTGACGGTGGAGGCCAAGCCCGAGATCCAGTTCTATGCCGAGCAGAGCGAGGCCCTGGCCACCTTCATCAGCATCCTCGGCACCTCGCTCTCGGTGATCTTCTCGATCGGCGCCATCGTCGGCGCCATGATCACCATGTTCGCCGCGGTGGCCCAGCGCACCGGCGAGATCGGCACCTTGCGCGCCCTGGGCTTCCGGCGCGGCGCGGTGCTGCTGGCCTTTCTGTGCGAGGCCCTGCTGCTGGCCCTGGTGGGCGGGCTGCTGGGCCTGCTGGCGGCCACCAGCATGCAGGCGGTGAACATCTCGACCACCAACTTCCAGAGCTTTGCCGAGCTGGCCTTCCAGTTCAAGCTCACCGGCCGCATCGTCTGGCAGACCCTGGCCTTCGCCCTCTTCATGGGCCTGCTGGGCGGCTTCGTGCCGGCCTGGCGCGCCTCGCGCATGAAGATCGTGGATTGCCTGCGCGCGGCCTGAGGCGCTCTTGGCAAAGCACATCCGCGGCGGCGCCATGGAGTGCCATTCATCACCCTAACTTTTCTCATCCCCTCACGGAACGGGCGCGCGGCGCGGCCCGACCGAGCACCAGCCCCCGAGGCATGGGGCCGACGGCGAAATCGGCCGCATTTTTCGTCGCTTAGCCCAAGGGTAATTACCTAAGCGCATTGCGCACCAAGGCGTTTGGTCACGTTGCGACGCTGACACGGGGGGCCTTTCGTCACATTGCCGTGACCAAGCACATCCCCAAGACTGCGGCCGGTGCATCTGGACGTAACAACAAGCCGCGTACTCAAGCGGCCAGCGACATGCACGTCTGGTCAAAAGCCATCATCTAGGAGAACCCATGTTTAAACGATCCCGCGTCAGCGGCGCCATTGCGCTGCTGGCCACCGGCATGCTGCCGTTCGCCATGCCCGCCCACGCCCAGTCGACCGACACCAAGGTCGAGAAGATGGAAGCCATCGTCATCACCGGTTCGCGCATCGTGCGCCCGAATCTGGAAGGCACCACGCCCGTGATGTCGGTGAGCACCGAGACCATGGCCAACCTGGGCCTGACCAACTTCGCCGACATGGCGACGCAGCTGCCGCAGTTCACGCCGGCCTTCGGCGCCTCGCGCACGCAGTCGACCTTCTCGGGCGTCAGCTCCTCCGGCCTGCAGCTGACCAATCTGCGCAACCTCGGCTCGCAGTCGACCCTGGTGCTGATCAACGGCCGCCGCGTCCCCGGCGGCTCGAGCACCAGCACGGGCGTCGATTTCAACTCGATCCCCTTTGCCAATATCGAGCGCGTTGAGACCATCACCGGCGGCGCCTCGGCCATCTATGGCGCCGACGCCATGGCCGGCGTGATCAACATCATCACGAAGAAGAGCTTCGAAGGCGTCGAGGTCGGCGTGCAGTACGGCGAGACCGAGCGCGGCGACAACAAGAGCACCCAGGCCCATGTGATGTTCGGCAGCAAGCTGGGCGGCAACGGCCGCGCGCTGCTGACGATGGAATTCCACAAGGACGGCCACGTCAGCTGCAAGGACCGCGAGCTCTGCGACGACGACGTGTTCTGGCCCGCGCCGGACGATTTCCGCAAGGGCCCGGTGGCGCGCTCCGGCGTGCCCCTGGCCGGCCGCTTCTTCCCCGGCGACGGCAAGAGCTACACGCAGCGCAACGGCTCCTTCCTCGACGCCAGCGGCAAGCTGATCCCCTTCTCCACCGCCGTCGACGGCTACAACCGCAACGCCCAGCGCGACCTGGCCATCCCGACCAAGCGCGTCGTGATGGCCGGCGACATCGAGTACAAGCTCGCGCCCAATGTCACCGCCTTTGGTGAGTTCAACTACGCATCGACCTCGATCGACTCGAGCTTCGAGGGCAACCCCTTCCAGTCGAGCGCCAACCTCGTCGGCGGCGAGACCGAGGCGTCGATCCCGCTCAACAACCCCTTCATCCCCGCGGCCCTGAAGGCGGCCATGGTGGCGGCCAAGGCCACGGAAATGACCTGGTGGCAGCGCTTCTCGTCGGAGACCGTGGGCGGCAACCGCGGCGCCAGCAGCGACCGCGACATGGCGCGCGCCGTGATCGGCGTGAAGGGCGAGCTGGACAGCCTGATGGGCTTTGGCAGCGACTGGCGCTGGGAAGCCAACCACACCTTCGGCACCACCAAGACCATCCTGGGCACCGAGGGCTCGGTGGGCCTGCAGCAGCTGTATGACGGTCTGCGCGTGGAAGAAACCGCACCCGGCTCGGGCAAGTACCAGTGCTCGAGCGCCACCGCGCGCGCCATGGGCTGCGTGCCGATCAACCCGTTCGCGCCCTACACCGCGGAGATGTCCAAGTACCTCACCGTGGGCACCACCTCGATCGGCAAGCAGAGCCTGAACGACAGCGTCGTTTCGCTGAGCGGCTCGGCCTTCAAGCTGCCCGCCGGCGATGTGCGCACCGTCGTCGGTGCCGAGGTCCGCTCGCTGTACGGCGGCCTGGATCACGACACCCAGATCAACCAGGGCACCGTGACCGGCAACCAGATCGGCGACACCGACTACATCAAGATCAAGACGCGCGAGATCTTCGGCGAGATCCAGGTGCCCCTGCTGGCCGACAAGCCCTTCATCAACATGCTGAACGCCGAGGGCGCCTATCGCCACTCCAGCAGCAGCGGCAAGAGCTACAACACCTGGATCATGGGCGGCGAATGGGAGCCGACCGACGGCCTGCGTTTCCGCGCCAAGAAGGCACGCTCGGTGCGCACCCCGGTGCCGGGCGAGCTGTCGGGCGTGGGCCAGACCTTCGGTGTGGTCAACGATCCCTGCACGGCCAGCCGTCGCAATGCCAACCCGACGCGCGCCGCCAACTGCGCGGCCGACGGTGTGCCGGCCGACTACAACCCCGGCCAGATCATCGAGCAGAGCGTGGAAGGCCTGTCGGGCGGCAATGCCAACCTGAACCCGGAGATCGGCACCACGCTGACCTACGGCCTGGTGTTCCAGCCCAGCATGCTGAAGGGCTTCACGCTGGCGATCGACCGCTTCACCATCAAGGTGAAGGACCAGATCGCCACCGTGGACCGCGGCACCGCGGTGAACCTGTGCTACGACACGCCGAATCGCTTCCTGTGCGATTCCAAGACCCGTGGCACCCACCCGCTGCTGCCCGGCGCGAACTACGTGCTGAAGTCGGTCAACGAGCAGCTGCAGAACGTCGCCTCGCTGGATGTCAGCGGCGTGGACATCGACGTGCACTACAACTTCAAGACCGGCAGCTACGGTGACTTCGACCTGAGCGCCATCGCCACCGTCTACGACAAGGCCTCGTTCGTGCCGCTGGCCGGCGAAGATCCGGTGGACCTGCTGGGTCAGGCCGGTGGTACCACCTCGCTGCAGGGTTATGTGAAGTTCACCGGCGCGGTCAACGTGGGCTGGAAGTTCGGCGCCTTCAAGGCGAACTGGAACATGCGCCACATCGGCCGTACCGATATGGGCGTGGGCTCGGCCGCCGATGGCTTCCCCATGGTCGGTGCGCACACGTACCACAACCTGCGCCTGGGCTACAGCCTGAACAAGAAGACCGAGCTGTACGCCGGCGTGACCAACCTGTTCGACAAGAAGCCGCCGATCTTCGCATCGGGCTACTCGGGCACGCAGGCACTGGACACCATCCCGGGCTACTACGACGTGTTCGGCCGCTCCTTCTTCGTGGGCGGCACCATGAAGTTCTGAGCTGCGGGCTGATCAGCCCTCCAGCCACGACGGCGCCTTCGGGCGCCGTTTTTTATTCCCGCTTGCCGGCGACCCTGGAAGGCGCGAGGATGGGCCATGAGCACACCCAACACCCTCTTGCGCCTCGTCGGCATGACCCTGCTGACCCTCGCCACCGCGGCCTGCAACAGCGCGCCCAAGATGGAGGCCAAGGACAGCGCCACGCTGCTGAAGGACATCAGGGCCGAGATCGGCGATGCCGCCTGCGACGCGCCGCAGCAATGCCGCAGCATCGCGGTGGGCCACAAGTCCTGTGGCGGCCCGGAGGCCTATCTGGCCTGGTCCAGCAAGCGCAGCGACGAAGCGCGGCTGCAGGGCCTGATCGAACAACATGCGGCCGCGCGCCGGGCCGAGAACCTGCGCAGCGGCATGGTGTCGGACTGCCGGCTGGTCACCGATCCGGGGGCGAGCTGCCAGGCTGGGCGTTGCAGCCTGCTGCCTGGCGGCGGCGCGGGCGCTGCCAGCGCGCAATAAGAGCGCGGGGCAATGAAAAAGGCCGCAACCCTTGCGGGTTGCGGCCTTGGCGGGGCTGAGGCCCCTTGCCTTAGTTGCCCAGGGGCACCAGCTTGTAGGCGCTCGTTTCGGCAGGTTCGCTCAGCGGCAGGCCGCCATTGGTCTCGACGCGCACCACCGTGATGGCCTGCGTCACGGCGCTCAGGTCCTTGAACTGCACGCCACCGAGGTAGCGGCCGCTCGCGGCCAGGCCCGACCAGCTCAGACCCACGGTGGCACTGCTGCCGCCGTAGACCGTGCTGGGCAGCAGGGCGCGGAAGCTGCCGCCGGTGTCGCCGGCCTTGACCACCCAGCTCGAGAGGCTGTGCGTCATCGCAGCGCCGCCGCCGTAAGCCACCACGCAGACACGGTAGTTGCCAGCCGCCGGGCCGACGATCTGTGCCGCCTCGTTGGAGCCGTCATTGCCGGAGTAGGCCCAGGTGCCGTCCGGCGCCAGGATGCCCAGGTCGTTGTCGTCACCAGCGCCACTCACGTCCACCTGACGCAGGGCTGCGCGCATCACGATGGTGTTGGCGGGCACGGCGATCGGGTAGACCTTCACATTGGGCAGGTCAGCACCGGCCTGGCAGGCCGTCTTCAGCTGCGCAGACGACATCGCGCCCGGGGTCAGCGTGGCCGGTGCACCCATGGTCACGGGCGACAGACCGCCCACGCCCGAACCCATGCGGCCGGTGAAGCCGGTCTTCACCGTGATCAGCTTGCTGCCCGATGCGGTGGTGAAGGCCAGGTTGGCGGGGGCGACGACGGGCTTGCCGACGCGCGCCTGGATCGGGCTGCGCACCACATGGCTGCCATCGGTCCAGCTCAGGGCACCGAACTGCCACACATTGGTGGCCGCGCCAGCGCTGGTCAGCTTGACGGTGAAGCTCTTGGTCTCACCCGGGTTCAGGGTCAGCGTGCTGGGCGTCACCACCGTGGTGAAGCCAGGCACCGTGGCCGTTGCCGTGTAGGTCGCGGCGCTGCTGCCCACATTGGTGACGCGACGCGTGACGGTCGCCGTTCCCAGCACGTTCGCCACCGTGATGGACGGCAGGTTGAGGTTGTAGGTCTCGTCCAGCGTGCCGTAGGTGGTGCAGTCCGAGGCCGGCTGCACCGCTGCCTTGTTGACCTTGCACTGGTAGCGCACATAGTCGACCTTGCCAGCGTCATACACCAGGCCCGGATCGGTGGCCTTGTTGGGCGCCACATGGCCGGCACCCTGGGCCCAGGGCAGCAGGCCGTTCTGCTCGGCGGCCAGGCCGTCGTTCAGGGTCGAGTAGCTGGTGGTCATCAGGGCCGACTTGATCGCCGCGGGCGACCAGGTCGGGTGCGCCTGCTTCAGCAGCAGGGCCAGGCCGGCCACATGGGGGCTGGACATCGAGGTGCCCTGGTACGAAGCCCAGGCCGGCGGCGGCACCAGCGTGCCGTTGGCCACCGCGTCGCGCTGCGGCTGGGTCAGATCCGCCGTCACGCTGGCGATCACATCCACGCCGGGCGCGGTCAGATCGGGCTTGAGGATGTTGCTGTCGCCCTGGTTGGGGCCGCGCGAGGAGAAGCCGGCCATGATGGGCGCGGGCTTCACGCCGGCGTAGAAGGCACCGATAGCGGCGGTGGCACCGGCCGTCTGGGCATAGGTCTTGATGGCGTTGCCATCGGCCTGGCTCACATGGATGCTGGGCACCGAATGCGCCTCGGCCACCAGGCCTGCGCCGTTGTCGGCCAGAATCATGCCGACGCCGCCGGCCTGCAGCACGGCAAAGCTCTTGTCGACGCGGGCATTGGTGCCGCGCGTGCAGACCACGATCTTGCCTGCCACCTTGGCCGGGTCGAGTTCCAGCGGGTTGCTGAAGCACAGCTTCAGGTTGGCGCTGGCACCCGCGACGCCGGCGTCTTCGGCGCGGATCAGCGGCGTGGAGGCCACCGGCGTGGTGTTGAGCGAGGCACCCGAATACAGGGCAGCGTTGCCGAGCGTCGCGTCGGCCTGCAGGTTGCGGTCATGCGTGGAGGCCGCCACCGTGGTCAGCCAGGGGCTGATGTGGGCCACCTGGTTGGCCGGGCCGCTGTTGCCGGCCGAGGCGGCCACGAACACGCCGGCCAGCGAGGCGCGGTAGAAGGCCTGCTCGACCGGATCGTTGACCGAGGTCTGCGAGCCGCTGATCGAGAAGTTGATGACGTTCACGCCGTCGTTGACGGCGTCGTCGATGGCCTTCACCGAGTCGGTGCTGTAGCAGGTGTTCTGGCTGCCGGTGCCGTCGGTGGCTGCGGGATTCGGGAAGGTCCAGCAGACCTTGTATGCGGCCACGCGGGCCCGCGGAGCCATGCCGCTGGCCGTGCCCATCGGGATGCCCGAGACGATGGCGGTGGCGCCGCCGTTGCCGGCCGCGGTGGAGGCGGTGTGGTCGCCGTGGCCGCCATGGCCGTTGGGGCCGGAAGCCGAGTCGCGCGGCGAGTCGAAGTCCGTCCAGTGCATCACCGGCTGATTGGCCTTGAATGCGGTGTTGTAGAACTTGGCGCCGATCAGCTTGTTGTTGCAATGCAGAGCGGGGTTGAAGCCCTCGCCGGCCTGGCAGCCGCCCAGGAAGCTGGCGGGCGGGGGGCCGTAGACCTGGGTGCCGGCACCAAAGGTCGGCACGCCGCTGCCATCCACGCGGTCTGAAAACGCGGGGTTCTCGGGCCAGATACCGCCATCGACGATACCCACCACCATGCCCTCGCCATTGTTGGCATTGCCACCCACCGTCTGCGACCACAGGCCGCCCGGGGCCGTCAGGCCCAGGAACTTCGAGGTGCTGATGGTGTCGAACTGGCGCGGCACATCCTCGAACACATCCACCACGTAGGGGCTGGCCTTCAGCGTCAGCACCTCAGCATCGGTGAGTTGGGCGGAGAAACCGTTGAAGACGGTCTTGTAGGTGCTCAGCACGGGGGCATTGCCCACCAGCGCAATCACATTGCTCTGTTGCTGGCCCAGGTAGTTGACATAGGCCTGCACGGCAGCGGCACCGTACTTGAAGGTCTCGCCGGCGGCCGGCTGGGTGGCGGCCAGGCCCTCGATACCACCCTGGTAGGTGGCGGCCGGCTCGTTGTTGAGCTGCACCAGATAGGTCTTGCGCTCCTGGGCCATGGCGGCGGTGGCCAGGCTCGACAGCAGCACCAGGGTCGCCAGTGCTGCGGGCTTGAGTTTCATCGTCATGATGTGTCTAGTCCTTTGTGCGTTGCTGGGGCTCAGGCCGAGCGGCGGCGGCGTGCGAAGCCGGCCATGCCCAATGCCAGGGCGGTCAGCGCCAGGCTGGCAGGCTCGGGAATTTCCATCAGATCGAGGTTGTCGAGCGCGAACTGGCCGCGGTCGGTGCTGAATCGGGAGCAGCTGCCTGCAGCGTTGCAGGCATAGGTGAACGCGACAACGTAATCGAATTGAGTGCCGGCAAAGGCTGCCGACGGGTTGTAGTGGCCGAAGTTCAGCGCACCCTGTGCATCCGTGCCACCGAGTTGGTAGCGTTCGATCGCAAAGCCAGAACCGTCAGCCTTGTGCCCTTGCAGCTCAAGCAGTCCCGCCACGGCAGGCAAGGGATCGCCGTTGCCGACGAAGCTGGCATCGAAGCCCTTGACCTGGAAGTTCGCGCCGTTCATGCGGCCTAGCGCCAGGACGCCGTCGTTCACGCCGGTGAAGAAATTCGTCTGGTTGTTGCTCGGGCAGAGCACGCTCAGGCAGGTGCCGCCCAGGTTGGATCCATCAACGATGGCGCCAACCAGATCGCCCACTTGCGCGCCGCCTGCGTTGGAGAAGGGGTCGATCCAGAAGCCCGACTGATAGAACTCGTCGCCATGCAGCAAGAACGGCATCAGCTGCGCGTTGGGGCTGCTTTCCAGGCCATCAAAGGTGATGACACTGGCGCTCGCCGTGCCGGCCACGCCGCACAACGCCGCCAAGGCCAGCGCGGATTTGATCAACGACTGTTTCATAACTAACCCTTCTCTTGTTACCAATGATGTTTTGGTGTCTTGCACCCGGATTCTTTTTTGGCTGGCGACTACGACCCGGGGATACCAGGCAAGCGCCACACTGGCCGCCCAACGCAGAGAACTCAAATGAGGCCGAACAACAACGCGTGCGTCAGGAGGCGGATTCTGATGGCGCCCCGGACAATGCCCATACTGAGTTGCCCCGCCCTTGAATCAGGGGGATTGAGGGTAAACACGGGGAAGAACCACAGCGCCGTAGGCACGAACGCGCGCTAGCGCTCAGCGGCCCGGGCTCGATGCCGCGCTGGCGGCGGGGTCAGGTTTTGCCTGGGTGGGCGTGGGTTTGAAGAGCCAGTCGCTGGCGCGCGATGCGCCGCCCTCGGTGTCGCCGAGCTGCCGCAGCAAGGCCTGCTCCGAACGGCTGCGCACGCCCTCGAACCCCCGCGGATCGGTGGGTGCCGCAAGTAACACCCAGTCCGGCTTGCCAGTGAACGGGTCCACATAGAGGCGCCGCAAATGGTGGCGCGGTTTGATGCCGCGGCCGTCGCGCAGCAGTTCGTCGAAGCTATGCGGGTAGACCGGCGGCTGGCTCGGGCTGACCAGCAGATAGCTCTCGATCGCACGCGCGATCTCCCCGCCGCGGAACTCCAGCTCGCGCTCGCGTTCGCGCTGCGCCGCGGTGCTCCAGTGCTGGCCCAGCGCCGCCAACGCGGCCGAGGTGATGGCCACGAAGAACAGCATGCCGAGGTAGGTGAAGCCTCGCGCGTCACCAATCCGCATACAGCCGCCCGTCGCTGCCGCGCCCGGCCGCGCCGCTGCGCAGGTCGTAGAGCTGGCCCTTCAGTTGCGCATCCGGTGGCGGGCCCAGCTCGACCCAGCCGTCGCGCCGGCCCAGCAGCGGGTCTTCGGGGATCTCGCGCAGATAGCGCGCCTCGGCCAGCTGCTGCAGCGAATCGGGGTAACGGCCCTTGTCGGCCGCGTACTGGTCGATGGCGTCGCGCATCACGTTCAGCGAGGTGCGCAGCGCCGTCTCGCGCGACTTCTGCAGGCTGTTGAAGTAGCGCGGCGCGGCGATGCTGGCGAGCAGGGCCACGATCGCCATCACGACAATCAACTCGATCAGGGTGAAGCCGCGCTGTCGCATGCCTACCAGTCCTTGTAGAGCGTGCCGTCGAGCGCGCGGCGCTCGGAGCGGGAGTAGACATCGAACACATCGCGGCCGGCGCGCGGTTCGTCGGGCGGGCTGTCGGCGGCGCGCAGGCCCCAGCTGTCCTCGGGCGCCAGGGCCGGGTCGGCCAGCGGGTCGCGCGGCAGGCGGCGCAGGAAGTAGAGCTTGCGACCGCTCGCCGACTTGGCATCGGGCACGCCCTTCACCAGGGCCTGCAGATCGGGCGGGTAGCCACTGTCCTCCGGGCTTTGCGGGATGTGCCCCTCGGCCACGGCACGCTTGTAGGCATCGAGCGCGCCGCGCAGGGTGCGCAGCGCCTCGCGCAGCGCGAACTCCTGGCTGCGCTGCACCGACAGCAGCAGCACCGGCCGCGCCGCCATCGCGAGCACGCTGAGCATGGCCAGCACCACCAGCATTTCGATCAGCGTGAAGCCGCGCGCGCGCATAGGCCTATTTGGCGGCTTCCACGGCGACCAGGCCCGAGCCTTCCAGCCGCACCGGCGGGCTTTCGCCGTTCAGGCCGCTGGCCTGCAGGCCGCCCACGCCGATGTTGAGCGGCTGGCCCGCCGCGGCCGGCAGGGCGCGCAGCACGATCACGCGCTCGCCGCGCGGTGCCAGGTCGAAGCTGGCCCGGCCGGGCGAGGCCCCCGGCAGGTTCTGCGCCAGCTGTAGCTTGGCGGGGTCGAACTCGAGCTCGCCCTTCACCGCATGGGCACTCTCCTGCCGGAGCGTGACCGACACCGTGCCGCCGGCAGGCACCTGCGGCGTCACGTCCATCTTCACCAGCACCTCGGCATTGGCGGCCGCATCGGCCTGCGGCCGGGGCGCGGCGAGCGCACCGCCCGACAGGCCCACGCCCACCCGTGCAGTGGGCTTGAGCCGGCTGCTGAAGGCGCCCGGCGAAGCATCGGTGCCGCCGGGCTGCTGCGTCAGGCCGGCGTCGGGCAGGGCCAGGTTGCGCACGATGCGCGGCGTGATCAGCAGCACCACCTCGGTCTTGGCGCGGTTGTCGGTCTGCACACCGAACAGCTTGCCCAAGAGCGGCAGGCTGGACAGGCCCGGCACGCCGGTGGCGCTGCGGCGGTCTTCGTCGCTGATCAGGCCGGCCAGCACCTGGGTCTCGCCGTCGGCCAGGCGCAGCGTGGTGGAGGTCTGGCGCGTGCCGATCTCGTAGGCGGTGGTGCCGCCCGGGCCGGTGACCTGGCGGATCAGGTTGCTGACTTCCAGATTGACCTTGATGGCCACATCGTTGTCGAGCTGGATGGTGGGCTCTACCTCGAGCTTCAGCCCCACGTCCAGGTAGGAGACCGAGGCGGCCACCGAGGAGTTGACGCTGAAGTTGGTGGTGGTGGTGAAGACCGGCACCTTCTGGCCGATCAGCACCTTGGCCTTGTCGCGGTTGCGCACGCGGATCTTGGGATTGGCGAGCAGATTGGTATTGCCCGAGGTGCCCTTGATGGTGGCCACCACGGCCGGGTTGGCGATGCTGGCGCGGAAGCTGTCGCGCTGGCCCAGCTGCACCTGGCCGTTCACGCCGGGCAGGCCATAGGAGATGGTCTCGGGCCATTGCAGGCCCAGCTGGTCGACGCGGTCGGTGGCCAGCTCCATCACCTCCACCTCCAGCATCACCTCGGGCTCGGGCAGGTCCACCGAGGCGATCAGGCGCTCCACCAGGCGCAGCACCTCGGGGGTGTCGCGCACCACCATCAGGTTGAGGCGCTCGTCGATGTGGATGTCGCGCACCTTGGCAATCGCGCGCACCATCGCCTGCACCTGCTTCACATCGGCGTTGGTGAGGTAGAGGGTGCGGGTGATCAGTTCCTGGTGCTCGCGCTGCTTGCCCTGGGTGGCCGGGAAGATCATCACCGAGCTCTCGTTGAGCAGCTTGCGGTCCAGCTGCTGGGTGGAGAGGATCACGCGCATGGCCTCGTCCAGGCTGACATTGCGCAGGAAGATCGTCACCTTGGCGTCCGAGCGCACATCCTTGTCGAACACGAAGTTGATGTTGCTGGAGCGCGCCAGCGCCTCGAACACCTGGCGCAGCGGCGCCTCGCGGAACTCCAGCGTCACCGGCTTCTGAAAGGCCGGGCCCAGCTCGCTGCTCGCGTATTCCAGCGGCCGGGCCTGGGCGGTCTGGCTCAGCAGCAGGCGCGCGCCGGGATGCTGGGGCGACTCCGCCAGGATGCCGCGCGCCACGCTCTCGGCGCGCTCCAGCTGGCCCTCGCGCAGGGCGGCACGGCCTTGCAGCAGCAGCGCCTCCTGGCGTGCGCCGCGCCCGATCTCGGTCTCGTACCACTCCAGCCGCGCATGCTTGGGGTCGAGCTCGCGCAGGCGCTGCAGGGCCTCGCGCGCCTCCTCCCAGCGCGCGGCCAGGCGTGCGCCCTCGATCTGCATCAGCAGGCGCGCCTTGAGCTGCTCGCCCACGCGCAGCTGCGCCGCGCGCAGCTGATGGTCCTGGGGCGCCTCGCGCAACGCCTGCTGCAGCACCGCGTTGGCCTGCGGCAGCTGGTTGCTGCGCGCCAGCTCGTCGGCCTGGCGCAGCGCGGGGTGGCCGCAGCCCGCCAGCGCGAACATCAGCGTCAACGAGACTTGGGCAAGGGTGCGATGCATGCGCTGCTTCATGGTGCGGGTCGGAATGCGACGTTGACTGGCAGCTTGGCGGGCAACCAGAGGAGTTGGAGGCCGGTGGGGGCGATGCGTTCGACGCGCCATTGGCCGTCGATCACCTCGCCCGCACGGACGTTCAGGCTGCGCGCCGGGCCGGCCAGGAACACCTGGCTCACGCCCGCTTCCTCCAGCCGCCCGATCAGCTGGTAAGGGAAGGCCGGCGCCACCGGCGGTGGCGGGGGCGCGGGGGGCGGTGGTGGTGGAGGCGGCGGTGGGGGCGGCGGCATCCAGGCCGCCAACTCGCTGTCCTTGACCGCCGGCCAGGGTGCGCGCTGCAGCGCCACAAAGCGCAGCGGCGCGCTGGCCGCGACGGACGGACGCGCCACCACACGGTTAGCACCTGCAGCCGCTGGCGCGGCGGCACGGCGCGCGCCGGCGCTGGCCTGCACCGGTTCTTCGTCCTCGCTCTGCGCCGCCCACAGCGTCGCGGCGATGGTGGCGGCCAGGGCCGCGGCCAGGGCCAGCTGACGCTTGCTCACACCCTGCTTGCTCGTCGTCATCGCGGCGCCTCCTGCTCCGGCGCGGCCGCATGGCGCGCATGCAGCGACCACAGCAACTCGGCCTCGACCTCAGGCGTCTGCGGATTGGCGCGGCGCAGCTTGAGGCTGTCCAGGCTCAGCCCCGGGTCCTGCAGCAGCGCCGCATCGATATAACCGCGCAGCTGCGCATAGCCACCCTGCACCGGCATGGTGATGCGCAGGCGCTCCAGGCCGGCGCTGACATCCACCGTCAGGCGATGCTCGGTGCGCACACTCACCAGGCCCTGGCGCAGGCCCAGTTCCAGCAGATCGGCCAGGCGCTGCTGGCGCTGCTCGCCGGAGGGCAGGCCCAGCTGCCATTGCGCCGGCGTGAGCGTGGCCTGGGCGCCGGGCGTGGCGGCTGCAGCGGCCAGCTTCTGCGCGCGCAGCTGGCGCTGCAGGCGCCCGGCCTCGGCCTCCCATTGGCTCGCCTGCGCCTCCCAGCGCGGCGTCAGGCCCAGCGCCAGCGCCGCCGCGGCCAGCAGCAGGAGCAGGCCCAGCAGGCCGGGCCAGCCCAGCGCCTGCGCATGCAATTTCAGGCGCGCCCTCATGGCTTCTTGTCCTTCACGGGCAGGCTGGCCTGCAGGGCCGCCGGCCTGAGCTTGGCCACCAGCTCAAAGCGCTGCCCGCTCATGCCCTCGCTGCCGTTCTGGAAGCGCCCCAGCACCACCTCGCTCCAGCCGGGCGCGGCGCTCAGGCGGTCCACCAGCTGCAGGGCCACGGCCTTGTCGCTGGCCAGGCCCTCCAGGCGCAGCTCCATGCGGCCGGCGTTGAGGTCCAGGCCCAGCCAGTGGATCGCGCCGGGCGCGCCGGTGAGGCCCGCCTGCTCGACGTTGGCGAGCAAATGCCCCCAGGGCTGCGCCAACAGGCGCTGCACCTCGGCCAGGCTGCGCTGGCGCTCCTGCTCGAGCGGATCGGTGCGGCCGGGGCTGGCTACCGCGACGGCGGCGACCTTGGCCGCGGGCAGGCCGCGCTGCTGGTGCTGCAGGCTGGCCAGGCGGCTCTGCGCCTGCAGCATGTCTGCCCGGCTGTCCCAGGCGCCCCAGGCGGCCGCGGCCAGCACCAGGGCGCCGGTGGCGGCGAGCGGCCAGGCCAGCGGCGAATGTGCCCGGCCCTGCGCGATGAAGTCGGGCCTGGGTGCCTGCGCCCAGGCCTGTGCGGGCCGCGCCAGCCAGTCGGGCTCGGGCGCGCTGCCGTCGAGCCGGCCCAGCACGCGCACCCCCGGCCAGGCCGGCACGGTGCCCGCCGCCAGGCCATAGCCCAGCAGCAAGACCTCCATGCCCTCGCGCCTAAGTTCGGCCAGCGCCTCGCCCAGCGCGGCCGGCGTGGCCGCTTCGAGGCGCTGATGGCGCAAGACCTGGCACCGGCCCTCGCGCAGCTCAGCCCAAGTCAGCAGGCTGCCCTCCACCCAGGCCAGCGCGGCCTGCGGTGCGCGCAGCCATTGCGGCTCCTGCGGGGCCAGCGCCTGCAGGACGGCGGCCCAGGCGGGGCGCAGGCTCAGCACGCGCACCTGCTGGGCCGCCAGGCTGGCCTGGGCGGCCGGCCAGTCCAGGCCCTGCAGGGCGCTGGCGCCCTTGGCGCCCTTGTCGCCATTCCCTGCCTCACCCACTTGCCAGGGCGCCAGCGCCCAGCGCTGCGCCGCGGCGCCAAAGTAATGGCCGAAGAGCTGGCGCGCATAGGCGGCTATGGCCGCGTCGTCGGCCAGCGGCAGGCCGGGCTCGCTGAGCAGATGCGCCAGCAGATGCTCGGACACCACCAGCTCCAGCGCGCCGCCGGCATGGGCGGCGGCCCAATCCGCCAGGCTGCTGCCCTGCAGCTGCCCGCGCGCATCCAGCCACAGGGCCTGCGGCCGCGCCAGGCGTGCGCGCAGCGCGCGCCGCCAACGCAGAACCTGACCCCTGGGTTGCGCGGCTGTCGACATGAAAGATTCACTCCTCGAGGGTGACACGTTCCAGCTCCTCGAAGGTGGTGACGCCGCGGCACACCGCCTGCAGCGCCAGCGTGCGCAGCGGCTTCATGCCGCGGCTGCGCGCCGCTTCCTTGATCTGCGACATCGGGGCGCGCGCGGCGATCAGGTCGCGCAGGCCGTCGTCGAGCTTGAGCAGCTCGGCCACCGCGCGCCGGCCGCGATAGCCGGTGCCGCGGCAATGGCCGCAGCCCTCGCCCTTCATATAAGTGCCCTCATCGGCCTTCAAGCCATGCCGCGCCAAGGTGGCCACGTCGGGCACGAAGGGCCGTGCGCAATGCCGGCAGTTCAGCCGCATCAGGCGCTGCGCCAGCACCGCGTTGAGCGCGGAGACGACGTTGTAAAGGTCCAGCCCCATGTGCATGAAGCGGCCGATCACGTCGAAGGCGTTGTTGGCATGCACGGTGGAGAACACCAGGTGGCCGGTGAGCGCGGCCTGCACCGCGATCTGCGCGGTCTCGGCATCGCGGATCTCGCCCACCATCACGCGGTCCGGGTCGTGGCGCAGGATCGAGCGCAGGCCGCGCGAGAAGGTCAGGCCCTTCTTCTCGTTCACCGGGATCTGCACCACGCCGGGCAGCTGGTACTCCACCGGGTCCTCGATGGTGATGATCTTGTCCTGGCCGGTGTGGATCTCGGCCAGGGTGGCATAGAGCGTGGTGGTCTTGCCGCTGCCGGTGGGGCCGGTCACCAGCAGCATGCCATGCGGCTGGCGCGCCTGGGCGCGGATGGCGGCGCGCTCCTCGGCATCGAAACCCAGCGCATCCAGCGTCAGCTGGCCGCTGCTCTCTTTCTCGATGCGGGCGCGGTCCAGCACGCGCACCACCGCGTCCTCGCCGAACACGCTGGGCATGATGGAGAGGCGGAAATCGATCTCGCGCCCCTGCACCTTCAGCTTGAAGCGGCCGTCCTGCGGCAGGCGGCGCTCGCCGATGTCCAGCTCCGACATCACCTTGAGCCGCGACACCAGCTGCTCGGCCACCGCCGCGCCGTCCACCTGGCGCACCTGGGCCATCACGCCGTCGATGCGGAAACGGATCACCGCGCCGCGCGCCGTGCATTCGATGTGCACATCGCTGGCGCCGTCCTGCAGCGCGTCGTAGAGCGTGGCGTTGAGCAGGCGCACCACCGGGCTCACCTGCTCCGACAGGCGCAGCGCCGAGAGCTCCTCGGCATCGGCCGCATGCGTCTCGCTGCCGGCCATGGCCTCGTCCACATCCGAGAGCGCGCGGAAGTCGGCCTCGCCGGCGCCCAGCCAATGCTCCACCGCCGCGGCCTCGCAGACCCGCCAGCGCACCGGCAGCTGCAGGCGCGACTCCACGCTTTGCAGCAGCAGCGCATCCAGGGCGCGATCCGCCAGCAGGGTGCAGCGGCCCTGCGCGTTGACCGCCAGCACGGCGCGCCAGCGCTGCGCCTGGGCCTGCGGCCAGCGCTCGAAATCGAGATGCCAGGGCGCCTGCTCGGCCGGCAGCCAATGGGCCAGGGAAGTCACATCGCCACTCATTGGACTTGCTCGACCAATTGGAAAATAGGCAGGTACATCAGCACGATGATGCCGCCGATCAGCACGCCCATCACCAACATCAGCGCCGGGTTGATGGCGCGCGTCAGCAGCTCGGTGAGGCGCACTGCCTCTTCGTCGTGAAAGGCCGCGGCGCGCTCCAGCATCGCCGCCAGCTCGCCGCTGCGCTCGCCCACCCGCACCATGCGGCGCGCCACCGGCGTGGCCAGATCATGGGCCTCCAGTGCGTCCGAGAAACGCTCGCCGCGCGCGATCTGCTCGGCCGCCGCCGCCACCGCGGGCCGCCAGGGCAGGGCCACCACGTCCTGCACGATGCGCAGCGCCGGCAGCACCGGCACGCCCGAGGCCAGCAGCATGCCCATGCTGCGGTACAGCCGCGCCAGCGCCAGCACGCGCAGGCGCGGGCCCAGGCCGGGGAAGGTCCAGAGGCTGGCCTGCACGCGCTCGCGCAGCGGGCGATGCCGCAACACCGCCACCGCCAGCAGGGCAAGACCCGACACCGCACCCAGCACCAGCCAGGGATGCGCGCCAGCGGTCTGACCAAAGCCGATGAGCAGGCGCGAGCCCCAGGGCAGCTCGTTGCCGAGGCCATCGAGGATGCCGGCAAAGCGCGGCAGCACGAACAGCAGCAGGAACATGATGACCGCCGAGCCCACCACCAGCAGCATGGCCGGGTAGACGCAGGCGGCGATCAGGCGCGAACGCAGGCTCTCCACCCAGGCCAGGTAGCGCGCATGCTGGGCCAGGGCCACGGCCAGCTGGCCGGTCTTTTCATTCGCCGCCACGATGGCGCAGATCAGCTCGTCGAAGGCCTCGGGATGCTGGCGCAGCGCCGCCGAGAGCGGCTGGCCCTGCTGCACCGCCTCGGCCACGCCGTCCAGCGCCTGGCGCACGCCCTCGCTGGCCTCTTTCTCGCGCAGCGTGCTCAAAGCCTCCAGCAGGCTGATGCCGGCGTCCAGCAGCACCGCCAGCTCCTGGCTGAAGAGCTGCAGCGGAAAGCGGGCATTGCGCCTGAAGCCGCCGCGGCGCGCCGCGCGCGTGGCTCCGCCCCCCAGCTCGCGCACCTCCAGCACATGCTGGGGCGGCACGCCCAGGGCCGCGGCGACGGCCTGCCGATCGGCGGCCTCGACGCGGCGCTGCATCACCCCTTGGTCGGGATGGAAGACACGGGCCTCGAAGGTGGGCATCGGCGGAAGGTGACCGGCGTTGATTACCAGCTCACCAGATCGGCGTCTTCGCCCTCACCGCCGGGGCGGCCGTCGCGGCCGAAGGAAAGCAGGTCGTATTCGCCATGCTCGCCCGGGGCGCGGTATTGATACTCGTTGTGCCAGGGGTCCTTGGGGACGGCCTTGCTGAGGTAGGGGCCGGCCCAGCGCGGCTCGTCGGCGGGCTTCACCACCAGGGCCTGCAGGCCCTGCTCGGTGCTGGGGTAATGGCCCAGGTCGATGCGGTACTGGTCCAGCGATTTCTGCAACGCATCGATCTGCGCCTTGGCCGCCTTGACCTCGGACTTGCCGATCTGGCCAAAGAACTTGGGGCCCACATAGCCCGCCAGCAGGCCGATGATGACCATCACCACCAGCAGCTCCAGCAGGGTGAAGCCCCGGTGCTGGCTCTTCTTCACGTACGACAACAACGAAATCGGCGGCATGGTCAGCTCGGCATCCCTATGGTTTCTTCTCAGCGCTGAGCCCAGTCTACAGACCCTCACCAGCGTTCACTCGGCCCGGCACTATGGCATCGGGCGCATGACACATCAATCGGGGCATCACCGGGCCCTCATGTGCGGGTCAGCGGGTGGAAACCCTAGCGACAAAAAAGAAACCCGCAAGCGGCCCGGGCGGGCCCTCTTGCGGGCGGGCTGCGGGCCCACGGGGCCCGCCGCGCTGGCATCACATCCAGTGGTCGAATTCCTGCAGCGCGCGGATGCGGCGCTCGGTGGCCAGGAAACGTGCGGCGCCGGCCTGGCCGATGGCCTTGACGATGCGCGGGTGGTACTTGCGGTAGACCTTGAACTCGGCGTCTTCCACGGCCAGGTACTCCTTGACGAAGTACTTGGACTGGGCGTCGGTGGGCTTGTCGCCAAAACCGATGAACTCCACCGACAGGCGGGTGGATTGGCGGCTCAGGTTGGCGAGATCGGCGGCGTAGGCGTCGTAGACCTTGGCAAAGGCCTTGGCCTGGGCTTCGTCCAGCGCCAGCGACTTCAGCACATAGGCCTTGCGGTCGGTGCGCAGTTGCTCGCGCACGGTCTGCACGGCGGCGGCATCCGGGCCCGTCGGGCCGGCGGCCATGGCGGGGGCCAGCAGGCCCATGCTGAGGGTCAGGGCGAGGCCAGCGGACAGCGCGGCAAATTTGTTCTTCATAGGGGTAGCTCCTTGAGATTCTTCCTCGCGCGGCCGGAAAGATGGACGGACGGACCGCGCAATTCGGGGCGATTCTAGGGTCAGGCCGCGATCGGGCAATGGGTGCTTTCACGCGCCGCCGCCATCCGGCCGGGCATGGCCTGTGGCATCCGGCCGCCCACCGCGCAGAATCGACGCACTTCATCCCCGCCCGGAGCCCCGCCATGAACGCCTTGCTGACCCTGACCGGCTGGCTCATCCTGCTGGTGCTGTGCTGGCCCCTGGCCTTGCTGGCGCTGCTGTTGTGGCCCCTGGTCTGGCTGATCTCGCTGCCCTTCCGGCTGATAGGCATCGGCTTCGAGGCCGTGTTCGCCTTGATACGCGCGCTGCTGTTCCTGCCGGCACGGGTGCTGGGCGGACGGCCCAGGAACTAAGCCAAGAAAAAAGCCCAGGGCCCTGGACGGGCGCTGGGCTGGCTGGCCGAAGCAGGCAGACGGGGTCAGAACGGGATGTCGTCGTCCATGTCGTCAAAGCCGGTCGAGGGCTTGGGGGCCGGTGCCGGGCGCGGCGCCGGGGCACGGGCGGCCGGGGCGCGCGACTCGCGGGCTTCGCCGCCGCTACCCATCTCGCCACCACGCTCGGCGCCACCGCGGGCCTGGCGGCTGTAGCCACCACCACCGCCGCCACCACCTTCGTCGCCGCCGCCCTCACGGCCGCCCAGCAGCTGCATCTGGTCGGCAATGATTTCGGTGGTGTACTGGTCCTTGCCTTCCTTGTCCTGCCACTTGCGGGTGCGCAGGCGGCCTTCCACATAGAGCGGACGGCCCTTCTTGCAGTACTCGCCGACGATCTCGGCCAGCTTGTCGTTGAAGACGACGCGGTGCCATTCGGTCTCTTCCTGGCGCTCGCCGCTCTCGCGGCTCTTCCAGGTGCGGGTGGTGGCCAGGCTGATGGTGCAGAAGGCCACGCCGCTGGGGTTGTAGCGCAACTCAGGATCGCGACCCAGGTTGCCGATGAGGATGACTTTGTTGACCGAGGCCATGATGAATGCGCTCCGCTGGCGAGAAAGGGCAGATTATGCCGCCCCGAGCCGCCGCGCCATACCGGCGGACTGCCACAGGCCGCCATCGCGCCCGGCGATCAGGGCATCGACCTCGGGCGTCTGCGCCAGCCAGCGGCGCCCGGCCTCGGCGCCCGCCACCATGATGGCGGCACCCAGGCCGTTGATCGCTTCCAGGCGCCGCGCCACCAGCACCACGCCATGCGGGCCCTGGCTGGGCTGGCCGCTCTGCGGATCGAGGATGTGGTGATAGCGGCGGCCGGCGCGCTCGAAGCAGCGCTCGTAATCGCCCGAGGCGGCCACCCAACCCTCGCTGAGGGCCAGCGTGCCCAGCAGCTGCGCCGGCGCGCGCGGGTCGCGCAGGCCGATGCGCCAATCGCGCCCCTGCAGCTGGCCCCGCACCAGCACATCGCCGCCGCCATTGAGCATGGCGTGCTCGATGCCATGTCGACGCAGGGTCTGCATGCCGGCCGCCAGGATGGGCAGCTTGGCGATGCCGCCCAGGTCCAGGCGCATGCCGGGGCGGCGCAGGCGCGCCGTCATGGCGCGCTCGTCCAGCAGCAGGTCGCGGTGGTCCACCAGGGGCAGCTCGCGCGCCAGTTGCGCGGGCGTGGGCATGGCGGGCCGGGCCGGGTCGAAGTTCCATTCGGCGAGCGCGCCGATGGTGGGGTCGAAGGCACCGCCGCTGCGCCGCGCCATCGCCTTGGCCATCTGCAGCACCGCGAACATCTCGGCCGGCACCGCCACCTCGTCTTGGCCGGCAGCGCGCTGCAGCGCCGCCACCAGGCTGGCCGCGCGGTAGCGGCTCATCATGCCGGCCAGGCGCTCCATCTCGGCAAAAGCGGCCTGCAGGGCCAACCGGCGCTGCTCGGCATCCGCCGCCTGCACGGTGATGTCCAGCTGCGTGCCCATCAGCGGCCGCGAGGCGCGCTGCACCTGCGGGTCGGCCAGGGCCGGGCGCAGATAGAGCGCGGTGGCCAGCAACGGCAGGGCGGCGCCAAACGCACGTCGGCTCAGCATCGTTGAAGCCTGCCCGTTCAGCGCGACTGCGCCACCATGTAGTCGACGGCCGCCTTGACTTCCTCGTCCTTCAGCGCCGCGCCACCGCCGCGTGCCGGCATCATGCCCTTGGCGCCGGTGAAGCCCTCCAGCGCATGCTTGTAAAGCGTTTCCTCGCCCTGGGCGATGCGCGGGCCCCAGTCGGCCTTGTCGCCGGGCTTGGGGGCGCCGGCCACGCCGGCCGCATGGCACATCGCGCAGACCTTGCCGAAGGTGGATTTGCCAACCGCGTTCTCGGCCGGGGCCGCTGCCACCGAGGCGGCGGCCGTGGGCGCGGCAGGCGCAGCCGTGGGAGCCGCTGACTCTTGCTGCTTGCCGCAGGCGGCGAGGCCGGCCAGGGCGAGGGCCATCACGGCGGTTCTGAAAACAAAGCTCTTCTTGCTCATCGCACTCATCCTCCCAGCGGGCAGGTTCCACATCGAAACAGGCGCGATTCTGATCAGTCCGGGCGCGCGGCGCCAGTGATTTGTTATATCCAAGATACAGATTCTGCGCTTATCTGCTTTTCTTGAACTGGTTCAAGGTGCGAGCGAGGGCTTGTGAAGACGATGCGCTGGACTTTTCGACCCTACAAGGCCAGCACATGAAAGACGAACAAACCACCGTTTCCAACGAGCAGCCCGCCATCCTGGGCCGCCGCCGCTTCATCAACACCGCGGCCCTCACCGGCCTGACCCTGGGCGTTGCCGCCTGTGCCGACAAGAAGGGCGACGCCGCCCCGGCCGCGGCCAGCGGCCCCGCCACCACCGCCCAGCATGGCGCCGGCGGTGCCAACGCCACCCACCTGAAGCCGGGCGAGCTGGACAGCTACTACGGCCTGTGGAGCGGCGGCCATACCGGCGACGTGCGCGTGCTGGGCCTGCCCTCGGGCCGCGAGCTGCTGCGCATTCCCTGCTTCAACCCCGACGCCCTGGTGGGCTGGGGCATCACCAACGAATCCAAGAAGGTGATGGGCACCAAGGCCGACGGCAGCCTGCGCTACACCGTGGCCGACACCCACCACGTGCACGCCTCCTACAAGGACGGCAACTACGACGGCCGCTACGCCTGGGTGAACGACAAGATCAACAGCCGCATCGCGCGCATCCGGCTCGACTACTTCGTCTGCGACAAGATCACCGAGCTGCCCAATGTGCAGGGCTTCCACGGCATCTTCCCGGACAAGGCCGACCCGGTCGATCCGAAGATCAACTACACCACGCGCGTGTTCTGCGGCGCGGAGTTCTCCATCCCCCTGCCCAACACGGTGGGCACCGAGGACGGCACGAAGTACCACTCGCTGTTCACCTGCGTGGACGCCGAGAGCATGGACGTGCGCTGGCAGGTGCTGATTGACGGCAACTGCGACCTCACCGCCACCTCGTACGACGGCAAGCTCGCCGCCACCAACCAGTACAACACCGAGATGGGTGTGAAGTACGAGGACATGATGTCGGCCGAACGCGACGCCTGCCTGTTCTTCAACATCGCCCGCATCGAGGAGGCCGTCAAGGCCGGCAAGTTCAAGACCTATGGCGACTCCAAGGTGCCGGTGGTGGACGGCCGCCTGGAATCCAACAAGGATCCCAAGACCGCGCTGACCGCCTATGTGAGCGTCCCCAAGAACCCGCACGGCGTGAACGCCAGCCCCGACACCAAGTACTTCATCTGCGCCGGCAAGCTCTCGCCCACCGCCACGGTGATCGAACTGGCCAAGGTGCTGGACTACTTCGACGGCAAGCTGGAATCGCCCGACAAGGCCATCGTCGCCGAGGTCGAGCTGGGCCTGGGCCCCTTGCACACCGCCTTCGACGGCCGCGGCAATGCCTTCACCACGCTGTTCCTGGACAGCCAGGTGGTGAAGTGGAACGTCGAGGCCGCGATCAAGTTCCACGCCGGCGACAAGAGCGCCAAGTACGTGGTGGACCGCATCGACGTGCAGTACCAGCCGGGCCACCTGAACGCCAGCCAGTCCGAGACGCGCGCCGCCGACGGCAAGTACCTGGCGGTGGGCTGCAAGTTCTCCAAGGACCGCTTCCTGCCCGTCGGCCCGCTGCACGCCGAGAACGAGCAGCTGATCGACATCTCGGGCGAGAAGATGGTGCTGCTGGCCGACCACCCGGTGCGCGGCGAACCGCATGACTTCATCATCTTCAAGCGCGATCTGGTCAAGCCCAAGCAGGTCTACGCGCTGGAGGACTTCCCGCTGGCGGTGAAGGACCCGAAGGAATCGGGCGTGACGCGCAATGGCAAGAAGGTCACCGTCAAGCTGACCTCGCAGGCCCCGGCCTTCAGCATGCGCGAGTTCAAGCTCAAGAAGGGCGACGAGGTCACGCTGATCCTCACCAACCTCGACAAGGTGGAGGATCTGACGCACGGCTTCGCCATCCCCAAGTACAACGTCAACTTCATCGTCAACCCGCTGGAGACGGCCTCGGTCACCTTCGTGGCCGACAAGCCGGGCGTGTTCTGGTGCTACTGCACCCACTTCTGCCACGCGCTGCACCTCGAGATGCGCACGCGCATGATCGTCGAGGCTTGAACGAGTAGATGAGGAAGGCAGGGTCGCGGGTCTCGAGCCCCGCGGCCCCGCAGGGACAAGAACAATGCCGGTGTTACGACTTTTCGCGGCCTTCGTGGCCGCGCTTTTTCTTGCGGCGCTGCCCTTGCAGGCCGGCGCCCAGGCCTATGAGGCGCACCTGAGCCCCGAGCTGGCCACCGCCGCCGATCTGTGCGCGCTGGTGCCCTGCCGCGAGGTCTTCCCCGGCGCCACCGGCTTCTCGCCGCGCATGGGCCAGCCGCCCTATGTGGAGGCCTATGGCGAGGCCGATCCGCAGCAGCCCGGCAAGCGCAAGCTGCTGGGCTATGTGATGCTGTCCACCGACATCACAGACACCCCCGCCTATTCCGGCAAGCCGGTGGTGACGCTGATCGGCATGGACGTGAAGGGTCGCTATGTGGGCGTGAAGGTGCTCAAGCATTCCGAGCCCATCCTGCTGCTGGGCATCCCCGAGCAGGCCCTGATCAATTTCAACAAGCAGTACCTGGGCAAGTCGGTCACCGACCTGATCGAGGTAGGCCCTTCGCGCCCCGAGGAGAACGTGCTGGGCGTGGACGCGATCTCGGGCGCCACCGTCACCGTGGTGGCGCAGAACCAGGTGATGCAGCTCTCCGGCAGCGCGGTGGCGCGCCAGGTGGGCATCATTGCCCCCACGAAACGCGACGCGGCGCGCTATGCGGCGAGCGGCAGGAACAACTACAGCTGGGCCGAGCTGGTGCAGCTGGGCGCCGTGCAGCAGCTGCGCGTCAAGCCCGAGCAGGTCGGGCTGGAGCGCGGCGCCGAGCCCTTCATCGAACTCTGGTTCGGCGACCTGAACCACCCCGAGCTGGGCGCCAGCCTGCTGGGCGAGCGCGGCTTCGCGAATCTGCGCAGCCGCCTGAAAGAGGGCGACCATGCCTTCTTCGTGATCCGCAGCGCCGGCGCCGAATCCTTCAAGGGCTCGGGCTTTGTGCGCGGCGGCATCTACGACCGCGTGCAGCTCAAGCAGGGCGCCGATGCCTTCACCTTCCGCGACCTCGACTACCTGAATCTCTACGGCATCGAGGCCGCCGGTGCGCCGGGCTACAGCGAATCGGCCATCTTCATCGTGCGCGCCGGGGCCTTCTCGGCCGCCTATCCCTGGAAGCTGGCCTTCCTGGGCAACCGCGTGGACCGCGCCACCGGCCACCGCAGCTTCGCGGTGTTCGAGTCCAAGTACTGGCTGCCGGCGGCGCTGCTGGAGGGCGGCCGCCCGGTGGTGCAGGAGCCCGACGCACCCTGGGTGCGCATCTGGAAGACGCGCGCGCTGGAGATCGGCCTCTTCATCGCCCTGCTGCTGGGCGTGAGCATCGTCTACGCGCTGCGCGAGCGCCTCACGCGCGCGTCCACGCACAAGAACAAATGGCCGGTGAACGCCTTCAAGTACAGCGCCTGGGCGCTGTCGATCGCCTTCGTCGGCTTTGGCGTGATGGCCCAGCCCTCCATCACCCAGGTGCTGACCTGGTTCCATGCCCTGCTGTTCCAGTGGACCTGGTCGCTGTTCCTCTCCGACCCCTTCGTCTTCATCTTCTGGATCTTCATCATCGTCACCGTGTTCCTGTTCGGACGCGGCCTGTTCTGCGGCTGGATGTGCCCCTTCGGTTCGCTCTCCGAGGCGATCTACAAGTTCGGCCGCAAGCTCGGCATGAAGCGCTGGCAGACCCAGCTGCCGCAGCCCCTGCACGACAAGCTCAAGTGGCTGAAGTACGGCATCTTCTTCGGCCTGCTGGCGGTCTCGATGTTCTCGATGACGCAGGCCGAGATGCTGGCCGAGGTGGAGCCCTTCAAGACCACCTTCCTGGTCGGCATCACCCACCGCGCCTGGCCCTACGGCCTATTCGTGGCCCTGCTGCTGGGCATCTCGCTCTTCATCGAGCGGCCCTATTGCAAATACATCTGCCCGCTCGGCGCGGCCCTGGCCATGCCCAGCACCTTCCGCTGGTTCGGCCTGCGGCGCAAGCAGGACTGCAACAGCTGCAAGGCCTGCGCCGTGGGCTGCGGCGCCCAGGCCATCGACGCGGCCGGCCGCATCGACCACCGCGAATGCCTGCATTGCCTGGACTGCATGGTGCTCTACACCGACACCCACGGCTGCCCGCCGCTGGCCAAGGAGCGCAAGCGGCGCGAGCGCGACGGCCTCTTGATCACCCCCATCGGCCAGGACGGCTACTTCATCCCGATCCAGCCGGTGGCCATGTCCGAAAAAGTGGCCAATGGTCCGGACCCGCGCATGCCCACCGACCCGGCCGCGCCCTATCACCGGGCCGGCGAGTCGCGCCTGACCTGGCTGCTGATGGAGCTGCGCGACCACCTCTTCCCCTGGAGCCGCGCGGGCTGGCGTTCGCAACGCGCGCTGCAGATCGCCGGCTTCTCGCTGGCCGTGGCGGCCAGCCTGGCCTGGCTGCTGGCCGCCAGCGGCCGGCTCTCCTCGGCCGCCATCATCGGCTGGTGGTTTGGCTGGAGCGTCTACGAGGTGCTGATACGCATGAGCGGCCGCCGCTATGTGAAGGACGGCCCCTGGTGGCGCGCCAACTACCGCGTGGCCGGCTGGATGGACATGGCGAGCTATGTGGGTTTCAAGAACCTGCTGATCGGTGCCACCCTGTTCCTGACGCTGAAGTCGCTGGGGATGCTGGGATGAGATGGTGGGCCTGCCTCTTGATGGCGGTGCTGCTGGGGTCAGCCCAGGCCGCCACCCTGCGCGTGCAGCCGGGCGAATCGGTGCAGGCCGCGATCGCGCGCGCCGCGCCCGGCAATGTGATCGAGATCGAACGCGGCCGCTATGCCGAGAACCTGCTGGTGGACAAGCCGCTGACCCTGCGCGGCCTGAATCGTGGTGAGGGGCGCCCCACCATCAGCGGCGGCATGAAGGGCGACACCATCCGCGTCACCGCGCCCGACGTCGTGATCGAGGGCCTGCTGGTGCGCGACTCGGGCGACAGCCTGAAGGAGCAGAACGCCGGCATCTACATCCGCCCCGGTGCGCACCGCGCCGTGGTGCGGCATTGCGAGCTCAGCTACAACCTGTTCGGGCTCTGGATCGAGAAGGCCAACGAGGTGCTGATCGAGGCCAACGTCATCACCGGCAAGCGCGAGTACAACAGCTCGCAGCGCGGCAACGGCATCCAGCTCTACAACACCGAGGGCGCGCGCATCCTCGCCAACCACATCGGCTTCGTGCGCGACGCGCTCTATGTGGACGTTTCGCACCATGCGGTGTTCAAGGGCAACCGCCTGCACCACAGCCGCTACGGCACGCATTACATGAACTCCTACTACAACCTGTGGGAGGACAACGACAGCTACCAGAACCGCGGCGGCCTGGCGTTGATGGAGGCGCGCAACCAGATCGTTCGCCACAACCGCACCTGGGGCAACAGCGACCACGGCATCATGCTGCGCACCCTGCAGGACTCGGTGGTGGAAGACAACGTCATCGCCGGCAATGCGCGCGGCTTCTTCATCTACGACGTCGAGTACGTCACCCTGCGCGGCAACCTGGTGGTGGACAACCAGGTGGGCGTGCACCTGGCCGCCGGCTCCACGCGCAATGTGGTGGAGGGCAATGACTTCGTCGCCAACCGCGAGCAGGTGCGCTATGTGGGCGCACGCGACGAGCGCTGGGGCGGCCGCCCCGGCGAGAAGGACAAGGGCAACCACTGGAGCAACTACCTGGGCTGGGACCGCGATGGCGACGGCATCGGCGACCTGCCCTACGAGGCCAACGACATGGTGGACCGCCTGCAATGGCGCCACCCCGAGATGAAGCTGCTGCTGGGCAGCCCCGCGGTGCAGGCCCTGCGCCTGGTGGGCCGGCAGTTCCCGGTGCTGCGCGTGCCCAGCGTGGTGGACGACGCGCCCCGCATGGCCCCGGCCAACAAGACATGGAGCACTTGGCGTGACAAGCGATTCAACAACCATTGATGGCGACGCTGCCATCCGCCTGCGCGGCGTCAGCAAGCGCTACGGCGCGCTGACAGCGGTGGACGGCGTGGACCTCGCCGTGCCGCGCGGCCAGTTGCTGGGCCTGATCGGCCACAACGGCGCCGGCAAGAGCACCTTGTTCAAGATGATGCTGGGGCTGATCCGGCCCAGCGCCGGCCAGATCCTGGTGAACGGCAGCGATGTGGGCGGGCGCGACTTCCGCGCCGCGCGCCGCAGCATCGGCTACCTGCCCGAGAACCTGGTGCTGTACGACAACCTCACGGCGCTCGAGACCCTGCAGTTCTTCGCCAAGCTGAAGGGCGCACCCGCCGCGCAATGCGCGCCGCTGCTGGAGCAGGTGGGCCTGGCTGGTGCGGCCCAGCGCGCGGTGCGCGAGTTTTCCAAGGGCATGCGCCAGCGCCTGGGTTTTGCCCAGGCCTTGCTGGGCGCGCCGCGCGTGCTGTTCCTGGACGAGCCCACCACCGGCCTGGACCCCAGCGCGATCCGCGAGTTCTATGCGGTGCTGAACGGCCTGCGCGCCCAGGGCGTGACCCTGGTGATCACCTCGCACATCCTGGCCGAGCTGCAGGAGCGCGTCGACCGCCTGGCCATCATGGCGAACGGCCGCGTCCAGGCCCAGGGCAGCGTGAGCGAGCTGCGCGAGCAGTTGCAGCTGCCGCTGCAGGTCTCGCTGGCCGCCGCGCCGGCCGAGCATCCGGCCCTGCGCGAGGGCCTGCGCCCGTTGGGCAGCCTGCAGTTCCGCGAGGCCGAGGGGCGCTTGAGCTTCAGCTGCCCGCGCCCGGCCAAGATGGCGCTGCTGGGCGCGCTCGCGCCGCTGGCCGCGCGCCTGCAGGACGTGCAGATCCATGAACCCACGCTGGAAGACATGTTCTTCGGCCTGCGGGAGGCCCCATGAGCCTGGAACTTCGACAAGTGCTGACGCTGGCGGGCAAGGAATTCCGCGACCGCCTGCGCAACCGCTGGGTGCTGGCGGTGGCGCTGGTGTTCACGGTGTTCTCGCTCGTCATCACCTATTTCGGTGGCGCCAGCCAGGGCCAGGTGGGGCCACGCTCGATCGAATTCACGATCGCCAGCCTGGTCAGCCTGGTGATCTATCTGGTGCCCCTGATCGCCCTGCTGCTGGGCTTCGACGCGGTGGTGGGCGAGCGCGAGCGCGGCTCGCTGGACCTGCTGCTGGCCCTGCCCATCACCCGGCTGGAGCTGCTCTTGGGCAAGTACCTGGGCCTGGCAGCGGCACTGACGCTCTCCACCCTGGCCGGCTTCGCCCTGGTGGCGGTGCTGCTGTACCAGCAGTTCAGCTGGGCCGGGCTCTACCACTACCTGGGCTTTGTGCTGAGCTCGGCGCTGCTGGGCCTGGCCTTCCTGAGCCTGGCACTGCTGCTCTCGGTGCTGGCGCGCGACCGCACGCGCGCCTCGGGCCTGGCGATCGCGCTGTGGTTCGGTTTCGTGCTGGTGTTCGACCTGCTGCTCTTGGGCCTGCTGGTGGCCAGCGGTGGCGCCTATGGTGGCGAGGCGCTGGCTTATGTGCTGCTGCTCAACCCGGCCGATCTGTACCGCATCCTGAATGTGTTTTCGCTCGACGAGGTGCGCAGCCTCTACGGCCTGGCCAGCATCGTGCCGCCCGCGCTGGCCAACCCCTGGCTGATGGGCGCGGCCATGCTGGGCTGGATCCTCGGCCCGCTGGCGCTGGCTTCCTGGAGATTCAAGGTATGACGACACCGACGATGATGATGAACCGCCGCCTGCTGCTCGCCGGCGGTGCCGCCACCTTGCTGCTGGCCGCCTGCGGCAAGCCCGCCGAGGCGCCCCTGGTGGCGGCCGAGATCGAGCCCGCGAGCACCTGCGACCTGGACGGCATGTTGCTGGCCGACTACGCGGGCCCCAAGGCGCAGATCCACTACGCCGGCGAAAGCAAGCCGACCTGGTACTGCGACACGGTGGAAATGCTCTCGGTGCTGCTCAGGCCCGAGCAGGTCAAGACGGTGCGCGCGGTGTTCACGCAAGACATGGCCCTGGCCGACTGGGAGCAACCGCGCGGCCATTGGTTCGACGCGCGCAGCGGTTTCTATGTGCATGGCAGCAAGCGCCATGGCTCGATGGGGCCCACGCTCGCCAGCTTCCGCGACGAGGCCGCCGCCAAGGCCTTCGCGGCCCAGCATGGCGGGCGGGTGCTGCGCTTCGCCGAGGTCAAGCCCGAGCTGGTGGACCTGAGCGGCGGCGCCCTGCACGACAGCCGCATGTGAGCCCATGGCGATCTCGCGTCGATCCCTGCTGACCTGGCTGGGCAGCGCCGCCAGCGCCGGCCTGCTGGGCAGCGCCGCACCGAGGGCCGAGCATGAGGCGCATGCGGGCATGGGCGAGGTCTGCTTCCAGGCCCCGCCCACGCCCTACGACCCGGCCTCGGGCCTGGGCCCGGCGGCGGCGCGCGCCCTGCCCGAGCGGGCACGCTGCCCGGTCTGCGGCATGTTCCCGGCGCGCGCCCCGGCCTGGGCCGCGCAGCTGATCTATGCCGATGGCGACGCCTACTTCTTCGATTCGCCCGACAGCCTGCTGCGCTATCTGCAGGCACCCGCGCGCTACACGCCCGGGCGCCAGGCCGGCGAGGTGCTGGCCGCCTATGTGCGCGACATGGCCAGCGGCGCCTGGCTGGCGGCGCAGGCCGCCATCTATGTGCAGGGCTCGGCGCTGCTGGGGCCGATGCGCACGCCCAATCTGCCGGCCTTTGCCGATGCCGCCGCTGCCCGGCGTTTCATCGCCGAGCGGCGTGGCGAGATGCAGACATGGGCCCGGCTGTGCCCCCAGCAATCTGGCATTTGGCGCCCCCAGGCCCGCACTTGATCTCCGCGGCCCCGCGGCGGGCCCGGCGCTTGCCTAAGATGCGCCCATGCGCTCCGGCCCCATCATTCCCTCCAAGCAGCCCGCCCTGCCGCCCGCCGGCAGCCAGCGCAAGCTCTGGCTGGGCTATACCGGGGCCTGCCTGCTGACCTGGCTGCTGTTCGTGCTGGCTGGCACCGAGTTGCAGCGCGGCACCTGGGAACTCTGGGAGGCGGTCTACCAGGCCACCACCTCGCTGTGGGCGCCGATGCTGCTGGGCGCGGCGGTCTATCCGGTGGCGGCCTGGCTGCAGCGCAAGTCCTGGCCCTCTGCGGCCCAGCTGGCCTGCCATGCGGGCGCCGCCATCGTCTTCAGCGAGGCCTGGCTGGCCGGCAATGTGCTGCTGGCCTGGGGCCTGTTCGGCCTCGAGCATGCCGAGGCCATGCTGGAGCAGAACCTGGTGTGGCGCCTGATCTGGGGCGTGCTGGTCTACGCCGCCCTGGCCACCGGTTTCGTCTCGGTGCTGAATGCCCGCCAGGCGCGCGCCAGCGCGGTGGCCGCGGCCCAGGCCGAATCGGCGCTGGCACGCGCCGAGCTGGCCGCCATCAGCGGCAAGCTGAATCCGCATTTCCTCTTCAACACCCTCAACTCGCTGATCGCGCTGACGCGCAAGGATGCCAAGGCGGCCGAGCAGGGCCTGCTGCGCTTCTCCGGCATGCTGCGCTATGTGCTGGCCAGCAAACGCGAGGCCAGCGACCGCGTGGCGCTGCAGGAGGAGATCGACTTCGTGCGCGACTACCTGGCCCTGGAGGCGCTGCGCCTGGGCCAGCGCCTGCGCGTGGAATGGCAGCTCGACACCCAGACCCTGGGCGACGACATTCCGCCGCTGACCCTGCAGCCGCTGGTTGAGAACTGCATCCTGCACGGCATCGCCCCGCGCGCCGAGGGCGGCTGCATCAGCATCAGCGCGCGCCGCGACGCCCTCACCCAGGGCCTGGCCCTGACCGTGCAGGACGACGGCGCCGGCTGCGACCCCGCCCTGCTGGAGCAGCCCCGCCCCGGCCGCGGCATCGGCCTGAGCGCATTGAAGCGCCGCTTTGCGCTGGACTTTGAGGGCCGTGCCCGGCTGCGCGTGCACACCGCGCCCGGCCAGGGCTTTCGCGTCGACCTGTGGATACCCCAGACATGAAACGTACCCGTACCCTGATCGCCGAAGACGAACCGCTAGCCGCCGAGGCCCTGGCCGCCTGGGTGGCCGAGCTGCCGCAGCTGGAGCTGGTGGCGAGCTGCAGCAGCGGCGACAGCGCGCTGGCGCAGATCCGCGCGCTCAAGCCCGAGCTGGTCTTCATGGACATCAACATGCCCGGCATGACCGGCCTGCAGGTGCTGCGCGCGCTCGCCGCCGAGCGTGCCAGCGGCAGCCTGACGGGGCCGGCACCGGCGGTGATCTTCACCACCGCCTACGACGAGCATGCGCTGGCCGCCTTCGAGCTGCATGCGCTGGACTATCTGCTCAAGCCCTATGCGCAGGAGCGTTTCCAGGAAGCCGTGGAGCACGCGCTGCAGGCGCTGGGCAGCCAGCTCCCTCAGGCTCAGCAGGCGCTGCCTGCGCTGGAGGCGCTGACGCAGGAGGACCAGGATCAGACGCCGCTGACGCGCATCCTGGTGCGCGACCAGGGCAAGATCTTCCCGCTGCAGGTGGAGGCGATCGAGTACCTGCGCTCCGACACCAAGTACACCGCGGTGGCCAGCAAGGGGCGCCAGTTCCTGGTGCGCCTGCCCATCACCAGCTTCGAGCAGCGCCTGGACGCCAGCCGCTTCATCAAGCTGCAGCGCGGCTGCATCGTCAACCTGGATTTCGTCGAGTCGATGACACCCGACGAGAGCTCGCAGCTGGTGGTGCAAATGCAGGATGGCGCCCGCTTCACCGCCAGCCGTGAGGTTTCCAAGCGCCTGCGGGAGCAATCGATATGAGCATCGCGATGCGTGGCACCCTGGTCGTCGGCGGCCTCTGCTGCTGCCTGGCGGCAGCCGCCCAGGCCAACGAGGGCAAGCTCTACACGCCCGGCCCCTTCGAGAAGATCGCCATCGGCGGCGCCGCCGATGTCAAGCTGATGCAGGGCAACGAGGACCAGGTCTTCATCGCCGGCGATGCCGATGTGCAGAAGGGCGTGCGGGTCTCGCTCGAAGACAACATCCTCACGGTGCAGAGCAGGGAGGGCTGGAAGTTCTGGACCTCCAGCCGGCTGCAGATCTCCGTCACCGCGCGCAAGCTCTCCGGCATCAGCCTGGCGGGCGCGGCCAATCTGCAGGCGCCCGGGCCGCTGGCCGCCGAGCGCCTGGTGGTGAAGCTGGCGGGCACCGGCCAGGCGCGGCTGGACGACGTGACCGCCGACAGCCTGCAGTTCAGCATGGCCGGCGCCGGCGAGGCCCAGGCCAGCGGCCGGGTGCGCGAGCTGAGCCTGCATGTGGCCGGCAAGGGCCGGCTGCAGGCCGAGAACCTGCAATGCCAGCAGGCCAATGTGACCATCAGCGGCCTCGGCAATGCCACGCTGTGGGTGCAGGAGGAGTTGCGCATCAAGATCGCCGGCGCCGGCTTCATCGACTACTGGGGCCGCCCGACCGTCAGGCCCAGCGTGGCCGGCACCTCCAGCATCAAGGGCCTGGGCGACAAGCGCTAGCGCGGATGTTTCGCTAGGCTTTCCGCCCGGCATGCTTTTGCCGGTACATGAGGCGGTCCGCCTCGGCCAGCAGCTCGGCCGCGCCGGCATGGCGCGCGGCGTCGAAGTCGGCGCAGCCCACGCTGTACTGCAGCGCATAGAGCTGCCCCGGCTGGGCATTGTGGGCCGCCACCGCGAAGGCCAGCCGGTCCAGCGCGGCGTCGCGCTCCAGATGCGCCGCATTCGTCAGCAGCACCGCGAACTCGTCGCCGCCCAGGCGCGCCACCACATCGGACTCGCGGAAGGTGCGGCGCAGCAGCGCGGCGAAATCGATCAGGGCGCGGTCGCCCTCGGCATGGCCGAACTCGTCGTTGATCTGCTTGAAGCGATCCAGGTCGAAGAACAGCAGCGAGGCCGACCGCTGCAGGCGCCGGCACATGCCCAGCGAATGCCGCGCCAGCGCCTCGAAACCGCGCCGGTTGGTGAGGCCGGTGAGCTCGTCCAGCGTGGCGATCTGCAGGATCGCCAGCTCATGCTCCACCATCAGGGCCAGGTCGCGCAGCAGGGCCTCGTCATCGGCGTCAAAGGGATGGGGCTGGGTATCGATCAGGCACAGGCTGCCCATGCGCTTGCCGTTCGGTGCGCGCAGCGGCTGGCCGGCATAGAAGTGGATGAAGGGCTCGCCGGTCACCAGCGGGTTGCCGGCAAAGCGCGCGTCTTCATGGGCATTGGGCACCAGCAGCAGCTGGTCGCTGAGGATGGCATGGCCGCAAAACGAGAGCGGGCGCGGCAGCTCGGCGAGCTCCAGGCCCTGCACGGACTTGTGCCATTGGCGCTCGGCATCGATCAGGGTGATGGCCACGATGGGCACGCCGAACAGGCGCTTGGCCAGGCGCGTGAAGCGGTCGAAACGCTCCTCGGGCGGGGTGTCGAGAATGCGCAGCGCCTGCAGCGTGGCGAGGCGCTCGGCCTCGTCGTCGGGGATGGGCGGCGGCGTGAAATCGCGCCCCGTCGGCCGACTCATTTGGGCGCGCCAGGCATCGGCTTTCTCGGTCACGCGCAATCTCCTCGACAATCGCGGGCTCTATGAGCCAGCACGCCGACCATCATCACGCCCCCTCCGACATCCTGCAAGAGGTGTTTGGCTATGCCGCCTTCCGGGGCGCCCAGGGTGAGATCGTCGAGCATGTCACCCATGGCGGGGACGCGCTGGTGCTGATGCCCACCGGCGGCGGCAAGAGCCTGTGCTACCAGATCCCGGCCATCGCCCGCCACCGCGCGCGCCAGGGCGTGAGCATCGTGGTGAGCCCGCTGATCGCGCTGATGCACGACCAGGTGGGTGCGCTGGAAGAGGCCGGCGTGCATGCCGCCTTCCTCAACTCCACGCTCAGCAGCGAGGAGGCCGCGCATGTGGAGCGCGAGATGATGAGCGGCCGCCTGGTGATGCTCTACGCCGCGCCCGAGCGCATCACCAACCCGCGCTTCCTGGCCCAGCTGGATTCGCTGCGCGAGCGCGGCCTGCTGAGCCTGTTCGCGATCGACGAGGCGCATTGCGTCAGCCAATGGGGGCATGACTTCCGCAGCGAGTACCTGGCGCTGTCGCTGCTGCACGAGCGCTTCCCCGAGGTGCCGCGCATCGCGCTCACCGCCACCGCCGACGACATCACGCGCGCCGACATCATCGAGCGCCTCAAGCTCGAAGACGCGCGCATCTTCATCTCCAGCTTCGACCGGCCGAATATCCGCTACGCCATCGTCGAGAAGGACAAGCCGCGCGATCAGCTGCTGCGCTTCATCCACGACGAGCATGAGGATGAGGCCGGCGTCGTCTACTGCCAGAGCCGCAAGAAGGTGGAGGAAACCGCCGCCTGGCTGGAGGGCGAGGGCATCAAGGCCCTGCCCTATCACGCCGGGCTCGATGCCGGCGTGCGCCAGCGCCACCAGGACCGCTTTCTGCGCGAGGACGGCATCGTGATGGTGGCCACCATCGCCTTCGGCATGGGCATCGACAAGCCCGACGTGCGCTTCGTCGCCCACCTGGACCTGCCCAAGAACATCGAGAGCTATTACCAGGAGACCGGCCGCGCCGGCCGCGACGGCGCGCCGGCCGATGCCTGGATGGCCTATGGCCTGGCCGATGTGGTGAACCAGCGCCGCATGATCGACGAAAGCCCCGCCAGCGAGGACTTCAAGAAGGTGCAGCGCGGCAAGCTCGATGCCCTGCTGGCCCTGGCCGAGGCCACCGACTGCCGGCGCGTGCGCCTGCTGGGCTATTTCGGCGAGCACAGCAAGCCCTGCGGCAACTGCGACAACTGCCTGCACCCGCCCGCCACCTGGGACGGCACCGAGGCCGCGCGCAAGGCGCTCTCCTGCATCTACCGCTTCCACCAGAACGGCGGCCAGCGCTTTGGCGTGGGCCATCTGCTGGACGTGCTGCGCGGCAAGGAGACCGACAAGGTCAAGCAATACGGCCACCAGCACCTGAGCACCTGGGCCATCGGCGCCGACCTGTCCGAGCAGCAATGGCGCGCGGTGCTGCGCCAGCTGGTGGCGCTGGGCCATGTGGTGGCCGAGGGCGAGTACAACACCCTGGCCTTGAGCGAAACGGCGCGCGCCGTGCTGAAGGGCGAGGTGCAGCTGCTGTTGCGCGTGCCCACGGTGGCGCCCAAGAAGGGCAAGCTCTCGCGCACGGCCCGGCCCACCACCCAAAAGGGCGGCAAAGGCGAGGCGATTGACCTGGACGACGAGGCCCAGCAGCGCTTCGGCCAACTCAAGGCCTGGCGTGCCGAGGTCGCGAAGGAACACGGCCTACCGGCCTATGTGATCTTCCAGAACGTCACCCTGGCCGAGATGGCCAAGCAGCATCCGCGCAGCCTGGACGAGCTGGCCCATATCAGCGGCGTGGGCGCCAAGAAGCTGGAGGCCTATGGCAGCGAGATCCTGCGCGTGCTAGGCACGGACTGAAATGAAAAAGCCCGGCCGGGGCCGGGCTTGGTGCGAGCAAAAAGAAATTTGCTCAGACTGAGACAGCGTGGCCGCCAGGCCTCAGCAGAGCGTCTGCGCGACGCAGGCCGGCTGGGCCGACGCCAGCTGCACGCCATGGTTCAGGCTGCGGCCCTCGATCACCACGCGCGGCAGCTGCGCCACTTGTTCGTTAGGCTGCAGGCGCTTGCCCTCGATGATGACGCGCTCGAGCTTGACGATTTCCTGCTTCGGCGCCTGCGCCGCTTCGGTCTGGTGCGTGAACGCCGCCGAGATGGCCAGGGCGGAAACGATGCCGAAGAAAAATGCCTTGTAGCTGGTGCTGTTCATCATGATGGGCTCCTTGGGTTGGCTGTGTCAGTGATTGCAGTTTCGTCAAAGGCCGGCCGCGGCTCCAGGCCCAGGCGACGGAGCTGCAGAGCCAGCGGCTGAACTGCGCTTGCGGGCGATGAACGCGCAGCGGGCAGACCAGCTGATGGACACTCGAGCCATGCCGATCCAAGCCCTGCACGCCCTGTTCGATGCCACCTGGCAGCGCGACATGGCCGAGAACCCCCTGCTCGCCAGCTACTACGGCGAGACCGCCTACAACCATCTCTGGCCGGACCTGAGCCCGGCCGCCGAGGCGCGCGCCCATGCCGCCAATGCGGACGCCCTGGCCCGGCTGCGCGCCCTGCCGCGCAGCGCCCTGCCGGCCGAGGAGCAGCTCAACCACGCGCTGTTCGAGCACCTGCTGCAGGCGCGGCTGGCCTTGCAGCCCCTGCACCCCGAGGCCTACAGCATCACCGCGCGCGACGGCCCGCAATCGCTCAACGAGCTGAGCGAGCTGATGCCGCTGGGCAGCCCGGCCGAGGTCGAGGTCTGGCTGCAGCGCCTGCAGGGCCTGCCGGACTACCTGGCCCAGTTCGAGGCGCTGCTCGCACGCAGCGCCAGCGACGGCCGCACCCAGCCGCGCCTGCTGATGGAGCGGGTGCTGCCGCAGCTCGCGATGCAGTTGGTCGACGAGCCGACGCAAAGCCCCTTCTACGGCGCCTTCCGGCAGCTGCCGGTAGCGATGCCGGGCGTGCCGGCGCTGCAGGCGCGGGCACGCGCGCTGATCGCCGATCGGATCGTGCCGGCCTACCGGCGCTTCGAGGCCTTTTTCCGCAGCCGCTACCTGCCCGCCTGCCGCGACAGCGTGGGCATCTGGGACACCCCCGACGGCCTGGCCTATTACCAGAACCGCATCGAGCACCACACCAGCACCAAGCTCACTGCCGCCGAGATCCACGCCATCGGCCTGGCCGAGGTGGCCAGGCTGCACGGCGAGATGCAGCAGGTGATGGACCAGCTGGGCTTCCGGGGTAGCAAGGCCGAGTTCTTTGCCAAGCTGCGCAGCGACCCGCAGTTCTACTACGACACGCCCGAGGCCTTGTTTGCCGCCTATGTGATGGCGGCCAAGCGCATCGAGCCCGAGCTGCCGCGCCTGTTCGGCAAGCTGCCGCGCAGCCCCTACGGCGTACGCGCCATCCCCGCCACCAGCGCGCCCAACACCACCGCCGCCTATTACAGCGGCCCCTCGGTGGACGGCACGCGCGCCGGCTATTACTACGTCAACCTCTACCGGCCCGAGATGCGGCCCCGCTACGAGATCGAGGTGCTGACCGCCCACGAGGCCGTGCCCGGCCATCATCTGCAGATCGCGCTGGCCCAGGAGCAGCAGGACCTGCCCAAGTTCCGCCGCTTTGCCGACATCAACGCCTATGTCGAAGGCTGGGCGCTCTATGCCGAGCGGCTGGGCTATGAGCTGGGGCTCTACCAGGACCCGTACGCGCGCTTCGGCCAGTTGACCTACGACATGTGGCGCGCGGTGCGCCTGGTGGTGGACACCGGCCTGCACGCGATGCGCTGGACGCGCGCACAGGCCATCGACTACTTCCGCGCCAACGCCGCCAAGACCGAGGTCGACATCGTCAACGAGATCGACCGCTATATCGGCTGGCCGGGGCAGGCGCTCTCCTACAAGATCGGCCAGCTGCGCATGCTGGTCCTGCGCGCCAAGGCCGAGGCGGCGCTGGGGCCGCGCTTCGATGTGCGCGGCTATCACGACCTCATCCTCGCCGGCGGCGCCCTGCCGCTGGACATGCTGGAAGCCCGGCTGGACCAGTGGATCGCGGCGCAGCGCGAAGCCGCCTCTTGAGATTCGGCCCGGCGGCACGCATATTCGGGCATCGCCCGCTGTACGAGGCCTGCCATGCTTGCTGCCACCCGCCCCGCTGCCGTCGCCGGCAGCTTCTACCCGGCCCGCCCCGAGGCGCTGGTGCGCGAGCTGGGCAGCTATCTGGATGCGGTGCCGCCCGCGCATGAGGCGCGGCCGCCCAAGTTGCTGGTCGTGCCGCATGCGGGCTACCGCTATTCCGGCCCGGTGGCCGCCCATGCCTATGCGCTGCTGCGGCCCTGGCGCGGGCAGATCCGGCGCGTCGTGCTGCTGGGCCCGGCACACCGGGTGGCGCTGCGCGGCCTGGGCCTGCCCGAGGCGCAGCGCTTTGCCACGCCGCTAGGCGAGCTGGCCGTGGACCAGGCCGCCGTCGCACAGCTGAGCGCCCTGCCCCAGCTGTGCCGCGATGCCGACGCCCATGCTTTCGAGCATTCGCTGGAGGTGCAGCTGCCCTTCCTGCAGCAGCTGCTGGGCGACTTCAGCCTGGTGCCCCTGGTGGTGGGCCAGGCCAGCGCGGCCGAGGTGGCCGAAGCCCTGGAGTTGCTGTGGGGCGGCGACGAGACCCTGATCGTGATCAGCTCCGACCTCTCGCATTACCTGCCCTATGCCCAGGCGCGGGCCATGGACCGCGACACCGTGCGGCAGTTGCTGGCGCTGCAACAGGCGCCCACGCATGAGCAGGCCTGCGGCGCCACGCCCCTGGCCGGCGCCATGCTGGCGGCGCGCGCCCATGGTCTGGCCGGGCGCCTGCTGGACCTGCGCAACTCCGGCGACACGGCGGGCGACAAGAGCCGCGTGGTCGGCTATGCGGCGCTGGCCTTTGCCACACCCGGCGAGCTGGGCCAGGCCCTGCTGGCGCGTGCGCGCAATGCGATCGCCGGCGCACTGGGCCTGCCGCTGCGCGCCGAGCCCTGGCACCCGCGCCTGGAGCAGCCCGGCGCCTGCTTCGTCACCCTGCATGCCCAGGGCAGGCTGCGCGGCTGCATCGGCACGCTGGAAGCCGACGAGTTGCTGAAGGACGTGCTGCCGACGCGGGCGCGCGCCGCGGCCTTCGAGGATCCGCGTTTCGCGCCGCTGACGGCGCAGGAGTGGCCTCAGCTGGAGATCGAGGTGTCGCTGCTCGGCCCGGCCGAGCCGCTGCCGGTGCGCAGCCTGGAGGAGGCCTGCGCACAGCTGCGCCCGGGCATCGACGGGCTGGTGCTCAGCTGGCACGGACGGCGCGCCACCTTCCTGCCGCAGGTGTGGGCGCAGCTGCCGCTGCCGCTGGACTTCCTGCGCGCGCTGCGCCAGAAGGCCGGCCTGGCCGCCGACTTCTGGGCCGAGGACCTGCAGCTGGCGCGCTACCAGGTACAGAGCTTCAGCGAGGTGCAGCCATGAGCAACTATCCGGCGCGCTGGTGGCATGGGCTGGACGACGGCCGCATCCAATGCGACCTCTGCCCGCGTGAATGCAAGCTGCACGAGGGCCAGCGGGGCCTGTGCTTCGTGCGCGAGCGCCAGGGCGGGCAGATGCTGCTCTCCACCTATGGCCGCAGCTCGGGCTTCTGCGTCGACCCGATCGAGAAGAAGCCGCTGAACCATTTCTACCCGGGCAGCAGCGTGTTCTCCTTCGGCACCGCCGGCTGCAACCTGGCCTGCAAGTTCTGCCAGAACTGGGACATCTCCAAGAGCCATGAGATGGACCGCCTGATGGATGCCGCCGCGCCCGAGCGCATCGCCATGGCCGCCCAGGAGCTGGGCTGCCGCAGTGTGGCCTTTACCTACAACGACCCGGTCATCTTTGCCGAGTATGCGATCGATACCGCCGAGGCCTGCCATGCGCTGGGCCTGCAGGCGGTGGCGGTGACGGCGGGCTATATCAGCGCCGCGCCGAGGCGCGAGTTCTATGCCTGCATGGACGCGGCCAATGTCGATCTGAAGGGCTTCAGCGAAGACTTCTACTTCAAGCAGACCGGCGCGCACCTGGCCCCGGTGCTGGAGACGCTGCGCTACATCCGCCACGAGACCGACTGCTGGCTGGAGATCACCACCCTGCTGATCCCCGGGCTGAACGACAGCGATGCCGAGTTGCGGGCCCTCTCGGCCTGGGTGGCACGCGAGCTGGGGCCCGAGGTGCCGCTGCATTTCAGCGCCTTTCACCCGGACTACAAGCTCGACAAGCTGCCGGCCACGCCGCTGGCCACCCTGCAACGCGCCCGGCAGATTGCGCAGGGCGAGGGCCTGCGGCATGTCTACACCGGCAATGTGCACGACACCGAGGGCGGCAGTACCCAATGCACGAACTGCGGCGAATGCCTGATCACGCGCGACTGGTACGAGATCGGCAGCTACCGCCTCGACGCCGCCGGCCGCTGCCCGGGCTGCGGCACGGCGCTGGCCGGGCGCTTCGCGGCACAGCCGGGCCACTTCGGCCGGCGCCGCATTCCGGTGCAGCTCAGCTCGGCTTGAGCGGGCTGGCGCCTGCAGCCTTGGCCTGCGAGAACAGCGCGTCGTGCTGCGTCACCGCATGGCTCGCATATGGATCCGTCTGGTCCGCCAGCAGCAGGCCGGTCATCACGGCGCTGGCCACAGCGAGCACGGCGGTCATGAGGGTCTTGGCGGCTGCGTTCATGGTGGACTCCTTGGAGTTCCGGGCTTGTTGACGATGCCTGCAGTTTCGTCAGCCGGGCGCGCGCGGGCCAGGGGCAGGCGACGAATCGCCAGCAGCGTGGCGCGAATTGCGGTCTGCCGGGGCGAATGGGATCAGGCGGCCGGCGGCCAGACCGGCAGGCGCTCAGTAACGCTGGCCACCGCGGCCGGCCGGGCATAGAAATAGCCCTGCTGCTGCGCGCAGCCCAGCTCCAGCAGCACCTCGCGCTGCGCCTCGGTCTCGACGCCCTCGGCCACCACGCCAATGCCCAGCGCCTGCGCCAGGCCCAGGATGGCCTGTACCAGGGCGCGGTCGTCGGCGCTGACCGGCAGGTCGTGCACAAAGCTGCGGTCGATCTTGAGCTTGGCCGGGCGCAACAGCTTCAGGTAGGAGAGCGAGGAATAGCCAGTGCCGAAATCGTCCACCGAGAGCGCCACGCCCAGGGCGCGCAGGCGCGCCATGGTCTGCATCGACAGGTCGCTGTCGCTCATCAGGGTGCTTTCGGTCAGCTCGATGCTCAGTTCACCGGGCAGCACGCCATGGCGGCGCATCGCGTCGGCCACCTGCTCGGGCAGGCGCTGGTCGCGGAACTGCAGGGCCGAGAGGTTGATGGCCAGATTGCCGGGGTGGCGGCCGGCGGCCTTCCACTCGGCCAGCTGGGCGCAGGCCACCTCCACCGTCCAGCGCCCCAAGGCCTGGATCTGGCCCGACTCCTCGGCCAGGGTGATGAAGCTGCCCGGCATCAGCAGGCCGCGCTGCGGATGCTGCCAACGCATCAGGCCCTCCACCCCGCAGACCCGGCCCGAGCCGGCGTCGATGATGGGCTGGTAGTGCAGCTCGAGCTGTTGCTCGGCCAGCGCGGCCACCAGCTCGCGCTCCAGCGCCAGCCTGGCCATCGCATTCGCGTCCATGTCCTGCTGGAAGAAGCTGTAGCGCGAACGGCCCTGCTGCTTGGCACGGTACATGGCCAGGTCGGCGTGGCGCACCAGGGTGTCGAAGTCCTCGCCATCGCGCGGGAACATGGCGATGCCGATGCTGGCCGAGACGCTCGCCGTGCCCAGCCCCTCGGGCAGCTGCAGCGGCGCATTCAGGGTGGAGATGAGGCGCTGGGCGGCATGCGCGACCACGTCGCTGGGCGAGGCCTCGCGCATCAGCAGCAGGAATTCGTCGCCGCTGACCCGGCAGGCCAGGTCCGATTCGCGCACCGTGTGGCGCAGGCGCTCGCTGGCGGCCAGCAGCATGTTGTCGCCGGCGGCATGGCCCAGCGAGTCGTTGATGGCCTTGAAGCGGTCCAGGTCGACGAACAGCAGGGCCAGGCTGGAGCCCTCGCGCTTGGCCACCGCCGCCTCATGCTGGAAGACCTCGCGGAACAGGGTGCGGTTCGGCAGGCCGGTGAGATGGTCGTACATGGCCATCTGGTGCAGCTGGGCGTTCTTGCCCTCCAGGTCGGCGATCAGGGTGTCGATGCGGTCGCCCACCTCGTTGAGGTGTTCGCCCAGCTGGCCCAGCTCGTCGCGCCGGTTCCAGGGCAGGCGCACCACCGCTTCGCGCTGGGCGATCGCGCTGGCCTGCTGCTTGAGCCGGTCGATCGGCCGCACCAGGCGCAGATAGAGCACCAGCAGCATCACCGTCACGCCCATCACGACCTGCAGGCCGACGATCAGCGCGATCTGCTCGCGCCCGCCGGCCAGGGTGTGCTCCAGCGCGGCATCGTCGAAGCGCACGCTCAGCGAGCCCAGTACCTGGTTGTCGCGCCGCACCGCCGCCACCAGGGTCACGGTGGGCCAGTCCGGGCTGCATTTCTTGAACAACAGATTGGGCGCGCCGGGGCGCTCCTCGCTCAGCTCGACGCCGCAGACGCTGGCGTCCGACAGCAGCTGCTCGAGCGCGCGCTGCACCGCCTGGCTGTCGACGGTCCAGAGCGGCTCGGCCAGGCCGTTCGCGGCCAGGGTCAGCACGGCCGAGCGCTGGCCCTCCAGCAGGGGCTCCAGGCTGCGCCGCACCAGCGACTCGCTGAAGGCCAGCAGGAGCAGCGCCGGCACCGCGATCCCCACCACCACGGCGAGCAGCACGACGCTGCGCAAGGACAAGGAAGGCTTGGGCAATTTCATCAGCAGCAGACGCTCACGACATCGCCCCGGGCAGGAGCACTTTGCATTGGCTGTGCCTGATTGTGCACCTTGATCTCACGCCATGAGCACAGGGCAAGGCCTGACCCCTGCGGCTAGCGCCGCAGGCCCGTGCCGCCGTCCCGCAACTGCTGGGCGCGCACGCGGCGCGCCGTTTCGCTGCCACGCTGCTGCGCATGCTCGGCCTCGATGAGGCGCTCGCGCGCGCTCAGCGCACGCGGCTGGCCGGCGGCGATGGCGGCCTGGTCGAGGTTCTGCCCCCAGCTCAGGCCGGGCCGGAGCGCCAGCGGCGGCGCCAGCGCATCGGCAAAGCCGGGCGCCAGCCAGGGCATCAGCTGTTCCAGCACCAGGGCCACGCGCGGCCGCAGGGCCGCCTCGCCGATGCGGCCGCGCTGGCCCCATTGCACGATCAGCTCGGCGCTGCTGCCACCGCTGGGCAGGGCCGGGGTGATGGCGAAGTCGCGCAGCACACCGTAGCGCAACTGCATCATCGCCTCCTCGGCCAGCATGGCCGGGTCCTCGGCCGAGACCGTGGCGCCCTCGGGCATGGAATAGTTGTAGTCGTCGTTGACGCGGTCCTGGCTGAAGAAGCGCACGATGTCCGCCGGCTGGTAGGCGATCTGCGCCGCCGTCGCCTTCACGCCAAAGAACTGCACGCGGCCCAGCGCCACCATTTCCTGCGAGTAGAAGGGCAGGCGCTGCGCCAGATCCTTGGCAGTGGTGAGCGCGGGGCTGGCCTGCCAGACACGCAGATCGCCGCTCAGCAGCGCATGCAGGCGCGGCGGCACGGCGTCGCCGGCATGGCTGAGCTCGTGGTACAGCAGCGGGCCCAGGGCATAGACCAGGGCGCCGGGCTCGCGCGTGCCGCGCTCGGCCACCGGATAGATGCCGGCGGCGTACTGGTTGTTGCGCACATAGCGCCAGGGTGCGGCGTAGTGCAGCTCGGCGCCATAGTCGCTGCGCGGGTCGGGGGTTTCGCTGAGGGTGTCGCGCTGCTCGGGGCTGCTCCAGAGGTTGGCGGCGTCCAGGTAGATGGCGCCGGTGGCGCTCCAGTAGAACGAGGGCCGCACGCGCCCACCGATCACCACCGCCGTGGTGGCGTTGAGCAGGCGCCGGAAATCGCCCTGCGCGTCCTGGGTGCGCAGGAAGTTCTCGAAGGCCTCGCCCATCCAGTCGTTGGAGACCAGCACGCGCTGCATCACCTGCGCCACCGTGGGCAGCTCGCCGCGCGTCTCCTGCCCCAGCAAGGGCAGGCGCCCCAGCGTGCAGGTGTTGCTGTTGCTGAGGCTGGGTGCGTAGACGCAGTCCTGCAGCGCCTGCGCATGCGGGCTGCTGCTCAGGTAGGGGTAGACGCGCGAGACCGGCTCGCTGGCCTTGAACAGCGCGTCGCTGCCGGCCTGGTGCGGCGGCGCTTGCACCAGCAGCCGGAAGTCCTGGCTGAGCGTGCGGCCGCTCGCCAGCGTGGCGGTGGCGCGCAGGCGCAGCAGGCTGTCGCGGCTGACCGCCGGCGCCGTCAGCAGCACGCGCCAGCCCTCGCTTTCCTTCAGGGTGGTGGCCGGCCCATCGACCACGCTCCATTGCAGCCGGGCGCCATCGCGCTCGGCCTGGCTCAGCCCGGGCGCCCAGGCGCGCAGCGACAGCGCCCCCTGGCCATAGGCCGAAGGCTCGCCACGCAGCACCAGGCCGGGCTCGCCGGCGGCCGCCACGCTGAACTCGGCCGTGCCGCTGCGCAGCACGCCGGCCTCGTCGCGGAAGCTCAGGTCGAAGCGGTAGTTGCCGGGCTCGACGGGCTCCAGCGTGAGGGCCTGCGAGCGCGCCGACAGCGGCTTGAGCGCCGGGCCGGCGCTCTGGGTCCAGCGCAGCTCGGTGAAGATCGCCGTGCCGCAGGACAGCAGGCTCAGCTCGGTGTTGCGCCCGGTGAGCGCGGCGCTGGGCAGCTCCAGGCGCGCCACCGAGCCGCTCAGGCATTGCGCGCCCAGTGCCGGCTCGGCAACGGGCGCCGGTGCGCCGGCATCGCCGCCACCACCGCCGCCGCAACCGGCCAGCACCAGCAGGCCGGCCGTGAGCGCGCGCGCCGCAAGCGCCCGCGCCCTCATGCCTCCACCACCCGCGCCGGGAAGGCGCCCAGGTCGTCCTCGCGCAGGCCCAGGTAGATGGGTTCGCCGTCGCGCCGGTGGATATTGATCTTGGCGTTGTAGACGCGGTGCGCCAGGCCATGCTTGTCGGTGAGCTCGAACTCGCTGATGCCGAACTCATCGCCCGCCTCGCCGCGCCGGCCGGTCAGGTAGCAGGCGATCTCGTCGATCGCCGAGCCGCCCAGCGCCAGGCCGTTGAGCTTCTGCAGCGGCTCGCGCGTGCGCTCGACAAAGGCGACGCTGTCGATCAGCGCCGGCGCCGCGCCGGGCTGCTGCTCGCGCATCATGGTGCGGAACTTGCCCAGCAGGATCTGGCCCGGCAGGGCGCGCTCGATCATGCGCGCCAGTTCGATCGTGACCTGGCCGACCAAGTAGCTGAACGAGGTCGGGTTCAGCCCTTCGCTCTGGTAGAACTCGTAATGCGAGCCGACGTGGAAGCAGGCGCGCAGCAGCGGCACCGCGCTGGGCCGCGCGGCGCGTTCGCGTGCCAGCGCGTTGTCGGCCAGGATGAACTGCATGAGCTGGTAGAGCTCCACATTGGCGGCGATGCCGCGGCGCCGATTCCAGATGTAGAAGCCGTCGCCGGTGGTGGTGCGCGCGAAGTTGATATTGATCTCGCGGTCCAGCAACTTGGCGTAGGCGGCGTTCACCGAGCAGGACAGGCTGCCCAGCTGCACCACCTGCTCCAGCGGCGTGAGCAGCGAGAAGCCCACCGCGTCGAGCAGGATCACCGCGCGGTCTTCCACCAGCCGGATGCCGTAACGCTCGACGATGGCCGCCACCAGGGGCAGGCCCAGGCCGCGCGCCGGCGCGAAGGGCAGCGCGATCGGCTGGGGCTGCAGGCCCAGCTCGGCCGCGATGCGCTCGAACTCTGCCGCCTCCAGATGCTCCTGGTGCGCCAGCAAGCCCTCCAGCAAGGCGGCACGGCGATCCTTCTCGGCCGCATCGCCGGCACCCTGCACGAACTCGGTCAGCAAGGTGTGCGGCGCCACCAGCACCGCCAGGCCCTGCTCGCTCGGGGTCCAGGCATAGAGCAGGTTCTGGCCCAGGCACCAGCGCTCGTAAAGGGCCTGGTCCAGCAGCACGATATGGCGTCGCACCTCGGCTTCCGACACACCCGCCGGCAGGGGATAGGCCATGAAGCCGTCCAGCCACGATTTGCGCTGTGGGCGCTCTGGATTCATCGCTGCTCCGTCATTTTCAATGCCCGCATCATCCAATAAACCGCCTCAGGGTGCAGCCCCGAGATGGCGGGCCAGGAAACGCTCCACCCGGCCCCAGAAATCCTGCTGGGTCTTGAGCTCGCGCCAGCCATGGCCCTCGTGGTCGTAGACCACCCATTCGAGTTCCTGATCCTTGGGCATGGCGTCACGGAAGGCCAGGCCATGCTTGAGCGGCACGCGGCGGTCCTCGGCGCCATAGGCCATCAGCAGCGGGCGCTTGAGTTCGGCCGCACGCTGCAGCGGCGAGGTGGCGCGCAGTTGCTCGGCGTCCTTGTCGCGGTCACCCACCAGCACGGGCATGCCATAGCCCTTCCACTCGCCACCCAGATCGCTCCAGTGGATGCTGTAGAGCAGCTCGATGTCGGTCACGCCGACCCAGTTGATGCCGCAGCGGTAGAGCTCGGGCTGCTTGATGAGGCCCATCAGGGTGGCATAGCCGCCATAGCTGGCGCCGGCGATGCAGACACGCTTGGGGTCGACCAGGCCCTGCTTGACGGCCCAGCCCAGCGCGTCGGCCACATCGTCCTGCATGGCCAGGCCCCATTGCTTCCAGCCGGCCTTGAAATGCGCCTGGCCATAGCCGGTGCTGCCGCGGAACTCGGGCTCGATCACCACATAACCGCGCGAGGCGAGGAACTGCGCCATCGGCTCCCAGGGCCAATGCGTGCCGCGCACATAGGGTCCGCCATGCACCAGCAGCACCGCGGGCCGGGCGGCCTGCGCCCGATCGGCCGGCTGGGTCAGCAGCACGGGCAGCTCCAGGCCGTCGCGGGCCTGGATGCGCACCATGTCGCGCCGCCCCATCTCGGCCGGCTTGATCCAGGGCATCGAGGCGGCCAGGGCCTGCAATTCTCCGCTCGCCGGCATATAGAGATAGAAGCTCGCGGGGCGCTGGTCCGAGTAGGCCGAGACCACCAGGCGCGAGGCCGTCAGGCAGCGATTGCAGTGGATGCGGTTGATGGTGCCGGGCAGCTTGGCATCGATGGCCGCCTGCCATTGCTTGAGCTGCGGATGCAGCCACACGCTGCCGGGCGCATCGTTCTCGTAATGCACGCCCAGCAGCTGCCTGGCCTGCTTGTCGTAGACCAGGCTGCCCCTGAAGTCGTAGCCCTGTAGCGAGACCAGCGGCTGCGCTTCGCGCTGCAGGGTCTTGCGATCGAGGCGGTAGAGCGCATCGAAGCCGCTGCGATTGTTGGCCACCAGGGTCTGGCCATCGGGGCCGAACCAATAGGGCATATCGAAACTCTGGCGGTAGTTGTCGCCCTCCTGCCAGGGTTGCCAGCGCCCCTCGGCATCGCGCAGATAGGAGGCATAGCGCCCCTGCTGCGCCGTGGTGAGCGCGGCCGGTCGGCCCTCGGTATCCAGCACCCAGCCGGTCACATGGCTGGGCGCGCCGGCGGCGAGGCTCGTGAGCTTGCCGGTGAGGGTGTCCAGGCGCGCCAAGCCCAGGCCGACAGACTCGGGCTCGTTCGACCAGCGCTGGCGCACCACGAACACATCGCTGCTGCCGTCGTCGGCCACGCTGTGGAACTGCCAGTTGCGATCCAGACGTCGATCGGTGATCTGCGATGCTTCCTTGATGAACTGGCTGACCGATTTGATGAGCGGCCGCAAGTCACTGCCGTCGCGATTCACTGCCCACAGGCCCGGGTCGATCTGCGGGCTGGTGCCGTTCTGCGCCACGCTGATGCTCAGCACCAGGCGCTGGTCGTTGACCCAGTGATGGCTGTGCACATCGGCATTGCTGAAGCCGGCCACCACCTTGGCTTCGGTGAGCGCCACCAGATCGATCACCGCCAGGCGCACCAGGCCGTCGCCGCCCGCCACCTGCACCGCCAGGTGGCGGCCATCGGGCGAGAGCTTGGGCGCCGCGATCTGCGGCTTGCGAAAGAAGTCTTCCAGCGGCGGCGCCGCAGCGACCGCACCGCCAAGAAAAAATGCAAGGGCCGCGACAAGGCGGCCCAGCTGGATTCCCCACATATCCCCTCCCAGGGCATTCTTCGGCAGGCTCCATTCTGGCCCGCCGCGAGATCACCACCAGGGGGGATTGCGCCGAGCGTCGGCTTAGAAGCTCAGGCGCGCGCCGAGCATGAAGGTGCTGGCCTTCACCTGGCTGGAGACCTTGCCGTAGTTGTCATAGTCGGCCGTCAGCGCCAGGTTCTTGGCCAGCTTGTACTCGGCGCCCACGCCCCACATCAGGCTGGTCTTGCTGCCCTGCAGGCTGTCGCCCGCGGGCAGCAGGTTGGTGCCGGAGACCTTGTTGCGCGCCACGCCCAGGCGGCCCTGCAGCGAGAACTGCTCGTTGAGCGCATGGCGGGCGGTGGCGGCGGCGTAGAAGCTGCTGGCCTTGCCCTCCTGCGTCACCGCGCCGGTGGCCAACGTGGCCTGCTCGCTGAAGCTGCCCAGGCGTGCGTAGCCGGCCTCGAGGCCGAAGTTCTCGTTCAGGCGATAGCCGCCATAGAGCTTGTAGGCGGTGTCGCGGCTGTCCTTGCCGGTGACGGGCACCGAGGGGCTGGGCAGGCTGAAGCTGCTGCGGCCCACCGACAGGCCGCCGTAGGCGCCCAGCTCGTCGGACTGCGGGGCGGCTTGTGCGGCCTGGGCCGCGAGCAGCAGGGCAGTGGCGGAGATCAGGGCGAGTTGTTTCTTCGATGGCATGGAATAACTTCCTTCAGAGCAGCGGCGAATGGTTCATTGCGAGTCACGGCACCGCGTGTTGACCGGGACATGCTGCAGTGTGGCCAGCGGCCCTGAAGCTGCGCTCAAGGCTTGCTGAAGAGGGGCTGAAGGTGACTTCATGCCATCCTCAGGCTGAAGCGTTCCAATACGGGGCATGAAAGTGCTGCTGGTGGAAGACGATCTGGACCTGGGCAATGGCGTGCGCATGGCGCTGGCCGAGCAGGGCATGGAGGTGGTGTGGGTACGGCGTCTGGCCGACGCCATGCAGACGCTGACGAACAGCGTGGCCGATCTGGTGCTGCTCGACCTGGGGCTGCCGGATGGCGACGGCCTCAGCCTGCTGGCCCACCTGAGGCGCGAGAAGCTGCGCCTGCCGGTGCTGATACTCACCGCACGCGACAGCCTGCAGGAGCGCCTGCTGGGCCTGGACAGCGGCGCCGACGATTACCTCGTCAAGCCCTTCGCCCTGGCCGAGCTGATCTCGCGCGTGCGCGCCCTGGTGCGGCGCAGCTACGGCCAGGAGGACGAGACCCTGGAGCTGCGCGGCATCTGCGTGCAGGAGCAGACCATGCGCGTGCTGGTGAAGGGCGACCCGGTGGAGCTCTCGCGCTCGGAATTCGCGCTGCTGGTGGCGCTGATGAAGCGCGCCGACCGCGTGCTGACGCGCCGGCTGCTGGAGGAGCAGGTGCTGCCCGGCGGCAGCGCCGAGAGCAATGTGCTGGACGTGCACATGTCCAATCTGCGCAAGAAGATCGGCGAGGGCTTCATACGCACGGTGCGCGGCGTGGGCTATGTGATCGACCGCCAGGCCCCCGCCAGGGCCGGCGGCAAGTGAGGCAGCCGTCGTGAGGCTCAAGCGCTGGCTCGCGCGCATGCGCGAGCCCTCGGTGCTGCGCCGCCTGGTGGTGGCCCAGGTGGTGCTGGTGCTGGCGCTCTGGCTGGGCCTGATCGCCTTTGCCATCAACGACGCGGTGCGCGACACCTCGGTGTTCGACAGCGGCCACCGTTTCGAGTCCATCATCGCCGTGACCGAGGCGCTGCAGGACCAACCCGAGCAGCTGCAACGCGTGCTGCAGCAGATCGACCTGTTCCAGCGTCTCGAGAACGGTGCCGACGACCTGCCGCAGCTGCGCATGGCGATGACGGTATGGCGCGGCGCGGAGCTGGTCTATGCCAGCCCGGGCGAGCCCGGCGCCATCCCGAGCCCGCCGGGCGACGGCATGCAGTGGGTGGAGGGCCAGGGGCAGCGCTGGCGCGCGCTCACCAAGCAGTCGCAGCGCTCCAATGTGCGCGTGACGCTGATGCTGCCGGGCAGCGCCACCAATGTGCTGCTGACACTCAGCTCCAAGGGCCTGCTGGTGCTGCCGCTGCTGATCAGCCTGCCCCTGCTGGTGCTGCCGGCCTGGATCTCGGTGCGCATCGCGCTGCGGCCCTGGCGGCGCGTCAGCCACGAGATTGCGCTGCGCGGCGCGGGCGATCTCTCGCCGCTGCAGTTCACCCCCCAGCATCGCGAGCTGCGCCCCATGCTGAGCGCGGTGAACGCGCTGCTCAAGCGCGTGCAGCAGGGCCTGCAGCGCGAGCGCAGCTTCATCGCCGACGCCGCGCACGAGCTGCGCACGCCGCTGGCGGCGATGCGCGTGCATGCCGAGGCCCTGCAGGGCCGCCACCAGGACGACGCGCAATCGCAGGCCTGGCTGCAGGGCATGTTGCGCAGCGAGGCGCGCGCCACCCGCCTGGTGGGCCAGCTGCTGGCACTGATGCGCAGCGACGCCGCGGCCCAGCCGCCGCAGCGCCTGGCCTTGGACGAGTTGCTGCAGGACCGCCTGGCCGCGCTGGACCTGCTGGCCAGCAGCAAGGGCCTGGAGCTGGACTGCGAGGCCGAGGCCGGCCTGCGCGTCTTCGGCGAGCACGAGGGCCTGGCCTCGATGCTCGACAACCTGACCGAGAACGCCATCAAGTACAGCCCGCCGGGCGGCCATCTGCTGATACGGCTGCGGCGCGAGGGCCAAGAGGCGCTGCTGGAATTCCACGACCAGGGCCCCGGCATCCCCGAGCCCTGGCGCGAGCGCGTGTTCGACCGCTTCTTCCGCGTGCCCGACCAGGCCCAGCAGGGCAGCGGCCTGGGCCTGGCGATCGTGCGCAGCGTGGTGCTGGGGCTGGGCGGCAGCATAGGCCTGGGCGATTCGGCCCTGCTGCCGGGGCCGGGCGGAACCCCCGGTTTATGTGTCCGGGTGCGGCTGCCATTGGGATAAACGAGGCCCTCGCCCTATGATGGCGAGTTCGCCCATTGTTTGAGCCCCATGTCCCAGCCCGACCGCCCCTTGCCCGCAGAAACACCGATGATCCGCGTGCGGGGTGCGCGCACCCACAATCTGAAGAACATCGACGTCGATCTGCCGCGCAACCAGCTGGTGGTGATCACGGGGCTGTCGGGCTCGGGGAAGTCCAGCCTGGCCTTCGACACGCTCTATGCCGAGGGTCAGCGCCGCTATGTCGAGAGCCTCTCGGCCTATGCGCGCCAGTTCCTGCAGCTGATGGACAAGCCCGATGTGGACGTGATCGAGGGCCTCTCGCCCGCCATCTCCATCGAACAGAAGGCCACCAGCCACAACCCGCGTTCCACCGTGGGCACGGTCACCGAGATCCACGACTACCTGCGTCTGCTCTATGCGCGCGCCGGCACGCCCTTCTGCCCCGACCACCACCTGCCGCTGGAGGCCTCCAGCCCCAGCCAGATGGTGGACGCCACCCTGGCCATGCCCGAGGACAGCAAGCTGATGCTGCTGGCCCCGGTGGTGCGCGACCGCAAGGGCGAGTTCGTCGAGCTGTTCCAGGACCTGCAGGCGCAGGGTTATGTGCGCTTTCGCGTCGATGGCCAGACGGTGGAGGCGCCCGACATCCCGGCGCTGAAGAAGGCCGAGAAGCACGACATCGACGTGGTGGTGGACCGCATCAAGCTGCGTGCCGAGAATGCCGACAGCCTGCGCCAGCGCCTGGCCGAAAGCTTCGAGGCGGCGATGCGCCTGGCCGAGGGCCGCGCCCTGGTGCTCAATATGGACACGGGCGCCGAGACCATCTTCTCCAGCAAGTTCTCCTGCCCGGTGTGCAGCTATTCGCTGCCCGAGCTGGAGCCGCGCCTGTTCTCCTTCAACTCGCCGGTGGGCGCCTGCCCCAGTTGCGAAGGCCTGGGCCAGGTCACCGTGTTCGATGCCGAGCGCGTGGTGGCCTTCCCCACCCTCTCGCTCGCCAGCGGCGCGGTGAAGGGCTGGGATCGCCGCAACGGCTACACCTTCTCCTTCCTGGAAAGCGTGGCGGCGCATTACGGCTTCGACATCGAGCTGCCTTTTGAAGAGCTGCCCGAGAGCGCGCGCCAGGTGCTGCTGCACGGCTCGGGCACGGACGACATCGCCTTCGTCTACCAGGCCGAAAGCGCGGCCGGCAAGAAGCGCAGCGTGAAGCGTTCGCACCCCTTCGAGGGCATCCTGCCGAATCTGGAGCGGCGCTACAAGGAAACCGACTCGGCCGCGGTGCGCGAGGACCTGGCGCGCTATATGGCCGCCAAGCCCTGCCCGCATTGCGAGGGCTCGCGCCTGCGCCGCGAGGCCCGCAACGTGGTGCTGCAGCCGGCCGACGCCGCGCCCGGCTTCAAGGGCAAGCCCATCTACGAGGTGGAGCACGCCACGCTGCGCGAATGCCTGCACTATTTCGAAGGCCTGAAACTCAAGGGCGCCAAGGCCGAGATCGGCGACAAGGTGGTGCGCGAGATCAGCTCACGCCTGCGCTTCCTCAACGACGTGGGGCTCAACTACCTGAGCCTGGACCGCAGCGCCGACACGCTCTCGGGCGGCGAGGCCCAGCGCATCCGCCTGGCCTCGCAGATCGGCTCGGGCCTGACCGGCGTGATGTACGTGCTGGACGAGCCCAGCATCGGCCTGCACCAGCGCGACAACGACCGCCTCATCGCCACGCTGCGGCGGCTGCGCGACCTCGGCAACTCGGTGCTGGTGGTCGAGCATGACGAGGACGCGATCCGCGCCGCCGACCATGTGCTGGACCTGGGGCCCGGCGCCGGCGTGCATGGCGGCCAGATCATCGCCCAGGGCACGCCGGACGAGGTGGCGGCCAATCCCGACTCGCTCACCGGCCGCTATCTGAGCGGTGCGGCGCGCATCGAGGTGCCCGGCCAGCGCCATATGCCGGGCGAGCAGCGCCTGCGCATCGTCAACGCACGCGGCAACAACCTGAAGGGCGTGACGGCCGAGTTCCCGGTCGGGCTGCTGACCTGCGTGACCGGCGTCTCGGGCTCGGGCAAGAGCACGCTGGTGAACGACACGCTCTACGCCGCCGTGGCCAAGAAGCTCTATCAGAGCCACCAGGACCCGGCCGCACACGACGAGATCGAGGGCATGGAGGCCTTCGACAAGGTCATCAACGTCGACCAGTCGCCGATCGGCCGCACGCCGCGCTCCAACCCGGCCACCTACACCGGTCTGTTCACGCCCATCCGCGAGCTGTTCGCCGAGATGCCCACCGCGCGCGAGCGCGGCTACGGCCCGGGCCGCTTCAGCTTCAATGTGGCCGGCGGCCGCTGCGAGGCCTGCCAGGGCGATGGCGTGCTGAAGGTGGAGATGCACTTCCTGCCCGATGTCTACGTGCCCTGCGACGTCTGCCATGGCAAGCGCTACAACCGCGAGACCCTGGAGGTGCTCTACAAGGGCAAGAACATCACCCAGGTGCTGGACCTGACGGTGGAGGACGCCTACGCCTTCTTTAGCGCCGTGCCGACGCTGGCGCGCAAGCTGCAGACGCTGCTGGACGTGGGCCTGGGCTATGTGAAGCTGGGCCAGAGCGCCACCACGCTCTCGGGCGGCGAGGCGCAGCGCGTCAAGCTGGCGCTGGAGCTCTCCAAGCGCGATACCGGCCGCACCCTCTACATCCTCGACGAGCCGACCACCGGCCTGCACTTCGCCGATATCGCGCTGCTGCTCAAGGTGTTGCACCAGCTGCGCGACGCCGGCAACACCATCGTCGTGATCGAGCACAACCTCGACGTCATCAAGACGGCCGACTGGCTGATCGACATGGGGCCCGAGGGCGGCTCGGGCGGGGGTCAGCTCTTGCTGGCGGGCACGCCCGAGGTGCTGGCCGGGCATGAGGGCAGCCACACGGGCCGTTACCTCAAGCCCCTGCTGGCGCGGCGCTGATCCTCAGCGCAGCGGGCGGCGCCGGGCCATGAAGCCCAGCGCGGCCAGGCCGGCCAGCAGCATGGCCCAGCTGCCGGGTTCGGGCACCGGCGTGGTGACGTTGCCATTGGGGCCGAGCGGCAGGCCGGGCACCGGCGGCGGGGACAGCGGCGTGGGGCGCACATCGACGATCAGCGTGCCGCCGTTGCCGGCGGGCAGGCCGAGGCCCGAGGCGGTGGGCGCCAGCGGCGTTCCGGCCACCTGGTTGAAGCTGCCCTGCGCACCGCCACCCATGTCGCCACCGGCGGCCGGCGGATCGAACTCCAGCGGCGTCTCGTCCTCGCGCGCGGACGAGGCCACCGTGGTGGCAGCGGCCGGCGCCGTGGCCACCGGGCGCGCGGCCAGTCGCTTGATGCGGCTGACGTTACGGCACACGGTCGGCACGATGATGCACTGGCCATCTTCGCAATAGACCAGGCCGCGCTCCTCCTGCTGCTCGCTCCACTTCACGCGGCTGACCGTCGTGCAGACGCTGCCGGCACCGAAGTGCATGTCGCGGATCTCGTTGCTGTACTGGGCCTTGCCGGTGATGCTGTCGCGCTTGATGCTGGCGATCTCGTCGTACTGACGCGCCTGCATGCGGGCCTTGAGCTTGTCGCGCGTGGCCTGCGGGATGTCCTTGTAGCGATCCACGGCCGCCACCACATCGCCCATGAAGGGGTTCACGCCCGGCCGGTCCCACGAACAGTGGGGCAGGGTGGCGCTGGATGCGGCAAGGGCAAGGGCAGCGACGAGGGACATAGGGCTTTCCGGGTTGCGACGGCGGGCTGAGGGACTACGAGGCGCAAGTGTAAGTAGCGGTGACGCGCACCCTAGGGTCTTCCCCCCCATGCAAGGGGGCCGCCATCCATGCCTTTGTTCACACTTTTCGCCGCCGCATGCGGGCCTGCCGCCGGCCGGCCAATCGCTGGTATCGTGCGCGGGCGCGCCCGCTTGCCCAACCCACCATGACCCTGCCCTCGCCCGCCCAACCCAGCACGCACCAGGTGCTGTACGTCGAAGACGACCGCATCAACATCATCCTGATGGAAGAGGTGTTCCGCCTGCTGCCCGACTGGACCCTGGTGTGCGCCGAAGACGGCGCCGAGGCCTTGGGCGTGCTCAACGAGATCAGCCCCGGCCTGGTACTGATCGACATGAACCTGCCCGACATGAGCGGCATGGACTTGCTCGCGCGGCTGCGCGCCGATGCGCGCTGGCAGGCGCTGCCCTGCGTGGCGCTGTCGGCCGACAACGATGACCAGCAGGTGCGCGCGGCACGCGCGGCCGGCTTCATCGACTACTGGCTCAAGCCCATCGAGGTGCCGCGCCTGAAGGCCGCGCTGCAGCGCTTCATGTCGGCGGCGCGCTGAGCGCCATAAAAAAGGCCCGCGAACCGCGGGCCTGATCGTCAGAGTCCGGCCCGCGGTTAGCGGGCCGTCATCTCACTTCAAGTGGCTGTTGATCAGCTTGGTCATTTCGAACATATCGGCCTTGGCCTTGCCGAAGATTTCCTTCAGCTTGGCGTCGGCGACGATGATGCGCTTCTGCACTTCGTCTTGCAGCTTGTGCTTCTTGATGTATTCCCAGACCTTCTTGGTCACGTCGGTGCGCGGCAGAGGAGCTGCACCAACGATGGCTGCCAGCGCTGCGCTGGGGGTCAGGGCCTTCATGAAGGCTGCATTGGGCGTGCGCTTCTTGGCGGGTGCAGCGGCCTTCTTGACCGGAGCTGCCTTCTTCGCCGGCGCTGCCTTCTTTGCAGGAGCTGCCTTCTTCGCAGGTGCTGCGGCCTTCTTGGCCGGAGCTGCCGCCTTCTTGGCCGGTGCCGCCTTCTTAGCGGGCGCGGCCTTCTTCGCAGTTGCCATTTCGATTCTCTCCATCAAAGGTTGGTTGATGTGCCGGGCCCCGGGCGAAGGTCTGACCCTTCATTTCTCTCTAGCACCCTGCGCAGGCAATGGTACTGCGCACCTCTGGCATTGAGAAGGCTTTCATAGGGGAAGTTGCAGCGAAGAGTTGATGAATAGCACCCAACAAACCCTCATGTGTCGCAGCCGTGCATCACTTGTGCGCGGACCACAGCAAATGCGGGCCCGCATCGGCCAGTGTCTTGCAGCCGCACAAGGCCATCGCGATCTCGAGTTCATCGCGCAAAAGCCGCAGCGCATGCGCCACGCCATGCGCGCCGGCGGTCGCCAGCGCATGCATATAGGGCCGCCCCAACAGCACCGCATCGGCGCCTAGCGCGATCGCCTTTAGCACATCGGTGCCGCGCCGGATGCCGCCGTCGACCAGCAGCGTCGCGTCCTCGCCGAGCGCCGCGCGCAGCGGCGGCAGCAGTTCGGCGCTGGCCGGCAAGGTGTCGAGCGTGCGGCCGCCGTGGTTGGAGACGATCAGCCCGGCAACGCCGCGGCGCAGCGCCTCGCGGCCGTCGTCCACATGGCTCACGCCCTTGAGCAGCAGCGGCAGCCGGCTGTGCGCGCGCAGCCAGTCGATCTCGTTCCAGGTGGCGGCACGCGGCATCAGGCCGTCGAACAGCGCGCTCTGGCCGGCCTGCAGCTGCAAGGCCTGCTTGACCCCGCCCAGATTGACGGCGCGGATGTGCGGCGGCAGCTGGAAGCCGGCGCGGCGCTCGCGGTCGCGCGCGCCATGCACCGGTGCATCCACCGTCAGCACCAGCGCCTGGTAGCCGGCCGCCTCGACGCGCTGCAGCAGCTCGCGCATGAACGCGCGGTCGTCGCGCCAGTAGAGCTGGAACCACAGCGGCCCCGCCTGCGGCTCCTGCGCAAAGGCCGCCGCCACCGCGCCCATGTCGACGCTGGACTGCGCGCTCAGCACCATGCCGGCGCCCTGCGCCGCGGCGGCGTAGGCGCTCGCCAGCTCGCCGTCCGCATGCACCAGCTGCTGGTAGGCGATCGGCGCGAGCAGGATGGGATGCGCCAGCTCGCGGCCTAGCAGCGGCACGCGTGTGTGGCCACCGCCGAGCGCGCGCAGCACGCGCGGCTGCAGCTTGATGGCGTCCCAGGCGCTGCGGTTGGCGCGCAGCGTCAGCTCGTCGGCCGCGCCACCGCTGAGATAGGCCCAGGCCTGCGCATCCACGCGCGCCATCGCATGGGCCTCGAAGTCGGCCAGGTTGACGACCTCGGGCGGGATCGGCTGCAGCGCGGACAGGCTCATGTGTCGGCCCACATGCGCAGCAGGTTGTGGTACGTGCCGGTGAGCTGCACCGTGGCGGCGCTCTCGCCATGCTCGCTGCGCATCGCGGTGAGTGCCAGGTCCATCTCGTAGAGCAGGCGGCGCTGCTCGTCGCTGCGCACCATGCTCTCGATCCAGAAGAAACTGGCCAGCCTGGCGCCGCGCGTGACCGGCTCGACGCGGTGCACGCTGGTGCCCGGGTAGAGCACGGCATCGCCGGCCGCCAGCTTGACGCGCTGCTCGCCATAGGTGTCGGCGATCACCAGCTCGCCGCCCTCGTAGTCCGTGGGTTCGGCGAGGAAGACGGTGCAGGAGATGTCGGTGCGCACGCGCTGCGCCGAACCCGGCACATAACGGATCGCCTGATCCACATGGTCGCCGTAGTGGTTGCTGTCGCCGCCGTAGCGGTTGAACATCGGCGGCAGCACGCGCTTGGGCAGGGCAGCGGTGAAGAACAGCGTGTTGCGCTCCAGCGCGGCCAGCAGCAGGGCCTGCAGCTGCCGGGTGGCGGGCGCCTCACGCGGCAGCTGCTGGTTGTGCTTGACCTGGCCCGCCTGGCTGCCCGCGGTGCGCGCGCCGCTTTCCCACTCGGCCTCCTCCAGCCCGGCGCGCAATTGGCGCAGGGTCTCGACGTCCAGTACCTCGGGAATGCGGATCAACATGGCGGACTCCTAGAACTTGTAGCTGCCGGTGAGCTGGAACATGCGGCCGGCGCCCGGCACATAGTGGCCGGTGTAGAGCGAGTCGGCATAGAGCTTGTCGGCCACATTGCTCACATTCGCCTTGAACAGCAGCTTGTTGGCGATCAGCGCGTACTCGGCCATCAGGTCGGCGGTGATGAACTTGGGCGCGTAGAAGCCGGGGTTGCGGTTGGGCTGCTGGCCGCTGCGCCCGTTCAGGCCCGCGCCGACGCGCAGCTTGGGGCTGAGCTGATAGGTGGTCCAGAGCGTGCCGGTGTGCTGCGGCGTCAGCGAGGGGCGGTCGCCCTGCATCTCGCCGCTGCCGGCCGAGCTGATGTCGATCTTGGCCACCGGCATCCACATATAGGAAAGGAAGATCTCCCAGTCGGCCGTGAGGCGGCCGCTGAAGTCCATCTCCACGCCGGCGGCATGGCGCTTGCCCGACAGCGTGACCAGATTGACGAGCGGATCGGTGTTGCGCTCGTGCAGCTTGGTAGAGCGGAACAGCGCGAAGCGCGAGCTCAGCTTGCCATCGGCCGAATCGATCTTGGCGCCGAGCTCGAGGTTGATGGACTGCTCGGGCGGCAGGTTCTGGTTGTCGGCGCCCAGCGAGTAGGCATCGCCCGAGGTGTTGAAGGAGGTGGCCGCCGAGGCGTGGAAGGACATCAGCTCGTTAGGCTGGAACAGCAGGCCCAGGCGCTTGCTCCATTCCGAGATCTTCATGCGGTAGCTGCTGGTGCTGACCGGCGCGCTGGCATTGTTCGGGATGGCAAAGCTGTCGTAGTCGCCGCGCAAGCTGTCGTAGCGCAGACCGGCCAGCAGCTTCCATTGCGGCGCCACCTGGATCAGGTCCTGCGCATACACGCCGAAGGCGCGCGAGCGGTATTCGCTGGTGCGGCGCAGGCTGCGCCGGCTCTCGTCGATGGCGGCGCCATCGTCCGGACGACCCACCGTGGTGCTCGGCTTGACCGGCACCACCCCACCCTGCGCAGCGGTGAGCGCGCCGTAGACCTGCTTCTTCTCCAGCGACATGTCGGCGCCGGCCTGGAATTCATGCCTGACACCCAGGGCGCTGATCTTGCCGGCCAGGTCGCTTTGCGCCTGCAGGCTCTGCATGTCCTGGATCTTCAGCTGCGTGCCGCGCACGAGCACGGTGTCGGGGCCGAAGCTGGCCAGCGACGCGGCGATGCCGCCCGGCTGCAGCGCCGCCGGTGCAAAGCGCACCGTGCCGGCGCGCTGATCGCGCGTGTAGTCGGCCTGGCGGATCTTGGTGACGAGCTCGAGCTGGGTGCCGAAGCGGTGGGTGTGCGTCAGCGTCGCATGGGTGGCGCTGCCATCGTTGCGGTCGCTGGCCATGCCGTAATAGGCATCAGGCGACACCGGCATCAGGGTGGTGCTGGCAGCCGGCGCGGTGGGCGTGGGCTTGATCCAGGGCATGCCGTAGTTCATGCCGTTGTTGTTCACCAGGTGGTAGAGCGCGAGGTTGAACTCGTCCACCTCGCCGATGCCCCAGCGCAGGCTGCCGGCCACGCCGGCCTTGTTGATCGATGAGCCGGCGCCGTTGTTGTCGGAGCGGGTCAGCATGGTGCCGATGCGCGCCGCGGCGCTCTCGCCCAGCCGGACATTGAAGTCGCCCACCGCACGCACGCCCGCGTGGCTCGACACCGTGACATCGAGCTGATGCTCGTCGATCAGGCGCGGGAGCTTGGTGACCTGGTTCACCGCGCCGCCGGTCGAGCCGCGGCCGAACAGCATCGAGGCCGAGCCGCGCAGCAGCTCGAGCCGATCGAGGAAGAAGGTGTCGCGCTCGTAGAAGGCGGGATCGCGCATGCCGTCGACGAACACGTCGCCGGTGGCCTGCAGCGGGAAGCCGCGCAGACGGATGTCCTCCTCGCCGCCCTCGGCCGCCTGGAAGGTGATGCCGGCGGTGTTCTTCAGCGCCTCCTTCATGGTGTCGAGGTTGCGGTCATCCATCAGCTTCTCGGTCACCACGGTGATCGATTGGGGGATGTCGCGCAGTTCCTGCTTGCCCTTGCCGATGCGCGTCTCGACGGCCTGATAGCCGTCCTTGCCGCTCTTCTCGGCCGCGGCCTTGGCGCGCACCACCGGCAGCACGTTGTCGACCGCCTCGTCGCTGGCAGGCGGCAGCTGCTGGGCCCAGGCCGTGCCGGCCAGGCCGAAGCCGGCGGCCAGGGCGCCCAGCGGCAGCAGCTTGGCGCCGGAGGTGGTTTTTTTCTTGCGGGATGAAGTCATGAGAGAGAGCTCCTGGAGTTGGGGCATGGCTTTGCCCAGGCGGCCTCCAGAGGCGCCGCCGGCATGGCTAGCGGGATTGGATTGAATTGAATGGAAGAGAAGGGTCAGGTCTTGCGCGGCGGGCTCAGCGCTCCAGTTCGTAGGACAGGGGCGCGATCACGAACCATTCGATTGCCTGGCCGTTCTCGGTCTGGGGCTTGAAGCGCGCCTGCCGCATCGCGGCCAGCGCCTGTTCGTCGAGGCGCGCAAAGCCCGAGGACTTGTGCAGCAGGATCTGCTTGGGCAGGCCCTGGGCGTCGACCAGCACGCGCAGCAGCACCACACCGCTCTCGCCGGCGCGGCGCGACAGCATCGGCACCTCGACCGGCGGCGCCACCAGGTAGCGCACGGCACCGGCGGCGATCTGCTTGGGCGCGGGCGGCTGGAGCGGCTGCACCGCCACGGCGCTGACGGGCTCGCTGGGCTGCGACGTGGCGGCGGGCGTCGGCGGCGCGGCCTGGGTTGCAGCAGCGCTGGGCGCTGCTGCCGCGTTCACCTGGAACACCGGAATCAGCGTGGCCGGCTCCAGCTGCTGCAAGCGCGCCTGCGGAGGCGGCGGCAGGGGCAGGGGTTTGGGCGGCTCGGTGCGCTGGGGTGCGCTGACGATGCTGACCACCAGCGGCGCCAGCTTGTGCACCGCTTCGCGCATCGGCGCGATGTGCATGATGGCCCAGATGCCCAGCAGATGCAGGGCCAGCACCACCACACCGGCGAGGCGCGTGCCGCGCCCGGCCTGCGGCTCGTAGCGCAGCGGCGTCAACATGGGCAGCGCTGGCAAGGCAGCGGCCACGGCCCGTGCAGGCGCACGCTCGACACGCGGCGGGTCCGGCTGCAGAGACATCGGTCCGTAGGGCGCGAGAGAGGCTTGAGGCATGGTCGTGGCGGCTTGCGGGCGCAGCCTGTCTGGCTGCCAGGACGACATGCTACAACAAATGCGAATCGTTCGCATTTGCTTTTCATCAAACTCACGCAAACTTCCACCTAGGGCAAAGCCCTGAGGTGGCGCCCCTCACCGGGGTCGGGCCCTGCCTGTATGCTTGCCCGCATGAAAACATTGACGCGTTGGCTGCTGCTCTCCGGCGCCCTGCTGCTGGTGGCGCACCTCTACCCCGGCGTGCAGGTGACGAGCTTCAGCTCGGCGATGATTGCGGCGCTGGTGCTGGGCCTGCTCAACACCTTGCTGCGCCCGCTGCTGGTGCTGCTGACCCTGCCCGTGACGGTGCTCAGCCTGGGCCTGTTCCTGTTCGTCATCAACGCCCTGATGTTCTGGGCCGCCGCCTCGCTGCTGGACGGCTTTGCGGTGACGGGTTTCGCCGCCGCGCTGATTGGCTCGCTGATCTACAGCCTGTGCGGCATGCTCATCGACGTGGTGATCGAGCGGCTGTTCGTCAGCGCAGACTAATTGGGCAGCTCGGCGCCAGGCGGCGCCCCGCGCGGATACATATCGGCCAGCAGCTGGCGGCGCTCGTAGAGCAGCGCGCGCAGGCGCGCATCGATCACGGCGGCCTCGAACTGATCGGCCTCGCGACCACGCGACTGGCGCAGGCCCGAGCGCATGCGGTCGATGGCGCCATTGAGATCGCCCATCGCGGCCTGGGCCTCGGCCTGGGCGCGCACGGCGCGCAGCGGCTGGCCCAGCTTGTCCCAGAGCAGGCCCAGGCTGCTCCAGGCGCCGGCATCCTGCGCGTGCAGGCTGACATGGGTCTGCAGCGCCTCGCTGCTCTCGCGCAGCTGCGCCTCGCGGGTATCGACCAGCGCCAGCTGCGCGCGCATCAGCAACATGGGTCGCGAGCGCTCGCCGGCCAGAGGCGCCAGCGCGGCCAGGCCGGCCACGGGCTGGCTGCGCGCGGCTTCTAGCTCGGCGCGCAGATAGACCAGCAAGCGGCGCGCGCGCGCATCGGGCCCCAGCATGTCCAGCAGGACATTGGCGGTCTTGATCGCGCTCTCGGCGCGCGCCCAGTCGCGCATCTTGATCGAGGCCAGCGCACTGGCGTAGCGCGCCGCCAGCTGCTCGAAGCCCTGGCCCTGGCGCGCCCCGGCGTCCAGCGCCTGCAGCTGCGCCCAGGCCTCGGCACGCGCGTCCATCAGCACGCGCGCACGCGCCGCCAGCAGGGCATGCTCGGCCACATTGGGCAGGCTCTGCACCTCGCCCGTGCCCAGGCGCGCACGCGCCTCGCCGATGCGCTCGCTCGTCAGCGGGTGCGAGCGCAGATAGGGGTAGCTGCCCGTGTCCATCAGGTGGTAGGCCTGCTCCATGCGCTCGAACATGCTGGCCATGCCGGCGGGCCGGAAGCCGGCCTTGGTCATGACCTGGAAGCCGACGCGGTCGGCCTCGCGCTCCATGTCGCGCGAGAAATTCAGTTGCAACTGCGCTGCGGCGGCCTGGCCACCCACGATGGCCGCATTCGCGGCGCCGACGTTGCCGGACTTGGCCGCGGCCAGCACGCCCAGCAGCATGCCGGCAGTGGCCAGCAGGCTGGTCCGCGAATCCCCCACGATGCGGCGCGCGATATGGCGCTGCGTCACGTGCGAGAGTTCATGTGCCAGCACCGAGGCGAGCTCGTCGCGCGCGCCCGTCATCGCAATCAGACCCAGGTGCACGCCGACGAAGCCGCCCGGCAGCGCGAACGCATTCACGCTGCGATCGCGCACCAGAAAGGTCTCCCATGCAAAGCGGTCCACCGTGTCCTCGCCGATATTGCCGAGCTGCTTGGCCGATGCCACCAGCGGCGCCCAGGTCGCCTCCAGATACTCCTGCAGCAGGGGATCGTCGAGGAAATCGGGATCGGGCCGGATCTGCCGCATCACCTGATCACCCAGCTTGCGCTCCGCGCCGACGTCCACGTCCGCCGACACGGAATCGCCCAGGGCTGGCAGGTTGACCTGCGCGATGGCCGGGGTGTTCAGGCTGGACGACACCACCAGCGCGGCCACCAGCGCGATGAGGCGGCGCGGCGGCGGCGATTGCAAGGCTCGCAAGAATCGGGACACGGTCGAAGTTCTCCTGGGGCAAGTGCGGCAGCGTCGCTGACGACTCTGCCACAACTATGATGAGCGGCCACAGGTTTCTGCTTTATTGCTGCGCGCCATGAGCTCCCCATCACCGCTGACCCATTTCGATGCCCAAGGCCAGGCCCATATGGTTGATGTCGGCGCCAAGGACGTGACGCACCGCGTCGCGCGCGCCACCGGCCTGATACGCATGCTGCCTGCCACCCTGGCCCTGATCACCGCGGGCACCGCCAAGAAGGGCGATGTGCTGGGCGTGGCACGCATTGCCGCGATCCAGGCCGCCAAGCGTACCGCCGACCTGATCCCGCTATGCCACCCGCTGCCGATCACGCGCGTGGCGGTGGAGTTCGAGATCGATGCCGCTCGGCATGCCGTGCACTGCAGCGCGCAGGTGGAGACGCTGGGGCGCACCGGGGTTGAAATGGAAGCGCTGACCGCCGTGCAGATCGGCCTGCTGACCATCTACGACATGTGCAAGGCCGCCGACCGCGGCATGGTGATCGATGGCGTGCGGGTGCTGGAGAAGCAGGGTGGGAAGTCGGGGGACTGGAAGGCGCCATAAGCACTTCAGCTCAACGCACTTTTAGATAGCCTCGACAGCTCTTTGCGCTTCAACCTCCCCTCTTCTCTTCCAAACATGCACACCGCTGTTCATTGGTGCTTGGCGCTCGTAGCTTGCTGCGTTCCGCCGATGATCAGCTACAGCTTGCCGCCCTCAAGCGGCGTTCTCAATCAAGCAGCTGCAATGATGGCGTGGGCAGCCTTGGCCATTGCGCTCTGCGCGACGCTGCGCAAGCGCGATGTTTGGTCTACTGCCGCCGTGCCAACGCTGCTGGCCTTGGCTGTGCTTTCCATCGGAATCATTGGGTCCGCCGCCTGGAACCAACTGCCCCAGCCGCTGGCCTTGATGTCGATCGGCGCCGTACTAGCGACTGCTGCACTGTTCATGGTGGGGCTGGCGTGCCGCGAGGCGGGCTACGCTGAATCCTTGATCTCGATGCTCGCCGCGGGATTGGTAACGCTAGGCAGCATGCTGGCCCTTGTGTGCGTGATTCAAGTACTGGCACCGCAATGGGCCGATGGCGACTGGATTGCGCGAACCAGCCTGCCCGGCCGTGCCATCGGAAACATGAGGCAGCCCAACCACGTTGCCGTCTTGCTGTGCTGGTCCTTCGTGTCCGCACTCTGGCTAGGGGCGACGCAGCGCCTCAGCAAACCGCTGGTGATGGCTTTGCTGGTGACCTTCGGATTTGCCATTGTGCTAACTGCGTCGCGTACCGGCCTGGTAGGTTTGCTGCTGCTGTCCGTTTGGGGTGGTGTCGACAAGAAACTTCCGGTGTTCATCAGGCGGGCGTTGGTATTCACCCCTGTGCTGCTGGCCGGAGCGTGGTTTTTGGCTGGCGCACTGACGCAGGGCGGTGACCAGGCCGTTGGCGCTGCCCAGAGAATGACCGAAGGCGGGGGCTCGCCGGCGCGGATGGCCATATGGAGCGACGCGATCGAGTTGATCCGGCGCTATCCCCTGCTGGGTGTTGGCTGGGGCGAGTTCAATCTGGCTTGGACGCTCTCGCCCTTCACTCGTCGCTCACCCGTCGCCTTTGACCACACGCACAACCTGCCGCTACAGCTGATCGTGGAACTCGGGCTGCCGATGGGGCTTGGCGTCTTGCTTCTGTTGATCTGGGGCATGCGGCTGCTGGCCCGATCGCTGCGGGCGGCGCAGGGGGCTGAGGCCGTTGCGCTTCGATGCGCGGCCATGATGCTGGCGCTGGTTGGCCTCCACAGCCTGCTGGAGTTCCCGCTCTGGTACATGTACTTCCTGTTGCCGACAGCGCTCTTGTGGGGGCTGTGCTCGGGACGGCCCACGAGCCCGCGTCCCGCGCCGGCCGAAGCACAGATCCTGCCGTGCAGCACCTTGCAACTGAGTTGCGCGCTTGTACTCACGGCCGGCTTGGTCATGCTGCTCGACTACTCTCGGGTGACCGTACTCTATGACGAACTCCCAGCCGCGGACATGCAGTTTGAGCGCGCCCAGCAGGCCTGGCTGTTCGGTACGGCCGCGGACTACGCCTACGCGACGCACTTCCCAGCGTCCGCGCAGACACTGCCTGCCGCGAGGCGTGCAGCGCACTTGGTCGTCGACGCCCGCCTTTTGATTGCGTGGGCTGAAGCCCTTGAAGCCGCCGGTGACATCGACCGCGCTCGCTACCTCGTTGCGCGACTGCGGGAATTCCAGGCGCCAGAGGCCAAGGAATGGTTAAGAAGATGCGAGGCCCCAAAAGATTCCGAGAAGGGCGCCATCGGACTTTGCGACGGATCTTCCAAGACCTTCACCTATCGCGACTTTCTCTAGAGCAGCAGTTGCTGCGCTCTTATCAGTCAACGCAGTGCTTCAAACCCGTAGACCTGGCTCGGCGCCTCGCATTGAAACGGCAACACTTCAGCCGCTGATGGCTTATCGCAAGCCGCCAACCATTCAGCGCCTTGCGCACTGCGAAACTCTTTGAGGCGCTGTACCACGTAGCGCGCCTTGTCGTCATCGCCCACGGCATGAAGGGAATTGGCCCAAGCCATCATGAGCCGAACATCAATCAGCTGATGCGAGGTACGACGAGTAGCCTCGAGCGCCTCCGCACCTGAGGGCAAGCTGGTGGCTGCTGCATAGTCAGCCTGGGCTGAGAAGAAGAGGCTTTGCTGCGCCTTTTGAATGCGCTGCTCCAGGGATGGCGCATGCGCTGACGGCGCGTATACCTCGACCACGCTCAGGTAGTCACGTGCGGCGTAGGCAGAACCCGCCAGCATCAGCACGCCGGCCAATTGCATTGCTGCCTTGGGCAGGCGGCGCGATACCACCGGTGCCGACCACCCCTGGCTCAGCCCCAGCGCAAATGCCGTTGGCAACAGGAAGTAGGCATACCAAAGCGGATACTCGAGCAAGCTATGCAGGCCGATCATGAGCACCAGCATGAAGACGCAGCGAAGCATCACCGCATCCGGACCGTCGGCACGCAAGCTCGCGAAAAATGCCTGCCCGAGTGACCATGTGAGCAAACCCAGGACCAGCAGCCCCATCGGCCAACCCAACTCGACGAGCAGTTGCAGAGGCAGGTTGTGGCAGTGATCGAAAAAAGCAACCGGGCGCTCTGGAAACGGCGTCATGCTCCACGCCAAGTTGAACTCACCCCACCCCACGCCGGCCAGCGGGTGCTGCTTCAGCAATGCCCAAGCGTTGGACATGACCGCCAACCGCGACGGCGAACCCGCTCCCTCTGCCAACCTCGACTCAGCCCCGAATGCATGCTGGCCTGCGCTGGCCCAGTCCGACACCAGCCACCAGCTGCAGGCCAACATCAACGGGGTGCTCAGCAACAAGACACGCGTACCTCCTGTGAGCCTGCGATCGAACGCACCCCATGCAGCCAATAGAAGCACCGCCAACATGCCGGTTCGAGATGCACTCAACAGCATGGCCAGCACCAGCAGCCACAACACCGCGCCCAGCGCGAGGGACACCCGAACACGGGCCGCCCTCGGCCTGTCGCACACCTCCGCCAAAGCCACCGCCGCCACACACGCCCAAATCAGCAAGCTTGCCAAGTGATTGGGCTGCCGCATATTGCCCACGGCGCGTCCGGCAATGCCTGAGCGAGCAATCCAATTGCCATCCGCCCAATCCGGCATAAAGACCTGCACCAAGCTGACCAAGGCGCTGACCAACCCCGCCAGCAGCAGCCCCCACATGAAGGCTTGCAGCCACATGCGCTTATCCACCACCGGCAAGGCCGCGGCCAAGGTTGCGGTGACTGCTGCGGCCAGCAAGAGCGCGGCACTGGAGAGTGCCAATGATTGCGGCTGCATATGGAGCACCGGGGAGCTCAATGCCGCCAGTGCCAGCAAACACAGCGCCCCTACAGCCGGAGACGCCCGCCAATCGAGCCGGGAGGCACGCGTCGCTGCAACCGAGACCAGCAAACCCCAGCCTGCGACGGCCATGAGTTGATTGAAGAGCGTGGCGGAGGGTGTCAGGTTGTAGGCCAACAAAGGCGGCAGCGCGCACGCCAGCAAAGCCAACAAAAACGGCGACAACCCCATCTCGGTCTCTTTGAGCGATTTCATCGGCGGCACGATATCAGCTCCGCCGGGCGCCCCGAGCGTGGTCACCGGAATCGGCTCAAGCCTTGGGCAAGAATTTCGGCGCCAATGTGCTGCTTGGATCGACACTCCACCGCAAGCCCATCGCAGAACATGCGCCGGCGTAGACCAAGGTACTACCTGCGGTGACGTCGCCAAAAGCCTTCATGGTGATAGTGATGCGAGCAGACTGCGAACTCAAGCCCTCGGCCAAAATGGACTGAACCACCTTCGGGGTATCGTAGGCCGTGGCCGGAGGCAGCCCCAGCTTCGCATGATCGGCACCATCCAGGTAACGCCCGGTGCACGCCTCCCCCAGCGCCAGCATGACAGGTTGGGCAACGCCAACTGCTTCATCGACGCGCGCCTTGCTCACGAAATCACGGTAGAACGCCGTGGCCAAGGCCAGCAGAACCCCGAGCGCGCCCAGCGCGATCAAAATTTCCACAAGCGTGAATCCTTTCTGCCTTGCCACCATGCCTGTCACCGCCTCGAGTACGCCGCAAGAAGATGCAACTGTAGCCCCGCCCAATTGACAACCCAAAAGCAAACAAGGCGACCTATACAGGTCGCCTTGTCAGAGTCTATGCCTCGGCATAGACATCAGCTATGCAGCATCAGGTCTTCGGCAGGAACTTCGAAGCAACCGTGCCGTCGACCGTGGTCCTGCAGGTTTGACCCGCGGTACAGGTGATCGTGTACACAACCGTCTTGGTGTCCACGAGAGCATTACCCGTGCCTTGCATCTCCATCGACACGGTGGCGGTGCCAACACCCGTGCCAGCAGCGGTCACCGACTTCACGTACTTGCCGCTGATGTTGGTCGGCGTGGCGTCCAGGCCGAAATCGGCATTGGTCGCACCGTTGGTCAGGGTTCCGTCGTTGAACATCACTTGGGCATTCTTGATCGCCACGGCGGCCAGCGATGCGGCTTCCGAAACCTTGCCCTTGGTCGTGTAATCCTGATAAGCCGGCAGTGCCACAGCAGCCAGGATACCGATGATGGCGACCACGATCATCAGTTCGATCAGGGTGAAACCTTGTTGAACGCGCTTCATAGACAACTCCGTACAAGAAAAGGATTGAGGGGTAGAGACACCCCCCTTGAATGCAGGGGTCGTGCCAGCCTGGATTCGGGCCACTTTCGTGATGCGCGTCACGGACCACCGGGGACTTGGCGGGCAGCGCTGACAATTTTCGTCAGTCCGACCGACGTATTCGGTCCCATCGCCCCGCGGCTGACAGCTTTCGTCAGCCCAGGCTGAACACCCGCCCGGCCTCCAGCGCCGCAATACGGTGTGCGGTTGTGAGCGCGTGGACGCCGGCCATCACGGCGGCAATCTCGCCTGGCTTGATATGGGTGATGTGCACGTCGGCGCTGCCGGCCAGCTTTGCCAGCTCCTGACCCAGCATGCGCGGGCAGAGATGCCGGCTGAGTTCGGCGAGCTCGCATTCCTCGTTGCCAAACGCCGTCTCGATGACGAGATGCGCCAGCTTGAGCCCGGCCAGGCGCTGCCAGAGCGCGGGGTTGGGGCCGGTGTCGCCGGTGAAGACCCAATGGCCGGCCGCGCCGCCATCGACGGCAAAGCCCACGGCAGGCACGGTATGCGCTGCACTCAATACCTCGACGGTGCGCCCGTTGAATTCCAGGCGCTCGCCGACGGCGAAGGGATGGAACTGCAGGATGGGGTGTTCACGATCCGGCAGCCGCGTGAAATCGGGCCAGATCACGCCGTTGAACACATGCTGTCGCAAGGCATCCAGGGTCTGCGGCAGGGCATGGACCTGGATGGGCGGGCGCCCAGCCTGCGTGCGCTGGCGCATCACGGCATCCGCCATCAACGGTATGCCCAGCACATGATCCAGGTGCGAATGGCTGAGCAGGATGTGATCAATGCGCGCCATCGCCTCCAGATCGAGGTCGCACACACCGGTGCCCGCGTCGATGAGAACGTCCTCATCGAGCAGGAAGGAGGTGGTCTTGAAACCGGCGGCGATGGCGCCGGAACAACCCAGGACGCGAATCTTCATGAGGGGCTCTGGAGACGAGCCCATCAGGGGCCCGGGAACGCTACCCGAGGGTAGCGGTGGTCAGCCCCGCAATTTACGCCCCTGGGCCAAAGCCGCAAGGCAGGAAGTTGGTGTTTTTCCTCACCCCTTGGGGTGCACGGCAGGCCGGCAAAGCCCAGCGTGAAAAGCTGCACGCTCAGCCCTGCAGGAACTGCATCTGCGTGCCCGCCAACTCGATCACATCGCCGCTCTTCAAGGCCACCGATTCGCCCGTGAGCGGCAGGCCGTTCACGGTCGGTCGCGAAGCGCCTTCGACATGGGCAAACACATAGCCGCTGGGCCGCTTGGTGATGGAGGCCACCTGCACGCCCGGCTTGCCCACGGTGGTCACGACCTTGGTGAGGCTGACCTCGCGGCCCGCGGCGGCACCATTCAGCACCTTGATGGAGGCTGGCGTGGCCGCACTGGCGGCGGGAGCCAGGCCTCCAAACGAGGAAGGCAGGCCGAAACCCGAGGGCGGCGTCGCCCCGGGCTTGAGAATCATGGTCTTCTCGTAATCGGCGTTGTCTTCGATCAGGAACTTGATCTTGTACTTGCCGACCTCGACGATGTCGTTGTTGGCCAGCAGCTGCTTCTTGATCGCCTTGCCGTTGATGTAGGTGCCGTTGGTGGAGTTCAGATCCTCGATGAAGACATCGGATCCCACCATTTGCAGCACGGCATGCTCACCGCTGACCGCCAGATTGTCGATCACGATGTCGTTGTACGGCCGGCGCCCGAGCGTGGTCTTGTCCTTGGTGATCTGGACCTCCTTGATCACCACGCCGTCGAGCGAAACCACCAGCTTGCCCATGCTTTGACCTCAGTCTGTTGTTGCGCCCAATGAACCGCGGCTTGTGCCGCCAGCGCCACGGGCGAGGCTTTGTTTGCTTTTTTGCTTACTGCTTGCGTCCGAACGGCCACCAGGCCCGGCCACCCTGACGGGTGCGCCCCTCGGCCCTGGCCAATACGATCGCAATATTATCCTTGCCACCCATGTCATTGGCTGCATCAATGAGCGCTTGGGCCGCTTCGGACAGCGAAGGGTAGCTTAAGAGCAACTGCTGGATGGATTCGCTGTCCAACATATCGGACAAACCATCGGAACACAGCAGGTAGACGTCGCCGGGCTGCACCTCGTGCTGATGCAGCTCCAGCATCACCGCGTCTTCCACCCCGACGGCGCGCGTCACCAGGTTCTTGTTGCTGGAGAACACCGCCTCTTCCGGCGTCAGCAGCCCGGCGTCGAGCTGCTCCTGCAGCAGCGAATGATCGCGGGTGATCTGGGTCAGCTGGCCGGCACGCAGGCGGTAGGCGCGCGAGTCGCCCACATGGCCCAGCAGCAGATGGCCCTCGCGGAAGGTCGCCAGCACCAGGGTGGTGCCCATGCCGGCATAGCGCGGATTGGTATTAGCAGCGTTGAAGATGGCGCGGTTGGCGTTGTCCACGCAGATGTCCATGGCGCGTCGCACATCGGCCACCGCAGCGGCCGAACCGGCCTCCTTGAGCCAGCGGCCCAGCTCGGCCTTGATGAAGGAGGTCAGCATCTGGCTGGCCACCTCGCCCGCGTTGTAGCCGCCCATGCCATCGGCCAGCACGGCCAGACCGACGCTTTCGTCCAGGGCCACCGAGTCTTCGTTGTTGTCGCGCGCGCGGCCCACGTCGGTCGCGCAGTAGAGCTCCAAGGTCATGTCGGCTGGGCAGGTCTGGGGATTGATTAGGGATTCTGCCCTGGATCGTTCAGATCCAGACGCAGTGTTTGCGCGAACGCCTTGCCGTCGGCCGGCGGCGCCTCGCTGGCGGCCGCACCGGCGGCTGGGGCAGTCCCATCCAGGGCGCCAGTCAGCCCCCCTTGAGCCAGCACGGCTTCGAGGTCGGCCGCAAACTGCTCGCCGCTGGCGTAACGCAGCTCGGGGCGCTTCTCCAGCGCCAGGGCCAGCACCATCGCGAGGGACTCGGGCAGGTCGGGTCGCAGGTGGCGCACATCCGGAGCCGGCTGGTTGGCGATCTGGTACATCAGCTGCGCCATCGAGTCGCTCTGGTGCGGCAGCTGCCCGGTCAGCAGCTGGTAGAGCATCACCCCGAGGGAATAGAGGTCGCTACGGCCATCCACCTTCAGCCCGGCGAGTTGTTCGGGCGACATGAAGGAGGGCGTGCCCAGCACCAGGCCGGTGCGGGTGCGGCTGCCGTCGGCCAGGCGTGCGATGCCAAAGTCCATCACCTTGATACTGCTGCTGACCCGATCCAGCATCACATTGGCCGGCTTGATGTCGCGATGCACCACGCCCTGGCTGTGCGCGTAGGCCAGCGCACGCGCCAGGCGAATCACCAGCTGCAGCACTTCACGGGCCGGCAGCAACTGGCCGGGGCGGGTGTAGTGGCTGAGGTCGCGCCCCAGCACATATTCCATCGCGATCCAGGTGTCGCCACCGACCTCGCCGGCGTCCAGGATCTGCAGGATGTCCGGGTGCTGCAGATGGCCGGCCGCGCGCGCCTCGCGCATGAAGCGCTCGCGCACATCGATCAGGTCCTCGGGCGCAAACTCGCGCTGCAGGGCCAGGCGCTTGATCGCCACCTGGCGGCCGGTCTTGCTCTGGGTGGCCTTGTGCACCACGGCCATGGCGCCACGGCCGATTTCCTCACCCAACACATAACCCGGCACCAGGCTGGCGGACTGGTGCAGCTCGGGCTGGGTGGATGGCTCTGACTCCGGCTGCTCGGCTCGGCCAAGAATGCGTTTCCAGAAGCCGGGCGCGTTCATGGCATCTCCGCTCGAGCGCGAAACTCAGCCCTGCTCGCCCGCGGCGCGCGCCGCGAACAGCTTGCCCAGCGCCAGCACCAGCAGCGCGCCCAGCACGCCGCTGGCGTAATGCCAGAGCGGCAGCACGTCCGAGATGGCCTTGCGTTCGCTGCCCGGAGGCAGGGGCAGCCAGGGGCTCAGCGCCGGATCGGACAGCATCATGGTGCCGGCGATCCAGCCCAGCAGCATGGCACCGGCGGTGATCACGACGGGGAAGCGGTCCATCAGCTTGATCACCATCTGGCTCCCCCAGACGATGATGGGGATCGACACCAGCAGACCGAAGATCACCAGCGGCATCTTGTGATCACCACCCGCACCCTCGGCGGCGCCGGCGATCGCGATCACGTTGTCCAGGCTCATCACGAAGTCGGCCACGATCACCGTCTTGACGGCGGCCCAGAGCTTGTCGCTGGCCTGGACACTGGCATGTTCGTCCTCATCCTCCGGCACCAGCAGCTTCATGCCGATCCAGAACAGCAGCGCACCACCGATCAGCTTCAGATAGGGCAGCTTGAGCAGGGTCAGCGCAAAGAAGATCAGCACCACGCGCAGCACGATGGCGCCGGCCGTGCCCCAGATGATGCCCTTGGTGCGCTGCGCGTCCGGCAGCTTGCGGCAGGCGAGCGCGATCACAACGGCGTTGTCGCCACCCAGCAGGATGTCGATCATGATGATCTGGCCGACGGCAAGCCAGAATTCGGGACTGAACAGCATGTCCATGGTGTGTGCTGATGCGGTAAGGATCCTGGTTCAGATCGCCCAGTCTAAAGCCTGGGCGTCCATGCGGACGCTGGCGGCCGAAATGCAAAGAGGGGCTGTGGCGCCCCTCTTTTTGTTCGCGCGCCTGGCGGCGCCACGATTGTCTGGTGCCTGGCCTGCGCGCCGATGCGTGATAGTACGCACCCCCGCAGGCCGGGCCGGCCGGCTTAGAGCAGGCCCTTCAGCAGCTTGGCCATCTCGGACGGATTGCGCGTCACGGTGAAGCCGCACTCTTCCATGATGGCGAGCTTGGCATCGGCCGTGTCGGCACCGCCGGCGATCAGCGCGCCGGCATGGCCCATGCGCTTGCCGGGAGGGGCGGTCACGCCAGCGATGAAGCCGACCACCGGCTTCTTCATGTTCAGCTTGCACCAGCGCGCGGCTTCGGCCTCGTCCGGGCCACCGATTTCACCGATCATGATGACGGCGTCGGTATCCGGATCGTCGTTGAAGGCCTGCATCACGTCGATGTGCTTGAGGCCGTTGATCGGGTCGCCACCGATACCGACGGCGCTGGATTGGCCCAGGCCGATTTCGGTCAGCTGTGCCACGGCTTCGTACGTCAGCGTGCCCGAACGCGAGACCACGCCGATGCGGCCCTTGCGGTGGATGTGGCCGGGCATGATGCCGATCTTGATTTCTTCCGGCGTGATCAGGCCGGGGCAGTTGGGGCCCAGCAGCAGGGTCTTCTTGCCGCCGGCCGCTTCCTTGGCCTTCATCTTGTTGCGGATTTCCAGCATGTCACGGACGGGAATGCCTTCCGTGATGCAGATGGCCAGATCCAGGTCGGCTTCCACGGCTTCCCAGATCGCGGCGGCAGCGCCGGCGGGCGGCACATAGATCACCGAGACGGTGGCGCCGGTCTGGGCGGCCGCTTCCTTGACGGTGGCGAAGATGGGGATGTCCGAGAACTTCTCACCGGCCTTCTTGGGGTTCACGCCGGCGACGAAGGCGTTCTTGCCGTTCGCGTAGGCCTGGCAGCCCAGGGTATGGAACTGGCCGGTCTTGCCAGTGATGCCCTGGGTGATGACCTTGGTGTCTTTGTTGATGTAGATCGACATGATTTCTTTCCTTGCGGGGCTTTAGGCAGACTCAGGCAACAGCGGCCACGATCTTGGTCGCGGCTTCGGCCATGGTGTCGGCAGCGATGATGGGCAGGCCGGAGTCGGCCAGCATCTTCTTGCCCAGCTCTTCATTGGTGCCCTTCATGCGCACGACCAGCGGCACGGACAGGTTCACCGCCTTGCAGGCCGTGATCACGCCTTCGGCGATGGTGTCGCACTTCATGATGCCGCCGAAGATATTGACCAGGATGCCCTTCACTTCGGGGTTCTTCAGCATGATCTTGAAGGCTTCGGTGACCTTCTCGGCGGTGGCGCCACCACCCACGTCCAGGAAGTTGGCCGGCTCGCCGCCGAACAGCTTGATGGTGTCCATGGTGGACATCGCCAGACCGGCACCGTTCACCAGGCAGCCGATATTGCCGTCCAGGCTGATGTAGGCCAGGTCGAACTTGGAGGCTTCCACTTCGGCCGGATCCTCTTCGTCCAGATCACGGTAGGCCACGATCTCGGGATGACGGAACAGCGCGTTGGCGTCGAAGTTGAACTTGGCGTCCAGGGCGATCAGATTGCCCTTGGAATCGCAGTTCAGCGGGTTGATCTCGACCAGCGAGGCGTCGGTGTCCATGTAGCACTTGTAGAGCTTCTGGAACAGATCGACGGCCTGGTCCACCGAGTGACCGCTCAGCCCGATGCCGGCGGCGATCTTCTTGGCCTGCTCGACCGTCAGGCCGACCAGCGGGTCGATCAGCTCGGTGAGGATCTTCTCGGGCGTGGAATGCGCCACTTCCTCGATGTCCATGCCACCCTCGCTCGAAGCGATGAAGGCCACCTTCTGCGTGCCGCGGTCGGTGACCAGCGACACATAGAGTTCATTCTTGATGTCGGCGCCCTCTTCGATGTAGAGGCGACGGACCTTCTGGCCTTGCGGGCCGGTCTGGTGCGTCACCAGCTGCATGCCCAGGATCTGCTCGGCCAGCGCCTTCACGTCTTCCAGCGAACGGCCCAGCTTCACGCCGCCGCCCTTGCCGCGGCCGCCGGCGTGGATCTGCGCCTTGACCACCCAAACCGGGCCGCCGAGCTTTTGCGCGGCTTCCACCGCTTCTTGCACGGTGAAGGCCGGGATGCCGCGGGGCACCGGCACGCCGAACTGGCGCAGGATTTCCTTGCCCTGGTACTCGTGAATCTTCATAGGGAGGTCTCGCTTGATGGATAGAGGTAAATCAGGAAGAGGAAGATGCGGGCAGCGCCTGCGCGTCCGGCCGAGCCGACGCGCCGCGATACCAGCGAGGGTAATGAGTTTGCACCACCGCGCCGTCGCTGCGAAGTGCATGGCAACGATCCAGCTGGAAGGGCGGCTGACCATCGGCCGAGCCTTCGCGGGTGTCGATCACCAGCCCGGCAAAGGCCTGGATCACCGCGGTGGGCAGCACCTGGGTCAGCTCGGTGAGATGGGTACAGCCATGCACACCGGCCAGCCGTTGCTTGACCTCGGCGCGAAAGCCCTTGAGCAGATTCAGGCCGACCAGGCGGCCATAGGCCTCGCCATGCTGGTCGCAATGCCCGGGATAAGGCATCCAGCGCGTCTGCGAACTGGAGGACAGGATGTTCAGCTGCGCGTCCACCACCAGATGCAACAGCATGTCGTGCACCGGGTCGCCCGCCTTGCGGACGCCATGGGCCAGGGGAATGTCGCGGGTCTTGCTGTCCTTGAGCTCCGCCTCGACATCGTAGAGGCCATCGGCGCGCGCATAGACCTGCACGTCGATGCTTCGACGGTGCAGCAGCTGACGCTCGGGACAAGGGGTGAGCAGGGACATGAAACGCGTGGACGGCAGTGGCGCAAAAATGTAGCCCGCAGGCCTTCAGAGGCCGGCGGGCACGCCTTGCGCAGGGCGCCAATGTAGCATGCTGCGCTGCATCAAGGCTTTCACGAGGCTGTCAACACCGACCTTGGCCGGGCGTTCCTGGCGCCAGCTTGCGCCACATCAAGCCCGCTTGGAGCCCTGGCACCGGCTATTCATCGTCCGCGCGCAGCACGCGGCGTATCACCTCGGCCGAGAAGCCCCGGCCGGCCAGAAAACGCATCTGCTTGGCGCGGGCCGCGGCATCCAGCGGCGCCGCGCCGCCGAATTTGCGCTGCCAGATCTGGCGCGCGCGCTCGAGTTCGCTGTCCTTCAGCCTGGCTTGCTGCTCGGCCTCGAGCTGCACCCCATGCTGAGCAAGCTCCTGCTGAATGCGCAGATTGCCATAGCGCTGGCTGCGGGCATGGATGCGCGATTCGACAAAGCGTGCCTCGCTCAAATAGCCCTGGGCCTGCAGCCAGACCAGCAGGGCATCGACCTCCGCGCCCACGTCATGCTCGGCCGGATCGGGCGACTCCGTTGCGCCGGGCTGGGTCGCCTCGGCCAGGCGCTGCCGCGCCAGCCGCACGAGCTTGCGCCGCAATTCGGCCAGGCTGTGCTCGCGCTGTGCCAACAGGCCGATGGCGCGCGCCTTCAGCGACAGCGGCTGCCCGCGCACCATGCCCGCCTGCCAGTGCCGATCAGCCCGCCTCGCTCTCGGTCAGCAACGGCACGCCCATGGACTCACGCACCTTGTTCTCGATCTCGATGGCCACGTCGCGGTTCTCGCGCAGGAACTCGCGCGCGTTGTCCTTGCCCTGGCCGATCTTCTCGCCGTTGTAGGCATACCAGGAGCCGGACTTCTCCACCACCTTGGCCACCACGCCCATGTCGATGATCTCGCCCTCGCGACTGATGCCCTCGCCATAGAGGATGTCAAATTCGGCGGTCTTGAAGGGGGGCGCAACCTTGTTCTTCACCACCTTGACCTTGGTCTCGGAACCGATCACCTCTTCACCCTTCTTGATCGAGCCGATGCGGCGGATGTCCAGACGCACCGAGGCGTAGAACTTCAGCGCGTTGCCGCCGGTGGTGGTCTCGGGGCTGCCGAACATCACGCCGATCTTCATGCGGATCTGGTTGATGAAGATGACCATGCAGTTGGTCTTCTTGATGGTGGCGGTGAGCTTGCGCAGGGCCTGGCTCATCAGGCGGGCCTGCAGGCCGGGCAGGGAGTCGCCCATCTCGCCTTCCAGCTCGGCCTTGGGGGTCAGTGCGGCCACCGAGTCCACCACGATCAGGTCCACCGAACCCGAGCGCACCAGGGCATCGACGATTTCCAGCGCCTGCTCGCCGGTATCGGGCTGGCTGATCAACAGCTCCTGCAGGTTCACGCCGAGCTTTTGCGCGTACTGGATGTCCAGCGCATGCTCGGCGTCGATGAAGGCGCAGACACCGCTGAGCTTTTGCATCTCGGCAATGACCTGCAGGGTCAGCGTGGTCTTGCCCGAGGACTCCGGGCCGTAGATCTCGACCACCCGGCCGCGCGGCAGGCCACCCACGCCCAGTGCGATGTCCAGGCCCAGCGAGCCGGTGGACACCACCTGGATGTCTTCAATCACCTCGCCCTCGCCCAGGCGCATGATGGAACCCTTGCCGAATTGCTTTTCGATCTGGGCAAGTGCGGCCTGCAGGGCCTTGGCTTTCTCGGTGTTGATGGCTTTGACAGGGGCGTCCATGAATGCTCTCCGGTTGATGCGCGCATTATGGCGCAATCTGTATATTCGTACAGTAGTTTATGCGAAGCCCGCCGGCAAGCGGGCGGCTCCATAGAATGAGGGACAGGCGCCGGCATCCCTGCCCCGGCCCATGGAGACAAGATGCGCATCCTGATCGCTGAAGACGACCAAGTGCTGGCCGATGGCTTGTTGCGCTCATTGCGCGCCTCGGGCTATGCCGTGGACCAGGTGGGCACCGGCACCGAGGCCGATGCCGCGCTGGCCTCGCATGAGTTCGATCTGGTGATTCTGGACCTGGGCCTGCCGCGCCTGCACGGGCTGGAGGTGTTGCGCAAGCTGCGCGCGCGCGGCACCTCGGTGCCGGTGCTGATACTCACCGCGGCCGACAGCGTGGAGCAGCGCGTCAAGGGCCTCGACCTGGGCGCCGACGACTACATGGCCAAGCCCTTCTCGCTGCAGGAACTGGAAGCGCGCGTACGCGCCCTCACCCGGCGCGGCCTGGGCACCGCGTCCAGCGTCATCAAGCATGGCCCGCTGTCGTTCGACGCCACCGGCCGCGTCGCCTACATCAACGACCAGATGGTGGAGCTCTCGGCGCGCGAGCTCTCGCTGCTGGAGGTGCTGCTGCAGCGCGCCGGCCGGCTGGTCAGCAAGGATCAGCTGGTGGAGCGCCTGTGCGAATGGGGCGAAGAGGTCAGCAACAACGCCATCGAGGTCTACATCCACCGCCTGCGCAAGAAGATCGAGCAGGGCCCGATACGCATCGCCACGGTGCGCGGCCTGGGCTACTGCCTGGAGAAGATCCAGGAAGTCAAGACCTGACCCCCGGCGTCATGCATGGCCGCTGATACCGGGCAACGTTCGCTCTTCGGCGAGATCCTCGACTGGATGCTCGCCCCCCTGCTGGTGATCTGGCCCATCAGCGTGGCGCTGACCTGGCTGGTGGCGCAGGGCATTGCCAGCAAGCCCTACGACCGCGAGCTGGGCGAGATGGCACGCTCGCTGGGCCTGCAGGTGGCGGCCGAGCAGCCGCGCGCCGGCAAGGCCAGCGCGCGCTATGCGCTCTCGCCCGAGGCCGCGGCGCTGCTGCGCGCCGACGAGGCCGACACCATCTACTACCAGGTGCTGGGGCTGCGCGGCGAGTACCTGAACGGCGATCGCAACCTGCCCGTGCCCACCGCCGACGAGACCATCGTGCCCTGGGAGCTGCACTTCCGCGACGACGAGGTGGACAACGAAAACGTGCGCGTGGCCTATCTGTGGGTGGTACCCGAAGGCATGGGGCCCAGCGGCAAGACCATGCTGGTGCAGGTGGCCGAGACCCTGGGCAAGCGCGCGCGCCTCACCAACGAAATCATCAAGGGCGTGATCCTGCCGCAGTTCGTGATCCTGCCGCTGGCCGTGCTGCTGGTGTGGCTGGCGCTGGCGCGCGGCATCGCGCCGCTGAACGACCTGCAGCGCCGCATCCGCTCGCGCGAGAGCTCGGACCTCAGCCCCATCGATGAGCGCCGCATTCCCGACGAGGTGGCGCCGCTGGTGCGCGCCATCAACGACCTGCTGGAGCGCCTGGACCAGTCCATCAGCAGCCAGAAGCATTTCCTCGCCGACGCCGCGCACCAGCTCAAGACACCGCTGGCCGGCCTGCGCACCCAGGCCGAGTTTGCGCAGCGCGAGATCGACGAGGGCCGCAGCTCGCCCGGCGAACTGAAACGTTCGCTGCAGCAGATCTCGCTCTCCAGCCAGCGCGCCGCGCACATGGTGAACCAGCTGCTGGCGATGGCACGGGCCGAAGACCAGGAGCATGCGGCGCGCCGCAGCGAGGTGAATCTGCCCGAGCTGGCCATCGAGACGGTGCGCGACTTCGTGCCGCGCGCGATGGAGAAGCGCCTGGACCTCGGCTACGAGGGCCCCGACGAGGCCAGCAGCGCGCTGCGCATCCTGGGCCATCCGCTGCTGATCCGCGAGCTGATCCGCAATCTGGTGGACAACGCCCTGCTCTATACGCCGGCCGGCGGCACCATCACCGTGCGGGTAGTGGAAGACCCGTTCGGCCAGGTCTGCGTGCTGCAGGTGGAAGACTCCGGACCTGGCATTCCAGAGTCAGAGCGCGAGAAGGTGTTCCAGCCCTTCTACCGCGCGCTCGGCACGAATGTGGACGGCTCGGGCCTGGGCCTGGCGATCGTGCGCGAGATCGCCCAGCAGCACGAGGCCGAGGTCACGCTGGACGAGGCGCGGCCGCGCCGCCCCGGCATGGTGGAGCCCGACGGCATGGGCCCGGGCGCGCGCTTCACGATCCGTTTCCAGGCCCATGTGCTGAAGGGCGAGGAGCCTCCGCTCAGCGGTGCATGAAGCGCCGGCTCTTGGAGATCGACATCAGCATGCCAAGGCTCAGCCCCAGCATCACCATGGCGGTGCCGCCATAGCTGATGAAGGGCAGCGGCACCCCCACCACCGGCAGGATGCCCGACACCATGCCCATGTTGACGAACACATAGGTGAAGAAGCTCAGCGTGATGGCCCCGGCCATGAGGCGCGAGAACAGCGTCGGCGCCTCGGAGGCGATCATCAGGCCGCGCAGGATCAGGGCGCTGAAGCCCAGCAGCAGGGCCGCCGCGCCGATCAGGCCGAACTCCTCGCCAAAGGCGGCGAAGATGAAGTCGGTGGTGCGCTCGGGGATGAACTCCAGATGGGTCTGCGTGCCCTTCATGAAGCCCTTGCCGGTCACGCCGCCCGAGCCGATCGCGATCTCGCCCTGGATGATGTGGAAGCCCTTGCCCAGCGGGTCCTTGGTCGGGTCCAGCAGGGTGCAGACGCGGTTCTTCTGGTACTCGCGCAGCACCGGCCATTTCACCTCGGGCTGACAGATCGCATCCTCGCTCATCACCAGCGCCGTGATGGCGATGGCGCCGATGGCGATGGCTGGCACGATCAGCTTCCAGGACAGGCCGGCGAAGAAGATCACATACAGGCCGGCGGCCAGCACCAGGATGGCCGTGCCCAGGTCCGGCTGCTTGGCCACCAGGCCGACGGGAATCGCCAGCAACACGAAGGCGGCCACGAAGTCGGGCAGGCGCAACAGGCCCTCACGCTTCTGGAACCACCAGGCCAGCATCAGCGGCATCGCGATCTTCAGGATCTCGGAGGGCTGGATCTGCGTCACGCCGATGCTGAGCCAGCGCGTCGCGCCCTTCTTGGTGACGCCGAACAGCGCCGTCGCCACCAGCAGCGCCACCCCCACGCTGTAGAGCGGCACGGCCAGCTTCATCAGCCGCTGCGGCGGTATCTGCGCCATCAGGAACATGATGGCGAGCGAGAGCAGCATATTGCGCGCATGGTCGACAAAGCGCGTGCCATGGTCGTAGCCGGCCGAGTACATGCACAGCAGGCCCAGGCCCATCAGCCAGGCGATCGCCAGCAGCAGCGGCAGGTCGAAGCCCTGGAACCAGGGCCGCAGGCGCTGCCAGAGGCTGGGGGCCTTGAAGGCAATATTCATCGCGAGGCTCCCGATGCCGCTGCGCTGGCGGCCGCCGGCACCGCCCCTGGCAGGGGCACTTGCGCGACCGGGCGCGGCTGGCCCACCGGCGCGGTGGTCTTGCCCTGCTGGGTCAGCGCGATGTCCTCCTCGCTGGGGTACTGGCCGGTCAGCACATAGTCGAACACGCGGCGCGCGATCGGCGCGGCCGAGGTCGAGCCGAAGCCGGCGTTCTCCACGATCACCGCCAGCGCGATGGTGGGCGCCTCAACGGGCGCAAAGGCGATGTAGAGCGAGTGGTCGCGCTTGTGCTCGTCGGCCTTGATGGCGCTGTATTTCTCGCCCGCCTTCAGGCCGATGGCCTGGGCCGTGCCGGTCTTGCCGCCGCTGCGGTAGGCCGCGCCCAGGAAGGCGGCGCGCGAGGTGCCCTCGATCGTCACGCCGTTCATGGCGTTGACGATCACCTCCACATGCTCGGGCTTGAGCGGCAGGGGCTCGAGCGCGTCGCTGGCGATGCGGCGCTTCTCATGCCTCACCACATCCTCGATCTCTCGCACCAGGCGCGGCTTGTAGCGCTGGCCGCCGGTGGCCAGGGTCGACACGGCGGTGGCCATCTGCAACATGGTGAAGTTGTTGTAGCCCTGGCCAATGCCCAGCGAGATCGTCTCACCGGGAAACCATTTCTGATTCGCCGGACTCTTGGCGAAGTAGCGGCGCTTCCAGTCCTGCGAGGGCAGCACGCCGGTGACCTCGCCCTGCACGTCGATCTCGGTCTTGCGGCCCAGGCCGAAAGGTTCCAGTTGATCGTGGATCAGGTCCACCCCCATCTCGTTGGCCAGGCTGTAGAAGTAGACATTGGACGAGCTGACGATCGCCAGGCGCATGTCCTTGGGGCCGGGCCGGTCGGTCTCCGGGCTGCCGAAGGTGCGGCCGCCGAAGCTGTAGGTCAGATTGTCCTGCACGATCACGCTGGGCCCGCGCTTGCCGCTGTTGAGCGCCGCCATCGCCATGAAGGGCTTGAAGGTCGAGCCGGGCGGGTAGGTGCCGCGCAGCGCGCGGTTCAGCAGCGGCTTGTCGATGTCCTCGTTGAGCTCGCGCCAGCTGTCGGCATCGATGCCGTCGACGAACAGGTTGGGATCGAAGGTGGGCTTGGAGACGAAGGCCAGCACCTCGCCGCTGCGCGGGTCGATCGCCACCAGGGCGCCACGGCGGTCCTTGTAGAGCTCTTCCACCAGGGCCTGCAGGCGGATGTCGATCGACAGCATCAGCGTGTTGCCGGGCGTGGGCGGCTGGTGCGCCAGGCGCCGCACAGCGCGGCCGCCGGCGCTGGTTTCCATTTCCTCGAAGCCGGTGCTGCCGTGCAGCTCCTTCTCGTAGGCCTGCTCCAGGCCCAGCTTGCCGATGTATTCGGTGCCGCGGTAGTTGGAGAGCTCCTCCTCGGGCCAATCCTCCATGGCCTTCTTCTCGGCCTGGTTGATGCGGCCGATATAGCCCAGCAGATGCGCGCCCACCTGCCCCATCGGATAGTTGCGGAACAGCCTCGCCTTGATCTCCACGCCGGGGAAGCGGAAGCGCTGGGCGGCGAAGCGCGCGACCTCGGTATCCGTCAGCTTGGTGCGGATCGGCAGGGACTCGAAATTCTTGCTCTCCTCCATCAGCCGCTTGAAGCGGCGGCGGTCACGCCCCTGGATCTCCACCACGCCGGCCAGCGCGTCGATGGTCTCGTCCAGATTGAGCACCTTGGAGGGCGTGATCTCGAGCGTGTAGGCCGAGTAATTGCTGGCCAGCACGATGCCGTTGCGGTCCTTGATGAGGCCGCGGTTGGGCACGATGGGCACCACCGTGACGCGGTTCGACTCGGCGCGCTCCAGCAGGGTGTCGTGCTGCACCACCTGCAGGAACACCAGGCGCGCCGCCAGCAGGGCAAAGCAGAACAGCACGAAGCCCGCCGCCGCAAGCACGCGGAAGCGAAAGCGCGAGAGCTCCTGATGGAGGTTCTTCAGAACCGTCATGGCAAGGCGCTAGAGCGGGCGATGCGCATCGGGGTCCGGCGGCCGGCGCTGCGGCGCCAGCAGGATCCAGCTGGCCACCGGCCACAGGGCCGCCTCGAACAAGGGCGCCAGCATCAGGCTCCAACCCGGCGCCATGCCACCCACCATCAGGCGCACCAGCAGCGAGGCCAGGTGCGCCAGCACGAACAGCGGCAGCACCTGTACCGCCTGCACCGGCAGCGAAAACCAGGGCAGGCGCCGGTGCAGGGCCACGGCGCCAAAGCTCAAGAGGCTGTAGGCCAGCGCATGCTGACCCAGCAGCGCGCCATGATGCACATCGATGAAGAGGCCGAACACGAAGGCGAAGCCCACGCCCACGCGGCGCGGCTGGTGCACGTTCCAGAACACCAGGGTGATGGCCAGCAGATCCGGCATGGCCGGCTGGCGGCCCAGCGGCACCATGTCCAGCACCAGGGCCAGGATCAGGGTGAAGGCGATGAAGAGGGGATTGGCGGGCAGCAGCAGCTGGCCCGAGCCGCGCGGCATGATCATCGCGTGTCCCCCTTGTCATTCCCCTTTTCATTCCCCTTGTCCCTGGCGCTTTCGCGCGCCGCATCCTTCTTGGCCTTGGCTTCCGCCTTGACCTGGGCCTTGCGCTCGGCGAACAGCGCGGCCTCCGAGGCCGCCGCCGCGGCCGCTTCGGCGCGCGCCGCCTCATGCACTTCCAGCGGTTCCAGGATCAGCACATGGCGCGCCGCGTCGGGCTCGGCCACCGGCGCCAGGCTCACGCGCGCAAAACTGGTATCGCCGCGGCGCTCCACCTGGGCCACCTTGGCCACCGGCAGGCCGGGCGGATAGACGCCGTCCAGGCCCGAGGTGGAGAGCAGGTCGCCGCTCTTGATGTCGGCATTCGCGGCCATGAAGCGCAGCTCCATCGGGCCCTCGCTGCGCTCGCCGCCATAGGCCACGCCGCGCTGCTGGGTACGGGTGTTGAGCACCGGGATGGCGGCGTCCTTGTCGGTCAGCAGCGTCACCTCGGCGGAGAAGTTGTAGACGCGCGTGACCTGGCCCAGCACGCCGGCATCGTTGATCACCGGCGAGCCGGCGCGCACGCCCTGGTGGCCGCCGCGGTCGATGATGACGCGCCGCGAATAGGGGTCGGCGGCCTCGTACAGCACCTCGGCCGCCAGCGATTTGACCGTCAGCGCCTCGCGCATCTTCAGCAGTTCGCGCAGGCGCTGGTTCTCGGCCTGCAGCTGTTGCGCACGCGAGAGCCGCTCGGCCTGCTGCACCAGTTGCTTGCGCGCCAGGTCTTCGGCCGCCATGGCGCGCTCCATGCCGCGCGAGTAGTCGCCCAGCTGCTCCCAGGCGTCCACCGGCGAGAGCAAGAGGCGCTGCACCGGGTGCAGCAGCAAGGCGAGGGCGGCGCGCGCCGGCTGCGCCACCTTGAAGCGCGCGTCCGCCACCATCAGGAACACCGCCAGCGCCGCGCACAGCAGCAGCTTGGTCAGCGCCGAGGGGCCTTGGCGAAAGAAGGGGGGCGGGGAGCGATCCAGGGTGCCGAAGGGCATGGCGCGTTCAGAACATGTTCACCAAGATGCACAAGAGCCGGCTCCGTGGGACACGTGCCGGCTCGCTGCAGACCATGGCCCGGGCTTATTCCGAGGTGAAGATCGAACCCAGGCGCTCCATGCGTTCCAGCGCCATGCCGCAACCGCGCACCACGCAGGTCAGCGGGTCCTCGGCCACCAGCACCGGCAGGCCGGTTTCCTCGGCCAGCAGGCGGTCCAGGTCGCGCAGCAGCGCGCCGCCACCGGTCAGCATCATGCCGCGCTCGGCGATGTCGGCGCCCAGCTCGGGCGGGGTCTGTTCCAGCGCGTTCTTCACCGCGGAGACGATCTGGTTGAGCGGGTCGGTGAGGGCTTCCAGGATCTCGTTGGACGAGATCGTGAAGCTGCGCGGCACGCCCTCGCTGAGGTTGCGGCCCTTGACTTCCATCTCCTTCACCTCGGAGCCGGGGAAGGCCGAGCCGATGTTCTTCTTGATCGCCTCGGCGGTGGGCTCGCCGATCAGCATGCCGTAGTTGCGGCGGATGTAGTTGATGATGGCCTCGTCGAACTTGTCGCCGCCGACGCGGACCGAGCCCTTGTAGACCATGCCGCCCAGCGAGATCACGCCCACCTCGGTGGTGCCGCCGCCGATGTCGACCACCATCGAGCCGCTGGCCTCGCTGACCGGCAGGCCGGCACCGATGGCCGCGGCCATCGGCTCCTCGATCAGGTAGACCTCGCTGGCACCGGCGCCCAGCGCCGATTCGCGGATGGCGCGGCGTTCCACCTGGGTGGAACCGCAGGGCACGCAGATGATGATCCTCGGGCTCGGCTTGAGCATCTTCGAGTCGTGCACCATCTTGATGAACTGCTTGAGCATCTGCTCGGTGACGGTGAAGTCGGCGATCACGCCGTCCTTCATCGGGCGGATCGCCTCGATATTGCCGGGCACCTTGCCCAGCATGGCCTTGGCCTCGCGGCCGACGGCCTGGATGGTCTTCTTGCCATTCGGGCCGCCTTCGTGGCGGATCGCGACGACCGAGGGTTCGTCCAGCACGATGCCCTTGCCGCGCACGTAAATCAGGGTGTTGGCGGTGCCGAGGTCGATGGCGAGGTCGGTGGAAAAGTAGCGGCGCAGGGAGGCGAACATGATGTGATGGGTTCGTCGGGCAGGCGCATCTGCAGCTGTGGCTCCAGATCACACCCGGTCCGAAAGCAGGCTTTGCGGGTCAGGGTAAGGCGGCAGACCAAGCTGCCACGGGAATCGTTCGCACCATAAACAGCGAGGCTGCGTGGACCTGAACGGCGCGCAGCCCCGATGGCATGGAGATAAGCGGAGATAATACCCGATCACCCCTAGGATCTGACCTAGCGCAAGCCCTTCCAGGGCTTTGTTTTTGACACTTTTGGACTTGCTTCCCCCATGGCCCTGACCCCTCAAGACGTGAGCCGCATCGCTCACCTGGCCCGGCTGGAATTGGCCGACAGCGAGCAGGCCGCCCTGCTCGGGCAGCTGAATGGCTTCTTCTCCATCGTGGAGCAGATGAGCGCGGTGGACACCAGCGGCGTCGAGCCCCTGTACACCCCGCTCTCCGCTGTGCAGGAGGTGGCCTTGCGCCTGCGCGAGGACGCCGTCACCGAGAGCAATCAGCGCGAACTCAACCAACGCAGCGCACCCGCCGTCGAAGACGGCCTGTTCCTGGTTCCCAAGGTCATCGAATGAGCATGAGCACCAAGTCCCTGCACGAAATGGGCGTGGCCGAACTGGGCCAGGGCCTGCGCGCCAAGGCGTTTTCCAGCGCCGAACTGACCCAACACCTGCTTACACGTGTTACCTCCCACCAGGCCCTGGGCGCCTTCCTGCATGTGGATGCGGCGGGTGCCTTGGCGCGCGCCCAGGCCGCCGATGCGCGCCTGGCGGCGGGTGAGGCCGGTGCCCTGATCGGCATCCCGCTGGCGCACAAGGACATCTACGTCACCGCCGACATGCCCACCACGGCCGGCTCCAAGATCCTCGCCGGCTACCGCAGCCCCTTCGACGCCACCGTGGTGGCCAGGCTCAATGGCGCCGGCACGGTCTCGCTGGGCAAGCTCAACTGCGACGAGTTCGCGATGGGCTCGGCCAACGAGAACTCGGCCTATGGCCCCGCCCACAACCCCTGGGACCTGGGCCGCGTGCCCGGCGGCTCCTCGGGCGGCTCGGCGGTGGCAGTGGCAGCGCGCATCGTGCCGGCCACCACCGGCACCGACACCGGCGGCTCGATCCGCCAGCCCGCCAGCTTCACCGGCATCACCGGCATCAAGCCCACCTACGGCGTGTGCTCGCGCTACGGCATGATCGCCTTCGCCTCCAGCCTGGACCAGGCCGGCCCGATGGCGCGCAGCGCCGAAGACTGCGCCCTGCTGCTCTCCGCCATGAGCGGCTTCGACGAGCGCGATGCCACCAGCGTGCAACAGCCGCCGCAGGACTTCCACGCCCAGATGCTGACCGCCCGCGAGGGCGCCACGGCCGCCCAGCCGCTCAAGGGCCTGCGCATCGGCCTGCCACGCGAGTTCTTCCCGGCCGCCCTGGCCGCGGACGTGAATGTGGCGGTGCGCGCCGGCCTGGCCGAGCTGGAAAAGCTCGGCGCCACCCTGGTGGACGTGAGCCTGCCCCGCACCGAACTGGCGATTCCGGTCTACTACATCATTGCCCCGGCCGAGGCCAGCTCCAACCTGAGCCGCTTCGACGGCGTCAAGTTCGGCCACCGTGCGGCCCAGTACGACGACCTGCTGGACATGTACAAGAAGAGCCGCGCCGAAGGCTTTGGTGCCGAGGTCAAGCGCCGCATCATGATCGGCACCTATGTGCTGAGCCATGGCTACTACGACGCCTACTACCTGCAGGCCCAGAAGCTGCGCCGCATGATCGCCGACGACTTCCAGCAGGCCTTCCGGCAATGCGATCTGATCGCCGGCCCGGTGGCCCCCAGCGTGGCCTGGAAGGCCGGCGAGGGCGCCGAGGACCCGGTCAAGGCCTATCTGGCAGACATCTTCACCCTGCCGGGCTCGCTGGCCGGCCTGCCCGGCATGAGCGTGCCGGTGGGCTTCGGCGAAGGCGGCATGCCGGTGGGTCTGCAGCTCTTGGGCAATTACTTCAAGGAGGGTCAGCTCTTGCACGCGGCCCATGCCTTGCAGCAGGCCACCGACTGGCACACCCAAGCCCCCGCAGGAATCTAAGCACATGGCATCTTCTAGCAAACTGATCCGTGGCTACGAGGTCGTGATCGGCCTGGAAAACCACGTCCAACTCTCCACCGCCTCGAAGATCTTCAGCGGGTCCTCCACCGCTTTCGGCGCCGCCCCCAACACCCAGGCCTCGCCGGTGGATCTGGCCCTGCCGGGTACGCTGCCGGTGCTGAACCGCGGCGCGGTGGAACGCGCCATCCGCTTCGGCCTGGCGGTGGGCGCCAAGGTGGCGCCGCTGTCGATCTTCGCGCGCAAGAACTACTTCTACCCCGACCTGCCCAAGGGCTACCAGATCAGCCAGTTCGAGATCCCGGTGGTGCAGGGCGGACGCGTGGAGTTCTTCGTCGGCGACGAGAAGAAGGTCGTCAACCTGACGCGCGCCCACCTCGAGGAAGACGCCGGCAAGAGCCTGCACGAGGACTACCACGGCCAGTCGGGCATCGACCTGAACCGCGCCGGCACGCCGCTGCTGGAAATCGTCTCCGAGCCCGAGATGCGCTCGGGCGCCGAGGCCTGCGAATATGCCAAGACCCTGCACGCGCTGGTGATGTGGCTGGGCATCTGCGACGGCAATATGCAGGAAGGCTCGTTCCGCTGCGACGTCAACGTCTCGGTGCGCAAGCCCGGCGAGCCCTATGGCACACGCCGCGAAATCAAGAACCTCAACAGCTTCCGCAACCTGATCCAGGCGGTGGACTACGAGGTGAACTGGCAGATCGACGAGATCGAGGATGGCCGCAAGATTCAACAGGCCACGGTGCTGTTCAACCCCGACACCGGCGAGACGCGCGCGATGCGCAGCAAGGAAGACTCGGCCGACTACCGCTACTTCCCCGACCCCGACCTGCCGCCGCTGTTGATCGCGCCGAAATGGGTGGAGCGGGTGAAGGGCGAGATGCCCGAGCTGCCCTCGGTGATGGCCGCGCGCTTCGAGCAGCAGGACGGCCTGACCGCCTACGACGCCGCCATCATGACGCAGAGCCTGGCCACGGCACGCTTCTACGAGGCCGCCAAGCAGGTCTGCGGCGCACCCAAGCTGGTGGCCAACTGGCTGATGGGCGAGGTCTCGCGCCGCCTCAATAGCGAGGAGCGTGAGATCGAGGCCAGCCCGGTCAGCCCGGCCCTGCTGGGCGCGCTGATCCAGCGCATCCAGGACGGCACCATCTCCAACAACGCCGCCAAGCAGGTGTTCGAGGCGTTGTGGAGTGGCGAAGGTTCGGACGTCGACGCGCTGATCGAGGCCAAGGGCCTGAAGCAGATGAGCGACACCGGCGAGCTCGAGCGCATCCTCGACGAGGTGCTGGCAGCCAACCAGAAATCGGTGGACGAATTCCGCGCCGGCAAGGACAAGGCCTTCAACGCCCTGGTGGGTCAGGCCATGAAGGCCACCAAGGGCAAGGCCAACCCCGCCGCGGTGAACGAGCTCTTGAAGAAGAAGCTCGGCGCTTAGTCGACGGAACCGGGAGCGGCGCCGGCCCAGAGCTTTCTGAGCCGCGCCAGCTCCGCGTCGTAGAGCTTGTTGACGCGCACCAGCTCGGCCTTCTGGTTCTCGATCAGCTCCTTCTGGGCCTGCGTCGATGCGTCATTGGCATCGAGCTGCAGCTTCAGCTTGGCGGGAAACTGCCTGCCCTTGTAGAACTCGGCCTCGTCCAGCAGGGGCTTGCGCTCCGCGGCCAGGTCCTGCACGCGCTTCTCAGAGATCTGCATCGACTTGACGACGTCGTCCAGCGCCGACTCGCGCGCCTTCTGATGCTGGGCCTCATTGCGGTAGCGCGTCATCAGGTTGCGATCGCGCCGGGCCGCATCGGCCCTGGCGGCCCGCTCGGCCGCCAGCTTGCGCTCGTTGGCCTCCTGCGCGGCACGCTCTTCGGGCGACATCGACGGCGGCACCACCGTGCGCAGGGAGCCGTCGGCATTCAACACGCGCTGCTCGCGCGCGCTGCATTCGGCGATCGGCCGGTCCGAGGTCAGGCGCCGGCCATCGGCGGTGGTGCAGCTGTAAATGCCGCCCGCGGATTTGAGCGGGGTTTGCGCCAGCGCTGCGGCCGCAACGGCCAGCCAGCAGGTGGCGGCAGCAGCGCAGCGAGCGGCAACGACGCGTAGTTCGGAAGCGCGCATCAGACTCCGTAACGATCTCGGTAGGCTTGCACCGCGCCCGCATGGGCGGCGATGGCAGGGCTGCTCGTCGTTTGCAAATACTGCAGCAAGTCCGACAGGCCGGCAATTGCGCTCACGGGCAGTTGCAATTGCTCGCTCACATACTGTACCGCCGACTTCGGGCTCTCCACGCCGTTCTCCACCGCCTTCTCCTGGCGGTCCAGGGCAATCGAGACGCCGCAGGGCGTGGCGCCCGCGGCCTGGATCATCGCGATGGACTCGCGCACCGAGGTGCCGGCCGAGATCACGTCGTCGATGATGAGCACGCGGCCCTGCACCGGCGCGCCCACCAGGGTACCGCCCTCGCCATGGTCCTTGGCTTCCTTGCGGTTGTAGGCAAAGGGCTTGTTGTGGCCCAGGCGGGCCAGCTCGATGGCCACCGCGGCGGCCAGCGTGATGCCCTTGTAGGCCGGCCCGAAGATCATGTCGAACTGGATGCCCGAGTCAATCAGGGTGCGCGCATAGAAGCCGGCCAGGCGGCCCAGCTTGGCACCATCGTCGAACAGGCCGGCGTTGAAGAAATAGGGGCTCAGGCGCCCCGCCTTGGTCTTGAACTCGCCGAAGCGCAGCACCCCCGCCTCGACGGCAAAGGCGACGAATTCCTGGGCCAGGGGGGGGGTGCGGGTGTTCATGGGCGGGGGCACGAGATGGGATTGGCCGGCATTGTAGGCGGCACAAAAAAGGCCCGGCCCCTTCTGAGGGCCGGGCCTGCGTACCAGGCGATCGGGCCTGTCAGTACGTGGCCTTGAACTGCACGCCGTAGCTGCGCGGTTCGTTGATGATGCCGGTGAGGTTGTTGAAGTCGATCGCCGCCACCACTTGCTGGCGGTTGGTGATGTTGCGCGAGTAGGCGGCGACCTCGTACTTGCCATTGGCCCAGCCGTAGCCCACGCGCAAGCCGCCTTCCAGCGAGGACTTGGCCTTGTACTCGACCGCCTCGTACAGGAACATGTTGTACTTGTCCTTGTAGGCCCAGTCGGTCAGCACATAGAGGTCGCCGTTGCCGATCTCGGTGCTGTACTTGAGCGTCCAGTTGATCACCCACTTGGGCGCGCGCGGCAGCGGGTTGCCACCGATCAGCACCGTGCCGGCCAATGGGCCCGGCTTGTTCAGCACCGTGCAACCGGTATTGGCCTCCAGGAACTGGAAGTTGGCATTGCCGCAGGGCTGCACGAACAGGTTGGGATCCTTGATCTCGGTGTCGTTGTAGCTCAGGCCCAGCGTGGTCTTCCAGTCGCGCGCGATGATGGCCTGCGCATCCAGCTCGAAGCCCTGGCCCTCGGCCTTGGCCGCGTTGACCAGCTTGTTCTGGTTGGTGCTGCCGCTGCCGGCGGTGAGCTGCAGATCCTTGACCTGGTACTTGAACACCGTGCCGCTGATGCGCGCGGTGTTGTTGAGCAGGTCCGCCTTGAAGCCGGCCTCAAAGGACAGCCCCTTCTCCGAATTGGCCACCGAGATGGTGTCGCCGAACAGCACGCGGCCCTGGATGGAGGGCGCGCGATAGCCTGTGGCGATGCGGGCGAACAGGGCGACGTTCTTGTCCAGGCTGTAGTTGGCGCCCAGGTCCCAGCTCCAGTTGCTGGACTTGGGATGCGCGGTCAGCGGGCCCACGTTGGCGCCGCCAAACGGGGTCTGGGTGCGCGCGCCGTCGAAGTCCTTCTTGTCATCCGTGTAGCGCAGGCCGCCGCGGATCTTGAGATCCGGCGTGATCGCATAGCTCAGATTGCCGAAGGCCGCCCATGACTTGGCCGACTGGTGCTGCACGGCGTAGCCGTTCTGCGGGTCGCCGGCGGAGAAGGAGTCGAAGTTGAAACTGTCGACCTGCAGCTTCTCCTGGAAGTAGTAGAGGCCGCCGATCCACTGCAGTGCGTCCTTGGTGGCCGACTGCAGGCGGAACTCCTGCGTGGTCTGACGCAGATAGGGCATGCCGTCCGCGGTCTGGGCGTCAAACGGGATCACCGAGGGCTGGCCGGGGAACTTGGGGCCGTCCGGAATGCCGGCAAAGCGGCTGCCGAAGCCGCCGTCCACGTCACCGCGGCTGTAGAACTCGGCGCGGTCGTAGGCGGTGATCGAATGCAGCGTCATGCCGTCCAGATCCCAGCGCAGGCGCGCGCTCACGCCGCTGGACTTGAGAGTCTGGCTGTTGTAACCATCGGTCGGATAGACCGAGGCGTCGAAGCCGTCCACCAGATCATTCGTGCCGCGCTTGATGACGTTGGCGCGGAAGGTGGTGGCGTTGCCCTTGTAGTCGCGGCCATGCACATTGAACAGCGCGTTGAAGCCGCCGTTCTTGTACGAGGCCTGCACGCGCACGGCCTTGTCGTTGTAGCCCTCCAGATCCTTCTCGGCATCCGGCAAGGGGTTGTGCACGCGGTCGCTGGCGCGCTGCATCATGCCCGAGGCACGCAGCGACCAATCGTCGTTCAGGGGCACGTTGATCGCGCCCTCGAAGTTCAGCGCGCTGTAGCGGCCAAAGCCGACGGTGGCATAACCCTCCAGGCGCTTGCCCGGCTTGACCGAGTCGAACTTCATCACGCCGGCCGGCGAGTTGCGGCCGAACAGCGTGCCCTGCGGGCCGCGCAGCACTTCCACCTGCTCGACGTCGAACACCGGGAAGCCCTTCAGCATCGGGCTTTCCTGCACCACGTCGTCGTACACCAGGCCCACCGGCTGCGAGGCATTCAGGTCGAAGTCGGTGTTGCCCAGGCCGCGGATGTAGAAACGCGGGAAGGTGCGGCCGAAATCGGATTCGATGTTCAGGCTCGGCACGCGTGCCGAGAGGGCGCGGATGTCCTGGCCGCTGGCGTTGTAGGTGTCGAGCGCATCACCCTTGATGGCCGAGATCGACATCGGCACCTCTTTGACGTTCTCGACGCGGCGGCTACCGGTCACGATCACCGCCTCCAGCTGCGCGGGCTCCTTGCGGGCCTCGGCCGACTCGGCGCTCTGCGCCAGCGCGGCATGCATGGGGAAAGCGGTCACGAGTGCCAGCGCCAGGGCGCTCGGCTTGAGTCCTTGCTGTTTCATGGGTACATCCTTTGGCGGTTCCGTTTGCGCACCCAATGCCGGCAAACGTTTGCGATTGAGGGTGCACGAAATCTAGCAGCCACATCGGCGCTTGCCAAATCCCCACCGATCGACGGTTGGAAATGTGGGTCGGCCACGACACCGGCAGCGAAGCCCCCTAGACTGCGAGACTTTCGTCCACGCCCCAGAAAGATCACCGTGCGCTTCATCTCCGCCAACCTCAACGGCATCCGCTCCGCCGCGAGCAAGGGTTTCTTCGAATGGCTGCCCGAGCAAAAAGCCGATGCGCTGGGCGTTCAGGAGGTCAAGGCGCAGGACGAGCATGTCGCCGGCGTCTATTGCAGTTCGGGCCAGTTGCAGGGCCATTTCCACTACGCCGAGAAGAAGGGCTATTCGGGTGTCGGCCTCTATACCCGGGAGGAGCCCAGCGACCTGATCCTGGGCTTCGGCGTGGAGGAATTCGACAAGGAGGGCCGCTGGGTGGAGAAGCGTTTCGACAAGCCCGGCCGCAAGCTCAGCCTGATCAGCTGCTACTTCCCCAGCGGCAGCAGCGGCCCGGAGCGCCAGGAGGCCAAGTTCCGCTTCCTCGATGCCATCTACCCGCACCTGATGGCGCTGAAGGCGGAGCGCGAATTCATCCTGGTGGGCGACGTGAACATCGCGCACAAGGAAATCGATCTGAAGAACTGGAAGGGCAACCTCAAGAACTCGGGCTTCCTGCCCGAGGAGCGTGCCTGGGTCAGCCAGCTGATCAACCCCGACGCAGGCGGCCTGGTCGACGTGTTCCGCACCCTCAACGACAAGCCCGAGCAATACACCTGGTGGAGCAACCGCGGCCAGGCCTATGCGAAGAACGTGGGCTGGCGCCTGGACTACCACTTCGCCACGCCCGCGCTCGCCGCGCTGGCCAAGCGCGAGCAGATCTACACGGCGCAGAAGTTCAGCGACCATGCGCCGCTGACGATCGACTACGACTTCAAGCTCTGATTTCGCGGGCGGCCGACGACGGCACGCTGATCCATGGCGCTAGGCTTGGCGCGACGCGGGTTTGGATGCCGTCCAGCGCCGCAGCTTCTCACGCGCACCGTTCGTGGCTGGGTCCATGGCCTGATCATGCTCGGCGCGCTTGGTGCACAGCTCGATCACATAGCCATTGGGGTCGCGGAAGTAGATCGAGTCAATGAAATGGTGGTCCGACACGCCGCGGGTCTCGATGCCCGCACCACGGCCTTTGGCAAACATCTGCTCGAGCGTTTCCCGCGACACCTCCAGCGCAATATGCAGATCGAAATCGTGCTGCGCCTTGAACTCGAACGGCATGTCGGGCGCCTCGAAGAAGGCCAGGAAGGAGCCGTCGTCGAGCCGATAAAAGGTATGCAAGGTATGCGTCGCACGGCCGCTTTTCGTCTGCGTGATCTCCAGGGTGCCGCTCAGCGGCAGGCCAAGAAAGTCTTCGTAGAAAGCGCGCGTTGCCTCCGAGTCTCGGCAGCGATAGGCGTTGTGATGCAGCTTGCGAATCATCGTGGCCTCCTCGTCAGCGTCCGGCCGCCCTACACCGCCACCATGGCCTGGCCCTTCAGGGAAGCCGCGTAGCCATCGATCATCTGGTTCACGGCCGCCCAGCTGGGCAAGGCCTTCATGCGGCCCAACCAGGCCCGCAGCTGCGGATAGGCGGCCAGGTCGCTGCCTATGATTTCGGCCAGCGCCACGAAGGCGCTGGCGAAGTAGTCCGCGATCGTCATCTGCGCGCCGCATAGATAGGGATTCTGGGCGCCGAGGATGTGCTGGTCCAGCACCTTGAGCCAGGCCTGCGCGCGCTCGCAGCCCCACTGCAGCTGCGCGCTCTGCGCCTCGTCGCTGCGGCGCTTGTGCAGCGGGAAGATCTGCGGGTAGACCGCGCCATAGGCAAAGTCACGGCACAGCTGGGTGTTGACCCAGTCCATGCGCTCGTTGACGCGCGCACGCGCCTGCAACTCCTTGGGGTAGAGCGGCGAGTCGATCTTGTCGGCCAGGTACTTGAGGATGGCCGAACTCTCGGTCAGACGGAACGCGCCATCTTCCAGCACCGGCACCAGACGATTCGGATTGACGGCCTCGAAGGGCGCCTGGTAATGCTCACCGGTGAACAGGTCCACGAGCTGCATCTCCAGCGGAATCCTCTGCTCCGCGGCAAACAGCATCAACGGCCGGCTGGTGGTTGATGCGGGGTGGTAGTACAGCTTCATCGATCGTCTCCTGCAGGGCTTGCATTGGAAGTACAGCATCGGGCCGTTCGCCGCGGCAATCCGCAATGTAGCCCCTTCCGCGCGCCTGGCCGAGTCAGGTTTCCCCGCTGTCGGGCTTGGCGCCGGGCGGCACTCAAGGCGTCATCACGGGCAGCGGGTCTGTACGTCGACTCGCATACACCCATCCCGGGGGTCAATGCCCCGGCACGCCAGCCACCGCCGCCCTACACTAGGCCGGCACCTGGCCATTGCCGCGCCGGGTTCGGAGTCGTCCCATGCCTAAGCTTTCACGCCGTTCCTGCCTGGAACTGATGCAGGGCCTGTTGGCCGTATGCCTGCTGTCGATGACGCTGGCCACGCCGGCGCTGGCGGGCGGTTCGGACAAGAAGGTCGGAACCCCGACCTACAGCTCCAGGAACTACGACTACTACCTCACCGGCAGCGCCGACAACCAGGCCCCGCCGGCACCCACCACGCCGATGTCGGTGCTGATGGGGGGCGGCACCGATGTCGACGCCGCCTTCATGGCCATGATTGCCAAGGCACGCGGCGCGGGCAATACGCCGATCGACGTGGTGGTGATACGCGCCTCGGGTGCCGATGGCTACAACGATTACCTCTACCAGATGGGCGGGGTCGACTCGGTCGAGACCCTGGTGGTGAAGACGCGCGAGGGCGCCAATGACGCCAATGTCCAGCGCATCGTCGCCGGCGCCGACCTGCTCTTCATCGCCGGTGGCGATCAATGGGACTACATCAACCTCTGGAAGGGTACGGCGCTGGATCAGGCGGTGCAGGGCCTGATCGCCAGAAAGGTGCCGGTGGGCGGCACCAGTGCCGGCCTGGCGGTGCTGGCGCAGTTCGACTTCTCGGCACAGAACGACACCATCACCTCGGCCCAGGCGCTGAGCAACCCCTACGACCGCCGCCTCACGCTGGATCGCGGCTTCATCACCAGCGTGCCCGGCCTGGGCAACACGATTGCCGATGCCCACCTCGTCACCCGCGACCGCATGGGCCGCTTGATGACGTTCCTGGCGCGCATCATCAAGGACGCCTGGGTCGCCCGCCCCGATGACGCGCGCGGCATCGGCGTGGACGAGCAGACCGCCGTGGTGGTGGACGATGGCGTCGGCACGGTGATGGGCAATGGCGCCGCCTACTTCCTGCGCCCCAGCATCGCCGCCACCACCATCCAGCCCAAGACGCCGCTGACCTTCTCCAGCGTACGGGTAGACCGCCTGCGCGCCCAGGAGGGCACGATGGACCTGCGCAACTGGAGTCGCAGCCTCAATGTCGCGCCCTACTGGCTGGACGTGATCGGCGGCGTGCTGACCTCCTCAGGCGCCAACGGCAGCATCTACTGACTGGTGATGGCGGGATAGGCCCCGAAGCCCTCGGGCCAGGGCGTCAGCAGCTCGAAGCCGCTGGCGGTGACCAGCACCATGTGCTCCCACTGCGCCGACAATGAGCGGTCCATGGTCACCACGGTCCAGCCGTCGGCGAGATCCTTCACGCCGCGCTTGCCGGCGTTGATCATGGGCTCCACCGTGAAGATCATGCCCTCCTTGAGGCGCAGGCCCTCGCCCGGCCTGCCGAAGTGCAGCACATGCGGCTCGTCGTGATAGACGTCGCCGATGCCATGGCCGCCGTATTCGCGCACCACGCTGAAGCCCGCGGCATGCGCGACACGCTGGATCGCGAAGCCCACGTCGCCCAGCGTGGCGCCGGGGCGTACCTTCATGATGCCGGCACGCATGGCCTCGTAGGTGGTGTCCACCAGGCGGCGCGCCAGCGGCTTGGGCTCGCCCACGTAATACATGCGGCTGGTATCGCCGAACCAGCCGTCCTTGATGACGGCCACGTCGAGGTTGACGATGTCGCCATCCTTGAGGATCTTGCTGGCCGAGGGGATGCCATGACAGACCACCTCGTTGACCGAGCTGCACAGGGTCTTGGGATAGCCGTGGTAGCCGATATTGGCCGGCGTCACCTTGAGCTCGTCAACGATGTAGTCGTGGCAGATCTTGTCCAGCGCGTCGGTGCTGACGCCGGGCTGCACAAAGGGCGTGATCATGTGCAGCACCTGGGCGGCCAGGCGGCCGGCTTCGCGCGCCTTGGCGATCTCGTCCGCCGTGCGGATCTTGACGCCGCCGCCCCTCATTGCACGCCCTTGCGGCTGCCGTGCGGCTTGGCCGGTATGGCCGCGATCGCCGCCAGGTCCAGCCCCCCGCTCTGCTCGGCCCGTATCAGCAGCTGGCTGATCTCGCGGTGATCGAGGTCGGGGTGCAGCTCGGCCAGCATGCCGATGCGCATCCAATGCTCCGCCTGCGCGTTGATCGAGCGTGAAAGCGCGCCGCTGGCAATGCGCAGGCTCTCATGCAGCTGGTCTGAAATTTTGACGATACCCATGCCGGCATTCTATACGATTTGTATACGAAACGTATCTTCACCTACGCATCCATGCCGGAAGTCATGCGCGCGCGAGTCTGGGCACAATGGCGCGCCCTCACCGGGGCATCCGAGACTCGACAAACAAGAGAGCACGATGAGCAAGACGAACTTTCTGACCGCCATAAGCGTCGCACTGAGCGCGCTGTGCCTGGCCGGCGCCGTACAGGCTCAGAGCCTGAGCTACCCCGCCACGCGCAAGGTCGAACAGACCGACAGCTACCACGGCAGCAGCGTGGCCGACCCCTACCGCTGGCTGGAAGACGACCATAGCGCCGACACCAAGGCCTGGGTGCAGGCGCAGAACGCCGTCACCGACCAGTTCCTCGCCGCCATGCCGCAGCGCCTGCCGGTGCGCCGCCTCTACACCGAGCTCTACAACTTCGAGAAATTCGGCCTGCCCTTCAAGGAGGGTGGCCGCTATTTCTGGACGCGCAACGACGGCCTGCAGCAGCAGAGCGTGCTCTACACCGCCAGCGCGTTGACGGCCCAGCCCGCGGTGGCGCTGGACCCCAACCAGCTCTCCAAGGACGGCACGGTGGCGCTGTCCGGCTACGCCGCCTCGCGCGATGGCAAGCTGCTGGCCTATGGCAGCTCCAAGGCCGGCTCCGACTGGCAGACCTGGCGCGTGCGCGATCTCGCCAGCGGCCGCGACCTGCCCGACACGCTCGAGTGGGTGAAGTTCTCCGGCGCCGCCTGGACGCCCGACGGCAAGGGCTTCTTCTACGCCCGCTACGACGCCCCCGCCGAGGGCGCGGCGCTGACCGGCAGCAACTACTTCCAGAAGCTCTACTACCACCGCCTGGGCACGCCGCAGGCCGACGACACCCTGGTGGCCAGCAACCCGCAAGAGAAGGAATGGGGCTTTGGCGCCGAGGTCTCGGACGACGGCAAGCTCGTCTACATCAGCGTCTGGAAGGGCGGCAACAAGAACGGCCTGATGGTGCTGCCGCTCTCCAAGGGCGCCTACCCCGGGGCGGCCGGCGGCGCGCCCAAGGCCGTGACGCTGGCCTTCGATGCCGAGTACGTGCCGGTCGCCTCGATGGGCGCCAGCACCCTGATCGTCAAGACCAACCAGGATGCGCCACGCGGCCGCCTGATCGCGATCGACCTGAAGGGCTCGGGCAAGCAGGCCTGGAAGACCCTGGTGGCCGAAGGCAGCGACGCGCTCACCGGCGCCTCCGCCGTGGGCGGCCGCCTGTTGCTGCGCTATCTGCGCGACGCCTCCACGCTGGTGCGCATCCATGGCATGGACGGCCGTGCGCTCGGCGAGGTGGCGCTGCCCGGCGTCGGCACGGCCTCGGGCTTTGCCGGGCGCAGTGACGACGCCGAGACCTTCTTCGTCTACACCAGCCTCAACTCGCCCGCCACCATCTACCGCTACGAGGTAGCGACCAACAAGGCCAGCGTGTTCAAGCGCCCGCAGACCGCCTTCGATGCCGAGCAGTTCGAGACGCGCCGCGAGTTCGTCACCAGCAAGGACGGCACGCGTTTCCCGATCTTCATCGCCCACAAGAAGGGCCTGAAGCTGGACGGCAGCAACCCGACGCTGCTGTACGGCTACGGCGGCTTCAATGCGGCGATGACGCCCGGCTACAACGTCACCGCCGCCACCTGGATGAAGATGGGTGGCGTCTACGTGCTGGCCTCGATCCGCGGTGGCGGCGAATACGGCGCGGCCTGGCACGAGGCGGGCACCAAGCTGAAGAAGCAGAACGTGTTCGACGACTTCATCGCCGCGGCCGAATGGCTGATCGCCAACAAGTTCACCCAGCCCGCCAAGCTCGCCATCAACGGTGGCAGCAATGGCGGTCTGCTGGTGGGCGCGGTGGTGAACCAGCGCCCCGAGCTGTTCGGCGCCGCGGTGCCGCAGGTGGGCGTGATGGACATGCTGCGCTTCCACAAGTTCACGATCGGCTGGGCCTGGGTGCCCGACTACGGCTCGAGCGAGAACGCCGAGGAGTTCAAGGCCCTGCTGGCCTACTCGCCGCTGCACAACATCCGGAGCGGCGGAGAGAAGCCCTACCCCGCCATCCTGGTGACCACCGGCGACCATGACGACCGCGTCGTGCCCGCGCACAGCTTCAAGTACACCGCGGCGCTGCAGGCGGCCGAGACCGGCAGCGCGCCCAAGCTGATCCGCATCGAGACCCAGGCCGGCCACGGCGCCGGCAAGCCCACCTCCAAGATCATCGAGGAGCGCGCCGACATGCTGGCCTTCATCGCCCATCGCTTCGGCATGCAGCTGCCGTAAGCGCGGCGCTGGCGTAAACGCCAACAAGGCGGCATGCGCCGGCAGGCGACAATCCGGCGCGCGCCACCGGGCCATCCGCCCGGCCGGCGCCTTACGCTATTCAACAGAGCACCGCCATGAGCACCGTGATCAGCACCACCCCGATGGGCGCCGCCGCCGGCAGCGCGCCCGCCACCCACACCATCCTCGGCCACCCCAACAGCCTGTTCGTGCTGTTCTTCACCGAAATGTGGGAGCGCTTCTCCTACTACGGCATGCGCGCCCTGCTGGTGCTGTTCCTGGTCACCGAGGCGTCCAAGGGCGGCTGGGGCTGGAGCCGCGCCGATGCCACCAGCCTGTACGGCTGGTACACCGGCCTGGCCTATCTGACCCCCATCCTGGGCGGCTATGTCGCCGACCGCTTCCTGGGCACGCGGCGCTCGGTGCTGTGGGGCGCCGTCATCATCGCCGCCGGCCACATCTCGCTGTTCCTGGAGACGGTGCCGACCTTCTATCTCGGCCTGGGCCTGGTGATCCTGGGCACCGGCCTGTTCAAGCCGAATATCTCGGCCATCGTCGGCCAGCTCTACAACAAGGACAACGAAGGCGCGCGCGACAGCGGCTACACGCTGTTCTACATGGGCGTGAACGCCGGTGCCTTCTTCGGCATCTCGCTGTGCGGCTATATCGGCGAGAAGGTGTCCTGGCACCTCGGCTTCGGCCTGGCCGGCGTATTCATGATCCTGGGCGCGCTGCAGTTCTTCTTCAGCCAACGCCTGTTCGGCAGCATTGGCGACCCGGCCAAGCCCGGCGAGCGGCAGGCCGAGGAAGCGCTCGACGACACCCCCGAGCATGTGGTGGCCGATCGCCTCAAGGCCATCTTCGTGTTCTCCTTCTTCACCATCTTCTTCTGGTTCGCCTTCGAGCAGGCCGGTGGCTCGATGACCATCTTCGCGGCCGACTACACCGACCGCGTGCTGGTGGGCACGAGCGGGCTGGTGTTCAAGCTCATCAACACCGCGATGACGGTGGTGCCGGCGGCCATCCTCTCCTGGCTGCTGTTCAAGCTCTATCGCAGCACCGGCGGCAAGGTCTGGGTCGCCAACCTGTCGCTGGCCACCGCCTTCGCCATCATCTGGGGTCTGTGCCTGTGGATGCTGGGCCGCGAATTCGCGATGGAGCAGAGCGATGTGCCGGCCACCTGGTTCGGCGTGCTCAACAGCTTCTTCATCGTCGTGCTGGCGCCGATGTTCTCCAAGATGTGGGAAGAGAAGTGGAACCCCAGCGGCCCGATCAAGTTCGGCGTCGGCCTGGTGCTGCTGGGCCTGGGCTTTGCGGTGCTGGCCTATGGTGCCGCCGGCATCGCCCCGGGCGCCAAGACCGCCCAGGTCAGCATGATGTACCTGACGCTGGCCTATCTGCTGCACACCATGGGCGAGCTGTGCATCTCGCCGGTGGGCCTGTCCTACATCTCCAAGCTGGCGCCCAAGCGGCTGCTAGGCCTGATGTTCGGCGTGTGGTTCCTCAACACCGCGATCGCCAACAAGGTCGCCGGCTCCACCGGCTCCTACATCGACCAGATCTCGGCCACCTACTCGCTGTCGACCTTCTTCCTGATCTTCACCCTGATCCCGATCGCGGCCGGTCTGGTGCTGATGATGTTGAACGGCTGGATGCGCAAGAAGATGCACGGCGTGCACTGACGCGCCAGCGCTTGGCCCCGCAAGGCCGGCTCCCTTCCGGGGGCCGGCCTTTTTTCATGCCCGCTCAGCCCGCCGCCTGCGACAGCAGCCATTGCTCGAAGGCCCGCACCGCCGGCCGCGCGCGCGAGGCCGGGTCGACGATCAGCTGGTAGGCGCGCGCCGAGGCGGTGTTGGCATCGAAGGGCGTGACCAGCTGGCCGCTCGCCAGCAGCCCATCCACCAGCGGCCGCCGCCCCAGGGCCACGCCCTGGCCCGCCACCGCGGCGGCGATCGCCTCGGCATAACTGGTGAAGCTCAGGCGCGCGGCCGGGCGCAGATCGGCCAGGCCCCAGGCGCTCAGCCAGGGCTCCCATTCCATCGGCATGCCGCTGCCATCGCCGTCCATCGCCAGGTGCAGCAGGGTGTGGTGGGCCAGGTCGGCCGGCTCACGCAGCGGCAGGGCCAGCTCGGCCACTAGGCGCGGGCTGCACACCGGCAGCATCGCCTCCTCGAAGAGCTTGCGCGCGCCGCGCAGCGCGCCCAGCTTGCCGTAGCGCACCGCGATGTCGAAGCCATCGGCGGCGAGGTTGCGGTTGTCCAGCGTCGCGTCGAGCCTCACATCGATGCCGGCATGCGCGCGCGTGAAGGCGGTCAGGCGCGGGATCAGCCACAGCGCCGCAAAGCCCGGCGTGGTGGTGAGCGCCAGCACCTCGCGCTGCTGCGGCGCGCGGATCTCGCGCATGGTGCTGCGCAGATTGCCCAGCACCTGGGTGCAGCTGGCGAGCAGGCGCTGGCCCTCGGCGGTGAGCGCGAGCGCGCGGTGCTGGCGCGTGAACAGCGCCACCCCCAGCTCCTCCTCCAGCGCGCGCATCTGCCGGCTCATCGCCGACTGCGTCACGAAACGCTCGGCCGCGGCCTTGGTGAAGCTGAGATGGCGCGCCGCGGCCTCGAAGGAGGCCAGCAGATCGAGCGGCGGCAGGCGGTCCAGGGGTTTTCTTTCTTGCATGCGCTGGAGGAATGCGATGGGTTCCGATTGATCGTTTGTCAGCGCCCCGGCGGGCGCCCAATATTCGCTCCACACCGGTGTCCCTGCAAGCACCTATTGCGGGACCGGCGCGCATGCAGACCTCGCATGCATCGCCCCTACATCAAGGAGCCCGCCATGTTGATCAGCACCGAACAAGCCCAGCTGCGGCTGGAACGCGGCCAGGTCTCGCGCCTGAGCGGCGCCAGGTCAGCCTACCTGGCCAGCGCGGCCGGCACCCTGTGGGTGACCATTGACCACGACCTGCGCGACATCGTGCTCGAGGCCGGCCAGGGCATGGCCGTGGGCGGCAGCGAAGAACTGCTGGTCTGCGCCCTGGGCGGCCCGGCGGTGCTGGAGCTGCGCCCGGCACACGCCGGCTGCGCAGCGCTGTGATGAGCACCGCAGCCATTGCCAGGCCGGGCCTGGCCCTCAGCGCCGAGCGGCTGCGCCTGCCGCGCGGCCGCGCCGTGCTGCTGCGCGCCATCGGCGCACAGGATGCCGCCGCCACCCAGGCTTTTGTGGCGGGCCTGTCGCTGGACGCGCGCCACAAGCGCTTCCACGTCGGCCTGCGTCAGCTCAGCCCCGAGCTGCTGCGCCAGATGACCGAGGTGGACCAGCACCAGCATGTGGCCCTGGTGGCGCAGGCGCTGTGGCCGTTGCCCGCGCAGCCGGCGCCGCAGCTGGTGGCGGACGCCCGCTATGTGCGCAGCCCCACGCATCCCGACGAGGCCGAGTTCGCCATCGCCGTGGCCGACGACTGGCAGAGCCTGGGCCTGGGTCGCGCCCTGATGGCACGCCTGTCCGGCCATGCGCGTGCGCAGGGCCTGCGCGCGCTCACCGGCGATGTGCTGGTGGAGAACCGCCGCATGCTGGTGCTGATGCGCGGCCTGGGCGCCGGCACGCGCGCCCACCCCGATGGGCCGCAGCTGGTGCGGGTGGTGTTTGAGCTGGACGCGCTTCAGGCGCTGGCGCGCGCCAGCTGAATCAGTTCATCCAGATGGGCCTGCAGCACGCCGCCGATCGAGGCGTCGATGCTGTTGCGCCCCTGCAGCTCCGCCATGAAGTGCGACACCGCCTGGCGCGACAGGCCCGGGCGATAGGGGCGGTCCTGCACCATGGCCTGGAAGATGTCGGCCACGCGCAGGATGCGCGCCTCCAGCGCCAGCTTGGCGCCGTCCAGGCCATGCGGATAACCCAGGCCGCTGGGCGCCTCGTGGTGGTCCGCGGCCCAGCTGGCGATCTCCTCGAAGCCCCTCACCTTCTTGAGGATCTGCATGGTCTCGAAGCTGTGGCTGCGCATCACCAGGCGCTCGTCCTCGTCCAGCGGCGCGGGCTTTTCCAGGATCGCATCGGGCACGCGCAACTTGCCCAGGTCGTGCAGCAGGCCGGCGATCTCGAGCTTCTCGCAATGATCCACGCTGACGCCCATGTGCTCGGCCAGGCGGCGCGCGACCCTGGCCACACCCAGCGAATGGGTGTGGGTGAAGCTGCTTTTCGCATCGACGATCTGCGCGAAGATCGTCGCCAGCTGCATCAGCTCGGCGTTGCTGGCCTGGTAGGGCTGGGCGGTGGCCAGCATGTCGGCCAGGTAGTTGGCGAGCGCATTCGATTCGAGGTTGAGCCAGAACGCCTCATGCGCCGACACCGCCAGAAACGCCTCTACCAGTTCGGGCGCGAAATAGCTGCCGGCGCGCGCGGCGATTTCCCGGCGGATCGGCTCGCGATGCTGCAACACCTGGCCGCCGGCAAAGAAGGGCGCGGCCATCGCGTCCACGCGGTCCGCCAGCAGGATCAGATTGGCCTGGCGCGCCAGTTCCAGCGGCAGCTGCCGGTCGGCCAGCAGGGCGTCCCAGCGCGTGTGGTGGTAGCGCACCGGCAGCGCCATGCGCGCCAGGGGGGCGAAGTCCTTCAGCAAGCCGTAGCCCGTTTCCGCATGGGCTTGCGAGCCGGCCCAGTCGAACTCGGCGATCAGGTGCTGGTGGGTGGCGGTGCTGGACACGCCGATGTCGTGCAGCAGGCCCAGGTCGAACAGGAAGTGCACCTCCGCCGCCGGCCACTGCATCGCCTTGGCGCATTCGGCCGCCATCACGCCGACGCGCTTGCCATGCGCGATGTCGTCCACACCCACCAGATCCAGCGCGTCCGAGAGGGCATAGACCAACTGGCGAAGATCGACATTGATGCTCATGGGATGGGTCCGGTTGGCGCGCGCCTGGCTCGATTCCACCACGGCGGCGGCATGCGCGTCCGTGACGCAGTTCGCTGCCGCGCCGCAAAGTTCGCTACATTGAGCGCCCCAACGATGTCTCGTCCCCAGGCCGCTCCCACCATGTCGCTGCGCTACCAAACAATCCCCGTCACCGCCTTCCAGCAGAACTGCTCCCTGGTCTGGTGTGACGAGACCCTGGACGCGGCGCTGATCGACCCGGGCGGCGAGATCACCAAGCTGCTGGCCGAGGTGCAGCGCCTGGGCCTGCACCTGAAGGCGATCTGGCTCACTCACGCCCATATCGACCATGCCGGCGGCACCGGCCAGCTGGCGCGCGAGCTGGGGCTGCCGGTGATCGGCCCGCATCCGGGCGACCAATTCTGGATCGACGGCCTGCCGCAGCAGAGCCAGATGTTCGGCTTCCCGCCGGCGGAGCCCTTCGCGCCCACGCAGTGGCTGCACGACGGCGACCATGTGCGCATCGGCAAGCAGGAATTGCAGGTGCGCCACTGCCCCGGCCACACGCCCGGCCATGTGGTGTTCTTCTCGGCCGCGGCCAAGCGCGCCTTCGTCGGCGATGTGCTGTTTGCCGGCGGCGTGGGGCGCAGCGACTTCCCCGGTGGCAACCACAACGAGCTGATCCACTCCATCACCCAGCGGCTCTGGCCAATGGGCGACGACACCGTCTTCATCCCCGGCCACGGGCCGGAGAGCAGCTTCGGCGTGGAGCGCCGCAGCAACCCCTACGTGCGGGGAACTTAAGAGGGGCGGTTGGAAGAAGAGATCGGCGGCGCGATCTCGAAGCGCCGCGTCGGCTTCTCGGCACGCTGGTACAGGCCCGCCACCTGGGGCAGGCTGGCCTCGATGTCGCGGATGCGCGTCGGGCCCGAGGGGTGGGTGCTGAGCCATTGCGGCGGCGCGCCCTTGGAGACCTGGCCCATCTTCTGCCAGAGGCTCACGCCGGCCACCGGGTCGTAGCCGGCGCGCGCGGCCAGCTCCATGCCCACCAGATCGGCCTCGGTCTCGTCCTCGCGGCTGAAGGTCAGGGTGAGCAGCTGGCTGCCCATGCCCAGCAGCGCGTCGCCCACATTGCCCAGGCCCAGCAGCGATGAGACCACGTTGGCGCCCAGGCGCGTCAGCCCGTTCTTGCCCATGCGCTCGCGCGCATGCTCGCGCAGCGCATGCGCAACCTCGTGGCCCATGATGGTGGCAACCTCGTCGTCCTCCAGCTTGAGCTTCTCGAGGATGCCGTAATAGAAGGCGATCTTGCCGCCCGGCATGCAGAAGGCATTCAGCTGCTGACTGGCGAACAGGTTCACCTCCCAGCGCCAGTCCTTGGCGCGCGGGTTCCACTCATAGGCGTGCGGGATGATGCGCTTGGCAATCTCGCGCAGGCGGATCACCTGCGGATGGTTGGCGGGCGCCAGCGCGCGCTGCTGCGCCGCCTCGCGCTGCATCTGCACATACTGCTGGGCGGCGGCCTGCTCGACCTGCTGGGCCGGCACCAGATCGGCGGCCCAGCTCTTCTTGCCCACGTTGACGCCCTCGCGCGCCCATAGCGGCGTGGCCGCGAGGGTGCCGCCCGCTGCCAGCAGGCCGGTGAAGAGGCGGCGCTGCGGTTGCGCGGCCGCGCAGCCGCGGCACTCGCAGCGGCCAAAGCCGTAGCGCGGGGCGCTGGGGAGATGGGCGTCGGCGCCCGCGTCGAAATTCGTGCTCATGATCAGTCGTCCAAGTTGGAGGCGTTCGCCGGAACTTCAAGCGCCTCCACGCTGGCGCGCAGCTTCTTCAGCAGCCACAGCGCCGGCAGCGCCAGCACGATGGAGACGAGGAAGAAATCGGGCCAGCCGATCGCCTCGGCCAGCACCCCCGCCAGCGGCCCCACCCAGACCCGGCCCACCGAGGCGAAGGCCGAGAGCAGGGCGAACTGGGTGGCGGTGAAGCGCTGGTTGCACAAGCTCATCATGAAGGCCAGGAAGGCCGCCGTGCCCATGCCGCCGCTGAGGTTCTCCAGCGCCACCACCATCAGCAGGCTGCCATCCACCTGGGTGGCCTGGGCCAGCTTCACGAAGCCCCAGTCGAAGGCCGGCACCGTGAGGGCGCCGAGGCTGCCGGCGCCATACTGGGCCAGCCACCAGAAACCCAGATTGCTGGCCGCCTGCAGGATGCCGAAGGCCATCAGCGCGCGCCACATGCCGATACGCAGCATCAGCGCGCCGCCGACGATGGCGCCGCCGATGGTGAGCCAGAGCCCGAACACCTTGTTGGCCACGCCCACCTCGGCGGTGCCGAAATGCAGGGCCTTGAGCAGGAAGGGCGTCATCAGCGCGCCGGCAAAGGCATCGCCCAGCTTGTAGAGCACGATGAAGGCCAGGAAGGCCGCCGCGCCGGGCTGGCCGAAGTAGTTGCGCAGGCCGCCCAGCAGGGTCTCGAAGCGCGCCGCGCGCGCCGCCCAGGCGGTCAGCGGCAGGGTCAGCGCGATGCCGGCCAGCAGGATCAGCAGGTCGGTCCATTTGGCCTGCAGGCCGGCGGCCACGCTGCTGCCGGCCCACAGCGGCGCCAGCAGGGCCTTGATCGCGGGGGTCAGGGCTTGCTCGGTGAGCAGCACGCCGGCAATGACCGCCAGCACCACGGCGGCAAAGCCCAGGATGTCATGGCGTGCCACGCTGGCCGGCGCGGCGGCCTGCCTGAGGCGCGGCAGCGCCAGCGCCGAGAAGGCGGCGGCGGCCAGCATCAGACCGGCCATCAGCCGGTAGACCTCGGGCCAGCTCCAGCCGCCGCCCTGCGCCACGTCCACCCAGATAAAGGCCACGCCGCCCGAGAGAATCATCGCCATGCGGTAGCCCACCACCTGCAGCGAGCTGCCCAGGCCGCGCTCGCTGGCGGCCAGCACATCGGTGCTGTAGGCATTGATCACCACATCCTGCGAGGCCGAGAGAAAGGCCACCAGCACCGCCAGCAGCGCAAAGGCGCGCGTGGCCGCACCCGGCGAGGTGCCGGCCATCAGCAGCAGCGCACCGGCCAGCAAGAGCTGGGTGAGGGCTATCCAGCCACGGCGCCGGCCCAGGAGCGGCAGCTCGAAGCGGTCCATCAGCGGCGCCCACAGAAACTTGAAGGTATAGGGCATGCCCACCAGGCTCAGAAAGCCGATGGTGGCCACGTCCAGGCCCTCGGCCGAGAGCCAGGCCTGCATGGCCTGGCCGGTCAACGCCAGCGGCAGGCCGGAGGCAAAGCCCAGCAGGCAGACCACCACCAGGCGGTAGAAGGCCGCAGCGCGGGCGCTGAGGGTGGGCTGTTGCTGCGGGGGCGGCAGGGCGGCGCTGGGGGTCGATGACATGCGCGGATTCTAGGGAGTCCGGGCGGTCCGCCCCTGGCCTCGCAGCGCCTCGCCCAGCTCGATCTTGTTGCTGACCCCCAGGCTCAGATAGGCGTCGCGCAGATAGGTGCGCACCGTCGCCGGGCTCAGGGCCAGCTCGCGCGCAATCTCCTTGTAGGACTGGCCCTCGGCAAACAGATGCACCACCCGCATCTTGCGCGGCGCCAGCCCGGGCCGGCCACCGGCCTCGGCGCGCCGCAGCAGCCAGAGCTGTTCGCCGCAGCGGCTGGCGTGCAGCGTGCCGCCGGGCAGGCGCAGCTGCTGGGGCAGGCGCCGCAGCTGGGCCAGCAGTTCGGCCGGCAACGTGATGCCGTCCCATTGCGGCCAATGCGACCACAGCAGTTCGCACAGGGCCGGGCCGGCGAACAGCAGGCGCCCGTCGGGCAGCGCCGCCACCGCGGCGCGCGCCAACTCCTCCTGCGCCACGGCAGACAAGGCGTCGCGCAGGCGCTGATGCCACAGCTGCAACGCATGCAGCAACAGTTGCTTGAACAGCAGCGCCTCGGCCGCGTCGAACGGCGCAGCCGCGGCGTCGCGGTACACGACCATGAAGAAGCCATGCCCGCTCGCCAGCGCGTCGATGCGCAAGGCCATGCCATGGTGCAGGCCATGGCGCTGGCTGAATGCCGCGACCTCCGCGGGCGAGTCGTCGTCCTGCGAAGCCTCGAAGCGCTGCACCTGGCCGGCCTGCCTGAGCGTGGTCTCGGCAAAGCTGTCCACCAGCGCGATGGCGCGCCACTCGGCGGTAAAGCTGTCCGGCAGGCCGATCGTCTGGGTCTGATAGATGGCCGGCACCTTGCCGGGGCCGAGATCGGTGCCCAGGCCCCACCAACCGCGTGCAAAGGGGATCTGCGCCCTCAGGACGCTGACGGCCTGGCCCAGAAATTCGGCGGCGCTGGCCTCATGGGCCAAGGCCCCCAGCCGCAGCAGGGCGGCGCTGAAGCGCTCCAAGGTGGCGGGACTGAGGGGGTCGGACATGCGGGCAGGATTCGCGCGGCGCCCCAGCTTAGCCGCCCGGCGCGTGCTTGCGAAGCCTCCTCATTTGCGGACCCTGCATCTGCGAACTCGTGCGCCGCGCGCCCCCCCGCCTACCCTGCCGCCGAGGCCGACGCGCCTCCCCAAGCACCCACAAGGACGGAGACATGATGAGACCCACCTACAGCAGACGCGGCTCGCTGCAACTGATGAGCCGGCTCGCCTTGGGCAGTCTGCCCTGGCTGGCCGGCTGCTGCGGCGGCGCGGACGAGATTGACGAGCGCGTCTCGCCCAGCCTGCTCACGACCACGCCGGAAAACCAGATCGCGACCTTTCGACATGCCGACCGGCTGGCGCCCACCCGGGTGATACGGCGCGGCAGCGCTGCCAAGCCACTGACCGCGCATGCCCGCCAGCTGTCGGGGCTGAGCTACAGCCTGGCAGACCGTTCCTACAGCATCGATGACTACATGCAGCGCCAGCGCAGCAGCGGCCTGCTGATCCTGAAGAACGGCGAGGTGGCGCTGGAGCGCTACGCGATGGGCAACGACGCCAGCACGTGCTGGACCTCGTTTTCGGCAGCCAAGTCGCTCACTGCCACCCTGATGGGCGCGGCGCTCAAGGACGGCAGCATCGCCAGCCTGGACGAACCCTTGACGCGCTACCTGCCCGAGTTGGCGGGCAGCGCCTACCAGGCCAACACAATCCGCGAGCTGCTGCGCATGTGCTCGGGCGTGGCCTGGAACGAGGACTACAGCGCCGGCGCTGACTCCGACATCGCCAGGCTGGCCCAGGCCTGCTCCAGCGGGGGCCGCGGCACGGTGATGGAGCTGATGCGTTCGCGCCCACGCGCCGCCGCGCCGGGCACGGCGTTCTGCTACAGCACCGGCGAAAGCTATGTGCTGGGCGCGGTGATCGCGCGCGCCACCGGCAGGACCCTGAGCGACTATCTGTCGCAAAAGATCTGGGCCCCGATGGGCATGGAGGCCGACGGCTACTGGATGCTCGACGGCGTCGGCGGCCTCGAGATGGGCGGCAACAACTTCAGCGCCACGCTGCGCGACTACGGGCGGCTGGGCCAGTTCGTACTTCAACAGGGCCGTATCGACGGCCTGGCCGTGCTGCCGTCGGGCTGGCGCGATCTCGCCGGCCACCCCGACTCGGCCACCACCGCCTGCGGCCAGCTCTACCCGGGCTACCCGCTGGGCTACGGCTACCAGTGGTGGTCCTTCCCCACCGGGGCGGATGCGCTGGAGATGCACGACGGCGCCTTTACCGCCGAGGGCATCTACGGGCAGTTCATCTACATCAACCCCGCCGAACAGGTGGTGGCGGTGGTATGGAGCGCCTGGCCGCAAGCCTGGGTGGACAGCGCCGAACTGGAAACCTATGTGCTGCTCGGCACCGCCGTGGCGATGCTGCGCTGACGCTGCCCCCTCAGTTCAAGCGCTTCAGCTCCACCTGCGGCACGTCGTGCACGAACCAGCGGTGCACCTCGCCCTGGGCATCCAGCAGGTCCAGCCAGAGCCCGCCCGGCACCGCGCGCGAGCGCAGGCACAGGCCCGGCACCGGCCGGGCGCAAGGGCCGCTGAGGCGGATCGGCACCGCCGCCGCCGGTGCGGCGGCCAGCGCCGCGGCGGCCTCGGCGGGCGCGCGCATGCGCAGCCATTGCACCTCGCGCAGCGGCAGGCTCACGAGCCCGCGCTGGCGCGCCATGCGCAGGTCGATGGAGCGATCGCCATCGTGAAACTGATCCAGCCGGCCATGCAGGCGCTGCTGGTTGAGCAGGGTCAGATCGCAGTCGCCGCTGATCCCTTGCGGGCCGCAGGCGTCCAGGCCCGTGGGCAATATGGTCCAAGGCAACATAAGGGTCTCCCATCCTCTGCTGTCATGAGCGCAGTGCAACCCATCGCGGCGATCGCGGTCATGAGGCAGCGCAAATTCCGCAGCCGGCGGATTTGATCTGCCGCAGAGAATGCGGGGGCATTCGCTCTGCCCTGACAATAGGCGCATGACCCTGTCGCCCTCCGTTCCCAGCCAGGCCACTGCCGCCGACCCGCTCGACACCCTGCAGTTCCGCTCGGCCCTGGGCATGTTTGCCACCGGCGTGACGATCGTGACCGCGCGCGCGCCCGACGGCAGCCTGGTGGGCCTGACGGCCAACTCCTTCAACTCGGTGTCGCTGGCGCCGCCGCTGGTGCTGTGGAGCCTGGCCCAGCGCGCCGGCTCGATGCCGGTGTTCAGCCGCGGCTCGCATTACGCCATCAACATCCTGGCGGCCGACCAGAAGGCCTTGGCGCAGCGCTTCGCCACCCGCGACATCGACCGCTTTGCCGGCGTGGCCTGGCGCGAGGGCGCCGGCGGTGCGCCCGTGCTGGAGGGCGTGGCCGCGGTGTTCGAATGCGCCAACCGCAGCCAGTACGAGGAGGGCGATCACGTCATCTTCGTCGGCGAGGTGGAGCGCTGCAGCTTCGCCGAAAGCGCCCAGCCGCTGATCTTCCACGGCGGCAGGTACTACACCGAGCTGCCGCTGTAGGGCGCCCGGAGGCAGAGGTCCGGAAACGGCCAGACGCGCGTCGGCGCGCCGCCTAGCATGCAGGCTCATTCCTCGAGACCTGCCATGACCGCCTTCCACCGCTTCCAAGCCCTGCACCAGGCCCCGGCGCCGCTGCTGCTGCCCAATGCCTGGGACGCCGCCAGCGCGCGCCTGTTCGAGCTGGCCGGCGCGCCGGCCATCGCCACTTCCAGCGCCTCGCTGGCCTGGTCGCTCGGTTATGCCGATGGCGGCGCCCTGCCGCCCGCGGAGCTGCTGGCCGCGGTGCGCCGCCTGGCCCGGGTGCTGAGCGTGCCGCTGAGTGTCGACCTGGAGGATGGCTACAGCGCCGACCCGGCCGCCGTGGCCGCGCTGGCCCGCGACGTCGCCGACGCCGGCGCGGTGGGCATCAATCTCGAAGACGGCGACCAGGCCCCCGCCCTGCTGGCGGCCAAGATCGCGGCCATCCGCAGCGCGCTGGGCAGCGACCGGCCCTTCTTCATCAACGCGCGCAGCGACGTCTATCTGCGCCGGCTGGCCAGCGGGGCGGCGGCCGTGGCGATGAGCCTGGAGCGGCTGCGCCTGTACCGCGAGGCGGGCGCCGACGGCGCCTTTCTGCCCGGCCTCGCCAGCGTCGACGAGGTGCGCAGCCTGGCCCCGGCCATCGGCATGCCGCTGAACCTGATGGTGCTGCCCGGCATGCCGGCGATCGAGCAGCTGCATGCGGCCGGGGCGCGGCGCTTCAGCGTCGGGCCGGCTCCCTTCCTGCAGGCCTATGGGCAGGCCCAGGCGCAGATCCGCGATTTCCTGCAGCAGCAGGCCACGGCCGGCCTGTTCGGCCAGGGCCTGGGCTATGCGGCCATGAATTCAGCGCTGCAGGGCGGCGAGCTGCTGGCGTAGCACGGCGTTTTCCACCGTCAGCTCGGCCACGCGGGCGCGCAGGCGCTGCAGCTCGTCGGCCTCAGACTCGCTCAGCGGGGTCAGGTCTTGCGCGGCGGCCTGTTCGGCCCCCTCCGCCTGATCGGCCGCCGCCGCCTCGGCCGCCTTCGCCGGCCTGGCCTTGGCGGCACGCGCGCGCTTGGCGGCCTGCTTGAGCTCGGTCTTGCCGGCGGCGGCCGCGGCCACCTGCTCTTCCACCGGCAGGCTGGCCACCGCGGCGGCGGCGCTGATGGTGATCTCGCCCGACTTGACGGCTGCCACCAGCTCGGGCGCGGCCTGCTTCTGGATCTTCTCGATCAGCACCACCTGGTTGCTGCTGATGCGCGCCGCCTTGGCAATCGCCTCGCGCGTGTTGAGCGGGTCGGTGGGCGGCAGCTGCGGCGCATCGGCACGGCTCTCGTCGGGCTCGGTGTGCAGGGCGACCGCGCGGCGCGCCGCCACGATCTCCTTCTTGCGCAGCGCCAGCACGCCGCGCTGGAAGTCCGACACGCTGCGCCGGCCCAGATGCTGGTCGATCATCCAGAGGTGCACGTCCTCGATCGACTTGAAGCGCGGGTTCTGCACCGTCTGGAAGGGCAGGCCATGCTTGACGCAGATGCCGTAGCGGTTGTGCCCGTCCACCAGCACCTCGCCCCACAACACCAGCGCGTCGCGGCAGCCCTCGGCCAGGATGCTGCGCTCCAGCGCGGCATGCTCATCGGGGGTGAGCGGATCGATATAGGCTTTGAGTTCTTCGTTGACGACGATGTTCATGGACGCGCTGGCTGGGCGCCTGGATGGCGCCGGGGGGCGGATTCTAGAACGCCGCCGCCGGCAGGCTAGAAGCGGTAGCCCGCCTCCAGCACCCAGTTACGCCGCGCCAGCGGGAAGTCATTGGGGATATTGCCGGGCGCCGGGCTGGGCTCGCGCGCGTCGGCGTCCAGCGCGTTGCGCAGCCCCAGCTGCAGGCTCCAGCCCTGCTGCGCCTCGCGGCGCCAGTGCAGGCTCAGGTCCAGCAGGCTGTAGTCCTTGATGGGCGCGCGGGCGTCGCCGGCGGCGCGCGCGCGGTCGGCGACGTGGCGGGCCTGCAGGTTCAGCGCCCAGTCCGGGCCCCAGCGCCAGTCGGCCCCCAGCTTCAGCATCTGGCGCGGCGCATCGGCGCTGGCCCGCCCCGTCAGCCCGTCCACGCTGTGCTGGTAGGCATAGCTGCCCACCAGGCGCCAGTCCGGACCGGCCTGCCAATGCCCTTCCAGCTCCAGGCCGCGGCCATGCTGGCTGCCCAGGTTGGCCGCCGTGGTGCCGGTGAGCGGATCGGCATTCGGCACCGGCCGGATGATGTCGCGCATGCGGTAGTCGAACAGGTTCAGCACCAGGTGCAGATCGGCGCTGGCCTGCCAGTCGGCCACCAGCTCGGTGGTGCGCATGCGCTCGGGCCGCAGGCGCGGATTGCCCAGGTTCACCGGGTTGTTGATGTTGTGCAGCTCGGCGAAGCTGGGCGCGCGGAAGGCCTGGCCGTGCAGGGCCTTGACGGTGAGGTTGTAGGCGGCATCCCAGACCAGCGCGACGCGCGGGTTGGTGGTACCACCGACGTCGTCGTAGTGGTCGTGGCGCAGGCCGGCGGTGAGCGTCCAATCCTTGGCCAGCTGCCATTCGTCCTGCAGCAGCACATAGGCGACGCGGCGGCGCTGCGGCTGCACATAGCGGTCCGCATCGGCCACGCGCTGCAGCGCGCCCAGCGGCACCGGCACATTGCCGACGCCGGGGATGAACTCGAAATTGAAGTTCTTCACTTCCCAGGTGTCGTGCATATGGCTGTCCAGCAGGCCCAGGCCGGCGCGCCAGCGATGTCCGCTCCAGCCGCTGTAGACCGCGCCCAGCGACGCCTCGGCCACGCGCGAATCGCGGCCCGGCCCGCCCTGCATGCCCTCGGGGTAGGCGCCGCCAAAGGCGCCGGCGGGGAAAAGCACGAACCAGGAGTCCACGTGGTAGCGCGTCAGCGCGGCATGGGCCTGCAGATCCCATTGCGGCGCCACCCCCTGGCGCTGGTAGTCCACGGCCAGCGTGCTGGTGTCGGAGCGGGCCCAGTCGCGGTCGGACAGGGCCTGGGCCAGGCCGGCCCCGCTGCCGATGCCGTCGCGGCGCTTGAAGCCCGCCTGCAACCGCAGCTCCTGCCAGGCCAGCTGCAGGCCCAGATCGAGATCGCGGTGCCCGGTGTGCAGGCGCCCGGGCGCGAGCGAGGCCCGGGTGCCGAACAGCGCATCCAGGGCGGTCTGCGCGTCGGCCTCCACCACGGGGTCGGGCCCCGCGCTGCGCCCGGCGTGCGCATAGGCCGACCAGCTGCCGCTGCCCAGCGCCGCGCCCTGCTGCAGGCTGAGCGCGCGCGTGCCATAGCTGCCCAGCGTCAGGCGCGCCTCGCCGGCACGGCGGCCGGCACCGCGCTTGGTGGTGATGGCGATCACGCCCGAGAAGGCGTCCGCGCCATACAGGGCCGAACCGGGTCCGCGTATCACCTCGATGCGCTCGATCTGGTCCACCGGCAGGCTGATCCAAAGCTCGTCCTGCCCGCCCAGATCGGGGTTTTGCAGCCGCACGCCGTCGACCAGCATGAGGATCTGCTGGTTGAAGGTGTTGCCCACGCCGCGCAGCTGGTACTGCGGGTCGTAGACCAGCAGCGAGCGCGCCACATGCAGGCCCGGCACCAGCTCCAGCACCTGGGTCAGGTCGGTGGCGCCGCTGGCGCGGATGTCCTCGGCGCTGAACACGCTGGCCACCGCGGGGGCGCGGCGCAGCTGCTGGCTGGCGCCGCTGGCCACCGAGATGGTGGCGCTGTCGCCGAAGGCCAGGGCCAGGTCTTGCTCTTCGGCGGCCGTCTGGGCATGCGCCACCGCGCTCAGCATGCAGACCATCAGCAGGCAGGCGTGGCGGATCATGGCGGTCTCCTCAGTAGCGGAAGTCCAGCTCCACGCTCAGGCTGCGCGGCGCCAAGGGCAGGTCGTTGACGAGACGGCCCGGCGCCAGGCTGGGCTCGCGCTGGTCGCTGTCGGTGGCATTGCGCAGCAGCGCGGCCACCGACCAGCGCGCGCCCTGCGGCGCGTGGCGCAGGCTCAGATCGACATTGGTGTAGTCGGCCACCGGCGGGCGCACATCACCCGGCGGGCGCTCGCGGCCCGCCACCCGGTTGAGCTGCGCACCCAGCTGCCAGGCCTCGCTGACGCGCCAGTCGGCCAGCAGATAGGCATGGCGGCGCGGCGCATAGCCGGGGCTGCGGCCGCTGCTTTCGTCGCGCGAGCGCTGCTGGCTCAGGCTCAGCTGCAGATGCAGGCCGGCGCCCGGGTCCCAGCTGCCGCTCAGCTCCAGCCCGCGCCCGCTCTGGTCGCCGGTGTTGTTGAAGGTGGTGCCGGTGCCGGGCTGCGCATTGGGGGTGGTGCGGATGAGATCCCTGAGCCGGTGCTCGAAGGCCGCCAGGCTGAGCTGCAGATGGCGCCCGGGCTGCCAGATCAGCTGGGCCTCGCGCGTGGCCAGGGTCTCGGGCCGGATCGCCGGGTTGCCGCGCGCCACCGGGTTGCTGATGCTGTACTGCTCGTTGAAGGCCGGCGCGCGAAAGGCCTGGCCGTAGAGCAGCTTGGCGCTGAGGTTGTAGGCAGCCTCCCAGACCAGGGCCAGGCGCGGGTTGGTGGTGTTGCCGAAGTCGGAGTAGCGGTCGTGCCGCAGGCCCAGGGTGAGCGTCCAGTCGGGCGCCAGCTGCCAGTCGTCCTGCAGATAGGCATAGGCCACGCTGCGGCGCTGCGGCCGCATGAAGGGGTCGATGTCGCTGTGGTCGGTGATGGTCGGCAGCGGGATCGGCAGGCCGTTGGCGGCGAAGGCGAAGTTCTTCAGCTCGCGCGTGCGGTAGAGGTCCAGGTCCTCGTAGCCCAGGCCGGCGCGCAGCTTGTGGTGGGCCAGGCCCTCGTAGCCCAGGTAGGCATGCAGGCGCCACTGGCGCTCCCAGGTCTCGGGCGCGCCGAACATGCCGTCCGCAAACACGCCGGTGGGAAAGCGCACGCCCGCCGGGTAGATCTGCAGCGGCCGCGGAAACTGCTGGCTGTAATGCAGGGCGCTGAGCCCGAAGCCGGCGCTCAGGTCCGGCAGCAGCGCCGCCTGCTGCCAGCTCAGGTCGCTCACCAGGCGCTCGGTGCGGTAGAGGCCCTGCGGGTCCAGCGCCTGCGAGATGCCGGCCCCGGTGCCGAGCTCGCGCAGCTTGTAGTTGATGCGCCAGCGCCAGCCCTCCAGCGCCAGATCGAGGTTCGCATCCCAGCTGTCGTGCCCGTTGTTGAGCGCCCCGGGCGCCAGGCTGGCATGCGAGCCGAAGGTGGCGTCGTTGAAGCTCTGGGCATCGGCCTCGACGAGATTGCGCGCGCCCTTGCCGCGGCCGCGCTGCACAAAGGCGGCGTATTCGGCCGGCCCGAGCTTGCCGCCCTGCTGCAGCCAGGCATCGCGCGCGCCGAAGGAGCCCAGGCGCAGGCCGGCCTCGCCGCCGTGCAGATCGCGCGGCCCCTTGGTGACGATGTTGATCACGCCGGCATAGGCGTCGGAGCCGTACAGCGCCGAGCCGGGGCTGAGCATGACTTCGATGCGCGCGATGTGCTGCACCGGCAGGCCGCCCCAGCCATTGCCGCGGTTGCCCACCAGCAGGGTCGTCATCGGCACGCCGTTCTGCAGCATCAGGATCTGCGGATTGAACTGGCTGTAGATGCCGCGCGCCACGTAAAGCGGCGTGTACGTGCCGCTGCCGCGCCCGACATGCAGGCCGGGCACGCGCTCCAGCACCTGGTCCAGATCGCTGGCGCCCATCGCCTCGATGTCGGCGGCGGTGATCACCGCGGCCACCGCCGGCGCGCGCCGCAGCGGCTGGGCGCTGCCGGTGGCGATGCTCACCAGGGCGCTGTCGCCAAAGGCCAGGGCCAGGTCTTGCTCTTCGCTGCTCTGCGCCTGCGCCAGCCCGCACAGCAGCAGGCCCAGGGCAAGGAGTGGCTTGCTCATGGCGCCTCGCTGCGGTGGCTGACCGCAAGTTGCTGCTGCTGCGGCGCCCGCCGCGGCAGCGTGATGAGGATGCGCGTGCCCGCGCCGGGCCGGCTTTCCACCACGATGCGGCCGCCCAGCAGGCCGGTCACCAGGCTGTGCACGATCTGCATGCCCAGGCCCGAGCCGCCCTGGCCGAAACGGGTGGTGAAGAAGGCCTCGAAGACGCGCGAGCGCACCGCTTCGTCCATGCCCTGGCCGTCGTCGCTGCAGATGATCTGCACCTGGTTGGCGCCCAGCGCGTGGCATTGCACCTTCAGCAGCCCCTGCGCGCGCCCGGCAAAGCCGTGCACCAGGGCGTTCTGGGCGATATTGCTGACCACCTGGCCGAGCGGGCCGGGATAGCTGTCCATGCGCAGGCCGGGCTCCAGCTCGGCCTCGATGCGGAAGGGGGTGTGGCGGAACATCGGCTGCAGGCTGGCGAGCAGCTCGTGGATGACCTCGTCGGCGCGGAACTCGCGCCGCATCTCGGTGGTCTGGTCCAGCGCCAGCTGCTTGAAGCCACGGATGATGTCGGCGGCGCGCTGCACATTGCGCACCACCAGGGCATTGCCCTCGATGCTGTTGGCCAGCATGCGATTGAAATCGCTTCTGCGCACCTGGCCGCTCTTCACCGCCTCGCTCATATGGTGTTGTTCGGCCTCCAGCGCCGAGGCCGAGATCAGGGCATTCCCCAGCGGCGTGTTGAGCTCATGCGCCACCCCCGCCACCAGCCGGCCCAGCGAGGCCAGCTTGTCGGCCTCCACCAGCTGCTTCTGCGCCTCGCGCAAGGTGTCGAGCGCGCCCTGCAGCTCGCGGTTGGCGGCAGTGAGCGAATGGGTGCGCTCGGCCACGCGCTCCTCCAGCGTGGCGGCATGGCGGGCCAGCTCGGCGTTCTTCTGCTGCAGCTCCTGTTCGCGCTGCTCCAGGCTCTCCATCATGCCGTTGAAGACCTGGGCCATGCTGGCGATGTCGCGCGGGCCCGAGAGCCGCGCGCGCAGGCCTATGCGCCCCTCGCCGGCGCGCAGCATCACCTCGGACAGCTCGCCCAGCGGCCGCGTCAGGCGCCGCGCCAGCAGGCGCAGCGCCCACAGCAGCAGGGCCGAGAGCGCCAGGCCGACGCCGAAATTGATCGCCACCAGGCGCCGCACCAGCTGCACCAGCGCCGCCTTGCCCTGGGTCACGCGCACATAGCCCAGCAGCTCGGCGCGCGGCGCCCGCGCCTCGAAGGGCGAGGCCTCGGCCGGCTGGGTGCGCACCGGCGCCACGAAGCTCCAGGCGTCGTCGGTCTCGGCCTCCAGATAGGGGCCCAGGGCATCGGACTGCGGCTTGGAGGCGGCCATGGGCGGGGCGTTGCCGCGCGCCACCAGGGCCTCGCCATCGGCGTGCAGCAGTTCCACGCGCAGCACATCGGGGAAGGAGAAGGCGCGCTCGATCGGCTCGCGCGCGTTCTCCGCGCCCTCGGTGAGCAGCGCCAGCTGGCTTTGCTGGGCCAGGCTGGTGGCCAGGTTCAGGCCCTGGCGCACCAGGGTCTCGCGCACCTGCAGGCTGCCCTGCCAACTCGACACCACCGCCGACACCGCCGCCACGCTGAGCACGCCCGCCGCCACCACCACGGTGAGCTGGCGGCGGAAGGTGGCATGGCGCAGCGCGTCCAGCCAGCCGCGTGATGACAGGAAGGAGACGGCGCTCATCGCTCGGGCAGCAGCAGCTCGAAGCTGCGCTGGACTTGGGGGCTGAGATCCAGCCCGAGGTGGCTGGCGGTGCGGGTGTTGAGCGCCGCATGCACATCGCGCAGCGGCTGGGCGCCGCGCGGGGCCCCGGCCTGGCGGGCCAGCTGCGCCAGCGCGCTGCTGGCCAGGCTGCGGCCGAGTTCCAGGTTGTTGGGATAGAGCGAGAACAGCGCGCCGCGCCGCACATGGCCCAGATTGCTGGAGAACAGCGCCAGGTTGCGGTTCCAGCATTCCTGCAGCACCAGCGGCAGCACCGCCGATTCATCCACCGTGAGCGGATCCTGCGGCAGCCACAGCGCGTCCTGCGGCGCGGCCTGGGCGAAGAAGTCCTGGTACTGGCGCAAGGCGCTCTTGAGCTCGTCCACCTCCAGCGCGCGCAGCTCCAGCCCGAGCTGGCGCGCCGCCGGCTGGGCATGGCGCATCAGCCAGGCGCTATGGCGCGGCGAATAGACCACGGTGACGCGCTTCACCCCCGGCTGCAGGCTCTTCAGGCGCTGCATCAGCAGCAGCGGGTCGGGCGCCAGGCTCAGCAGGGTGGCGGCGCGGGCGTCGGCCTCGTTGGGGCTGATGACGCCGCCGGCCACCACCTCGATGGCGGGGTCCAGCGCGGTCGCCACGCGCAGGCCGGCACGGCCCAGCGCGATCACCACCTTCAGCTCGCGGCGGCGCAGCTCGCTGGCGAGCGCCAGCGCGTCGGCATCGGCCGCCACCGCGATGCGCGGCACGCGCTGCTGGGCACGCTCATCGATGCCTTCCAGGATCTTGGCAAACACGGCGCGAAAGGGCTCGCCGATCTCGGGATAGATCACCGCCAGCCGGTCGCCGGCCAGGCCCTGGCCGAACGCCGGCCACCACGGCAGAACGCCGCAGCCCCAGGCGGCCCATTGCCGCAAGCATGAACGCCGCGCTGGCCGCGCGGCACGCCAAGCCATGCCCAAAGTTGTTTGCCTTTCGTCCGTGACGCCCTGCGCCGGCGAAGGCCATTTTTACGCCAATCGCACAACTCCCCGCGCTGAGTCTAAGCGATCAAGGCAGCCGCCCCGCCGGCCTCAGATCTGCACGCGCGTGCCCAATTCCACGACGGCGTTGTCGGGCAGGTGGAAGAACTCGGCCGCGCTGCCGGCGTTGCGGCTCAGCGCCGCGAACAGGCGCTCGCGCCAGTTGGCCATGCCGGCGCCGGGCGTGGGCACCACCGTCTCGCGGCTGAGGAAGTAGCTGGTCTCGAAGGGCTCGATCACCAGCCCCTTGGCGGCACACAGGGCCAGGGCCTGGGGCACATGGGGTTGGTCCATGAAGCCGTAACACAGGGCCACGCGCCAGAAGCCCGGCGCGAGCGCCTGCAGGGCCACGCGCTCGGCCTCCGGCACCCAGGGCCGCTCGGCGAACTTCACCGTGAGGATCACATTGGTCTCGTGCAGCACCTGGTTGTGCTTGAGGTTGTGCAGCAGCGCCTGCGGCACCGTCTCGGGGTTGGCCACCGCATAGACCGCGGTGCGCTGGGCGCGGTGGATGCTCGCATCGCTCAGGGTCTCGATGAAGGGTTCCAGCTCGAGGCCTTCGCTGCGTATGCCCTGCAGCAGCAGCTGGCGGCCGCGCTGCCAGGTGCTCATCAGCACGAACAGCAGCAGGCCCAGCAGCAGCGGGAACCAGCCGCCATCGAGGAACTTGATGGCGCAGCCGGCCACCAGCAGGGCATCGATGGCGAGGAAGAACAGCGTGGCGACGATCGCCAACGGCGCCGGCAGCTTCCAGCCGTCGCGCACCACGAAGAAGGTCAGCACGGTGGTGATCATCATGGTCAGCGTGACCGCGATGCCATAGGCGCCGGCCAGCGCCGAGCTGCTGCCGAACAGCAGCACCGCCGCCACCACGCCCGCCAGCAGCGCCCAGTTGACGCCCGGCACATAGATCTGGCCGGCCTCGCGGGCGGAGGTGTTGCGCAGCTCCATGCGCGGCAGAAAGCCCAAGAGGATGGCCTGCTTGGTCATCGAATAGGCGCCCGAGATTACCGCCTGCGAGGCGATCACCGCGGCCAGTGCGGCCAGCACCACGGCGGGCAGCACCAGGTTGTCGGGGAAGAGGCGGTAGAAGGGGTTCTCGATCGCGCCCGGGTCGCCGATCAGCAGCGCGCCCTGGCCCATGTAGTTGAGCGCCAGCGCCGGGAACACCAGGCCGGTCCAGGCCAGCCGGATCGGCCTGGCGCCGAAATGGCCCATATCGGCATAAAGCGCCTCGGCGCCTGTGAGCGCCAGCACGATCGCGCCCACCGCGGCAAACAAGTGCCAGCCGCGCTCGCTCAGGAAGGCCCAGGCATGCAGGGGGTTGAGCGCCGCCAGGATGGCCGGCTGCTGCTGGATATGCATGAGGCCGATCACCCCCAGCACTCCGAACCACAGCACGATCACCGGCCCGAAGATCTTGCCCACCGCGTGGGTGCCGAAACGCTGGATCATGAACAGGCCCACCAGGATGGCCAGCGAGATCGGCAGCACATAGGGCTTGAGCGCCGGCGTCAGCACCTCCAGGCCTTCGATCGCGCCCATCACCGAGATCGCCGGGGTGATGACGCTGTCGCCATAGAACAGCGTGGCGCCGAACACGCCCAGCAGCAGCAGGGCGCCACGCAAGGCCGGCCGGCCCTGCACCGCCTGTGCCGCCAGCGCGGTGAGCGCGAGGCCGCCGCCCTCGCCGCGGTTGTCGGCGCGCAGGATCAGGATCACATACTTGAGCGTCACCACCAGCATCAGCGCCCAGATGATCACCGACACCGCGCCGGTGATATTGGCCGGGTTGAGCGCCACGCCGGTGGCGGGCAGAAAGATTTCCTTGACGGTGTAGAGCGGGCTGGTGCCGATGTCGCCATAGACGACGCCGATGGCACCGAGCGTGAGGGCGGCAAGCCCTTGGCGGGCGGGTGTGTGGGTAGACAAGCTGATCACCTGATGCTGTGGATGGGCGCAGCATCGCGGCGCCGGCATCAGGAACGCATAAGGGTCGGCTCAGTCGGCCAGCCGGTACCCCACCCCCGGCTCGGTCAGCAGGCGCTGCGGGTCGGCCGGGTCGGCCTCCAGCTTGGCGCGCAGCTGCGCCATGTAGAGCCGCAGGTAATGGGTGTGCTCGGTGTATTCGGGGCCCCACACGTCCGCCAGCAGCGCGCGGTGCGTGACCACCTGGCCGGCGCTGCGCACCAGGCGCGCCAGCAAGTTGAACTCGGTGGGCGTGAGGTGCACCTCGGTGCCATCCAGGCTGACGCGGTGCGCCGCCAGCTCCACCACCAGGCCGCCCTGCGCGTAGCGCGTGATGGCCGCCTGGGTGTGCACGCCGCGATGGCGCAGCGCCACACGCATGCGCGCCAGCAGCTCGCTGACGCTGAAGGGCTTGACGAGATAGTCGTCGGCGCCGGCGTCGAGCAGGCGCACCTTCTGGCCATCGGCCTCGCGCGCCGAGATCACCAGCACCGGCGTCGACTTCACCTTGCGCAGCGTGGCCAGCAGCTGCTCGCCCTCGCCATCGGGCAGGCCCAGGTCCAGCAGCAGCAGATCGGGCGGCTCGCCATGCGCCAGCAGGGCCAGGCCCTCGGCCAGGCTGGCGGCGCTGTCGACCTCGTAGCCCTCGACGCGCAGCGCCCCCTTGAGCGTGGTGCGCAGCTCGCGGTCGTCCTCGACCAGCATGACTCGCAGACTCATGCTTCATCATCCTTCATGAGCGGCGGCGCCACGAGCGGCAGCCAGCATTCAAAACTCGCACCGCCATGGCTGCGCGCGCGGTAGCTCATGCGGCCGCCATGGGCCAGGGCGATGGCGCGGCAGGCAGCCAGGCCGACGCCGGCACCCCTTCGTTCTTCACCGTCGGGCCGCTCGCGGTTGAGTTCCACACCGCGCTGGAAGACGTTGAAGATGCGCTCGCGCCAGGCCGGCGCCACGCCGGGGCCGCGATCGCGCACCGCCAGCACCATGAAGCTCTGCTCGCCCTCGCTGGCGCAACGCACCAGCAGCTCGATGGCCGAGCCGGGCGCGTACTTGAGCGCGTTGTCCACCAGGTTGTCGAGCAGCTGGGTGAGCAGCAGGGCATCGCAGCGCAGCAGTGGCAGATCCGGCTCGAGCCGCGCACGCACGCGCCTGGCGGCCTCGCCGCGACGGCGGCGCACGCGCTGCAGCACCGCGCCGACGATCTCCTCGGCCGATTCCCAGTCCATGCGCAGCACCACGCCGGGCGCGTCCAGGCGCGCCAGCTGCAGGCCGTTGTCGGTGAGGCGGCTCAGGGCCTCGGTCTCGTCGACGATGGTGGCGGCCAGGCGCTCGCGCTGCGCCGGGCTGAGGCGCGCGTCCTGGTCCAGCAACGAGGAAGCAGCGCCCATGATGCTGGCCAGCGGCGTGCGGTAGTCGTGCGAGATCGCCGCCAGCAGGGCGTTGCGCATGGCCTGGCCGCTGGCCTCGTCGCGCGCGCGCTGCGCGGCCTGCTCGGTGGCCTGGCGTTCCAAGGCCAGGCCCAGCTGGTCGCACAGGGACTGGGCATGGGCGCGCAGCTGGGCATCCGGGGCTGTGTTGCCGGGCAGGCGCAGCCAGGCGGCGCCGTGGCTGGCGCGCCGCCCGCGCAGCGGCAGATACCAGGCCTGCAATTCCTCGTGCCGGCCGGTGCCGGGGCCGAAGGCACTGCCCTGGCGCAGGCAGGCCCACAGGCCGGCACGTTGGTCGGCATCCGGCGCGGCGCCCTGCCATTGCACCGCGGCGGGCTCGTTCACGGCCGGCAGGCGGTCTTTCAGCAGCATCAGCAGCACGGCATCGTCCAGCAGACCGGCCAGCGCTTCATGCAGCAGCGGCGCCTGGGCCAGCGGCTCCGGGCTGTCGCGCAAGGCCTCGCTGAAGGCGCGCAGCTGCTCGGCGCGCCTGGCGTGCAGTTGCGCCTGCGCGGCCTGCCAACTCAAGCGCGCCATCAGCACGGCGGTGATCCAGTTCAGCGCCAGCATCGACAGCAGCAGCAGGCCATGCTGCGGCACATCCACCGCAAAGCTGCCGCGCGGCGGCACAAACGCCCAGTTGAAGGCCAGCACCGCCAGCAGGCTGGCGAGCATCGACGCCCAGGCCGGCAGCCAGATCGAGGCCAGCGCGGCCGCCAGCACCGGCAGCAGCGCCAGGTTCACCAGGCCCAGGCGAGCGTCCAGGCCCAGCATCAGGGCCCAGGCCAGGCCCCAGACCGCGGCCGCGAGGGCCAGGTCTTGCCAGGAGGGGCGCCGGTTCGGCTGGATGAGAAGCATGCCGGAACCATAGCAGGGCGGGCAAAATGGATCCCATATGGGCGCCAGGCTTGGCTAAGATGGCTCGCGTCAGGTCAGCCGGAGTGCGGGCTATGGATGATCAAGGCGATGTGGTCTAGGCGCGCGGCCCTGGCGCTGCTGCTGGGCCTGGCGGTCGGCGCTGGCGCGGCCCAGCCGGGCGCCACCACCCTGCACCTGGTGACGGAAACCAGCCCCTTCGTCTATGCCGAGGGCGACCGCGTGGGCGGGCCGGCCACGGCGCGCCTGGAGCTGATCTTGCGCAGCGCCGGCATCGACGATTACCGCATCGACATCTACCCCTGGGCACGCGCCTACGACCTGGCGCTCAAGCAGCCCAATGTGCTGATCTACCTGATTGCCCGCACGCCCGAGCGCGAGCAGCAGTTCAAGTGGATCGGTGCGTTCATGGAGCAGAGCTATGACTTCTACCGCCTGCGGTCGCGGCATGACATCGCGGTCGAGCGGCTCGCCGACGCGCGCCGCTACAGCATCGGCGTGGTGCGCGACGACGTGCGCCACCAGTTCCTGCGCGGCCAGGGGTTCACCCGCTTGCTGCTGGCGTCGCAGAGCGTCGAGACTGTGCGTCATCTCCTGAACCAGCGGGTGGATCTGGTGCTACTGACCGAAGCGGATTGGATGGTGCTGTGCCGGCAGCCGCAACTCGATTGCGCGCAGCTGGAGAAGGTGCATCGCCTGGCCGAGCTACACACCGGGCTCTATGCCGCCTTCAGCCAGTCCACGCCCGACGCGCTGGTGCAGCGGGTGCGGCGCGCCTTTGACGGCCTCAAGGCCGAAGGCAAGCTCAAGCTCTAGGGAAGCTCCGGACGTCCACATGCATGATCAAGCGCGTCGCAAGCTGATGCTGGGCCTGGCCGGCGCCGCCGGGCTGGCTGCCTATGCGGCGCAGGCGCAGCAGCCCGGCCTGCTGATCGTCACCGAGGAGGCCGCGCCCTACAACTTCACCGAGAACGGGCGGCTCACCGGCATGTGCACCGAGCTGGTCCAGGAAGTCCTGAGCCTGCTGCAGCAAACGGCGGAGTTCAGCGTGCTGCCCTGGGCGCGTGCCTACGAGATGGCGCGCCAGGGCGAGAACGTGCTGATCTACTCGATCGCGCGCACCGCGCAGCGCGAGTCGCTGTTCAAGTGGGCGGGCGTGCTCACCCAGGTGGAGTACAGCCTGTACGCGCTGGCGAGCCGCGGCCTGCGCCTGGGCTCGCTGAGCGAGGCGATGCGCTGGCAGACCGCCACCGTGAATGCCGATGTCGGCGAGCAGTATCTGGAGGCGCATGGCTTTGCCAAGGGCAAGCAGCTGCAGTCCAGCGCCAAGAACCAGTTCAATTTCGAGAAGCTCAAGATGGGGCGGGTCGATCTGTGGATCACCACCGACCTGATTGCCCAGCAGCTGGCCAGCCAGGCCGGCGACGACGGCACGCGCCTGCTGGCCAAGGCCCTGCCCCTGCCCGAGCTGCAGGTGGATTACTACATGGCCTTCGGCCCCGCCACCGCCGACCCCCAGGTCGAGCGCTTCCGCAAGGCGCTGGAAACGCTCAAGAAGAACGGGCGCTATGCCGCCATCCGCAGGAAATGGCTCGGCGCTGCCGGCCCGGGATGAACGCCCGTGAAGCGAGGCCTGTTGCGCAGCCTGCTCAAGCACCGCGAGTCCCTCGGTACCCGCATGGTGCTGGCGACCTTGGCCTTCTGCCTGATCTTCACCCTGCTGGCGGTGGCGGCACAGACCTGGTCGGCCTGGCGCACGCGCCATGCGGCGATGCAGGCGGAGATCGAGCTGATCGCGCAGGTCTACCAGAGCACGCTGCGCAAGGCGGTCTGGGATATGGACCGCGAGGCCATCCAGGCGCACCTCAGCAGCGCCGCCTCGGTGCAGTCGATCGGCCATGCCGAGCTCACGCTGGGCGCCTCCGGCAACCACACCGAGCGGCTTGAATTCACCCGCCCCGGCTGGACAGGCCCCGGGCGCGCGCCGCAGCGCCAGGTGCCACTGATCTACCAGGCCTATGCGGGTGGACGCCAGGAGGTGGTGGGCGAGTTGCTGCTCGCCGGCGACGAGCGCCAGCTCTGGGCCTCGCTGCGCGAGGCGGTGCGCGCCATCGTGCTGACCCAGCTGGTGCAGTCGCTGCTGCTGGCGGGCTTCATCATGCTGATGTTCAGCCGCCTCGTCACCGTGCATGTGCGCCGCATCGCGATGCATCTGGCGCGCATGCGGCCCGAGGAGCTGGGCGAGCGCCTGAGCCTGGCGCGCCGCGCCGGCCGCTCCGACGAGCTGACCATGCTGGTGAGCGGTATCAACCATCTGCAGGACCGCCTGTCGGAATACCTGCAGCAAAAGCGCCGCTACGAGGAAGAGCTGGCCACCCACCGCGACCGCCTCGCCGAGCTGGTGCGCGAACGCACCGCGGAGCTCTCCAGCGCCAACCAGGCGCTGGGCAAATCGGCCGACGTGCTGCGCGAGGTGGGCAATGTGGGCATGGAGCTGACCACCAGCCTGGACATGCACGCCATCTGCGTGGCCCTGCACCAGCACCAGCGCCGCCTGCTGCCGCTGGACGGCTTCGGCGTGGCCATGCTGGCGCCCAGCGGCGACCGGCTGGACTTCGTCTACTACGTCGAGGACGAGATGCTGGCGCCGCCCTCCAGCCTGATGCTGACCGACCTGCGCTGGCTGACGGTGCGCACCTTCCTGAGCGAGGCCGAGATGATGGTGGCGGACGAGCAGGAATCCAGCCAGTCGCCCACGCCCGAGGGCGTGGTGGCGCAGGCGCCGATGCGCTCGGTCACGCTGTGGCCGCTGGTGGCCAACGGCAAGCGCATCGGCGTGGTGATTTCGCAAAGCCACCAGGCGATGGCCTACCAGGCGCGCGAGCTGGAGATCCTGCGCTCCACCGTGGCCTATGCCGCCATCGCCCTGGCCAACGCCAGCGCCTATGCCGCGGTGGAGGCGGCACGCGGCGAGGCCGCGCACGCGCTGGAGGAGCTGCGCCAGGCCCAGGGGCAGCTGGTGCAGTCGGAAAAGATGGCCGCGCTGGGCCAGCTGGTGGCGGGCGTGGCGCACGAGATCAACACGCCGATTGCCGCGGTCAAGTCCAGCGGCCGCAATATCGCCGACGCCCTGCGCCACACGCTGGAGCATCTGCCCACCGTGCTGCAGCTGCTGGACGGCCCGCAGCGCGACTGCTTCAGCCGCCTGATCGGCCAGGTCCTGGAGCCCGCGGCGCTGCTGAGCTCCAGCGAGGAGCGCCGCCTCACGCGCCTGCTCGCGGCGCAGCTGGAGGCCGCCGGCGTCGCCGAGGCGCGCCACAAGGCCGGCCTGCTGGTGCAGATGCGCGCGCAGCAGCGGCTGGACGATTACCTGCCCCTGCTGATGCACGCGCAGAGCCGGCTCATCCTCGACACCGCGCACAGCACCGCGACGATTGCCAGCAATACCGAGAACATCAACCTGGCGGTCGATCGCGTGGCCAAGATCATCTTCGCGCTCAAGTCCTACTCGCGCTTCGACCGCGACGCCGAATTCGCCGAGGCCGATCTGCGCGACGGCATCGAGACCGTGCTGACCATCTACCAGAGCAAGCTGCGCGGCGGCATCGAACTGCAGCGCGAGTACGGCGAGGTGCCGCCGGTCTGGTGCCTGCCGGACGAACTCAACCAGGTCTGGACCAACCTCATCCACAACGCCTTGCAGGCCATGCAATACAAGGGCCGGCTGCGCATTGCGCTGACGCGCCAGGGCGAGGAGGCGCTCGTCAGCATCTCGGACAGCGGCCCCGGCATCCCGCCCGAGCTGATGAAGCGCATCTTCGAACCCTTCTTCACCACCAAGCCGGCCGGCGAGGGCAGCGGGCTGGGGCTGGACATCGTGAGCAAGATCGTCGCCAAGCACCACGGCCGCATCGAGGTGCGCAGCGAGCCCGGCATGGGCAGCTGTTTCACGGTCTTCCTGCCACTGGGCCAGGCATGAGAAAAATCCTTGCCAGGCGCATCGAAGTCGCACGTACCATTGAACCGGACGGCGCATGCGCCCCCGCCCCGACCGCCAGCAGGGAGACAAGCTGATGCAGGGAATATTGCTTTGCGTGGACGACGAGGTCATCGTGCTGAGCGCGCTGCGCGACCAGCTGCGCAAGGCCTACGGCGCGCGGCATCTGATCGAGATCGCCGAGAGCGCCGAGGAGGGCCTGGAAATCCTCGGCGAGCTGAGCGGCCAGGGCCTGGTGCCCCTGGTGGTGATCTCGGACTTCCTGATGCCGGGCATGAAGGGCGATGAGTTCCTCATCCAGGCCCGCCAGCGCTTCCCCTATGTGGTGACGGTGCTGCTGTCGGGCCAGGTCAGCGACGCGGCGGTGGACCGGGTGCGCCAGCAGGGCCATCTCGACAGCATGATCGCCAAACCCTGGGACGCCCAGGCCTTGCTGGGCAGCATCGACGCGGGCCTGGCGCGCTTTGCCGCCAGCCGACCCGCCGTGCTCTGATTTCGCGCAAGGGACCGCACCATGGGCCATGAAGTGATTCTGTGCGTCGATGACGACGGCGGGGTGCTGACCTCGCTGCGCTCGCTGCTAAGCAAGAACCTGCTGCACGGGCAGATGATCGAGATCGCCGAGAGCGGCGCCGAGGCGCTGGAGCTGATCGACGAGATCGAACGCGAGGGCCAGACCCTGGCCGTCATCATCGCCGACTACATCATGCCGGGCATGAAGGGCGACGAGCTGCTGGCGCGCGTGCACCGCCGCATGCCGGAGGCGCTCACCATCATGCTCACCGGCCAGAGCAATCTGGACGGCGTGAAGCGCGCCATCAACGAGGCGAATCTGTTCCGCTTCCTGGAAAAGCCATGGCATAACGAGGACGTGGTGCTGACGGCGCAGGCGGCGCTGCGCGCCTTTCGGCTCAACGCCGAGCTGCAGCGCCATGTGCAGGAGCTCAGGCGCATGAACGAGGAGCTCGAGCAGACCGTGGCCGAGCGCACCCAGGAGCTGGTGGACAAGAACCGCGAGCTCGAGCAGCTGGCGGTGACCGACCGCCTCACAAAGCTCTACAACCGCCTCTTCCTCGACCGCGTGCTGGAGCGCGAGTTCGCCAGCGCGGGCCGCAGCGGCCGCAGCTTCGCGCTGATCCTGCTCGACATCGACCGTTTCAAGCGCGTCAACGACACCTATGGCCACCATGTGGGCGACGAGGTGCTGATCGCGCTGGCCCAGATCCTGCAAGTGCGCATACGCGCCAGCGATGTGGTGGGCCGCTGGGGCGGCGAAGAGTTTCTGGTGATCTGCCCCGACACGGATCTCGCGGGCGGCCAGCAGGTGGCCGAGAACCTGCGCCAGCGCGTCGAGGAGCATGTGTTCGCCCAACTCGGCCATTGCAGCGCCAGCTTCGGGGTGGCTGCCTACGCGCGCGGCGACACCATCGCGGCGGTGGAGGCGCGCGCCGACCGGGCTCTCTACGCGGCCAAGGCGCATGGCCGCAACCGGGTCGAGCTGGGCGAGCGCAGCCACGAAGTCCAGCCGCGCCGGGAGGCGCTCTGAAGCCCGCGCCAGGCGCGCGCACGCTGCTGCAGGTGCTGCTGGCATTCGCCGCGGTGCTGGCGCTGACCCTGCTGGCCTGCGCGCTGGTGGCACGCGAGCAGCAGCGCCAGGTCGACGCCCGCTTCGCCAGCGACACCCGGCGCCTGCTGACCCAGGTGGACACGCGGCTGCAGTCGCACTTCGCGGCGCTGCGCAGCATCAGCGGCCTGTTCGCGGCGCAGCCCGAGCTCAGCCGCCTGCAATTCCATCAGTTCCTGGAGCGCTTGCGTCTGCGCGAAAGCACGCCGGGCTTTCAGGCCGTGCAGTATGTGCGCGTGCTGCCCGAGGCCGAGCGCGTGGCCTTCGTCACCAGCGTGCGCGGCGACCGTACGCTGGAGGCCGGCGGCTACCCGCAGTTCGACATCCATCCGGTGCAGGCGCAGGCGCTGCACTATGTGATCGAGTACAACGAGCCGATGCGCGGCAACGAGCGCGCCTTTGGCCTCGATCTGGCCGCCGCGCCGGCCCATCTGCAGGCCTTGGAGCTCGGGCGCGACAGTGGCATGCCGGTGGCCACCGCACCGCTCACGCTGGTGCAGGACGAGGCCGGCCGCACCGGCTTCGTGGTGCGCATCCCGATCTATCGCCGCGGCGCGCCGCTGGACGAGCTGGCACAGCGCCGCGCCGCGCTGCAGGGCTTCGCCGCCCTGGTCTACCGCGCCGGCGACCTGATGCGCGGCGCCATCGATGCCCAGCTGCTGCCCGCCCTGCGCGTGCGCATCAGCGACATCGGCTATGCCGAGCCCCGGCCCGGCGGCGCCGCTGCGGCCGCGCCCATGCCCTTGTTCGACAGCGCCCCTGACACAGCAGCGGCGCCGGCCGCGGGCCTGACGCGGCGCGACACCCTGGTGGTGGGGCAGCGCCTGTGGGCCTTCGAATTCAGCGCGCTGCCCGGCGGCCGCTACGCGCCCGAGCACGCGCGCCTGCTCGCCATCCTGCTGCCCGGCCTGCTGATGGCGCTGCTGTGCGCCGGCCTGGTGGCGGCCTGGGCCAGCCGGCGCGCGCTGGCCCTGCAGCTGGCCAGCACCCTGGCCGAACAGAAAGCCATCTTCGACAACGCCGCGGTGGGCATCGAGTTCGTCAGAGACCGGCGCATCCAGGCCTGCAACAGCGGCCTGGCGGAGATGCTGGGCTATCGCGCCGAGGAGCTGGTGGGCGCCTCCACGCGCGTGCTGTTTGCCTCCGACCAGGCCTTCGAGGCGGCGGGCAAGGCCGCCTATGCCGCCATCGCCGCCGAGCAGCATTGGATCGGCGACGTCGAATGGGTGCGCAAGGACGGCAGCCCGATCCAATGCCGGCTGCACGGCCGGCATATCGACCCGCAGCACCTGGAGCTCGGCTCGGTCTGGGTGTGCTATGACATCAGCGCGCTGCAGGCCGCGCAGGCGCAGCTGATCCAGCACGAGAAGCTCGCCTCGCTGGGCCAGCTGGTGGCCAATGTGGCACACGAGATCAACACCCCGATCGCCGCCATCAAATCCAGCAGCCTCAACCTCGGCGACGCACTGGCGCTGTGCCTGAGCGAGTTGCCGCGGCTGTTCCAGCTGCTGGAGCCGCCCGTGCAGGCCCTGTTCATCGAGCTGACCCGGCGCGCCAGCCTGCCGGCCAGCCCGCTCAGCACCCGCGAGGAGCGCCAGCGCATGCGCGAACTCGGCGAGGCGCTGGAGCAGGCCGGCGTGAGCGAGGCGCGCCGCGCGGCCGGCGTGCTGGTGCAGCTGGGCGAAACAGGGCTCAGGCCCGAGCTGCTGGCGCTGCTGCAGCACCCGCAGCAGGCGCTGATCCTGCAGCTGGCCGAGGCCGTGGCCACCCTGCTGCGCAGCGCCGGCAACATCAATGCCGCGGTGGACCGGGTGGCCAAGATCGTGCTGGCGCTGAAGCGCTTCTCGCGCAGCGACCCCCAGGGCCAGCCAACCGCCACCGATCTGCGCGAGAGCCTGGATACGGTGCTGACGCTGTACCAGAACCAGTTCAAGCAGGGCGTGGAGCTGGTGCGCGACTACCAGGGCGATCTGCCGCCGCTGCCCTGCCTGCCCGACGAGCTGCACCAGGTCTGGACCAACCTGATCCACAACGCCCTGCAGGCCATGAACTATCGGGGCGTGCTGCGCATCAGCCTGCGCCGCCAGGGCGACGCGGCGCTCGTGTCGGTGGCCGACACCGGCAGCGGCATCCCCGCGCAGCTGCATGCGCAGATCTTCGAGCCCTTCTTCACCACCAAGCCGGTCGGCGAGGGCAGCGGCCTGGGGCTGGACATCGTCAAGCGCATCGTCGCCCGGCATGGCGGGCAGATCGAGGTGCACAGCGAGCCCGGCCAGGGCGCCCGCTTCGAGGTGCGGCTGCCCTACCCGGCCGCGTGAGCGCCGGGTAGGGCGGGCTCTCAAGCAAACGCAGGGCCGTTCCCGAATTTGCTTGACCCCCTCGGGGGGCCTGACGCGAAGCGGCAGGTCTGGGGGTGCTCAGTAGTAGCGCGAGCGCAGATCGGCATGGGCGCGCCAGCGCGCCTCCGCGCGCGCGGCCCAGGCCTCGAACCAGCGGTCCAGCAAGGGGCGTGGCGCGGGCGAGGCCTCGGCAGGCGCGGCCGGCGGGCGTGGCGCGGGCCCGGTACCGGGCAGTTGGGCAGGCGTGGCGGTCATGGCGATTCCTTTCGGGGCTGTCGACGCGCCCTGTTGGCGTCCGATATGGCACATGCTATGTTTGCAACTTCGCACCAACAACTGCGTAACTTGCAGCGCAAGTTTGCAAATTTGCACATGGCCACCAGCCTGGAAAGCCTCAACTGGGATGACTTGCGCTATGCCCTGGCGATTGCCGAGGCCGGCTCGCTGGCCGGCGCCGCGGCGACCCTGGGCGTGCGCCATACCACCGTGCTGCGGCGCCTCGACGCCCTGGAGCAGCGCCTGGGCGCGCGCCTGTTCGAACGCCGCCGCCAGGGCTATGCGCCCACCGAGGCCGGCGAGCTGATGGCGGCGCAGGCGCGCGAGATGGCGCCGGCGATTGCCGAGATGCAGCGCCGCATCCTCGGCGCCGATCTGCAGCTGCAGGGCACGCTGCGCCTCACCACCGCCTTCGTCGCCACCCTCTATCTGCTGCCCGAGCCGCTGGCGGCGTTCCGGCGCAGCCACCCCGGAATCGAGGTGGAGGTGAACGAGAACTCCTCGCTGGTGGACATGTCGCGCCGCGATGCCGACGTGGCCCTGCGCATGAGCGCCAAGGTGCCCGAGCATCTGGTGGGGCGGCAGCTGGGCGAGCTGCGCATGCGCGTGTATGCCCAGCGCGGCGCGGCCAATCTGCCGCAGCGCGTGCTGCCCACCGCCCAGCTGTGCCGCGACTATCCCTGGATAGGCTTCGACCGCGAACGCCGCTCGCGCTTCTTCGACCGCTGGATGCTGGAGCATGTGCCGGCCGAGAACGTGGTGATGCGCCTGGACCTGCTGCACCCCGCGGTGGCGATGGCGCGCACCGGCCTGGCGCTGGCGCTGCTGCCCACCAGCGTGGAACGCTACGAGCCCGAGCTCGTGCCGGTGTCGCCGGTGCTGGACGATGTCAGCACCCCGGTCTGGCTGCTCACCCACCCGGACCTGCGCCACACCGCGCGCGTGCGCGCCTTCATGCAGGAGGTCGGCGCGGCGCTGGAGCGGGCGCTGGCGGAGGCGCCGTAAGGGCGGGCCTCACTTGCCACTCTTCGCCTCGCCAAGGCCCTGCACGTTCAGCTGCAGCTGGCCGGTCGGCGACGAACGCAGCAGCGACTTGCCGTCGTGCCCGTTGTAAACATTGAACATCACCGGCCCGGCCATCACGGTCTGCACCGTCATCATCGAATAGGCGCGCTCCACCGAGGCCGACAGGTCCGAGCCGTAGATGGCCAGGTAGCGTTCCTGCGCATCGCCCGGGTTGAAGAACACCGTGCGCTCCAGGTCATTGCCGCGATTGCGCAGGGTCTTCTCGTCGAAATAGCGCGTCAGCTTGTAGTTGGCATCGAACACCGCCACGCGCGGGATGAACAGGGCCGAGTCCTGCAGGCTGCCCTGCGACTTGCTGCTCAGCGCCACCGAGTAGGGCGTGACATAGGCGGGCAGCTCGTAGAGCAGGAAGAAGGCCTTGTTGCCGCCGAAGTCGAAGGCCTGCGCCTGCGTGTCGATCACCAGCTTGGCCTCGCCCAGCGGCAGGGGCTGCATGCGGGCCTGCTGCAGGCTGACGCAGCACAGCGGCGCCTGCTGCAGGGCCTCACGTCCATCGGCCACCAGCTTGGCGGCATTCGGTACCGTGGCGCAGCCCGCCAGCGCCACGCAGGCCAGCACCAGCGCGAACTGGCCCGGCCTCATGGGCGCTTCAGGTCTTGCGCGATCTGGGCCGCGATCGCCTCCAGCCCGGCCAGCAGGCCCTGGCGGGTCTTGACCGGATCGGCCACCAGGGCATCGATGTTGGCGAAGCGGTACTGCGGATCCGAGGCCATGTGGATGGTGGGTGCGTTCGGCACCGCATAGCCATAGGTGAAGGTGTCCTCGTACAGCGTGGCGCCGCTGAGCGCGTCGAAGGTGCGCACATTGGCAATCAGGCGCGGGAAATAGTCGCTCGATGGGCCGGCGGCCCAGTAGCCGCCCGTCAGACGCACCGCCATCACCGCATCGCCCTTGCCCTGCGCCTTGGCCTGGCCCAGCACCTCCTCGTCGCGCAATTCCTTGGGCAGCATGGTGATCGAGGTCTGGTAGCCCAGGTCGCCCAGCTTCTGTGTCAGCTGCGCGCTGAAGCGTTCCTGCAGACGGGTCTCACCGACATTGATGGCCGCGGTCAGCTTGGCCGATTTGCTCTGCATATCGGCCGCCGCCACCAGGCCGCCGATGAGGCCGAAGCTCATGCCGGGATGCGCCAGGATGGCCACGTCGTAGCTCTCCTGGTTGGGGTTCTGGGTCACCAGCACGGCCTTGATATGCCCGGCCGCCGCGGCGTTGAACGCCTGCTTCTTGGGCGCTTGCGCGCAGCCCGTGAGCAAGGCCAGCGCCACGCAGGCGCCCAGCAGCCATGTCTGCTTCGTCTTCTTCATCTTGATCCTCCCTGCGCCAACCGTGCACCTCGCCCGGTCTCATGACGGCGCCAGCTTTCTTATGGGGGCGGATTCTGGCAGGGCGCGATGACGCAAGTCAGCAGGGGAAGCCCGAGGGCGCTTGAAAAGTTTCGCGCGCGCCCCACATGGCCCAGATCGCCTGGAGCCGCCATGATCGTGACCTGCCCCCACTGCCTCACCAAGAACCGCGTGCCTGCCGAGCGCGCCACCCAGGACCCGGTCTGCGGCAAATGCGGCCAGGCCCTGCTGGCCGGCCAGGTGCTGGAGCTGGGCGAACACAACTTCGACGCCATCGTGGCCGGCAGCGAGTTGCCGGTGCTGGTGGACTTCTGGGCGCCCTGGTGCGGACCCTGCCGCATGATGGCGCCGCAGTTCGAGCAGGCGGCGCGCCAGCTCAAGGGCCGCGCCCTGCTGGTCAAGGTCAACAGCGACCAGGCCCAGCAGCTCGCGCAGCGCTACGCGATCCGCAGCATCCCGACGCTGATCCAGTTCGGCAACGGCGGGCGCGAGGTGCAGCGCATCAGCGGCGCGCTGCAGGCGGCGCAGATCGTCGGCTGGATGCGCTAAAACGCCCAGCGCGCCGGGCGCGGCGCGCAAGACCTGGCCCCGGCCATGCGCTACCATCAAGGCGCCATGAACCAACTGCCCGCCTCAGCGCAATGGCTGCACATCGACTGGATGCTGCTGATCGCGCTGGGCTGGTTGGCGGTGGGCATCGCCGGCGCGCTGGCCCTGCACCGGCTGGCCCTGGTGGCGCGCTGGCTGTTCCCGGCCGGCGGCTTGCTGGGCCTGGCGCTGTTCGGCGTGGCCCTGAGCGCGCTGCTGGCCACGCCCGAGACGGCGCTGCTGCCGGTGGGCCTGCCGGGCCTGCCCTTCCACCTGCGCCTGGACGCGCTCTCGGCCTATTTCCTGATGGTGATGGGCGGCGCCTCGGCCGGCATCTCGGCCTTTGCGGCCGGCTATTTCCGCTCCGGCGAGGGCACGCCGCCGGGCCTGCTGTGCCTGGAGTACCACGTCTTCCTGGTCAGCATGCTGGGCGTGCTGCTGGCCGACGACGCCTACTCCTTCATGGTGATGTGGGAGACCATGGCGCTGGCCTCCTTCTTCCTCGTCACCGCCAACCACCGCATCCCCGAGGTGCGCAGCGCCGGCTATCTCTACCTGACGATGGCGCGCATCGGCGCGATCGCCATCCTGCTGTGCTTCGGCGTGCTGCAGGCCAATACCGGCGACTACAGCTTTGCCAATATGCGCGCGCAGGCGCTCAGCCCCTTCTGGGCCTCGGCGGGCTTCGGGCTGGCGCTGCTGGGCTTTGGCGCCAAGGCGGGCGTGCTGCCCCTGCATGTGTGGCTGCCCGAGGCGCACCCGGCCGCACCCTCGCCGGTCTCGGCGCTGATGAGCGGGGTGATGCTCAACACCGCCATCTACGGCCTGCTGCGCGTGACGCTGGACCTGCTGAGCGCGCCGCTGTGGTGGTGGGGCGGCGTGCTGCTGGCGGTGGGCCTGGCCACCGCGCTGTTCGGCGTGGTGTTCGCCGCGGTGCAGACCGACATGAAGCGCCTGCTGGCCTACTCGTCGATCGAGAACATGGGCCTGCTGTTCGTCGGCATGGGCCTGACGCTGATCTTCAGCGCCTATGCGATGAAGCCGATGGCCGCGCTGGCGCTCACCGCCACGCTCTACCACGTGGCCAGCCATGCCTGCTTCAAGAGCCTGCTGTTCCTGGGCACCGGCAGCGTGCTGCATGCCACCGGCGAGCGCAACCTCGGCAAGCTGGGCGGGCTGATCCGTTGCATGCCCTGGGTGGCTTGGCTGAGCCTGCTGGGCGTGCTGGCCAGCGCCGGCCTGCCGCCGCTGGGCGGCTTCGTCTCGGAATGGCTGCTGCTGCAGAGCTTTCTGTTCGCGCCCGGCCTGCCGGTGCCGCTGCTGACCATGCTGATCCCGGTGGTGGCGGCGCTGATCGCGCTGGTGTCGGCGCTGGCGGGCTACACCATGGTGAAGTTCTTCGGCGTGATCTTTCTGGGCCAGCCGCGCGAAGACAAGCTCGCCCAGGCACACGACGCCGGCCACTGGGAGCGCGCCGGCATGCTGTGGCTGGTGCTGGGCTGCCTGGCGCTGGGCCTGCTGCCCAGCCAGTTCATCCAGCTGCTGGACCCGGTCACGCAGCAGCTGGTGCGGGCCGGCCTGGGCGCGCAGGTGGCCGCGCATGGCTGGCTGCTCGCGCCGGTGAGCCTGGATCAGGCCAGCTACGGCCCCGTCATCTTCCTGCTGGGCATCCTGGCCTGCTTCGCGCTGGCCTTTGTGCTGGTGCGCCGGCTCTACCATGGCCGCCTGCGCCGCGCGATCCCCTGGGCCTGCGGCTTCCCCTGGGGCACGGCGCGCATGCAGGACAGCGCCGAGGGCTTCGGCCAGCCGATCCGCCAGATCTTCGAGCCCTTCTTCCTGATGCGGCGCGAGCTGCCCTCGCCCTTCGACAGCCAGCCGCATTACCGGGTCCAGGTGGACGATCACTTCTGGCGTTGGCTCTACCTGCCGCTGGCCGAGCTGGCCGCGACGCTGGCGCGCCTGATCGGCCGGCTGCAGCAGGGCCGCATCGCGGTCTACCTGCTCTACAGCTTCCTGACCCTGATCGCCACCTTGTTGGTCGTACAACGATGAGCTTCAGCGGCCTGCTCTCCCAACTGCTGGAAATCCTGCTGGCGGTGGCGCTGGCGCCGCTGCTGAGCGGCTGGGTCAGCCAATGCCGCGCCTGGCTGCAGGGCCGCCGCGCCCCCAGCCTGCTGCAGCCCTACTACCTGCTGCACAAGCTCTTCAACAAGGAGTCGGTGCTGGCCGAGCATGCCTCGCCGCTGTTCCGCAGCGCGCCCTATGTCAAGTTCGGCTGCATGACGCTGGCCTGCGCCATCATCCCCACGCTCTCCACCGACCTGCCGCTGGCGCCCGCCGCCGATGCCATCGCCCTGGTGGGCCTGTTCGCGCTGGCGCGCGTGTTCATCTCGCTGGCGGCGATGGACGTGGGCACGGCCTTCGGCAGCATGGGCGCGCGGCGCGAGATGCTGATCGGCTTCCTGGCCGAGCCGGCGCTGCTGATGGTGCTGTTCTCGGCCTCGCTGATCTCCAAGTCCACCTCGCTCACCACCATCGTCGAGACCCTGGGCCATCGCGAGCTGGCCATCTACCCGGGCCTGGCCTTCGCCGGCGTGGCCTTCACGATGGTCTCGCTGGCCGAGAACGCGCGCGTGCCGGTGGACAACCCGGCCACGCACCTGGAACTGACGATGATCCACGAGGCCCTGATCCTCGAGTACTCGGGCCGCCACCTGGCGCTGCTGGAATGGGCGGCGAGCCTGAAGCTGTTCGCCTATTCCTGCATCGGTCTGGCGCTGTTCTTCCCCTGGGGCGTGGCCGAGGCGCAGGCGCCGCTGGCGATGCTGCTGGCCCTGCCGGTGCTGGTGGGCAAGCTGGCCGTGGGCGGCGCGCTGATGGCCTTGCTGGAAACGCTCTCGGCCAAGATGCGCATCTTCCGCGTGCCCGAGTTCCTCGCCACCGCCTTCCTGCTGGCGGTGATCGGCATGCTGGTTCACCTGTTGTTGGCAAGATGAGCGATCTCCTCACCCAATTCGTCAACCTGCTCGGCGCGGTGCTGCTGATGCTGGCCTTCGCGATGATCTCGCAGCGCCGCATCGTCTCGCTGATCCATCTGTTCACCATGCAGGGCGCCACCCTGGTGCTGGCCACCGCGGTGGTGGGCGTGGTCACGCACCAGCCGCATCTGTTCGTCTCCGCCGGCGTGACCCTGCTGCTCAAGGTGCTGCTGATCCCCTGGCTGCTGCACCGCGTGGTGGGCCGGCTGAACATCCGCTGGGACATCGAGACCCTCATCAACATCCCCACCACCATGCTGATCGGCATCGGCGTGGTGATCTTCTCCTTCAACCTGGCGATGCCGATCTCGCGCCTGTCCTCGGCGCTGGCCAGCGGCACGCTGGGCATCGCGCTGGCCTGCGTGCTGCTGTCCTTCCTGATGATGATCACGCGCGCCAAGGCGGTGCCGCAGGTGATCGGCTTCCTGGCGATGGAGAACGGCCTGTTCTTCGCCGCCACCGCCGCCACCTATGGCATGCCCATGGTGGTGGAGCTGGGCATCGCGCTGGACGTGCTGATCGGCGTGCTGATCCTGGGCGTGTTCATGTTCCAGATCCGCGAGCAGTTCGACAGCCTGGACATCCGCCACCTCGAAAAACTCAAGGAGGACTGACCCCTTGTCGGCGCTCGCCTTCCTGCTTGCCTCGCCCCTCATCGGCGGCCTGGTGCTGGCCCTGGTCGGGCATCGCGACAACGCCCGCGATGTCAACGTCGGCTTCAGCCTCGCCACCTTCATCGCCGCCTGCGTGCTGACGGCCGAGGTGGTACGCGGCGGGCCGCAGCTGCTGTGGAACCGCGAGTTCTACGTCGACGCGCTGAACGTCTTCCTGGTCACGCTCACCGCCTTCGTGGGCCTCACCACCGCGATCTTCTCGCGCCCCTATATGCGCATCGAACGCGACCACGGCAAGATGACGCCGCCGCGCCTGCGTCTGTATCACAGCATGTACCAGCTGTTCAGCTTCACCATGCTGCTGGCGCTCACCACCAACAACCTCGGCATCGTCTGGGTGGCGATGGAGGCGGCCACCCTCACCACCGTGCTGCTGGTGAGCGTGTACCGCACGGCCGCCAGCCTGGAAGCGGCCTGGAAGTACTTCATCCTCTGCGGCGTGGGCATCGCCCAGGCGCTGTTCGGCACCGTGCTGCTGTACATGGCGGCCGAGAAGGTGATCGGCGCCGAAGGTGGTGCGCTCTTGTGGACCAATCTCGACGCCGTGAAGGCGCAGCTGGACCCCAACATCATCACCCTGGCCTTCGCCTTCCTCTTCATCGGCTATGGCACCAAGGTGGGCCTGGTGCCGGTGCACAACTGGCTGCCCGATGCCCATGCCGAGGGCCCGACGCCGGTCTCGGCGGTGCTCTCGGGCCTCTTGCTCAACGTCGCGCTGTACGCGGTGCTGCGCTGCAAGGTGCTGACCGATGGCGCGCTGCACAGCCCGCTCACCGGCCGGCTGATGATGGGCTTCGGCCTGCTCTCGGTGGTGGCGGCGGTGTTCTTCCTGATCCGGCAGAAGGACGTCAAGCGCATGTTCGCCTACTCGTCGATCGAACACATGGGCATGATGACCTTCGCCTTCGGCATGGGCGGGCCGATCGCCAGCTATGCCGGCCTGCTGCACATGACGGTGCATTCGCTCATCAAGTCGGCGATCTTCTTTGCGGTGGGCCATGCCACGCAAAAGGCCGGCAGCCAGCTGATGGAGGAGATCCGCGGGCTGATCCGCGTCAGCCCCACGGTGGGCTGGGGCCTGATGCTGGGCGCGCTGGCCATCCTGGGCATGCCGCCCTTCGGCGTGTTCGCGAGCGAGTTCCTGATCGTCACCACCGCGATGCGCGAGCAGGCCTGGGCCACGCCCTGGCTGCTGATCGCGCTGGGCCTGGCCTTTGCCTCGGTGTTCAGCCGCGTGCAGCCGATGGTGTTCGGTGAGACCACGCTCAAACCGCTGGCCCATCCACCGGCGTTGATCCCGGTGTTCGTGCACCTGGCGCTGGGCCTGCTGCTGGGCCTCTACATACCGCCCTATCTGGATGCCTGGTACCGCCAGGCCGCCGCCATGCTGGTGGGAGGGCCCTGAGCATGTCGATGCTTGTTGCGTTGCCCACGCCGCTGCCGATCCGCCATGGCGTGGTGGATCGCGAGGGCTGGCTGGCGGTGGCGCAGGATGTGCTGGCCGGCGGCGGCCGGCTGGTCTCGCTATGGGGTAGCAGCAGCGCCGGCGCCGAGGGCGCGCGCGCGGCCCACGCCGCCTATGCCTTCTCCTTCGAATCCGGCCTGGCCTGGATCGAGCTGCCACTGGCCCCCGGCGAGGGCTACCCCGACCTGGCGCCGCTGTTCCCCGCCGCCGCACGCCTGCAGCGCGCCGCGCGCGATCTGGACGGCATCCAGGCCACCGATGCCGCGGACACGCGGCCCTGGCTGGACCATGGCCTGTGGGGCGCGGAGGGCGATGCCGCCGGCGCCCTGCCGGCCGACTACGCCTTCGTGCGCGTGCAGGGCGAGGGCGTGCACGAGATCGCCGTCGGGCCCGTGCACGCCGGCATCATCGAGCCCGGCCATTTCCGCTTCTCGGTGGTGGGCGAGAAGGTGCTGCGGCTGGAAGAGCGGCTGGGCTACAAGCACAAGGGCATCGCGCGCCGCTTCACCGAGCTGCCGGCGCTGGAGGCCCATCGCCTGGCCGGCCGCGTCTCGGGCGACTCCACCGTCGCCTATGCCTGGGCCTATTGCATGGCGCTGGAGGCCGCCGCCGGCTGCGCCGTGCCCGCGCGCGCCGCCTGGCTGCGCGCCCTGCTGCTGGAGCGCGAGCGCGTCGCCAACCACCTGGGCGACCTCGGCGCGCTCGGCAACGACGCCGCCTTCGCGCTCGGCCTGGCGCAGTTCGCGCGCCTGCGCGAGGACTGGCAACGCCTCTCGATGGCGCTGTTCGGCCATCGCTTCATGATGGACCGCATCGTGCCCGGCGGCGTTGCGGTGGACCTCGATGCCGAGGGCCGGCGCCGCCTGCTGGCGCAATGCGATGCGCTGGAGCCCGAGCTGCGCCAGCTGCGCCATATCTACGACGAGCATGCCGGCCTGCAGGACCGCTTCATCGGCACCGGCCGCGTCACGCCCCAGCTGGCCGCCCAGCTGGGCCTGACCGGCCTGGCTGGCCGCGCCAGCGCCCAGACCTGGGACCTGCGCTGTGCCCCCTCGCTGCCGCCCTATGACGGGCTGAACGTCAATATGGCCACGCACCGCAACGGCGATGTGGCGGCGCGCGTCAGCGTGCGCTTCGACGAGCTGCTGGAATCGCTGCGCCTGCTGCGCCTGCTGTGCCTGGGCCTGCCCGAGGGGTCGCTGCGTGCAGAAGCGCTGAGCCTGCCGGCCGGCGCGGCGCGCGGCGCCGGCTGGGTGGAGGGCTGGCGCGGCGAGGTGTTCGTGGCGCTGGAGCTGGATGCAGGCGCGATCCGCCGCTGCCATTGCCACGACCCCTCCTGGCAGAACTGGCCGGTGCTGGAGCATGCGGTGATCGGCAACATCGTTCCCGACTTCCCGCTCATCAACAAGTCCTTCAACCTCAGCTATGCGGGGCACGATCTCTGATGTGGCGCATCCTCAGACAAATCGCCCGCACCGGCATCGTCAGCGAGCCGGCGCCCGAAGTCACGCTCGAACCCTCGGCCGAGGCCGGCCGCATCCAGCAGGCCCTGCTGCAGATCCTCGGCCGCGCGCTGTGCATACGCGAGGTCGATGCCGGCTCCTGCAACGGCTGCGAGCTCGAGCTGCATGCGCTCAACAACCCCTATTACAACCTCGAGGGCCTGGGCATCAAATTCGTCGCCAGCCCGCGCCATGCCGACATGCTGCTCGTCACCGGCCCGGTGTCGCGCCATATGGCCGAGGCGCTGCGCCGCAGCTACGAGGCCACGCCCGAGCCGCGGCTGGTGCTGGCCGTCGGCGATTGCGGCTGCGACGGCGGCATCTTTGGCGAGCGCAGCGCTGCCCACTGCGGCCGCGTGGCCAATGTGATCCCGGTCGATCTCACGGTGCCGGGCTGCCCGCCGCCGCCGCTGGAGATCCTGCGTGCCATCCTGACGGCGGTGCAGCGGCAGCATCAGCATCGCTGAACCTGCGTCAATCTCGCGTAGGCCTGGTTCGCTATGCTTGCGCCCAAACTTGCAGCGAGCCACCCCACCATGACCCAGACTATTCCAGCCACGCTGATCCCCGGCGATGGCATCGGCCCCGAGATCGTCGACGCCACGCTGGCGGCCCTGGAGGCGCTGAAGGCCCCCTTCGAGTGGGATCGTCAGGTCGCCGGACTGGGCGGCGTGCAAGCCCATGGCGATCCGCTGCCCAAGGCCACGCTGGACAGCATCCGCCGCACCAAGCTGGCGCTCAAGGGCCCGCTGGAAACGCCCTCGGGCGGGGGCTACCGCTCCTCCAACGTGCGCCTGCGCGAGGAGTTCCAGCTCTATGCCAATGTGCGCCCGGCGCGCACCATCATCCCCGGCGGCCGCTTCGACAACATCGACCTGCTGGTGGTGCGCGAGAACCTCGAGGGCCTCTACATCGGCCATGAGCATTACGTGCCGATCGGCGACGACCCGCATGCGGTGGCCATGGCCACCGGCGTCAACACCCGCCAGGGCAGCCGCCGCCTGCTGGAATACGCCTTCGAGCTGGCCATCGCCAGCGGCCGCAAGAAGGTCACCATCGTGCACAAGGCCAACATCATGAAGGCGCTCACCGGCCTGTTCCTGGAGACCGGCCAGGAGCTGTGGGAGCGCAAGTACAAGGACCGCATCGCGCTCGAGACGGTGATCGTCGATGCCTGCGCGATGAAGCTGGTGCTCAACCCCTGGCAGTTCGACGTGCTGGTGACCACCAATCTGTTCGGCGACATCCTCTCCGACCTGGTGGCCGGCCTGGTGGGCGGGCTGGGCATGGCGCCGGGCGCCAATATCGGCGCCGACGCGGCGATCTTCGAGGCCGTGCACGGCTCGGCCCCCGACATCGCCGGCAAGGGCATCGCCAACCCCACCGCCCTGCTGCTGGCCGCCGCCATGATGCTGGACCATTGCAAGCTCGGCGAGCTGGCGACGCGGCTGCGCGTCGCGATCGACGCCACGCTCAACCTCGACAAGGTGCGCACCGGCGATCTGGGCGGCACGGCCGGCACCGCCGCCTACACCCAGGCGCTGGTGAGCCGCATCAAGAACGCAGGCTGAGCCCGGCATGGCCCTGCATACCTGGCTGCTCTACCTCGTCGCCGCGCTGGGGCTCTCGCTCACGCCCGGGCCCAACAGCCTGCTGGTGCTGACGCATGGCGCCCTGCACGGCCATCGCAAGACGCTCTATACCGTGGCCGGCGGCGCGCTGGGATTTCTGGCGCTGATCGCGCTCTCGATGCTGGGCATCGGCGCGCTGCTGCAGACCTCGGCGCAGGCGCTCACCCTGCTCAAGCTGCTGGGCGGCGCCTATCTGGTGTGGCTGGGCGTGCAGCTGTGGCGCGCCCCGGCGATCCAGCTCGGCGCGGCCGCGGCGGGCGGCGATGCGCGCGCCAGCGCGCTGCTGCGCCAGGGCCTGCTGACGGCCATCTCCAACCCCAAGGCGCTGCTGTTCTACGGCGCCTTCCTGCCCCAGTTCATCGACCCGGCGCGCGACCTGCTGACCCAGTTCATCGTCATGGCCCTGGTGTTCGTGGCGGTGGAATGCCTGGTCGAGTACCTGCTGGCGCTGCTGGCGCACCGCATCCGCCCGGCGCTGGAGCGCCTGGGCAAGCGCTTCAACCGCGCCTGCGGTGGCATGTTCGTGGCGATGGGCCTGGCACTGCCGATGACGCGCTAGCGGCTATGTACGACAGCGCACAGAGCCGCTTCACGCACACAGGCTATGCTCGCCGGGTAATAGCTGCCTCGGCTTGGGATGCATATGCGACGACGTAAACCGCAGGAAGAACTGGCGCTCACTCCCGTGCGCGTGCGCGCGGGCCTGGCCCAGGGCCGGCTCGATAGCTTGCGCGCCGCCCTGCCCGGCGCGGCCGCCTTTTTGAAACGCCGCCGCGCCGACCTGCTCAAGCCCGACGAGATCGCCGACTACGTGGCGCTGGACTGGCTCTCTTGGGAGGGCGGCGGGCTCAAGCTCACCGCCACCGGCGAGAACATCTGCGCCCAGAGCCAGCGCGCCTGCAGCGCCGCCTGAGGGCGCTTCGTCAAGCCTTGTTGGGGCGCTCGGCCAGCGCCGCCAGCAGCTGGAGCTGGCTTTGCTGCAGCTCCAGCAGCTCGGCCCATTGCTTTTCGCGCAGCAGGTCGAGCTTGTCGTGCAGCAGCATGATCTCCAGCTCGGCCTTCAGATTCACCTCGTAGTCATGCCCGGCGGTGGCGCGGTCCTTCTCGGCCTGGCGGTTCTGCGACATCAGGATCACCGGTGCCTGGATTGCCGCCAGCATCGAGAGGAACAGATTCAGCAGGATGTAGGGATAGGGGTCGAAGGTGTGGCCGCGCGTCAGCAGCAGCGCAGCATTCAGCAGCACCCACAGCAGCATGACGGCGGCGAACAGCGCCACAAAGGTCCAGGAGCCGCCGAACGAGGCCACCGCATCGGCGGCACGCTGGCCGCGATCCGCCGGCAGCTCTTCGTGGGCCCTGGCCGGTTGGTGCGCGATCAGCTTGCGCTGCGCCAGATGGCGCGCCACCTTCTGCGTGGACGCGTCCAGCGACTCATAGGCCTGGCCCAGGAACCGGGTCGCAATCTCTTCGTGCTTGTGCATGGCTGCCTCCGCCCCCATGCTGCCCCTGCGCCGCCGCAAGGTCGGTGCGATAGCGCACCCAGTGGCACCCCCATCACGGTGCCCGCGTTTACGCCCGCTTACACCCCAGTCGTGGGAAGATGGTCAGCCTCCAGACAAGGAGCCACACCATGCAAACAAGACATTTCTGGATCGGCCGCGGGCTCGCCCTGCTGCTGACCTTTTTCTTCGCCGGCCTGCTGACGCCCGCGCTGGCGCAGGGCCGCCATGGCGATGACGGCGAATACCAGATCCTGCAGGCGCGCTACGGCACCGCCAGCCAGAACGTCGACGTGACCCAGCGCCTGCGCGAGCTGGCGCGCTCGGACCGCGAGTTCCGCGTCTCCAACGACACCCTGGGCGTCGACCCCCATCCCTACCAGAAGAAGACGCTGCGCATCTACGCGCGCGGCCGCGACGGCCAGACCCGCACCTTCGAATACCAGGAGAACCAGCGCGTCGATGGCGCGATGTTCACCGGTTGGGGCGGCGGCCAATGGGGGCAGGGGCGCTGGAACGGCGGCTGGGAGGGCGAGCATGGCAATCGGCCGGGCCGCCCCAGCGCCAGCAATGACGAGGGCGAGTACCTGATCCTGGAAGCACGCTACGGCACCGCGCAGCGCAATGTCGATGTGACCCAGCGCCTCAAGCAGCTGGCCAGCGAGGACCGCCCCTTCGCGGTCAGCAACAACTCGCTGGGCGTGGACCCCCACCCCTACCAGAAGAAGACCCTGCGCATCTACGCGCGCGGCCGCGACGGCCAGACCCGCACCTTCGAGTACCAGGAAGAGCAGCGCGTCGACGGCGCCCAGTTCATCGGCTGGGGCGGCGGCCAATGGGGCCAAGGCGGCTGGGGTCGCGGCTGGGGTGACGATCAGCCCGGCTATGCCAACGAGGGCGGCGCCCTCACCATCCTCAGCGCGCGCTACGGCGCCGACGGCCGCACGCGCGACATCACGCAGCGCCTGCGCGCCATGGTGCGCAATGGCCGGCTCGACGTCACCGCCGACAACAACCTCGCCGGCGGCGACCCGGCCCCCTATGTGGGCAAGACCCTGTGGGTCACCTACCGCGTCGGCCGCGGGCCCGAGCTGGAAGTGGCGGTGGAAGAGCGCGGCCGGCTGAGCATTCCCTGAGCGCCGGCGGGCCGGGGCCGCAAGGCCTCAGTCGCGCTTGCGCCCGCGGCGCCCGGCGCCGCGTTCATCGGGCTCCACGCCCGGATCCCGATGGCATTCGACGCAGTTCTCGAAGTCGCGGATGCCCTCCTCCTCATGCTCGGCACGCACCTTGGCCTCGCTGTGCTCGTGGCAGCCATAGCAGCTGTAGCGGCTGTAATCATGGCCCAGGTGGCAGGTGACGCAGGCGCTGTCGTGATCGCGGTCGAGCACGAACAGCTTGGCATGCTCGAAGCTGGCCGGCTTCCAGCGCTCCTGGCTGTGGCATTGCTTGCAGTTGCCGGCCTCGATCTTGCGATGCAGCGCATCGCCGGGCATGCGGTGGCAGGCCTTGCAATCGGCGCTCGCCTCGGCGCGCAGCAGCGCGTGCGAGAAAGGCTTGCGGCTGCGCTGGCCCGCTGCCGTGCCCTGGTGGTCGCCGTGGCAGGCCATGCAGTCCTGGTCGATGAGCTGCTGGTGAAAGCCCGTCCTCCCCGTCTGCTTCTCCGCGCGCACGGGCAGGGGCTGGCCCTTGCTGCCGCGCAGCCCGATGTCGGCCAGGTGGTGGCAGCTCTCGCAGCGCGCCGCCGACGCACCGCGCCAGGGCGCATGGCAGGCGAAGCAGTCGGTGGCCAGCTCGGCATGCGCCGGCAGCAGGGCACCCGGCGCCACCATCAGATGCGGATACACAAAGGCCAGCGCCACCAGCGCCGCCAGGTTCAGCGCGATCACCCAGCGCAACCAGGGCCGCTGCTGCTTCATCGCCAGCCCCAGAAGAGGAACACGGCCAGGATATGGGCCAGGGCCAGGCCGCCGAACGCCAGCGTGATCGGGAAGTGCACCACGCGCCACTGCCTGACGGCATCGAAGGTGAGGCTGTCCCAGTAGGTGCGCTCCTCCAGTTCGTCGGCCGTCCAGCCCTGGTCGCGCATGCGCTGGCGCGCTTCTTCCAGGCGCCGGCGCGAGCGGTCGAGCAGGAACTTGCCCAGCAGCCCGCTCGCCACATTCACCAGCATGGCCGCCACCGCCAGCCAGGCCAGGATGGCATTGAAGTGGATGCCGGCATGCACCAGCACCAGCAGGGCGCCGAGCCAGGCCAGCAACTCGTGAAGGCGCAGCCATTGCGTGGGGTGGCCGCCGCCGATGAGCTTGCGCTTGCGCAGCGAATAGCCGAACGAGGCCAGGATCAGCAACGTGCCGGGAATGCCCAGATAGCGGCCCACCCAATAGATGTTGAACAGATGCAGCAGCGCATCCAGCAGCAGGGTCGCCAGCACCAACAGGCCCAGGTAGAGCACGAAGGGCAGCAGCTCACGGCGCATCAGGCGGGCTTGGATGGGCATCAGGCCTCCAGCACCAGATCGGTGGCGGGCTGAGCCACGCAGAGCAGGCAATGCCCGGGCGCCGGGTCGTGGTCGGGGCGGTGCGGGTAATGCACGCTGCCCTCCAGCAGGCGCGTCTCGCAGCTGCCGCAGCCGCCCGAGCGGCAACCCGAATCGACGGTAATGCCATGCGCCTCGGCAAAGTCCAGCAGGTTGGCGGCGCTGCCGTCCCATGACAGGCTGCGGCCGGAGCGCTGGAAGCGCAGCTGGGCATGCAGACCGGGCGCCGCCCCCGCGTCAGCGCCACCCGCCGGCGCCGAGCGCGGCAGCGATGCCGGGCCGAAGGCCTCGTAGTGGATGTCCGACTCCGGCACGCCCCAGGCCGCCAGGGCCGGCACCAGGCTTGCCATCAGCGCCGGCGGGCCACAAAGAAAGAAGCGGTGTCGCCCATGCGGCAGCGTGCGCCGCAGCAGTTCGAGATCCACATGACCGGCATGCTGGTAATCCGTGCCCAGGCGATCGCTCGCGGCCGGCCGGCTGTAGGCCACGGTGAGCGTGAGCTGCGGGTGGGCGGCGGCCAGCTGCTCCAGCTGCGCCTTGAAGGCATGCTCGGCGCCGTTGCGCAGCCCGTAAAAAAGGTGCAGGCGGCGCTGCGGCTGATGCGCCAGGCACCAACGCAACATGCTCAGCATGGGCGTGATGCCGATGCCGCCGGCCACCAGCACCGCCGGCTCCCGGCCATCCGCATCGATATGGAAATGACCCGCGGGCGCCCTCAGCTGCAGCACCTGGCCGGGCTGGACTTGCTCGTGAAAGTAGCGCGACACCCGACCGTCGGGCTGCCGCTTGATGGTGACGCGGTAGTGCGCCGGGTCGGGGGTATCCGAGAGCGAGTAGCAGCGCGTCACGCCGGCTTCGCCGCCCGGCCGGGCCGGGTCCGGCAGCGGCAGCACAAAGGTGAGGAACTGGCCGGGCTTGAAGGCCGGCAGCGGCTGCGCATCGAGCGGCACCAGGTAGAAGGAGCACTGGCTGCGAGCAGCATCCTCGTCGACGCGCGCCTGCACACGGAAGGCCCGCAGCCCCTGCCACGCACCGCCCTGCGCCGCCGGCATGGCGGGCAGTGGCGCGAACACCGGCTGCTCGCGCCGGCGCCGGTACGCCCATGCGCCGCCCAGCAGCAACTGCAACAGCAGCGCGCCGGCGATCCAGGCCAGCAGTTGTGAGGCGGTCATGGCGGGGGCTTTCAGCTTGCAGTTGCCATCTTCAACGACCCGCGCCCCGGCGCGCCTGATTTGGATCAGGCGCGCTGCTAAGGATTCCTTCAGACCGTAGCCCGATGCTGAGGCTGTCGTTCAACTTCACACGGGACCTGCCATGCAAACCGACCTCAGCCAGTTCCTGCGCCAGCTCGCCGGCGTCATCACGATGTCGCTGGTGCCCGTGGTGCTGGTGGCCTTCATCTCGCTGCCGCTGAACATGGGCCGGCATCCCGGCGATGCGGAGCCGCACCGCAGCACCGTGGGCGCACACATGAGCTGACGGCCTGGCTCAGCGTCACTGCGGCGGCCGGTACTGCGCGGCCCAGGCGCCGAAGTCCGCCGCCGGCATCGGCCGGGCGATGAAATAGCCCTGCGCGATATCGCAGCCCCAGGCGGCCAGTAGATCCCAGGCGTCTTGCGTCTCGATGCCCTCCGCAACGATCTGACGCCCAAGATCGTGCACCAGGTCGATGGTGGACTTCACAATCACCGCGGCGTCCTTGTCGCCGCCCAGCGAGCGCACGAAGGACTGGTCGATCTTGATGAAATCGACCGGCAGCTTCTGCAGATAGCTCAGCGAGGAATAGCCGGTACCGAAATCGTCGACATAGAGCGCGATGCCCTGCTCGCGCAGGCCATGCAGCACGCGCAGCGCATGCTCGGCATCCTCCATCACGGTGCTCTCGGTGATCTCGATCTCCAGCAGGCCGGCCGGATAGTCGCCGCCGCTGCGCAGGCCGCGCAACTGCTCCAGCAGGCCCTCGTCGCGCAGATTGCGCGCCGACAGATTGACCGCCACCGGCAGGCCAGCGGCCGCGCCCGTCGATGCGCGCAGCCATTGCGTCACCGCCCGCAACACCCATTCGGTGAGCGGCTTGATCAGGCCGGTGTCCTCGGCCAGGCCGATGAACTCGCCCGGCGGCACCAGGCCGCGCTCGGGGTGCTGCCAGCGCAGCAGCGCCTCGGCGCCGCAGACACGGCCGCTGCGCATCTCGACCTTGGGCTGCAGATAGAGCCTGAGTTCGTCGCTCTCGATCGCCTGCCGCAGCTGGATCGCCAGCTTGAGGCGCCCGGGGCGGTCCAACTGCTGATCGGGGTCGAAGATGACATGGCGGCGCCCCTGGTGGCGCGCCTCGTGCACCGCAATATCCATGTGGCGGAACAGATCGTGCGGCGTCGCGCCATGCTCGGGAAACAGCACGATGCCGGTCTTGGCGCTCAGGTCCAGCGGAATGCCCGCCACCAGGCAGGGCGCCGCCAGCGCCACCTCCAACTGCTGCGCCAGGCGCGTCACCTCGGCGCGGCCGGCCTCCGGCAGCAGCACGGCAAACTCGTCGCCGCGCAGGCGCGCCACCGTGGCATGGGCGGGCACGACCCGGCGCAGACGCGCGCCGAACTCCTGCAGCATCTGGTCGCCATGGCTGAAGCCGAGCGCGTCGTTGACCTCGCGCAGGCGGTCGATGTCGGTCTGCAGCACCGCGAACGAGCCCCCGCTGTGCTCGCTGTGGTGCATCGCCGCCACCAGCAGATCGCTGAACACCGCCTCGTTGGGCAGGCCGGTGAGCGCGTCGTAGCGCGTCAGCTGGTGCATGGCGGCCTGGATGCGCGCCTGCTCGGCGCGCGCGCGCAGGGTGCCGATGCCGAAGGCCAGATCGTCCGCCGACTCGCCCAGCAGCCGGATCTCGTCGGCGTCGAAGGCATCGGCCTCGGCGTGGTAGATCGCCAGCGCCCCGATCACCTCGCCCTCCACGCGCAAGGGGCAGGCCAGCACCGACACGTGGCCGCCCAGCTCGGCCTGCCAGGCCATGTAGTCGGGATGGCCGCGCATGTCCCGCACCAGGGTCAGCGCGCCGCTGCGTATCGCGCGCGCCGCGGCGCCGCGCCCGCGCTCGCCATCGCCCCAGCTGGCATGCAGGACGCGCAGCCCCTCGACGCCTTGCGGATAGCCGCAGGCGGCCCTGGGATCGAGCGTGCGCTGCGCATCGTCGACGCGGTACCAGACCGCCGCCATCGCATAGGCGCCGGACTCGACGATGGCGACGCACATGCTGTCGAGCAGCGCCTGCTCCTCGCTGGCGCGCAGCATGGTGCGGTTGCCGGCGCTGAGGGTGCGCAGCGCACGGCTGACATGCTCGAGCTCGCTGACGCGCAGTTCCAGCTCGCTGTTGAGGCCCTGGATATGGGCTTCGGCGCGCTTGCGCTCGGTGATGTCGGAGCCGAGCACGTAATAGCCCGCCACCTGGCCGTCGGCGGCATGCTTGGGCACGTAGTTGATGACCTGCCAGACCTCCGGGAACGGCTGCCAGTCGTAGCTCAGGGCCTCGCCCGCCAGCGCCCGGGCGATCAGGGGCGCCGCGATCGCGTAGCGATCCTCGCCCAGCACTTCGCGTACGCTGCGCCCGGTGATGTCGCCCTGCGCGGGGGCGAAGCGCTGCAGGTACTGCTGGTTCACATAGACATAGCGCTGGCCGGCATCCACATAGGCGATCATGGCAGGCACATTGCTGATGATGCTGCGCAGATGATCTTCGCTCACGCGCAGCTGGCGGCGGATCAGCTCGAAAACCCCCGCCAGCAGGGCCAGCAGGAACAGCGCCAGCAGGGCGCCGCTGAGCGACAGCGCCCGGTGCGTGCGCAGCTCGCCGGCGCTGCGCTGCGCCAGCTGCTCCACCTCCTCGTCCTCCATGGTGGTGAGCAGGTTGTAGACCTGCTGGCGCGTGGCCGCCAGCGGCACGCTGGCCACATAGGCGGTGGCGGCGGGCTCGCCCTCGGTCTTGCGCAGCGTCTCGATCTGGCGCGCGAACTGCAGGCGCTGGTCGATGACCGCGCGCAGCTGGTCCCAGCGCCCGCGCTGCAGCGCGTCCTGCTCGGTCAGCAGCCGGATACGCTGCAGCAGCTGCTCGCGCCGCGCGATCGAGCTGTCGCGCTCTTCGATGCGGGCGGGATCGCCGGTGAGGCGGAAGTTCTGCGTCGCCAACTCGATCTGCAGGGTGCGCGCCCGCACGCGCGCCAGCGAGCTGATCAGCTCATGGCTGCGCGCCACGCGCTGCGTGGCATCGGCCTCGTCGCCGACCAGCTTCCAGATGCTGCCCGCCAGTGCCGCCACCACCAGCGCGGCACTGGCAAAGGCCAGCAGCACCTTGGACTCGAAGCCTGACACCCCCCTCATCGCACTCCCTGCCACGGGGTTTCGATGCACCGATAGTAGCCCCTGGCTGCCGGCCCGCCTGCGCGTCAGTGTGCGGCGCGCTCCGCCCGCCGTGCCGCGAAGTCCTCAAACCAGGCCAGGCAGCTTGCGTTGGCCATCGCATCGCGCTTGAACACCGTGTCGGCCGCCGCGCCCAGCAGCAGCTTCTTCACCGGCAGCTCCATCTTCTTGCCGGAGAGCGTGCGCGGGATCGCGCTGACCTGGAAGACCTCGTTGGGCACATGGCGGGCCGAGAGCGCCTCGCGTATCGCCTGGCGCAGGCGCTGCTGCAGCGCGGCGTCCAGCGCCAGGCCTTCGCGCAGCACCACGAACAAGGGCATATAGCTTTCGCGCCCCAGGTACTCCAGGTCCACCACCAGGCTGTCCAGCACCTCGGGCAGTGCCTCCACCGCGCGGTAGAGCTCGGCCGTGCCCATGCGGATGCCGTGGCGGTTGATGGTGGCATCGCTGCGGCCGTAGATGATGGCGCCGCCCTCGGGGGTGATGCGCAGCCAGTCGCCATGGCGCCAGATGCCCTCGCCATTCGGGCCGCGGTACATGTCGAAATAGCTCTCCCGGTAGCGCCGGTCGCCGGGGTCGTTCCAGAACCTCAAGGGCATGGAGGGCATGGGCCGCGTGCAGACCAGCTCGCCCACTTCGTCCAGCAAGACCTGACCCCGGCCTTGGGCATCGGGCTCGCCGTAGGCCTGCACCGCCGCGCCCAGGCAGCGGCATTGCATCTGGCCGCGCCGCACCGGCGCGCCCGGCAGGCCGCCCAGGAAGGCGCCGGCGAAATCGGTGCCGCCGGCGATGCAGCTGATCCAGATCGGCGCGCCGTCCACCGCCGGCAGCTGCTGCCAGATCCAGTCATAGCATTCGTCCGCCAGCGGGCTGCCGGTGGAACCGACGCCGCGCAGCGCGCTCAGATCGCCCTGCTGCTGCGGCCGCACGCCCGCCTTCAGGCAGCTGGCGTAGAAGGCCGCGCCGGCGCCGACGAAGCTAGCGCGCGTGAGCGCGGCAAAGCGCCAGAGCGTGCCCCAGTCGGGCGCCTCGCGCGGGCCGCCGGGGCTGCCGTCGAACAGGCAGATGCTGGCGCCCGCCAGCAGGGCGTTGACCTGGCAGTTCCACATGATCCAGCCGGTCGAGCTGTACCAGTGGAAGCGGTCCTCGGGCCGCAGGTCGCCATGCAGCACCTGCAGCTTCAGTGCCTCCAGCACGATGCCGCCGTGGCCGTGCACGATGGGCTTGGGCAGGCCGGTGGTGCCGCTGGAATAGACGATCCAGAGCGGATGCTCGAAGGGCAGGGGCAGCGGGTCCAGGTGCTCATCGCCGCCGGCCAGGGCATCGAAGCGGTAGGCCGGGCGCAGCGGTGCGGCCAGGCGCTGCTCGTCCACGCCGGCATCCAGCCAGGGCAGCAGCAGCACATGCTCGACGCTGGGCAGCTGGCCCAGCACCGCGGCGAGCGTGTCCATGCGGTCCACCGCCTGGCCGGCATAGGTATAGCCGTCCACCGCGATCAGCACCTTGGGTTCGATCTGGCGGAAGCGGTCCAGCACCGCCACCGGCCCCATGTCGGGCGAGCACACCGACCAGATCGCGCCCAGGCTGGCGCAGGCCAGGAAGGCCACCACCGTGTGCGGGATATTAGGCAGATAGGCCACCACCCGGTCGCCGCGCTGCACGCCCAGGCGCTGCAGCGAGGCCGCCAGCGCACCCACCTGGGCGCGCAGTTCGGGCCAGCTCAGCTCGGCGCGCTCGCCGCGCGCCAGCATCGCCTCGGTGGCCCACAGGATCGCCGGGCGGCCCGCCGCGGCGGCGGCATCGGCATGGCGCAGCACCTGGGCCGCGTGGTTGAGGGTGGCACCGGCGAACCAGCGCGCGCCGGGCATGCGGTCCTCGCTGAGCGCATCGCCGAAGGGCGTGTCCGAGTGCAGCTCGAAGAAGTCCCACAGGCTCAGCCAGAAGGCGTCGAGCTCGCTGATCGACCAGCGCCACAGCGCCTCGTAGTCCGTGAAACTCAGGCCCTGGGTGCGGGCCAGGAAGTCGCGGTAGCGATCGAGTTCATGCGGGGCTGCCATGCCGCATGATGGCGGCGCGGCCCGCCCCGCGGCTATCGCGCAGGCGACACCAGGTCCACGTAGCGCCACCAGTCACGCCCCAGCGGATGGCGCATGAAGCCCTGCACGCCCGGCTGGCAGAGGTCCACGCGCAGGCCATGGCTGTGCACCTGGTAGGGCATGTAGGCCAGCAGCAGGCGGTTCGCCTCGCGCATCAGCGCCAGGCGCTCGGGCCCGTCGGGCATGACATGCTGGCGCTCGTAGAGGCGGTCGAAGGCCGGCAGCTTGAAGCGCGCATCGTTGGACTGGCCGGCATTGGGCCCGTAGCCCATGCCCAGGAAGAAGTCGCCATCGGGCGCGCCGATGCTCCAGCTATAGCCCCAGATCTGCAGCTGGCCGGCCAGCGATTTCTTGATCAGCTCGCCGAACGGCGCCTGTTCGAACTCGATGCGCAGGCCCACCGCGTCCATGCGTTTTTTCCACAGCTCGTTGAGCTGGCGCTGGCGCGCGTCGGGGCTGCCGGCGCGCCTGAGCGTGAGCCGGCTGCCATCGGGATGGGTGCGGTAGCCCTCGGCATCGCGCCGCTCGTAGCCGTAGAGGTCGAGCAGGGCCTGCGCGCGCGCCGGGTCGCTGCGGCTGGCCTCGCTGCTGAGGCCGGGCTCGTAGCCATACACCGCCGGCGGCAGCATCGATTGCGCCAGCACGCCCTGGCCCTTGAAGACCAGGCGCAGCTCGGCCTCGTTGTCGTAGGCCAGCACGATGGCGCGGCGCAGCGCCACGCGCGCCGGCTGCAGGCCGCCGATCTGCGCATCGTCGAGATTGAAGTAGCTGAACTTGACGTCGCTGCCCGAGCTGGCAAAGGCCTGCACGCCGCGCTTTTGCAGGGCCGGCGCCAGGCGGCCGCGCGGCATCGCATGCGGCGCCATCTCGGTGGGCAGCTCCAGCAGATCCAGCTCGCCGCCGGCAAAGGCCAGCCAGCGCGGCTGGCTCTCGGTGATGATGGCGATCTGCACCTCGTCCAAGAGCGGCAGGCGCTTGCCCGCCAGCTGGCGCGCGATCGCCTCGGCCTGGGCATCGCCGGGCGCGGGCTCGGCCTCGAACAGCTGCTCGCGAAAGCCGGGGTTGCGCTCCAGCACGATTTGCGAGCCGCGCCGCCAGGACTTGAGCCGGAACGGCCCGGTGCCCACCGGGTGCGCCATCACCTCGCCGCCGTTGGCCTGCACCACCTCGCGGGCCAGCGCCGCGGCATAGTTGTTGGAGGCCAGCACATGCACGAAGCGCGGGTCGGGCGCGGCCAGGCGGATCTCGAAGCGGTAGCGGTCCAGCACGCGCAGCCCGGCCACCGGCCGCTCGTAGTCGAAGGGCTTCTTGCTGCGCAGGGCCTCGGCGCGCAGCTCCGACAGGCCCAGCAGCTTGGCGGTCTCGTAGACGTAGAGATGCTCGGAGTTGATGCGCGGGTCGTAGTAGCGCTTGATCGAGTAGACGTAGTCGGCCGCCACCAGTTCGCGCGGTTTGCCGCCGAAGGCCGGGTCGTCGGCAAAGAAGATGCCGGGGCGCAGCGTGACGACGAAGCGCTTGAAGTCCTCCGAGACCTCGGGCAGGGCCGCGGCGGTGAGCGGCGTTAACTTGGCCGGGCGCGCCAGGTAGTCGTAGGCCAGCGGCGCCTCGAAGATATGGGCGTTGACCTGCACCGAGGTCTGGTCGGAGACCTGGGCCGGATCGAAGCCGACCTCGGCCGACGGCAAGGCGGTGCGCAGGATTTTTCTATGGCCGCGCTCGCCCTCGGCCCGGCAGGCGAGCGGCGCCAGCATGGCGCCCTGCAGCAGGCGGCGGCGTTTCACGGCGCGGGCCGCCCGGCCGGATTGATGTCCACATAGGACCAGAAGCTGGTGCCGAAGGCGGGCCGCCGGAAGCCCAGCACCCAGGGCTGGGTGAGGTCGTTGACGATGCGGTGCACGCGGTACTTCTGCGGCATATAGGCCAGCGTCAGGCGCTGCAGCTCGTGCAGCTGGGCGAGGCGCTCGGGGCCGTCGGGCAGGCGCCGCATCGCGTCGTAGGCGGCGTCGTACTGCGCGTTGCGGAAGCGGCCGAGGTTCTGCCCACCCGCCGCTGGTCCATAAAGCAGCTCGAAGCCGAGCTGCGAGTCCGGCGTGGCGGCCGCATAGCCCAGCTGCCAGACCATCAGCTGGCCGGCCCGGGAGGCCTTCAGCTGCTCGGGCCATTGCGCCGATTTCACCTTGATGCGGATGCCGATGCGCGCCAGGTCCTTCTGCCACAGCTCCTCGAAGGGGCGCGAGCGGCTGTCGGGCGAGGAGGCATATTCGATCAGCAGCGGCGTGCCGTCGGGCTGCTCGCGCCAGCCGTCGCCGTCGCGGTCCAGATAACCATAGATGTCCAGCAGGGCCATCGCGCGCGCCGGGTCGAAATCGCTGTTCTCGCTCTTGAAGTCGGCGTCGTAGCCCCAGGTCAGCGGCGCCACCACCGATTGCGCCAGCACCGCCTGGCCGCGCCGCACCTGGCGGATCTCGCGCCCCACGTCGGTGGCCAGGCCGATGGCGCGGCGCAGCGCCACCTTGGCGGGCGTGTAGCCGCCCACCACCGGGTCTTCCATATTGAAGTAGAACAGCGTGCGGTCGGGGCTGGCCATGCTGTGCGCCCGGATGCCCTGCTTGGCCAGATGGGGCGCGATGCGGCCGTGCGGGATGGCGATGTCGGCATACTCCTCCGGCAGCAGGAACAGCAGGTCGAACTCGCGGCGCAGGAAGCTCAGCCAGCGCGGCTGGCCTTCCTCGATGATGGCCACCTCCACCGCGTCCAGCATCGGCAGGCGCCGGCCCTTGAAGCGCGCCAGCTGGGCCTGGCCCTCGGCATCGTCGGCATTCGGCTCGGCGTCGTAATAGAGCTCGCGGAAGTTGGGGTTGCGCTCGAACACCATGCGCGAGCTGCGCCGCCACTGCTTCAGCACGAAGGGCCCGGTGCCCACCGGGTGCTCCATGCTCTTGCCCGGGTAGGCCTCCATCACCTCGCGCGCCACCGCCACCATCACGTCGCCGATCGCCAGCGTGTAGAGCAGGCGCGGGCGCGCCTCGGCGAGGCGCAGCTGCAGGGTGTAGCGGTCCAGCGCGCGCAGGCCCTCCACCGGGAGGTCGTAGTCGAAGGGCTTCTTGCTCTTGAGCGCGCGCTGGCGCAGCTCATCCAGGCCCAGGATGCCCTCGTCCTTCAGGGTGGAGTAGAGCGGGCTCTTGGTGGCGGGGTCGAAGAAGCGCTTGAAGCTGTAGACGAAGTCCTCGGCCACCAGCTCGCGCTTCTTGCCGCCAAAGGCCGGGTCGTCGGCAAAGTAGATGCCCTTCTGCAAGCGCACCGTCCAGGTACGGTAGTCGGCCGAGACCTCGGGCATGCCATCGGCCACGTTCGGCTTGATCTTGTAGGGCCGCGCCAGGTGATCGTACTTGTAGAGCCCGTCGAAGATATGGGCGGTGAGGTAGCGCGAATAGAGGTCCGAGAGCTGGGCCGGATCGAAGCCGGTCTCGCCCACCAGGAAGGCATAACGCAGCACCTTGCGGGGCGCGGCCGGCTCGCTCTGGGCCAGCACCCCCAGCGTTGCCAGACTCAGCAGCAGGGCGGCCAGGGCGCGGGGGAACGAGGCGGCCATGCTGCTCAATGCCTGGCGGCCGGTTCGATATCGATGAACTGCCAGAACTCGTTGCGGAACAGCGGCCGGCGGTAGCCGATCAGCCAGGGCTGGCTGATGTCGTTGACGATGCGATGCACATGGGTCTTCATCGGCATCCAGGCCGCCTGCAGGCGCTTGGCCTGCAGGAACAGCGCCTCGCGCTCGGGGCCGTCGGGCATCACCTGCATGCGCTCGTAGAGGGCGTCGAACTCGGCATTCTTGAAGCGCGACAGATTCTGGTTGCCGGACTGCGGGCCATACATGCGCTGCAGGGCGCCGATGCCGTCGGGGCCGGTGGCCGTGGTGCCGAGGAACCACAGCATCAGCTTGCCGGCGCGCGCCTGCTTGAGCTGCTCGGGCCATTTGCCGTGGAAGAACCTGGCCTTGATCTGCACGGCATTGAGATTGCGCTGCCACAGCTCGTCGTACTGGCGCGAGAGCGCGTCGGGCTGGCTGGCCACCTCGATCACCAGCGGCGCTCCATCGGGCATGTCGCGCCAGCCGTCGCCGTCCTTGTCGACGAAGCCGTAGAGATCCAGCAGCGCGCGCGCGCGCGCCGGGTCGAAGTCGCCGATCTCGCTCTTGTACTGCGGGTCGTAGCCGCTGGTGTGCGGCAGCACCATGGACTGGGCCACCACCGCCTGGCCACGCCGCACCTGGCGGATCTCGCGCTCGATGTCCAGGCTCAGCGACAGCGCGCGCCGCAGCGCCACCTTGTCGGGGCCGTAGCCGCCGACGGTGGCGTCCTCCATATTGAAGAAGGTGAAGGAGCTGTCGGCGTTCAGCATGCGGTGCAGGTGCATGCCCTGCTTGGCCAGATTGGGCGCCAGCTTGTTCTGCGGCAGCGCGATGTTGACGAACTCGGGCGGCACGCGGTCCACCAGGTCGTGCTCGGCGTTCAGGAAGGACAGCCAGCGCGGTTGGCTCTCCTCGATGATGGAGACCTCGACCCGGTCGATCATCGGCAGGCGCCGGCCCTTCAGCCGCGCCAGGATGGCCTGGCCCTCGGCATCGTCGGCCGCCGGCTCGGCCTCGTACTGCATATTGCGGTAGTTCGGGTTGCGCTCCAGCACGATCAGCGAGCTGCGCCGCCACTGCTTCAGCACGAAGGGCCCGGTGCCCACCGGATGGCCCATGATCTCGTCGCCATAGGCCTCGACCACCTCGCGCGCCACCGCGCCGAACAGGTCGTTCTGGGCCAGCGTCTCCAGCAGGCGCGGGCGCGGCTGCTGCAGCCTGAACTGCAGCGTGTAGCGATCGAGCGCGCGCAGGCCCTCGATCTCGCGGTCATAGTCGAAACGCTTCTTGCTCGCGAGCGCCTGCTTGCGCAGCGCAGCGAGGCCGAGCAGGCCGATCTCGTCCACGCTGTTCCAGATCGGGCTCTTCACCGCGGGATCGGCAAAGCGCTTGAAGCTGTAGACAAAGTCCTCGGCCACCAGCTCGCGCGGCTTGCCCTTGAAGGCCGGATCGTCGGTGAAGAAGATGCCCGGGCGCAGCCGCACCGTGTAGGTCTTGAAGTCCGCCGCGGCCTCGGGCATGCCGGCGGCCAGCAGCGGCCTGATCTTCACCGGCATGGCCAGCGGGTCGTAGGCGTACAGGCCCTCGAAGATATGCGGGGTGACGGTGCGCGAATAGATGTCGCTGATCTGCGCCGGGTCGAAGCCGGTCTCGGCGATCGGGAAGGCGTAACGGAACACCTTGGCGGGCGCCGCGCCGGGCGTGTCGGCGCCATGCGCCAGGCCCAGCAAGGCACTCAGGCTCAGGGCCAGCATCCATGGTTTCATTGGGTGGGCTTCTTCTTGCTGTCGTCGATATCCACGTACTGCCACCAGTCCTGCCAGAACAGCGCGCGCCGGTAGCCGATCAGCCAGGGGTAGGCGAGGTCGGTGTAGATGCGGTGCACATGGGCCTTGTAGGGCAGGTAGGCGAGCGAGATGCGCTGGGCCTCGCGCAGCAGCGCGGCGCGCTCGGGGCCGTCGGGCATGCCCTTCATGCGCTCGTAGTTCTCGTTGAAATGCCGGTCGTTGAAGCGCGAGAGGTTCTGCCCGCCGGTGGCCGGGCCGTAGAGGCGCTGCATGGCCTCCTGACCGTCGGGGCTGGCGGCCGAGGAGCCCACGCCCCAGGTCATGAACTTGCCGCTGCGCGCGCTCTTGAGGTTCTCGGGCCACTTGGCCACCTTGAGCTGCAGGCGCACGCCGATGGCCGTCAGGTTCTTCTGCCACAGCTCGTCGAGCTGGCGGTAGGTGGCGTCGGGCTGGGTGTTGCGCACGATCACCAGCGGGCGGCCATCGGGCAGGTCGCGCCAGCCGTCGCCGTCCTTGTCCACATAACCATAGAGGTCCAGCAGGGCCATCGCGCGCGCCGGGTCGTGGCGGCTCAGCTCGGAGCTGAAGTCGGCCTCGTAGCCCAGCGTGTGCGGCACCAGCTGCGACTGCGCCGGGATCGCCTGGCCGCGCCGCGCCAGCGTGATCTCGCGCTCGATGTCGGTGGCCAGGCTGAGCGCGCGGCGCAGGGCCACCTTGTCGGCCGCCATGCCGCCCACCACCGGGTCGTCCATATTGAACACCGTCAGCGTGGCATCGGGGGCGATGGTGCGGTAGCCCTGCACGCCGCGCTTGAGCAGGTTAGGCGCCACCTTGCCCTTGGGCATGGCCTGGCTGACGAACTCGGCCGGCACGCGCTCGAGAAAATCGGCCTCGCCGTTCAGGAAGCTGAGCCAGCGCGGCTGCGCCTCCTCGACGATGGCGATCTGCACCTCGTCGAGCATCGGGATGCGGCGCCCCTTGAAGCGTGCCAGCAAGGCCTGACCCTCGGCATCGTCGGCCGCCGGCTCGGCATCGTAGAAGCGCTCGCGGTAGCCGGGGTTCTTCTCCAGCACGATCTGCGAGCTGCGCCGCCAGCTCTTGAGCCGGAACGGGCCCGTGCCCACCGGGTGCGCGGCGATCTTGTCGCCATAGGCCTGCACCACCTCGCGCGCCATCGCGCCGTAGATGCTGCTGTCGGTCATGATGGCGTCGACCAGGCGCGGGCGCGCCTGCTCGGTCCTGAACTGCAGGGTGTAGCGGTCCAGCGCGCGCAGGCCCTCGACCTCGGCCTCGTAGTTGAAGGGCTGCTTGGACTTGAGCGCCTGCTGGCGCAGCGCCTTCAGCCCCAGCAGGCCAGCCTCCTCGTAGGAGCTCCAGCCCGGGCTGTTGAGCGCGGGGTCGGCCACGCGCTTGGCGGTGTAGACGAAGTCCTGGGCCACCAGCTCACGGCGCTGGCCCTTGAAGGCCGGGTCGTCCGCGAAGTAGATGCCGGGCCGGACGCGCACCGTGAAGGTCTTGAAGTCGGCCGATATCTCCGGCGCCCCGGCCGCCACCAGGGGCAGCAGGCGCACCGGCCGCGCCAGATGGTCGTAGCGGTAGAGCGCCTCGAAGATGTTGGCGGTGACGGTGCGCGAATAGATGTCGGTGAGCTGCGAGGGATCGAAGCCGGTCTCGGCGCTCGAGAAGGCATAGCGCAGCAGCTTGGGTTCGGCGGCCTGCGCCGTGCCCAGTGCCGCCGCCAGCAGCAGGGTGGCCAGGCCGCGGATCATTTGACGGCCCTTTTCTTGCTGTCGTCGATGTCCACGAACTCCCACCAGTTCTGCTTGAAGGAATGGCGGCGGTAGCCGATCAGCTGCGCATGCGCCAGATCGCTGAGGAAGCGGTGGCCGCGGTACTTGTAGGGCATGTAGGCGGTGGCCAGGCGCTTGCTGGTCAGGAACACCGCGTCGCGCTCGGGGCCGTCGGGCAGCGAGCCCACCGCGTCGAACAGCTTGTCCATCTCGGGCAGGCTGAAGCGCGCGTAGTTGTAGGTGCCGATATGGCCGGTGTGCAGGGCGGCCAGCGAGTCCTTGCCGTCGGGCATCGAGGCGCTGTTGGCCAGCGACCAGATCTGGTACTTGCCGGCGCGCATGGACTTGAGGTTCTCGGGCCACTTGGCCACCTTGAACTTCAGCCTCAGCCCAACCTTGGCGAGCGACTTCTGCCACAGCTCGTCGATCTGGCGCTGGAAGCCATCGGGCGTGGTGAGGCTTTCCAGCAGCAGCGGGCTGCCATCGGGCAGCTCGCGCCAGCCGTCGCCGTCCACGTCCTTGTAGCCGTAGAGGTCCAGCAGGGCGTTGGCGCGCGCGGGGTCGTAGTCGCCCATCTCGCTGCGGTAGTCGGGGTCGTAGCCGCTGGTATTGGGCAGGTAGAGCGATTGCGCCACCACCGCCTGGCCACGCCGCACCAGGGCGTTCTCGCGCGGGCTGTTGGTGGCCAGGCCGATGGCGCGGCGCAAGGCGATGCGCTCGGCCGTGTAGCCGCCCACCACCGGGTCATCCATATTGAAGGCGGTGTAGAGCACGTCCGAGGCCAGCGTGCGATAGCCCTGGATGCCGCGCTTGGCGAGGTTGGGCGCCAGCTTGCCGCGCGGCATGGCCTGGTTGACGAAGTCCTCGGGCACGCGCTCCAGCAGGTCGAACTCGCCGCCCAGGAAGGACAGCCAGCGCGGCTGGTTCTCCTCGATGATGGAGACCTCGACGCGGTCGATCATCGGGATGCGCCGGCCCTTGAAGCGCGCCAGCAAGGCCTGACCCTCGGCGTCGTCGGCATTCGGCTGGGCATCGTAATAACGCTCGCGGTAGCCAGGGTTCTTCTCCAGCACGATCAGCGAGCTGCGCCGCCACTGCTTGAGCACGAAGGGGCCGGTGCCCACCGGGTGGCCCATGCTCTGCTCGCCATAGGCCTCGATGACCTCGCGCGCCACCGCGCCGTAGAGATCGGTCTGCGCCAGGATCTCGATCAGGCGCGGGCGCGTCTGCTTGAGGCGCAGCTGCAGGGTGTAGCGGTCCAGCGCGCGCAGCCCGGCGATCGGGTGGTCGTAGTCGAAGCGCTTCTTCTGCTTCAGCACCTCGGCGCGGTACTCGGCCAGGCCCACGAAGCCCTGCTCGTCAATCTCGCTCCAGTGCGGGCTGTTGTTCTCGGGGTCGGCGGCGCGCTTGAGGACGAACACATAGTCTTCCGCGGTCAGCTCGCGCTTCTTGCCCTTGAACACCGGGTCGTCGGCAAAGAAGATGCCCGGCTGCAGCTTGATGGTCCAGGTCCTGAAGTCGTCCGACACCTCGGGCATGCCCACGGCAGTCTGCGGCACCAGCTTGGCGGGGCGCGCCAGGTGGTCGTAGGTGTAGAGCCCCTCGAAGATGTGCGAGGTGATGATGCGCGAGTAGATGTCGGTCACGCGCCCCGGGTCGAAGCCGGTCTCGGCGACGCGGAAGCTGTAGCGCAGCAGCTTGGGCGCGGCGGGCGCCTCGGCCGCGCCGGCCATGCCGGCATGCAGGAGGCCGAGGGCGGCGGCCAGGATCAGCAGCAGGCGCTTCATGGCTTGTTGCTCCGCCCCGGCAGGGCCTGGGTGTCGATGTCCACGTATTGCCAGAAATTGCGCACGAAGACATTGCGCTCGTAGCCGATCACCCAGGGCTGGGAGAGGTCGGTGAAGATACGGTGGATGTCCATCTTGTAGGGCATGTAGGCGATCAGCAGGCGCTGGGCTTCGCGCATCACGGCCTCGCGCTCGGGGCCGTTGGGCAGGGCCTTCTGCTTTTCATAGAGCGCGTTGTAGGCCGGCAGGTCAAAGCGGGCCTTGTTGGCCTTGCCCTTGGCGCGGCCATCGCCGAGCGCCAGGAAGGTGTCGTTGTCCGGGGTGGTGGCAACCCAGCTCACGCCCCACATCTGCAGCTTGGCGGCATTCGCGGACTTGAGGTTCTCGGGCCATTTGGCTGTCTTGAAGTCCATCCTGACCTTCAGCGCCTCCATGCCCTTGTGCCAGAGCTCGATCAGCTGGCGGCTGGTGCCGTCGGGCTGGGTCGCGTACTCGATGCGCAGCGGCGTGCCATCGGGCCGGTCGCGCCAGCCGTCGCCGTCCTTGTCGGTGTATCCGTAGAGGTCCAGCAAGGCCTTGGCCTTGGCCAGGTTGTACTCGCTCATCTCCGACTTGAAGCCGGGGTCGTAGCCGAACACGCCCGGGATCGAGGGGCCTTGCGCGGGGATGCCCTGGCCGCTGCGCGCCAGGCGGATCTGCTTGTCCACGTCCATCGCCAGGGAGATGGCGCGGCGCAGCGCGATCTTCTCCGGCGTGTAGCCGCCCACCACCGGGTCATCCATATTGAAGTAGGAGAACGCGATCTCGGGGTAGATGAAGCGCGTCATGTGCACGCCGCGCTTGGCCAGATTGGGCGCCAGCTTGTTGCCGGGGATGGCGATGTTGGCGAACTCGAACGGCAGCTCGGTCAGCACATCGGCCTCGCCGCCCAGGAAGGACAGCCAGCGCGGCTGGTTCTCTTCGATGATGGCGATTTCCACCCGGTCCACCATGGGCAGGCGGCGGCCCTGCAGGGCCCGCACCTGGGCGGCCAACTCGGGCTTGTCGGCCGGCGGCTGCTCCTTGTAGAACTCCTCGCGGTAGTTCGGGTTCTTCTCAAGCACGATGCGTGAGCTGCGGCGCCACTCGGCCAGCCGCCAGGGGCCGGTGCCCACCGGGTGCTCCATGATCTTGTCGGCATAGGCCTCGACCACCTCGCGTGCCACCGCGCCCAGGAAGCCGGCATCGGCGAACTGGTTGATGAAGCGCGGATCACCCACGCCCAGCTTGATCTGGAACTTGTAGCGGCCGAGCTGCTGCAGGCCCTCGACCGGGCGCTCGTAGTCGAAGGGCTTCTTGGCCGCCATCAGCTCCTTGCGCAGCTCCGACAGGCCCAGGATCTTGACGTTCTCCAGCAGGTAGAGGTTGGGGCTCTTCCATTGCGGGTCGTAGTGGCGCTTGATGGCGTAGATGTAGTCGGCGGCGGTCAGTTCGCGCTTCTTGCCGCCAAAGGCCGGGTCATCGCTGAAGTGGATGCCGGGCCGGAGCTCGAAGCTGAGGGTCTTGAAGTCGTCCGAGATCTCCGGCATCGCCACCAGGGTGTTCGGGATCAGCTTGGCCGGCTTGGCGAGGAACTCGAACTTCAAGGGCGCGTCGAAGATGCCGGCGGCCACCGTCTTGCTGTAGGTGTCGGAGATCTGCGCCGGGTCGAAGCCGGTCTCGGCCACCCGGAAGGCGTAGCGCAGCACCTTGGGCTCGGGGCCGGGGGCCTGGGCCGAGGTCCAGGCCGAAAAGAATACGCCGGCCAGCAGTACGGCCGCGGTGCGGGCAATGCCAGCTCGTCGCATCAGAGGTTTCCATTCACATCAAGCAAAGGCGCCGGCAACCTTGTGGGCCCGGCGCATGGGGGCGAAGTCTAAGGGCCCCGCCGCCGCCTTGCCATTGCCAGCAACCCCAGGGCGGGCATTCCGGCGTGAGCTATGCCTTTTGGCATGGGAGCTATGCCGCGTGAATCGGGGGGCGGACCGAGGGAAATGCCGGTTGGATGCGGCGCGAGACTCGCATAGACTCGCGCCTGGAAAACCCCGATCACCATAAGTGGCCGGGGTTTCACTTTATCGACGCGTGACGAATGGAGACCGACAGCGATGGCGGCATACCTGATAAGACGCTTGTGGCAAATGATCCCGACCCTGCTCGGCGTCGTGCTGCTGGTGTTCTTCCTCTTCAAATATTTCGGCAGCGATCCTGCCGAGGTGCTGGGCGGCCTGAACGCCAGCCCCGAACAGATCGACGCCATCCGCGAGCAGCTGGGCCTCAACAAGCCGGTGCTCGAGCAGCTGTGGATCTTCATCAAGCAGATCGTCACCTTCAACTGGGGCAAGAGCTGGGCCACGCAGGAAGCCGTGTCCAACCTGTTCGCCAGCCGCCTGCCGGCCACGCTGACGGTGATGCTGCCCATCCTGGTGCTGGAAGTGCTGCTGGCGATCCCCTTCGCGCTGGCCGTGGCCTATGTGCGGGGCTCGCTGACCGATCGCGCGGTGATGATCCTCACCACCGTGGCGGTGTCGATCTCGCTGCTGGTGTACGTGATCGTGGGCCAGTATGTGTTCGCCTTCCGCCTGGGCTGGTTCCCGGTGCAGGGCTGGACCGACAGCTTCTGGACCAACCTCACCACCTACGCCCCCCTGCCGGTAGCGGTGGCGGTGGCGGTGGCGCTCTCGCCCTACACCCGCCTGTACCGCACCTTCTTCCTGGACGAGATCGGCCATGACTATGTGCGCACCGCGCGCGCCAAGGGCATGACCGAGCGCACCATCCTGCTCAAGCATGTGCTGCGCAACGCCATGATCCCCATCATGACGAACATCTCGGTGGCCCTGCCCGGCGTGTTCACCGGCTCCTTCCTGCTCGAGGTGTTCTTCTCGATCCCCGGCCTGGGCCGCGAGATCCTGCTGGCGGTGAACCGCAGCGACTACCCGGTGATCCAGGCCTTTGCGATCTATATCGCGGCGCTGACCATGGTGGTCAACCTGATCACCGACCTGCTCTACAAACTCGTTGACCCACGGGTGGTGCTGAAATGAGTGCCGTGTTGAATACCCCTGTCGCGGGCACTGGCTCGCAGCGTTCGCAAGGCGTGTGGGCCGCCTCCTGGCGCCGCCTGCGTACCAACAAGCTGGGCATGTTCTGCATGGCCATCGTGGCCTTCTTCCTGGTGCTGGTGGCGCTCTCGGGCAGCGGTCTGGTGGCCAAGGACTGGCAGAAGGAGGTGGGCGTGCCCAACGCCCAGCCCAACTTCATGGGCCCGGCCCCGGCCGAGGCCACCGGCGTGATCGCCCAGCCCAAGGGCCCCAACGTGGACCTCAGCGACATCGACCCGCTGGCGCCCAAGTACAAGGAATGGGACGAGCGCGCCAAGGCCTACAAGACCGAGGCCACGGTGAAGGCCGAGACCCTGCCCTTCGGCGCCGACCGCCTGGGCCGCGATGTGCTCAGCAAGGCCGTCAAGGGCGCCGAGGTCTCGATCTTGGTGGGCGTGCTGGCGGCCGTGGTGGCCACCCTGATCGGCACGGTGCTGGGCGCGGTGTCGGGCTTCTTCGGCGGCAAGGTGGGCGACTTCCTGGAGTGGGTCTACAACGTCTTCAACGCGATTCCCTACATCCTGCTGGTGTTCGCCTTCGCGGCCATCTTCGGCCGCGGCGTGCTCTCGGTGGTGCTGATCCTGGGCCTGACCGGCTGGACCGGCATCTACCGCCTGATCCGCGCCGAGTTCATGAAGCATTCGGTGCGCGAATACGTGCGCTCGGCCGAGGCGATCGGCGCGAGCCGCATGTCGCGCATGTTCAAGCACATCCTGCCGAATGTCTCGCATGTGGCCCTGGTGCAGCTCTCGCTGCATGTGGTGAGCTTCATCAAGAGCGAGGTGATCCTGTCCTATCTGGGTCTGGGCGTGGGCGTGGACCAGGTTTCCTGGGGCACCATGCTGAGCGAATCGCAGAGCGAGCTGATCCTGGGCTATTGGTGGCAACTGGTGGCGGTGACCGGCTTCATGGCCGTGTTCGTGACCGCCTTTGCCCTGTTCACGGATGCCTTGCGCGACGCGCTCGATCCGAAGCTGCGCGGCCTGGAGTGAGCGAAACAAAATGCTGCTGAGTATTCAAGACCTCAAAGTCGCCTTCCGCATGGGCAAGGTGCAGGGCCAGATGCAGCGTGCGCTGGCCGTCAAGGGCGTGAGCTTCGACATTCCCGAGAACTCGACGGTGGCCCTGGTGGGCGAGTCGGGCTCGGGCAAGAGCGTCACCGCCATGTCCATCCTCAACCTGCTGCCCGACAACGCCGAGCGCGAGGGCAAGATCCTGTTCCAGGGCAAGGACCTGCTCAAGACCTCGCTGCCCGAGCTGCAGGGCATACGCGGGCGCGAGATCGCCTGCGTGTTCCAGGATCCGATGACCTCGCTGAACCCGGTGTTCACCGTGGCCGACCAGATCATGGAGCCGCTGATGAAGCACATGGGCATGAGCCGCCGGCAGGCGCTCACGCGTGCCGAGGAGCTGCTCAACGAGGTGGGCATTCCCGAACCCAAGCGCCGCCTGAGCAGCTATCCGCACGAGATGTCGGGCGGCCAGCAGCAGCGCGTGATGATCGCGGTGGCGCTGGCCTGTTCACCCAAGCTCCTGATCGCCGACGAGCCGACCACCGCGCTGGACGTGACCATCCAGCGCCAGGTGATGGAACTGATGGCCAGGCTCAAGGACACGCACAAGATGAGCATGCTGTTCATCTCGCACGACCTGGGCGTGGTGGGCGAGATCTCCGACCAGGTGGTGGTGATGCGCCATGGCGAGATCCGCGAGAAGGCCCCGGTGGCCGAGATCTTCCATAACCCGCAGGATGCCTACACCAAGGCCCTGCTGGCCTGCCGCCCGTCTCTCACCGAGAACCCGGCGCGCCTGATGGTGATCGACGACCACATCGCCGGCCGCAGCGTGCACGAGGGCGCGGGCAAGGCCAAGGACCCGGACGCGCCGGTGATCCTGGAGGCGCGCGGCCTGAAGAAGAGCTTCTTCTTCAAGCAGGGCCTGTTCGGCAAGAAGGAGTTCCAGGCCGTCAAGGACGTGAACTTCAAGCTGCGCAAGGGCTACACCCTGGGCGTGGTGGGTGAGTCGGGTTCGGGCAAGACCACCATGGGCCTGACGCTGCTGCGCCTGCACGAGCCCAGCGGCGGCGAGGTGCTGTTCGAGGGCAAGGATCTGCTCAAGATGGGCCCGACCGACTGGCAGAAGATGCGCCGCCGCATCCAGGTGGTGTTCCAGAACCCGTATGCCTCGCTGAACCCGCGCTTCACCATCGGCCAGACCCTGGTCGAGCCGATGGAGATCCATGGCATCGGCGCCAGCCACCAGGAACGCCTGGCCACCGCCAGCGCCCTGCTGAAGAAGGTCGGCCTGGACGACAGCGCGCTCAACAAATACCCGCACGAGTTCTCCGGCGGCCAGCGCCAGCGCATCGCGATCGCGCGCTGCCTGACGCTCAACCCCGAGGTGCTGGTGCTGGACGAATCGGTGTCGGCCCTGGACGTGTCGGTGCAGGCCCAGGTGCTGAACCTCTTGAAGGACCTGCAGGACGAGTTCGGCCTGTCCTACATCTTCATCAGCCACGATCTGGCCGTGGTGAAGTTCATCTCCGACGAGGTGCTGGTGATGCAGAACGGCGATGTGGTCGAGCAGAGCGAGACCCAGAGCCTGCTGGCCGCACCCAAGCAGGAGTACACGCGCCGCCTGCTCGGTGCGGTGCCCAGGGGCTACCAGGGCGGGCACGCGGTAGCTGCCGCGGCCTGAGCAAGCAAGAGAAGCAGAAAGAAAAAGGCGGCCCTCACGGGCCGCCTTTGCATTTGGCAGGGCGCTTGCGCGCCTGCCTGCCTGCAGATTGGCTTACTTGCCGCAGCCCAGCGCGGCGATGCGGTCGTAGGCGGCCTTGGCACGCACCAGGCCGTAGCCGTACTTGACGTCGCGGCCGGCGGTGCCCAGGTCCTCGGCGCTGTTGTCCAGCGAGGTGCGCATCTGGGCGGCCGTGCAGTTCGGGAAGTAGCTCCACACCAGCGCCGCCACCGCCGACACATGGGGCGTGGCCATCGAGGTGCCGTCGTAGAAGGCGTAGTTGGTGGGCGTGACGCTCAGGTTGGCGGTCTGGCCCAGCTGCAGCTTCATGGCCGCGCCCTCGGTATCGGAGGCCGTCACCGAGGGGATGTTGGTGATGGTGGTGCCCAGGGTGCCGCCGAAGCCGCCGGCCACATTGTTGTAGACCACCGCGCCCACACCGCCGCTGCTCTGGCAGTTGCTGACCTTGGTGGCGAAGTCGATGGTGCCGCGCGCGATCAGGCAGACCTTGCCGGCCATCGCGGCATTGACCACGTCGCCCAGGCCGAAGTCGGCCAGCGGCGCGCTCGCCGAGGTCTTGGGCGAGCCGTCCATGCCGCCGGGGGCGTAGGTGCTGGCGCCCACGCTCAGGCTGGAGGCCGAGCCCGCGCCCATCGGCACGGTGGACAGCACGTTGACACCCGGGGCCGCGATCTCGACCTTGCTGTTGTACTGGGAGAAGCTGGCCCACTGCTTGTTCTCGTCAAGCGCCGCCACCGACATCACGCTGGCATAGCCGGCCGGGTAGGACTTGGCGGTGGTGCCATCGTTGCCGGCGGCAGCGATCGACAGCACGCCCTTGGATGCCAGCGTGCTGAAGGCCTTGTCCTCGGTCTTGTTCAGACGGCTGCCACCCAGCGACATGCTGATCACGTTCGCGCCCGCGGTGCCACACTTGTTGGCCGCCGAGGCCAGCGTGGACGAATAGGCCCAGCCGTCGGCGCCGAAGACCTTGACGATGTGCAGCTTGATGCGGCCGTTGGCATTCACGCCCACCACGCCCACGCCGCTGTTGTTGAGCGCCGAGATCGTGCCGGCCACATGAGTGCCGTGGTGGTTCTCGTCGGTGTACCAGTTGCCGGTGCCGCTGTCGTACTCGCCGGTGATGTTGGCGCTGGCGTCCAGGTCCTCATGGCCACGCGAATAGCCCGAGTCGATGATGCAGATCTTGCGGTTCGCCGCATAGGTGTCGGGCAGCTGATCGGCCTGCACCATCTTGATGCCGTAGGGCACCAGCTGGCCGGTGGCATAGGGGCTGCCGGTGGAGGGGCTGGTGCCGCCCAGCGGGTAGCGCTTCACGTCCTCTTCGATGTACTCGACATTGGGGTTGTGCTCGAGGCCCTTGATCGCCTGCGTCGGCACTTCGATCGAGATCGCGTCCATGCCATGGATCTCATGCTTGATCTGGCCACGCGCCGCGGCCACGGCCGCCTTGCCGGCCGCCACCGCGCCGGGCTTGAACATCACGATCACGCGGCTGGTGTCGGCGGGCGCGGCCTGAGCGGCGGCGGCGGCAAGCAGCAGGGCGGCGATGGCCAGCGGGGCCTGGGCGAAGCGGGGGGCGTGTTGCATACAGCGATTCCTGAGGAGAAGACGATGATTGGAGCGGGGGCTCCGGACTCGCAGGGTCCGGGCCATGAAGGGCTTCATGCTATGACCTGGGTCACGGCACTGACAAGCTCGACTACACCCTGTTTCACGGGGGGATGCGGGTAGACGCCAATAGGGTTGGCGCCCATGGCCCCGGCCACCTCAGGACGATTTGGAGGAGCCGCGCAGCATCACCAGCGCCGGCGGCAAGGCCAGCCAGAAACCCGAGGCCGGCATCAGGCAGATGCCCAGCAGGGCCGTGGCCAACAGCCCCCCACCCAGGCGCCGCAGCGTCGACGCATCACCGCTGCGCTCCAGCGGCGTGATGGCCAGGGCCAGCAGTGCCAGCGGCGCCCCGAACAGCAGGAACCACACGGCCGCGGCCGTGAGTGGGTCGCCGCCCACGCTGTTGAAAAGGCCGCGCTGCCACACGCCGGTGTAGACCTTGCCGAATGCCAGGGCCGCAAACACGGTGTGCAGGGCCGCCACGGCCATCAGCCAATGGCCGATCCAGCTACGCTTGTTCTTCAGGACTTCTTGCATACATCAGCTCCGGATTGAATGAATGGATTGCAGGTACGCACGCGCGCGCCCAGCTGCTTGAGCATTTGGTTCAGGCCCAGATAGGCGCGATCGACATAGGGCAGCTCGGCGGGCATGCCTTGCAGATGCGCCAAGGCCCGGCGGTGCTGCTCGCTCTGCATGCGTGGCATGGGGCGACGCTGGCCAAAATCGAACAGCTCGTGCCGGAAGGGCTCAAGCTGCCAGTCCAGCAGCTCGGCCAGGGCCGGGTAGAGCTCGGCATCGAAGGCCGCCTGGTCCAGGCCCGGCGCGATCAGACCCAGATCCAGATAGGCCCGGCGCAGCGCCGCGCGGTCGCCGCGCAGCCCGGCCGACCAGGCGCTCGCCAGCGTCTCGCAAAAGGCCGGCGCGAGCGTGCAGCCGAAGTCCAGCAGCCCCAGCCGCCCCTCGGTCATGAAGAGGTAGTTGCCGCTGTGCGGATCGGCGTGCAGACGGCGCAGCCGGAACATCATCGCTAGGAAGCTGTCGAAGATCAGCTGGCCGGCGTGATCGCGCTCGGCCTGCGTGGGGCCACGCGCCAGCCATGCCTGCAGATGCAGGCCGTCCAGCGCCTGCATGCACAGCAGCTGGGCCGTGCCCTGCTCCAGCAGCGGCTCGGGAATCACCAGGCCGGGCAGCTGCAACTCGGCGCGGAACCATGCCAGGGCCTGCGCCTCCTGCGCATAGTCCAGCTCGGCCATCAGGGTGGCCTCGATGTCGTCCAGCACGCGCGCCAGCAGCGCCTCGTCCGGCAGCGCCGCGCCGCCCCAGGCCAGGCCGCCCAGCAGGCTGCGCAGGAGCCGCATATCGCTCTTCACCGTCGCGGCAATGCCGGGGTACTGCAGCTTCAGGGCCACGGCACGGCCATCGTGCAGGCGCGCGCGATGCACCTGGCCGAGGCTGGCGGCCGCGAAGGCCTGCGGCTCGAAGTCGGCGAAGCGCTGCTCCCAGTCGGGCCCCAGCGCCAGGCGCATGCGCTTGGCCACCAGGGCCTGGTTCATCGGCGTGGCCTGGTAGCAGGCGCGCGCCAGCTGGGCGCGCAAGGCCTCGGGCAAGAGGCTGGCCTCGCTGCTGAGCAGCTGCGCCGCCTTCAGCGCCACGCCCTTGAGCTGGTTGAGCGCGGCAAACAGGATGCGGCCCAGCTCGGCCTCGCGCGCGCTGGCGCGTTCGCGGCGATCGGGCTCGGTGAGGGTCAGGTCTTGCGCCTTGTGGGCCAGGCGCGCCACGCCCACGCGTGCCAGCGCGCCGCCGGCGATCGCGCCGCGCGCCAGCCGGCCGCGGCGCGGCGGCCGCTCCTCAGCGCCGCTGGGCACGCATCACCTGCTTGAGCATCAGCGGCACGATCAGGCTGTGCGCCGGCCCCACCACCCACATATAGATGCGCCCCAGGCGGTTGTGCTCGTGCACCACGGTGCTGAGCGCCAGGCGCGTGCTGCCGTCGGGCTGGCGCTGGCGCAGCAGCGAGAGGCGCACATGCAGGTGCTTGTCGTTGTCGCCCACCACCACCTCGTCGGCATGCAGCTGCTCGAGCGTGAAGATGCCGACGCGCTCGCCAATGCGGTAGGCCGCGGCCGGCTTGCCGCCATCCTGGGGCGACAGGCTGCCCAGATGCTTGAGCCCCACCAGGCGCACCACGCGGTTGCGCATCGCCATCAAGGCACTCATCCAGCCGGGTGTGAGCGCCGCGAGTTCCAGATAGCTCTGGAACACGCCGCGCGCCGGTTGCGGGTCGGGCAGCAGATAGCAGTCGGCAAAGTCGGCGTCGTGCAGGCTGGCCGCCAGCACGCTGGCCGCCGGCACCGGGATCTTTTGCAAGCTCGTCATGACCGCGGCTCCGTCTGCGCGCCCAGGCCGCTCCGGGCCAGCTTGAGCAGCTCCAGCAGCCCGCCGGCATTGCCCTGCAGCAGGCGCGCCAGCTGGTTGCGCAGGACAAAGCCGAGCAGCTCGCTGGCCTTGTTGATGAGCCCGCTCTGCAGCGTCAGCACCAACAGGGCGAGACTCAGGTCGGTGAGCTGGGTGGTGTCGGAGAACTCCTCGCTCTCGTCCTGCAGCCAGTAGACGACGAGGCCGAACACATAGTCGGCGAACAGGCCGGCCAGCAGGCCCTTGAAATCGCAGGCGGCGATCTCGCCGGCGGCCTCGGCCTGGGTCAGGAACTCGCCCACCGTGGCCTTCAGCAGCGGCTTGCCGGGCAGGGCGTCGCCCATCAGCAGCAGCGGCGACTGGCGCGCCAGCTGCCGGGTCAGGGCCACGAACTCGCGGTCCGGCAGCAGCCGCTCCAGCACCGCATCCACCAGACGCTGCAGGCGCTCCTGCAGGCGGTAGCCGGCCAGGCCCTTGGTCTTGAGCGTCTGCGCCACCGCCTCGGCCACCGCCAGCTCGTAATAGCCCAGCACCAGCTTCTCCTTGCTGGGGAAGTATTTGTAGATGGTGGCGTCGCCCAGGCCGGCGGCGCGCGCGATCTGCTTCATGCTGGTGGCCTCATAGCCCTGGCGGCTCATCAGCTCCACCGCGGCGGCCAGGATCAGGCGCTGGTTCTTGTCCTGCTGCGACTTGGATATCTTCATTTGCTATCCATTAATTTGAATATTTATCAATTGAATGAATAGTACGTATACAAAACGAGCGCCGCAAGCGGGATCGGCTTGAATTTGTTCGCACGGTCGTGCTAAATTACGACTCATCATGGAAGCCAAGACCGAACGCAGCGAGCTGACCCAGAGTGCCATCGTCGACATGGCGCTGGAGATGGCCGCGCTGGACGGCCTCGACAGCCTCAGCATCGGCGAGGTGGCGAAGCGCCTGAACCTCTCCAAGAGCGGGGTGTTCTCGCGCATCGGCTCGCGCGAGGGCTTGCAGAAGGCGGTGCTGGACGAGTTCGACCGGCGCTTCCAGCAGGACATCCTGCTGCCCGCGCTGCGCGAGCCGCGCGGCCTGCCGCGCCTGGACGCCATCATGCGCGCCTGGCTGGCGCGCGCCACCCGCACCGGCTCACGCGGCGCCTGCCTCTATGTGGCCGGTGCCTTCGAGTTCGACGACCGCGACGGCCCCTTGCGCGAGCTGCTGCTGACCGGCGTGAGCCGCTGGCGCCAGGCGCTGCGGCGCAGCGTGCTGCAGGCCCAGGAGGCCGGCCATCTGCGTGCCGATGCCGATCTGGAACAGCTGGTGTTCGAGCTCGACGGACTGTTCACCGCCCTGGTGCGCGAGGCCCGCTTCCTGCGCAACCCCGAGGCCGAGTCGCGCGGCTGGGCCAGCTACCAGCGCCTCATCCAGCACTACAAGGCCTGAGACCATGCGATCCGCTACGCATTTTTCCTTTCCCGCATTTCGCACGGTCGTGCGCAATGTTTTCACCACGCCAAGGAGCCTGCCATGCTGAGCCTGCTCGCGATCCTGTTCTTCATCGTCATGGCGCTGTGGCGCCTGCTGCGCGCCTGGCGCCAGCTGTGGCGCGGCATCCCGCGCAGCAATCGCGATTTCTCGCCCTTCTTTCCCGGCTGAGGCGGGCCCATGAACACGCGCGTCAAATCCAATCCCGCCAGCCTGTTCTATGCCGGGGGCCTGAGCCTGCGCCTGCTGCGCGCGGGCCTGGGCCTGCTGCAGGGGCCGGCGCCCGGGCTCAGCGCACGCCTGGCCTTCGGCCTGTTCAGCACGCCGCTGCCGCTCAAATGGGGGCAGCGCAAGCCCCTGCCCGCGCCCTGGGTGGCCCAGCCCTGGGAGTTGATGGGCCAGCGCCTGTGCGCCTGGCGCCATGCCGAGGCCGCCGCCGCGCCGGCCAGGCCGCGCGTGCTGCTGGTGCATGGCTGGGGCGGTGGCGCCGGCCAGATGCGTGCGCTGGCCGAGCAGCTCTGGCTGGGCGGCATGGACCCGATCCTGCTTGACATGCCCGCGCATGGCTACAGCGCCGGCTGGCGCACCCATATGCCGCAGTTTCTGCAGACCCTGCATGCCGCGGCGCAGCATTTCGGCCCCCTGCAGGGCGCGGTGGCGCATTCGATCGGCGCGCTGGCGCTGAGTCATGCCGCGGCGCGCGGCCTGCCGGTGCAGCGCCTGGCCCTGATCGCCTGCTCGGCCCCGCCGCGCCAGGTGCTCGGCTGGTTCGGCCATGCCTTCGGCCTGCGCGAGACGGTGCTGCAGCGCCTGCGGGCCCGCCTGGTGCAGCTGGGCGGCACCGGCCTGGAGACCTTCGAACCCGCCTGGCTGGGTGCCCACCTGCGCCAGCCCACCCTGCTGGTACACGATCGCGACGATCGTGCCGCCCCGCTCAAGCAGGCCCTGGCCCTGCATAAGGCGCTGCCAATCGCACAGCTGCAGCTCACCGATGGCCTAGGGCACCGGCGCATCCTGCAGGACGCCGCCGTGGCCCGGGCCGTGCTCCGCCACCTGCAGCCCGCCATCTGACGACAAATTGCACAGATTGCGCCGGCCAAGTGTCGGGCTATGCTGAACTTCCCTAGGCGCCGCGCGCGGCCGCTTCACTACACTGCGCCCGGCATGCAGAGGAGAGCGCGCGGTGGATCTGGGCAAAAAGAGCGTGTTTGCGGTCCCGTCATGGCGCCCGCAAACATGCTCTATTGCACGGTCCGGGGCTGCGACCAGGGCCGCGGCATTCAAGATGTCGTGCCGGGCGTCGATAGGGCAGAGGATGAGCAAGGCTTTCTTGGCTGACGCAGGAGCTCGCGCGCCCGGTGCCACACCGGTAGGCGCTGCCTGCCTGCGTCTGGCGCTGAGCCTCGGCCTGGCGCTGGGCCTGCAGGCCTGCCAGCCGCCGGCCGCGCCGGTGGCACCATCGGCCTCCGCACCTAGTGCCGTCGGCCAGCTGCGCGGCAGCAGCGCGAGCTGGGCGGCGCTGGAACAGATCGAGCGGCACGACATCGCCCTGCCCAGGCAGGATGCCGAGGCCCTGCAGAGCCTGCTGGAACAACTGCCGGCCGGCAGCGCCGAACGCCTGGAGGCGCTCAGCCTGCGCGCGACCCTGCTGGCCAACCTGGGCGACCGTACCGGGCTCGACCAGATCCTGCACGAGCTCGAGCAATGGCCCAAGGAGGCGCTGCGCCCGGCCGCGCAACTGGCCGCCAAGCTCGCACGCGCCACCCAGTTTTCCAAGAACGGCGAGCTGGCCGCGGCCAGCCAGGCCCTCGCGGGTCTGGCCGCCTACCGGCCCGGCCCGGTCGAGGCTGGCCTGCTGTGGCGCGCCCAGCTGCGCCTGTCCAAGGTGATGGGCGACCGCGGCGAGATGGACGAGGCCATCAACGGCGGGCTGGCCGCGCTCAAGCTGGCCGAGGGCATGGACTCGCACTGGCGCCGCGCCGTCTCGCTGGCCAATCTGTCTTTCGCCTACTTCCGCGCCCAGCAACAGGAGCGCGCCACCGCCACCGTCGCCCAAGCGCTTGCCGAGGTCCAGCTGGATCCCGATCCGGCCACGCTGAATGCGGTGCAGACCTCGCGCTTCATCGTCTATGCCGACCAGGGCGATGGCCGCGTCGCCCTGGAAGCGCACGCACAGGCGCTCGCCGCGGCACGCCAGATGAAGTCCGACACGCTGGTGTCGCTGGCGCTCGGCAACTCGGCCGACTACTACCTCAGGCGCGGCAACTATGCCAAGGCCTTGCAGATGGCGCAGGAGAGCCTGGTGCTGGCCCGGCAGACCCATGACGTGCCCGCCGAGACGCTGGCGCGCCACAACGCCGGCATCGCCAAGATCGGCCTGCACCGGGTGGAAGAGGGCAAGCGCGAGGTCATGCAGGCGATTGCGATGGACGAGCAGCGCGAGGCCACCGCCTATGCCGCCGACGGCTGGCTGGAGCTGGGCAGCTATCTGGAGCGCGCCGCAGATCTGGGCGGGGCGATCCAGGCCTATCACCAGGCGCGCCGGCTTTCCGATCTGGTGCTGCGCGAAGAGAACCGCAAGGCCGTGCTGGAAGCGCAGGCGCGCTACGACGACGAGCAGCGCGCCAAGGAGATCGCCCTGCTCAACCATGACAACAGCCTCAAGGAAGAGCAGATCACGGCGCGCGACCTGCAGCTCAAGCTGTGGGGCGCACTGGGCGGCTGCGTGCTGGTCTCGGCGGCGCTGCTAAGCCTGGCCTACCGCCGCGTGCGCAAGACCAATCTGGCCCTCAAGAACACCAACGAATCGCTGCGCATCCAGAGCGAGCGCGACCCGCTCACCGGGCTGGCGAACCGGCGCCATTTCCAGGCCGCCATCAAGCGCCTGGCCGACCAGGGCCGGCTCTCGGGCACGGTGTTCCTGATCGACATCGACCACTTCAAGCGCGTCAACGACGTGCATGGCCACGCGGCCGGCGACTCGGTGCTGATCGAGGTGGCACAGCGCCTGCGCCACACGCTGCGCGAGCAGGACCTGGTGGTGCGCTGGGGCGGCGAGGAATTCCTCATCGTGGTGGCCTCGCGCGCCGCCGACGATGCCCGCCTGCTGGCCCAGCGCCTGCTGGATCAGATCGGCCAGCAGGCCGTGCAACATGGCGGTCAGGCCATCGGCGTGACGGCCTCGATCGGCTTCGCCAGCTTCCCGCTCGCGCCGCACAACCTGGCGGTCAACTGGGAGCGTGCCATCGACCTGGTGGACACCGTCATGTACATGGCCAAGGCGCATGGCCGCAACCGGGCCTATGGCATCGAGAGCATGGAAGCCGACGACGAAGACAGCCTGCAGGATCTCGCCGGCCGCATGGAGGCGGCCTGGCACGAGGGCCGGGTGCAGCTCTGCAGCCTGCAGGGGCCGCAGGCCGAGGAGGCCGCATGAGGGGCGGCTTCACCGGGGCCGCCCTGCTGGCCTTGCTGGCCTGCTGCGGCCCGGCGCGGGCCCAGGCCTTCGACGCCGAACTCGACGCCCGACTGGCGCCGGTGGCGCGCCTGGCCTTCAACCATCCGGAGGCCGGCCTGCAGGTGCTGGAGCGCCTGCAGAAGGAGAAGCATGGCGGCGGCGCCGAGTCCGACCATTGGCAGTTTGAACTGGCGCGCGCGCGCCTGCTGCTGGCCGCGGGCGAGGTACGCCAGGCCCAGGAGCTGGCCGAGAAACTGGCGCGCCGCGCCGAAGACCATGCCAAGCTGCTGCGCGCCGAGATCGCCGAGCGCGGTGCCCAGGGCGACCTGGCCGCCGAGCTGGCGCAGCAAAGCCTGCAGGGCCTGGAGCGCGGCTGCTCGCGCAGCCAGCCGGCCGAGAGCGTGGCCAGGGGCGGCTGCGATTTCCGCGCCACCTGGGCGGCGCTGCGCATCCTGCAGCGCCACCAGATCAATCGCGGCGAGCTGGCCTTCGCCAACAACAGCAACAGCTTCGCGCTGGCGCTGGCCCAGGCCGGGCACGACAACCTGCTGAGCGTGATCAGCCTGGGCGACCTGGCCCTGGTCGAGCAGCTGCAGGACCAGGCCGACGGCGTGCGCCGCCACATCACGCTGGCGCTGCAGACCGCGCAGGGCGACGCCCAGGCCATGGGGCGGGTGAAGGTCTACGAGGCCGCGCTGGCGGCGCGCCGGCGCGAGCCCGCCGTGCAACTCAAGCTGCTGGAAGAGGCCTTGCGCTATGCCACCGAGGCCGATGCCACGCGCGACGTGGCGCAGGTGCAGGGCAATCTGGTCGACTCCTATATGCACCAGGGCGAGCCCGCCAAGGCGGTGGCGATGGCCAGGCTGGCGCTGCCGGTGATCACGCGCTTCCGCGATTTGCGCTTGGAACGCACGCTGCGCCACAACCTCTCGGTGGCGCTGGTGCTGCTCAAGCAGTTCGATGCCGCCCGCCAGGAGATCGCGCGCGTGGACGTGCTGCGCCAGAGCCAGACCGACGGCGCCCAGCGCGTCACCGAGCTGCGTGAGCTGGGTCAGGCCTACGCCGACGCCGGCCAGGCCAAGGAGGCCATCCGCCTCTACCACGAGGAGCGCCAGCTCAGCGCCGAGGTGGCGGCGCGCAACCGCGAGGCCTCGCTGCAGCAGCTGCGCCTGAAGTACGACAGCGAGGGCAAGCAGCGCGACCTGCAGCTGCTGGCGCGCGAGAACGCCATCAAGGAGCAGCAGCTCGTCAACCGCAACCGCGCCAGCCAGGTGGGCGTGGCGCTGGCGGTGCTGCTGGGCCTGTCGATGCTGCTGGTGGGCTGGATGCTGCTGCGCGTGCGCGATGCCAACCGCAAGCTCAAGGCCAAGCAGGCCCTGCTGCGCGCCCAGAGCGAGCGCGACCCGCTCACCGAGCTGGCGAACCGGCGCCACTTCCTGGGCGTGATGGCCCAGCAGGAGGCCGACCGCTTCGAGGGCGCCCTGCTGATGGTCGACATCGACCACTTCAAGCATGTCAACGACCAGCATGGCCATGCCGCGGGCGACATCGTGATCTGCGAGGTGGCGCGGCGCATCACCCAGGCGGTGCGCAACGAGGATCTGGTGGTGCGCTGGGGCGGCGAGGAATTCCTGGTGTTCGCGCCCGGCGTGCCGCAGAGCCAGCTGCCGCAGCTGGCCGAGCGCATCCTGTTCGGCGTGGGCAGCACGCCGGTGCAGGTCGAGAGCGGCCCGCTGCAGGTGAGCGTCTCGATCGGCTATGCGCATTTCCCGCTGCCGCCCTCCAAGCTCAAGCTGCACTGGGAGCAGGCGGTGAACTGGGCCGACATGGCGCTCTACACCGCCAAGGCCCAGGGCCGCAACCGCGCGGTCGGCATCGTCACCGTGCTGGCGCAGGACAGCGACGCGCTGCTGCAGATCGAGGCCGACTTCGACGCCGCCTGCTCGTCCGAGCGCGTCAGCCTGCAGCAGGTGGCGGGGCCGCCGCGCTGGCAGCACTCGAGCCAGTTCTTCGGCCAATAGTGGAAGCCCCAGGGCGGGGCGCTCGGGCTTGCGCCCATACTGGTGCGCATGAGCACCATCAAGCGCCGTGAACTGCTGGGCTTGGCCGCCCTGAGCATCAGCCCCTGGTCGCTGGCACAGGCGCCCTGGCCGAGCCGGCCACTGCGCATCGTCGTGCCCTTCGCCCCCGGCGGCACCACCGACCTGCTGGCACGTGCCATCGCTCCCGAGCTGCAGAAGGCCCTGGGCCAGCCCGTGGTGGTGGAGAACAAGCCCGGCGCGGGCGGCAACCTGGGCGCCGCCGAGGTCGCCAAGTCTACCGACGGCCATACCCTGCTGATGGGCACGGTGGGCACGCATGCGATCAACCAGGCGCTCTACCCCAAGCTGCCCTACGACCCGGTGAAGGATTTCTCGCCCGTCACCCTGGTGGCGGCGGTGCCCAATGTGCTTGTGCTGAATCCGGCCCGGGCCCAGCATTACGGCATCAGTTCGGTGGCCGATCTGGTGCGGGTGGCGCGCGCCAACCCCGGCAAGCTGAACATGGCGTCCAGCGGCAACGGCACCTCCATCCACCTGGCCGGCGAACTGTTCAAGAGCATGACCGGCAGCTTCATGCTGCACTTCCCCTACCGCGGCTCCGGCCCGGCGCTGATGGATCTGATGGCCGGCAACACCGACCTGATGTTCGACAACCTGCCCTCGGCGCTGCCGCAGATCAGGGCCGGCAAGCTCAAGGCCCTGGCCGTCACCAGCGCGCAGCGCAGCGAGGCGGTGCCCGAGCTGCCCACCGTCGAGGAGGCCGGCGGCGCGGCGCTGAAGGGCTACGAGGCCAGCTCCTGGTTCGGCCTGCTCGCGCCGGCCAGCATGCCCGCCGAACAGGTGGCGCGGCTGCAGCGCGAGGTCTCCAGGTCGCTCGCCAACCCGGCCATCAAGGAACGCATGGCCTCGCAGGGCGCGATCGCCAGCGGCAACACGAGCGCCGAGTTCGCCGCCCTGATCGCCAGCGAGACCGCCAAATGGGCCAAGGTGGTGAAGGCCTCGGGCGCCAAGGTCGATTGATATTCGACAAGCGGCGCCGGGAACCGCCTTCCTACACTGGAGCGGCAACAGGGGATCCCGCCATGGCCGACGCACATATCCGCAGCTTCTACGACGCCGCCACCGCCACCGTCACCCATGTGGTGAACTGCCCGGTCACCAGGCGCGCCGCCATCATCGACAGCGTGCTGGACTACGACCCCAAGGCGGGCCGCGTCTCGCATCTGAGCGCCGACCTGATCGCCGCCTGGGTGCGCGAGGAGGGGCTGACGGTGGATTGGCTGCTGGAGACCCATTGCCATGCCGACCACCTCTCGGCCGCGCCCTATCTGCAGCAGCGCCTGGGCGGGCGCATCGGCATCGGCGCCCATATCACCGCGGTGCAGCAGGTCTTTCGCAAGCTCTTCAACGACCCCGCCATCCCCACCGATGGCCAGCCCTTCGACCATCTGTTCGCCGACGGCGAGCGCTTCCAGCTCGGCGAGCTGAGCTTCGAGGTGCTGCACACCCCCGGCCACACGCCGGCCTGCGTGAGCTACAAGGTGGGCGACGAGGTCTTCATCGGCGACACCCTCTTCATGCCCGACTACGGCAGCGCGCGCTGCGATTTCCCGGGCGGCGATGCGGCCACGCTGTACCGCTCGGTGCAGCGCCTGCTGGCCCTGCCGGGCCACACGCGCCTGCATCTGTGCCACGACTACCCGCCCGCCAGCCGGCCGGCGATGTGGGTCAGCACCGTGGATGACCAGCTGGCCCACAACGTGCACCTGCACCGCGGCGTCGGCGAGGACGATTTCGTGGCGATGCGCAAGTCGCGCGACCGCAGCCTGCAGATGCCGCAGCTGCTGCTGCCGGCGGTGCAGGTGAATGTGCGAGGTGGGTGCCTGCCCGAACCGGAAGACAATGGGAGACGCTATTTGAAGATCCCCCTGAATGCACTTTGACCTGTCCGGCTGGCGCGACTACCGACAACGCCTTCTGCAAGACGATCTGCTCGCCGCGTTGGTGGTGAGCGTGCTGCTGATTCCGCAAAGCCTGGCCTATGCCATGCTGGCCGGCCTGCCCGCCCAGGTGGGCCTGTATGCCAGCCTGCTGCCGCTGCTGTTCTATGCCGCGCTGGGTTCCAGCCCCTTTCTGGCGGTGGGCCCGGTGGCGGTGCTGGCGCTGATGATTGCGCAGACCCTGGGCCTGGCCCCCGCGGGCGTGAGCCCCGGGGAGGCGGCCCTGGTGCTGGCGGCCGAGATCGGCCTGATCCTGGCCCTGGCAGCGGCGCTGCGTCTGGACGCCCTGGCCGCGCTGCTGAGCGTGCCGGTGCTGCACGGCTTCGAGACCGGCGCCACCCTCACGATTGCCGCCAGCCAGCTGCCGGTGCTGTTGGGCAGCCCGGCCCAGGGCTTCGACCTGCCGACCATTCTGCAAAGCGCCGCCGCCAGCGGCTGGACGCTCAAACCCGTGACCGCCGCCTTCGGCCTGGGCGCGCTGGCCCTGCTGGTGCTGGCCCGGCAAGGCCTGACCCCGGTGCTGGCGCGGCTGGCGCCGCTGCTGCTGCTGTTATGCATGATGGCGCTCGCCTGGCGCAGCGATGCGCTCGGCCATGGCGTCAGCCTGGTGGGCCAGCTGCCGCCCCTGCACCTGCCGTTCACGCTGCCGCGGCTGCAGGCCGAGCTCTGGTGGGCGCTGCTGCCGGGCGCAGCGGTGATCGCGCTGGTGGGCTATGTCAGCAGCCTGGTGGTGGCGGAGTCGCTGGCGCGGCGCCATGCCCAGCGCGTCACGCCGCGGCGCGAGCTGATGGGCCTGGCGGCCGCCAATCTGGCCGCCGCCCTGAGCGGCGGCATGCCGGTGGCGGCGAGCTTCTCGCGCAGCGTGCTGATGAGCGATGCCGGCGCGCGCACCCGCGTGGCCGGCGTGCTGGTGGCCTTCTTCATGGCCATGGCCATGCTGCTGCTGGCGCCCGCGCTGGCCTGGCTGCCCAAGTCGGTGCTGGCGGCCACCATCATGGTGGCGGTGCTCTCGGGGCTCAAGCTGGGCCCCTATGCGCAGGCCTGGCGCTATGCCCGACCCGAGTGCCTGCTGATGCTGGGCGTCACCCTGCTGGTGCTGTGCTGGGGCGTGACCGGTGCGCTGGGCCTGGGCGTGCTGGGCTCCATCGCCCTGCTGCTGCAGCGCACCGCGCGCCCCCATGTGGCCTTGATCGGCCGCGTGCCGGGCACTGAGCATTACCGCAACGTGGGCCGCTACCAGGTCGAATGCCAGCCCGGCGTGCTGGGCCTGCGCATCGACGAAAGCCTGCTGTTCACCAATGTGCGCAACCTCAGCGACGTGGTGCAGGGCCATCTGGACCACCACCCCGAGGCCAGGCGGGTGGTGCTGCTGATGTCGCCGGTGAACGGCATCGATTTCAGCGGCCTGGAGGCGCTGCGCGAGCTGCACGACACGCTCGCGCGCCAGGGCGTTCGCCTGGATCTCAGCGAGGTCAAGGGCCCGGTGCTGGACCGCCTGAAGGCGAGCGACTGGCAGCGCTGGTTCAAGGGCCGGCTCTATCTCAGCCACCACCATGGCATGGTGGATGGCCTGCAGCAGGCGCCCGACTGGGTCAGCCCCTGAGCCCTGCCGGTTTCAGCGCTCGGCCAGCGCCAGCTTCAGGCCGAAGCCGACGAACATCGCGCCGATGGCGCGGTTCAGCCAGGCCGTCCAGCGGCCGGGCAGGCGCACGCGCCGGCTCGCCATGGCGGTGCTCCAGGCCAGGAAGTGGCACCACAGCATGCCGTTGAAATCGAAGATCGCACCCAGCACGATGAAGGCCAGCGCCTTGTGCTCGGCGTCCGGGGCGATGAACTGCGGCACGAAGGCGAGGAAGAACAGCGCCACCTTGGGGTTCAGCAGATTGGTCCAGAAGCCCTGGGCAAAGATCTTGCGATAAGGCAGGGCCGGCGGCGGCGGCGCCTCGGCGGCCGCCGCCGGCTTGCCGCGCGCCAGCAGCATGCCGGCCCCCACATAGAGCAGGTAGGCCGCGCCCAGCAGCTTGATGAGGCCGAAAGCGGTGGCCGAGGTGGCGAGCAGGGCCGAGAGCCCCAGCGCCGCCGCCAGGATGTGCACGATGGTGCCCGCGCCGATGCCCAGCGCCGCCGCCGAGCCGGCGCGCCAGCCCTGGGTGGCGCTGCGCGCCATGATGAGGACGGAGTCCGGGCCCGGCGCGATGTTCAGCAGCAGGCCGGAGACGATGAACAAGCCCAGATCGTGGATGCCCAGCATGGGTGGTGTTTCCTTCTCCAAAGGCAGGCAGTCTACGGTAACCTAGGGGCCTGTTGACGCTACGCCAGGGAGCCTGCCAGCGGCGAGCCGCGGCACCACGTACATGGCCATGGCACGCCTGTCCTGCTTGCGCGCGCTGACGAGGCTTGCCCTGCTGGCCGGCCTGCTGCTGGCGCCCGCCTTCGCGCAGGCGCAGAGCGCGGCCATGCAGACCCTGCGCTTCCAGCATCTGCGCGGCGAGCAGGGCCTGCCGGACGACTCGGTGACCGCGATGCTGCAGGACCAGCGCGGCTTCATGTGGCTGGGCACGGTGGCCGGGCTGGCGCGCTACGACGGCCGGCGCATGAAGCTGTTCGGCTCCGAGCCCGAGCAGGCCGCCAGCCTCAGCCATGCCTTCGTGCTGGCGCTGCTGGCGGATGGCGCGGGCGGCATGTGGGTGGGCACGGCGCGCGGCCTCGACCATCTGGACTGGGGCAGCGAGCGCATCCGCCGCCACGAGCTACCCGCCTGGATGAGCGCCCAGCAGCGGCGCGTGTTCGCGCTCGCCCCGAATGGCAGCGGCCGCCTCTGGCTGGCCACCATGGGCGGCCTGCTGCGCTACGACATCCGCAGCGGCGAGGCCGAGCGGGTCGGCAGCGGCGGCGCTGACGCCGCGACGGCCGATGAAACCGCAAGAGCCCTGCTGCCGGACGGCAGCGGCGGAGTCTGGGTCGGGCAGGGGGCACGCGTCCGGCATCTGGACGCCGCGGGCCGCGAGCTGCAAAGCCTGGACGCCGCGGCCGCCAGTGGCGACGCCGTGCGCGGCACCGTGCGCAGCCTGCTGCTGGACCATCGTCATCGCCTCTGGGTCGGCACGCATGCGGGCGCGCAGATCTGGGAGCTCGGCGGCGCCGTGCCGCGCCTGCATGCCGATACCGCGCTGCTGCCCAAGCTGGGCGTGGTGTACGCGCTGCGCCAGGACGACGAGAAGACCGTCTGGCTGGGCTGCACCACCGGCCTGCTGCGCCTGCGCGACGCCGCGCCGCCGGCCGAGTGGTTCCGCCACCATCCGGCGCTGCCGAACAGCCTGGGCGGCGACTCCGTCGCCTCGCTGTTCCAGGACGAGGCCGGCACGCTGTGGGTCGGCACCTGGGGTTATGGCGTGAGCCTGGTGGACCTGCAGAGCCAGGGCTTCACCAGCTACCGCCACCTGCCCGATGTGGCCGACAGCCTGGCCCAGCCGGGCGTGATGGCGATCGTGCCGGATGGCCGCGCCCATGCCTGGGTAGGCACCTACGGCGCCGGCCTGAACCGCCTGCACCTGCCCAGCGGCCATGCCGAGCGCATCGCGCCGGCCGCCACCGGCATCGCCCGCATCAAGGCCCTGCTGCCCGAGGGTGCCGACCAGCTCTGGATCGGCGGCGAGGAGGGCCTGACGCGCTACGACATCCGCCTGAACCGCCACCAGCGCATCGCGCTGGACCACCGCACGCCGGCCGGCGCCTCGATCAGCTCGCTGCTGCGCGACCGCCAGGGCGAGGTCTGGGCCGGCAGCGCGGCCGGCCTGTACCGCATCGACGGCGCGGGCCGGCTGCGCAGCTACCGCGCCACCGGCAGCCCCGGTTCGCTCGCGCACGACACGGTGGACTGCCTGCTGGAAGACCGCGAGGGCCGGCTCTGGATCGGCACCAAGGGCGGCCTGCACCGTTGGCTGCCCGAGAGCGAGGGCTTCGAGCAACCGCTGCGGCCCAGCGCCGGCATCGCCAATCCGGCGCGCCTGAACATCCAGGCGCTGCGCCAGGACAGCCGCGGACGCATCTGGGTAGGCACCGACCTCGGCCTCTACGAGCTGCTGCAGGACGGGTCGGGCTGGACCCTGGCCTCCTGGCGCCAGACCCTGGGCATGCCGCCGGGCTGGATCAATGCGATCCAGGACGCCGTCGATGGCGAACTCTGGATGTCGGGCCAGCGCGGCCTGGTGCGCCTGCGCCCCGAGCAGCATCTGGCGCGCCTCTACCCCAGCCATGGCGGGCCCTTCGACGGCGTGTTCAGCTTCGGCGCGGCGGCGCGCAGCGAAGACGGCAGCCTGTTCTTCGGCGCGGCGGCGCTCTATGTCTTCAAGCCCGAGCTGCTGCGCGACAACCTCAGCCCGCCGCGCGTGGTGCTGTCGGACCTGCTGGTCTTCAACCGCTCGCTGCTGGCAGACGCGGGCCCGGGCGCCTCGGCAGCGGCCGCGCCAGGTGCCAGCATGGCCAGCGCGCCGCTGAGCCTGCAGGAGCTGGGCATAGACGGGCCCTTGCACGAGGCGCAGGCGCTGCGGCTCTCGCACCGCGAGGCGATGGTGAGCCTGGAGTTCGCAGCCTTGAGCTTCTACGACCACGCGCTCAACCAATACGCCTGGATGCTGGAGGGCTTCGACAAGGAATGGATACGCGGCAAGCCCGGCGAGGGCGTGGCCACCTACACCAATCTGGACCCGGGCAGCTACCGCCTGCTCGTCAAGGCGGCCGGCGCCGGCGGGGTCTGGAGCGAGGACGCCTTCAGCCTGCCCGTGGAGGTGCTGCCGCCCTGGTGGGGCAGCCGCTGGTTCCGCGGCCTGGCGCTCGCCCTGCTGCTGCTGGGCCTGAGCCTGCTGCACCTGCTGCGCCTGCGCTCACTGCAGCGCGCCCAGCAATTGCTGGAGCGGCAGGTGCAGGCGCGCACCCAGCAGGTGGTGGAGCAGCAGCAGCAGCTGGCGCGCGAGAAGCAGGCGGTGGAGGTGCAGCACGAGGCCGCCGAGCGCGCGCGCCGCAGCATCACCCTGCTGAGCGAGATCGGCCGCGAGCTCACCGCCTCGCTCGACGCCAAGGACATCTGCGAGACGCTCTACCGCCATGTCGACAAGCTGATGGACGTCAGCGTGTTCGGCGTCGGCCTGGTGGACTGGGACGAGCGCCTGGTGCGCTTCGACTTCGTGCGCCAGGGCGGCCGCGCCTTCAAGCCCTACAAGCGCAGCCTCGACGCCCAGGAGCAGCATGCCTCGCAATGCGCCCTGCACGCGCGCGAGCTGATCGTGCGCGAGCTGAACCGCGATGTGCGCGCGCTGGACGAGCGCGTGCGCGCCCTCGGCGAGGCCCAGCAGATCGAGCTGGAGGACGGGCTGGCGCCCAACCCGGCGCGCTCGGGCCTGTACGTGCCCATGCTGCTGAAGGGCCAGGTGATGGGCGTGATCAGCGTGCTGAGCAGCCGCCCCGACGCCTACCGCGAAACCGACCTCGACATGCTGCGCAACCTGGGCGCCTATGCCGCGGTGGCGCTGGCCAAGGCCGAGGCCTTCCACCGCCTCGAGTTGACGCAGGAGAAGCTGGTGGAGCAGGAGAAGCTGGCCGCCTTGGGTGCGCTGGTGGCCGGGGTCGCGCACGAGCTCAACACGCCGATCGGCAACGCCCTGCTGATGGCCAGCACGCTGCGCGACAGCAGCCGGCGCTTCCGCCAGCGCCTGGGCGACGGCGGCCTGCGCCGCTCGGAGCTGGACAGCTATTGCGACGGCATCGACGCGTCCAGCGAACTGCTGCTGAAAAGCCTGGAGGGCGCCACCACCCTGGTGCAGAGCTTCAAGCAGCTGGCGCTGGACCAGAGCTCGGACCAGCGCCGCCGCTTCGACCTGCGCCAGGTGTGCGCCGAAATCGTGCTGACCCTGCAGAACTTCCTGCGCCACGACCAGCATGAGCTGACCCTCGAAGTGCCCGACGGCATCATGCTGGACAGCTACCCCGGCCCGCTGGGCCAGGTGCTCAGCAACCTGATCGTGAACGCCGTGCTGCATGGCTTCGAGGGCCGCAAGGGCGGCCGCATCCGGCTCGCCGCCGAGCTGCAGGGGCGCGAGCAGGTGCTGCTGAGCTTCAGCGACGACGGCCGCGGCATCGCCCCCGCCCACCTGAAGCGCATCTTCGACCCCTTCTTCACCACCCGGTTGGGCCAGGGCGGCAGCGGCCTGGGCCTGCACATCAGCTACAACATCGTCAGCTCGCTGCTGGGCGGGCGCATCAGCGTCGCCAGCACGCCGGGCGAGGGCACGCGCTTCGAGCTGCTGCTGCCGCTCAATGCGCCGCAGGCGCCGAGGTCCTGAAGCCGGCTACTGCCAGACCCGGTAGGCCCAGAAGCCCTCGTCGCTGGCGATACGCCGCCGCAGTTCCGCAGGTGAAAAGCCGGTGATGCGGCGCGACTCGCGGCACAGATGTGACTGGTCCGCATAGCCCTGCTCCAGCGCCAGCTGGGCCCAGGCCGGCGGCTGCTGCGCACGCAGACCGGCAAAGAAGGCGCGCTCGGCGCGCCCCAGGCCGCGCAGTTCGCGCAGGGGCTGGCCGGCCCAGGCCCGGATGCGCCGCTCCACCTGGCGCAGGCTGCGCCCCGGCGCCGAGGTGGCGGCATGCAGGGCCAGGCCTTCGGCCCACTCGGCATAGCGCTGCAGGGCGGGCACGCGCTCCGCCCGCCACAGCGGCCGCAGGAACGCCTCGATGCAGGCCATGCGGGCGGCATCGTCGGGCGCGGCCGCCACTTGCGCGGCCATGGCCAGCCAGCTTGGGGGCAGCAGCGTGGCGGCATCCACGGTGCGGTTCATGAGGCTCTCGGGGGCCAGGCCGGTGAGGCGCCGCAGCGCGTCGGGCATCAGCATCAGCATCAGGCCCCGCGCCGGGCCCGGGTTCCAGGTGATGCTGGGCATGGTCTGGGGGCCGCTCAGGCTGAACGCCACCGGCAGTGTCTGGCGCGGGCTTTGCAGGCTAGCGGGCGCGCCGGGTGCCAGCAGCTCGGCCGTGCCTTCGAGCCACCAGTTCAGGCTGCACAGGGGTGTAGCCGGGTAGTGGTTGAAGCGCTGTTCGGCCGGCAGAGCCAGGCCCAGCGTGCTGCGGCACATCAGGCCGCGCACACAGCCGGCCAGGCCGGGGCTCGGCAGCAGCAGGCGGCTGTAGGCGTGGCTGTAGTCGTGGCTGTGGGCGTTCGACGCGGCAGGCATGGCGCCGCAGTCTACGCAATGTCGAAACTCTTCAATACCGCCCGGCCGTGCCAGGCCAGCATGGCGGCCTCGTCAACCCGCAGGGAACCCCCGTCGTGCTCCATCGCATCACCGACCAGCTCTGGCATGCCCAGCATCGATTCCACGTCAACGGCCTGGCCGTCAGCTCACGCATGAGCGTGGTGCAGCTGCCCGGCGGGCAGCTGTGGCTGCACTCGCCGGTGCCCATCTCCGCCGCGCTGCGCGCCCAGCTGTGTGAGCTGGGTGAGGTGCGCTACATCGTGGCACCCAGCAAGACCCACCACCTCTTCCTGGCCGACTGTGCAGCCGCCTTTCCCCAGGCGCAGCTGTTCGGCGCCCCCGGCCTGCGTGCCAAGCGGCCCGAGCTCGCCGGCCTGCAGGAGCTGCCCGAGCCGGCCGCAGCGCCATGGGCGCCGGCGCTCGACTGGGCCCTGTTCGAAGGCATCCCCTATGCCAATGAAACCGTCTGGTTTCACCGCCCCTCGGCCAGCCTGATACTCACCGACCTGCTGCAATGCTGGCAGCATGCGGGCTCCTGGCAGGCGCGCCTGTATGCACGCCTGACCGGTGTGCACCGGCAGCTGGCCGCCCCACGCACGGTGCGCGCCCTGGTGCGCGACCGCGCCGCCGCGCGGCGCAGCATTGAACGGCTGCTCGCTTGGCCGTTCGAGCGCGTGCTGCTGGCGCATGACGCCACGCTGGAGCAGGACGCGCACGCAAGCGTGGCACGCGCCTTGCGCGCCCTGGCCTAGCAAGCAGCGGCTTGCGCCACCTCAAGCCCCGCGCCACGCGCCCTTCTAGACTGGCACTGCCCGAGGTGTGCGCACCTGGGCAAGAAAGGAGCCGTCACCATGTTGCCCAAGGCCATTCTCCCCGCGTTGCCGGCCTGCTCGCTCGTCGCCGGCCTGCTGTGCGCCGCCGCGGCGGCAACGGCCCAGCCGCTGCCGCGCTCGCATATCGCCTCGCCCGAGGTCTATACCGTGATCGCCGAGAACGAGCAGTACCTGGTCATCGCCGCCACCTGGAAGCCCGGCCAGAAGGACAAACCGCATGCCCACGCCAGCTCGGGCGTTTACGTGCTGACCGATTGCAGCCTGCGCTACTACAACGCCGACGGCAAGCTGCTGGCCGAGGGCCACCCGGTGGCCGGGCGTGCGGTGGTGCAGAACCCGATCGCCGGCCACATCGTCGAGAACGTCGGCAACGGCGACTGCAAGCTGATCATGTTCGAGCCGAAGTAGCGGCGCCGCGCGCGGGTCAGCGCAGCGGCGCCACGCGCCGCATCAGCTGGCCCCAGCTCTCCACCGCCTCCACCTCGCCGGCGGCATTGCGCCGGAACCGGTAGGCCTCGGCCAGGCTGCCGTCGTCGCGCAGCGCGCGGAACTGGTCGGGCCCGACCGGCTTGAGCAATTGCAGATCGCCCGCCGGGTCGCGCGTGGGCAGGTGCAGCAGGGCCAGCTGCTCGCCCCAGGGCACGATCACGGTCTCGCTTTCCCAGGGCTGGTCGCTGTAGCGCCCGGCATAGGCGGGCAGCGCCGGGTTGCTGGCGGGCAGGCTCAGGCCCTTGGCCAGCAGCTTGCGGATCGGACGCGTGTAGCGGCTGCCGAAGTCCTCGCTGTCGTTGGCATTGCTCATCGTCGCCACCGCCAACTCGTCGTCCAGCGCCAGCACAAGGCCCGATTGGTAGCCGGGGCAGAGGCCGCCGTGGCTGGCCAGGGTCTGGCTGCCATCGCGCCCCACCGCGAAACCCAGGCCCCAGCTGGTCTTGCCGTCGGGGTCGGTCCATTGCACGCGCTGCATCTCGCGCAGGGTGGCGACCTTGAGCAGCTCGCTACCGCCCTGCTTGCGCAGGCGGAACTGCCAGGCGGCAAAGCGCGCCAGGTCCTGCACCGTGGAGCTGAAGCCGGCCGCGGGCGTGATGCCCTCGGCCGCATAAGGCTTGAGCGCCTCGCGCGTGCCATCGCGCCGCAGCGAACCCCAGCCCTGCGCCAGACGCTTGCCCTGCAGCTCGAGCGGCAGCACGGTGCGCGTGTCGGCCAGCTGCAGCGGCGCGAGGATGTGGCGCTGCACATAGGTCTCGAACGGCAGGCCCGAGAGCCGGGCCACCAGCTCGCCCAGCAGGGCCATGCCCAGATTGCTGTACTGGAAGCGCTCGCCCACGCGCATGAAGCTACGCTGGCTGCCCAGGCGCTGCAGCATCTGCTCGCGCGTTGGGAACTTGAAGTCCGGCGCGGTCCAGTAGGCGAAATCGGCCTCGCGCGGCAGGCCGGCCGAATGCGTCAGCAGCGCGCGCACGCTGATCGCGCCGCTGTCGGGATCGTCGCGCTGCAGCGTGAACTCGGGCAGGAGCTTGCCGATGTCGTCGTCGAGCGAGAAGCGGCCCTGTTCCCACAGCTGCATCACCGCCACCGCGGTGAAGAGCTTGGAGATCGAGCAGATGCCGTAGACCGTGTCGGGCCCGGCCGGCAGCCGGCCGGCGGCGTCGAGCTTGCCATAGCCCTTGGCCCAGAGCAGCTCGGGGCCGCGCTGCACCGCCACCGACAGCGCCGGTACGCGCTCATAGGCGAGCTGGGCGTCGAGCCAGAGGTCCAGCAGGCGCAAGACATCCTGGGGCTGAGTCTTGGCGGCCACGGGCGTCATCGGCGCCGGGGTCAGGTCTTGCTGGGCCAGGGCGGCACCGCTTGCCAGAACGGCGGCCAGGGTCAGCTGGCGGGCGCGCGTGGCGAATGCATGCATCGTTGTTCTCCGCTGTGTGCCGAATGCGGCGCCGACATGCTACAGCGCCGTCGACGCGGCAGGCGGCCTCGATTCAGGCCGCGGGCTCGAAGCGGCGCGGCGTGGCGCCGGCATGCCATTCGTAGTACAGCAGGTCGTGCCAGGCGCCCGCCAGCTCGATGGCGCGCGTGGCCCGCCCGAACTCGCGGAAGCCATTGCGCAGCAGCACGCGGCTGGAGCCGATATTGTCGGCACGCACCTCGGCCTCGATGCGCCACAGGCCCAGCCGCGTGCGCGCCTCCTCCAGCACCATGGCCAGCGCCCGCGTGGCATGGCCCCGGCCCTGGTGCGCGGCGCTCATGCGGTAGCCCAGCATGGCCTTGTTGAAGAAGCGCCGCTCCACATGGCGCAGATTGATGCGCCCGACAATCTCGTCGTGCAGCTTCAGCACATAGGCATGGGCGCTGTCGGCGGCGCGTGCCTGCTCGGCCTCGGCGATGGAGGCCTGCACCGCCGCAAGCGCGTAGAAATCCGGCTCGCGCGGATTGATCCAGCGCTCGAAGTAGGCGCGGTTCTCCAGCTCAAAGGCCAGCAGGGCAGCGGCATCGCCGCGCGCCAGGGGTTGCAGGTTCAGCATGGGTCCGGACTATAGAACCCCGCACAGCGCGCCTCGACCACCGACTCGGGCCGGCTCATGCTGGTCCCAAGCCAGGCGGCGAACTCGGCGGGGGTGGTGAAGAACAGGGGCTCGACTCAGGCGTCCTGCAGGGCCGTCGGCAGTTCGGCGGCGAGCATGTCGATGGCGGCGCGGGTCTTCATCGGCAGCTGGCGCTGCTGTTGCCAGACCAGATGCACCTGCACCTCGTGACGGTGCAGTGTCTCGCCCAGCAATTGCAGTGCGCCACTGCGCAAGTGCGGCGCGACCAGCCAGCGCGGCAGGCGCGCCAGGCCCAGGCCGGCGAGGGCGGCATCGGCAATCGCCTGCACATCGTCGAGGCGCAGGCGGCGCCGCACCTGCAGATCCTGCGGGCGCCCGGCCTCGTCCTGCGCCTGCCAGGCACTCTCGGGGCCGCTGCCGGCATAGACGATGGCGCTGTGCCCGGCGAAGTCCGCGATGCACTGCGGCACGCCATGGCGCAGCAGATAGGCGGGCGCGGCACAGATCACGAACTCGAACCGGCCCAGCGCGCGCGTCGCCAGGGTGGCGCTATCGCGCAGCGCACCCAGGCGCACGGCCAGGTCGAAGCCCTCGCCCTGCAGATCGACGAGCCGGTCACTGAGGGCCAGCTCCAGTTCCAGGCGCGGGTGCTGGCTCAGCAAGCGGCTCAGCAGCGGTGCCACCAGCTGCCGCCCCAGCAGCAGGGGTGCGGCCACGCGCAAGCGGCCCACCAGTTCACGGCGCGAGACGTCCAGCGCGGTCTCGGCGGCCGCGATCTCGGCCAGGGCGCGCTGGCAGCGCTCGAAGAACGCCTGCCCGCTTTCGGTCAGGCTCTGGCGCCTGGTATTGCGGTTGAAGAGCTTGGTGCCCAGGCGCTGCTCCAGCCGCGCCACGCTCTTGCCCACGGCCGAGCGGGTCTGGCGCAGGCGTTCGGCAGCCAGGGCAAAACTGCCCGCCTCCACCACTTGCACAAAGGTGGCCAGGCCCTTGAGCCGCTCCTCGGCATCGCTTGCGCCCAATTGGTTCCTCCTAGGCTACATAGAAGCGCACAAGATACTCCACTGCGGAAACTTTGTCCTCATAGACTTCCCTGCATTGCTTCACTCCTCGCAGGAACCCCGATGCCAAGCACCTTCCGTCGCTACCAGCTGCAACGTGGCCAGGGCCTCGCCGGCTTGCAACTCTGCGAACTCGACGACACGGCGCTGCCGCCGCTGCAGCCCGACCAAGTGCGCCTGGGCATGCGCGCGGCCGCGCTCAACTACCGCGACTTGATGATTGCAAGTGCCGGCATGCCGGGCGAGCCGGCCATCAGCCCGCTCTCCGACGGCGCCGGTGTGGTGCTGGAGGTGGGGAGCACGGTGCAAGGCTGGCGGCCGGGCGATGCGGTGATCGCCAACTTCTACCCGCAGTGGATCGACGGCCCGCTCACCGAGGCCAAGCAGCAGGGCGCACTGGGCAACCGCGGGCCCGGCATGCTGGCCGAGAGCGTGGTGCTGCCGGCATCTGCCCTGCTGGCCATGCCGTCCACGCTCAGCTTTGCCGAAGCCGCCACCCTGCCCTGCGCCGGCCTGGTGGCCTGGAACGCGCTGTTCGTCGCTGGCGGCGCCCGGCCGGGCGACACCGTGCTGCTGCTGGGTACCGGAGGCGTCTCGATCTGGGCCCTGCAGCTCGCCAAGGCGGCCGGGCTGCGCGTGCTCATCACCTCATCCAGCGATGCCAAGCTGGCGCTGGCGCGCAGCCTGGGCGCCGATGCCGGCTGCAACTACCTGAACACGCCCGACTGGGCGGCCTGGGCACGCGCCCAGACCGGCGGGCGCGGCGTCGATCTGGTGTTGGAGACCGCGGGACGTGCCACGCTGGGCCGCTCGCTCGCCGCGCTGCGCCGCGAGGGCACGCTGGCGCTGGTGGGCGGCACCTCGGGCTGGGGCGGCGAGCTGGATGCCGATGCCATGATCGACGGCGCGCTGCGCATCGTCGGCGTGCTGGTGGGCAGCCGCGCCATGGCCGAGGATCTGGTGCGCTTTGTCGAGCACAGCGGCCTGCGACCGCTGATCGCGCGCCGCTACGCCTTTGAAGACGCGGCCCAGGCCTACGCCGACCTGGCCACGGCCGGGCAGGTCGGAAAACTGGTGATCGAGATCGCGCCGGCGCTCACAGGCACTTCTCCATGAACACCCCGGTGGCATCGGCCACATAACTCCCGAAAGGCCCGCGCGGCTGGTAGCCCAGGCCGCGGTACAGGGCCAGGGCCTCGGGCTGGTGGATGCCGGTTTCCAGCCGCGCCAGCGTCACGCCCTGGATTTGCAGCAGCAGCTCCAGGCGCTGCATCAAGGCCTTGGAGATGCCGCGGCCGCGCCAGGCCTCGAACAGGAACACGCGCTTGATCTCGCCGTAGGCGGGGCCGCCATCGTCGGGCTGCACCAGCTTGACGGCGCCGCAGCCCACCAGCTGGCCGTCCCACCAGGCGCCCAGCAGGCTGACGCCCGGGCGGCCCAGCGCCGCGGCGCTTTCCAGATGGCTGCCGACCGCCGGATAGCGGCTCAGCATATAGGCGTCGGAGGCAGCCAGCAGTGCGCCGGCCTCGGCCGGCGCCAGCGGCGCGATGCGCAGCGGGCCGGGGTTGCTCAGGCTGTAGTCCACCTCGCCCGAGCCCGGCCGCATGGCGCCGCGCGCCCAGCCCTGGGCGGCGTAGAAGCGGTCGGCACGCGTGTTCGCCCCGGTGCCCAGCAGCACGCGCGCATGGCCCAGGCCGAACAGCCAGCCCACCGCCAGCCGCAGCAGCTGCTTGCCCGCGCCCAGGCCCTCGCGGCCGGGTTCCGTGAACAGGGCCCAGATCGAGGCGTCCTCGGCGGCGGCATAGGAGAAGGCGATCACATCGCCGTCCGACTCGCAGACCCAGCCGCGGCCGAGTCGGTGCAGATAGTCCTCGTACATCTGCCGCGTGATGCGCGCCGGGTTGCTGAGGCGGTTCTCCTGCACGGCGATGCGGATCGCCGACATGGCGGGAATGTCGGCCAGGGTGGCGGGGCGGAAACTCAGCTCACTCATGGCCGCGGAACTCCAGCGTCAGGCTTTGATGGAAGGGCAGGGCCTGCCATTGCCGCCCCAGCGCCTGCGCCGCCTCGAACATGGCCAAACCCGCCGCCGCGCCGGCGCCGGCGGGCAGCGGCGTGCCGCGCGCCGCACAGGCCGTGCGCACGCCCTCCTCGAAGGCCTCGGCATCGTAGGCACCGGCCCAGAGCTGGGTCTGCAGGGCCTCCACCACGCTCTCGGTCTGCGCCGCTTCGAGCTCGACCCTGGCGGCATCGGCGCCATGCGCCAGTTCCATCACATAGGCGGCATCGGCGCCGGCGGCCACCAGGCCCAGAAAGCCATGGCGCAGCGGCAGCGCCGACTCAACCACATAGTGCAGCAGGTCATGCGGGGCGATGCCCTGGCGCGGCATCTGGGTCTGGGTGCGCGAGCCATCGGCCCGCAGGCAGGTGAGACGGTCGAGCTTGTCGGTCTTGGCGAGCTTTTCGGCGATCAGTTGCATGGCATCAGAGCTTGTAGGTGGCCAGCAGGATGCTGGTCTCGGTATTGGCAATGCCGGCGGTCTGGCGGATCGCGCCCAGCACCTTCTCGAAGGCCTCGAGGCTGTCGGCGCGCAATTCGGCCACCAGGTCCCAGCGCCCGTTGGTGCTGTGCAGGGCCACCACATTGGGATGGCCGGCGAGCGCGCGCCGCACCTCGGCGGCCTGGTTGCCCTCCACCGCGATGCACATGATGGCCGGGATGCGGTGCGCCTCGGCGCCCGGCTTGAGCTTCACCGTGTAGCCGACGATGGTGCCCTCGCGCTCCAGCCGCGCCAGCCGGTTCTGCACCGTGGCGCGCGCCAGGCGCAGCTTCTTGGCCAGCGTCACGACCGGCATGCGGGCGTCGTCGCGCAGCAGGGCCAGCAGTTGGCGGTCGGTGTCGTCCAGGCTGGGAATGGTCATAGTGCGCTGTTCAGCCATGCAATTTGCCTGGTCCATCGTACTTTATGAGCACAGTGCAGGCTGTTTTCCGGCGCCGGCCCAGCGAAGAATCCGGCCCATCGCCACCTCGCTCCAAGCCTCATGATTGCTCGTCTTCGCTCCGCCCAAGCCCCCAGCGCCGTGCTGATGGTGCGCCCCCAGCACTTCGCACCCAACCCGCAGACCGCCGCCGACAACCAGTTCCAGCGCCCGGCCACGCAGCCGCCGGGGCCGTTGGCGGCGGCGGCCTACGCCGAGGTGACGCGGGCCGCCGGGCAGCTGCGCGAGGCCGGTGTGCGCGTGCATCTGTTCGAGGACGACGGCGCGCGCGACACGCCCGATGCGGTGTTCCCCAACAACTGGTTCTCCACCCACGCCGGCGGCCATGTGGCCATCCACCCGATGTACTCGCCGAACCGGCGGCGCGAACGCCGCAGCGACGTGATCGAGCTGCTCAAGCGCGACTACCGCGTGCAGGACGTGATCGACTACACCGGCCTGGAGGCCGACGGCCTCTACCTGGAAGGCACCGGCGCGATGGTGCTGGACCATCTGGCGCGGGTGGCCTATGTGGCACGCTCGCAGCGCGCCGACCCGGTGGCACTGGAGCGCTTCTGCACCCATTTCAACTACGAGCCCATGGCGTTCGACGCGCACGATGCCGAGGGCAGGCCGATCTATCACACCAATGTGCTGATGTGCGTGGCCAGCGAGTTCGCCCTGGTGGGCTTCGAGCTGTTCGCGGACGCCGGGCGCGCGGCCCAGGTGCGCGCGCGCCTGGAGGAATCCGGCCGCACGGTGCTGGCGCTGAGCGCCGCGCAGATCGGCGAGTTCGCCGGCAACGCGATCGAGCTGTCGGACCAGGCCGGCGAGCGCCTGCTGGCCCTCTCGGCGCGCGCCCATGCCTGCCTGAGCGCCGCGCAGCGCGCCGTCATCGAGCGCTCGGCCCGCCTGCTGCCGCTGGCCGTGCCCACCATCGAGCTGGCCGGCGGCTCGGTGCGCTGCATGCTGGCGGGCATCCACCTGGCCGCGCGCTGAGCGGGAGGGTGCCATGCTGATCTTCCACAACCCCGTGCACCACGCCCACAGCGGCCGCCAGGAGATGTACCGCGGCCGGCTGGTGGACTGCCACGAAACCCCGGCGCGGCTGGACTATGTGCTGGTGGAGCTGATGCGCCGCGGCCTCGGCCAGCTGCGCCTGCCCGGCGCGCCCGACATGGGCCTGCTGCTGCGCATCCACGATCCCGACTACCTGGGCTTTCTCGCCACCGTCTGGGCCGAATGGCTGGCGCTGGACCCGGCCCATGCGGCGCTGGATGTGCTGCCCTCGGTCTGGCCCGGCGCCGGGCTGCGCCGCGACGTCAGGCCGCGCAATCTGTCCGCCCAGCTGGGTCGTTATGCCTTTGACGCCGGCAGCCCCATCACCGCCGGCACCTGGGAGGCCGCGCTGGCCGGCGCCGCCTGCGCCATCGATGCGGCGCGTGCGCTCGCCAGCGGCGCGCGGCGCGCCAGCATGGCGCTGACGCGCCCGCCCGGCCATCATGCCGGCAGCGATTTCTATGGCGGCTACTGCTTCCTCAACAACGCCGCCCTGGCGGCCCAGGCGCTGCGCGAGGCCGGCGCCACGCGCGTGGCGGTGCTGGACGTGGACTACCACCACGGCAATGGCACGCAGCAGATCTTCTACGAGCGCGCCGATGTTCTGACCGTCTCGATCCACGGCGACCCCAGCACCGAATACCCCTTCTACCTGGGCTATGCGGACGAGGCCGGTGCGGGCGCCGGGCTGGGCTGCAATCTGAACCTGCCCCTGCCCGCCGGCAGCGGCGTCGAGCCCTGGCTGGCCGCGCTGCAGACGGCGCTGGCGCGCATCCGCACCTTCGGCGCCGAGGCGCTGGTGCTGGCCCTGGGGGTGGACAGCTTCGAGGGCGATCCGATCTCGCGCTTCACGCTGCAAAGCGAGGATTTCCTGCGCATCGGCCAGCACGTCGCCGCCCTGGGGCTGCCGACGGTGCTGGTGATGGAGGGCGGCTATGCGGTGGCCGAGCTGGGCATCAATGTGGCCAATGTGCTGGAGGGCTTCACGGCCTAGTCGCCGAACACCACCTTCTTGCGCTGCTCCACCCAACCCTCCAGTTGCGGGCCGTAGATCTCTTCCACGCGGTTGCGCTTGACCTTGAAGGTCGGGGTGATGAAGCCGTTGTCCACCGTCCAGGGAGTCTTCACCGCCACCAGGCAATCCATCTGCTCATGTGGGTCGAGGTGGGCATTGATGGACTTCAGGTGCGCGTTGAGCTCGGCGCTGAGCTGCTCGCGCTGCGCCGGATCCTGGCTGGCCACGATGCCGTCGGCCGAGAGCATCACGATGCCCACCGGCTGGCCCATATTGGCGCCGGTCACCACGCAGGCCTCCACCGCGCTGTGCAGCATCAGCTTGTCCTCGATCGGCGCGGGCGCGACGTACTTGCCCTTGCTGGTCTTGAACAGGTCCTTCACGCGGCCGGTGATGCGCAGGCAGCCGCTCGCGTCCAACGCGGCCTTGTCGCCGGTGCGCAGCCAGCCATCCTCGGTGAAGGCATCGCGGGTCAGCTCGGGTTCCTTGAAGTAGCCCTGCATCACCGCCGGGCTCTTCATCTGCAGCTCGCCGCTGACCGGGTCGATGCGCGTCTGCACGCCGTCATAGGCCGGCCCCACGGTGCCGGTCTGGTTCTTGCCGGGAATGGTGATGTGCGAGATCGCCAGGTTCTCGGTCATGCCATAGCCCTCGTTGACGGCCAGGCCGAGGCGGCGGTACCAGTCCAGCAGCGCCACCGGCATGGGCGCGGCGCCGCCGGCGGCCACCCGGCATTGGTCCAGGCCCAGCGCCTTCATGATCTTGCGCCGCACCAGGCCACCGATCAGCGGCAGGCGCAGGAGCTTGTCGAGCTTCGCCTGCGGCATCTTGTGCAGCACGCCCTGCTGGAACTTGACCCACAGGCGCGGCACCGAGAAGAAGATGGTGGGGCGGCAGCGCTGCAGATCGGCGGCAAAGGTGTCCAGCGAGTCGGCGAAGTAGACGCTGAAGCCGGCGCGCAGCCAGCCATGCTCGACCAGCACGCGCTCCACCACATGGGCCAGCGGCAGGTAGGAGAGCAGGCGGTCGTCGGCGCCCATGGGCACGCGGCCGATCGCGGCGGTGAGTGCCCAGGCGAAGTTGGCAAAGCTGTGCATCACGCCCTTGGGCGCGCCGGTGGTGCCCGAGGTGTAGATCAGCGTGGCCAGCTCGTCGGCGCCGCGCAGCGGCTCGCCGCCCAGCGGTTGCGTGCGCGCGCAGATCGCGTCCCAGCCTTCGTAGGCGTTCTTCGCGTCGTCCGGCGAGAGCTTGTAGCTGATGCAGGGCAGGCCGGCCGGCACGCCGGGCTTCATGCCGGCCCAGCCATCGAGCTTGCCGATGAAGCAGGCCTTGGCCTCGCTGTGGGTGAGGATCTGGCGGATCGTGTCCGGCGCCAACGTCGGATAGAGCGGCACCGAGACATAGCCGGCCATCCAGATCGCCAGGTCACTCATCAGCCACCAGGCGCAGTTCTTGGAGAGGATGGCCACGCGCGAGCCGGGCTCCCAGCCCTGGGCCTGCAGATGCGCGGCCATGCGGCGCACCTGGTCGGCCACCTGGGCCCAGGTGAAGGTCTGGAGCTCACCGCCACCAGTCGCACCAAGAGGCTGCGTCAGTATCACGCGGTCGGCGGCCGTGCGCTCCCAGTGGTACAGGCGTTGCAGGGCGAGGCTGTCGGCGGGAATGCTGGCCATGGGGTCTTGTCTCCTGTTTTCTTTCATACTGCTTTTTTGCTAGCGAAGGCTATCAGCAGATGGTAGACAGTGTCGACAAGCCCGCCAGGGGGTTTGTGCGGGTCGGCGCGATTTAAGAGGCGGCGCTCTAGCAGCCGCTCAACACCCTAGGCCTGCTCGGCCGCCAGCAGGGCCGCCAGGGCCTCGGCCACCTGCTCGGCCGGCACGCCCTCGCCGCGCTGCACCGGCGCCTCGGCCAGCGCCGCGGCGCCCTCGCGCTTCAGGCGCGCCACCCATTGGCCGGCCTCGCGGCCCTGCTCGAAGCCCTGGCTTTGCAGCAAGACCTGGCCCTCGGCGCTGGCGAGCTTGAAGTAGAACTTGCCGTCCGCCTCGCGGTATTGCTTGAACACCGGCAAGGCCGGCTTGGACTTGGCGGCGGGCGCGGCGGCCGCCTTGAGCGGCTGGAAGCGGCGCAGGCCGACGGCCTCGCGCAGCTGGGCCAGCAGCGGCGCGGCGAGCGCGCGCGCCTTGGCGGCGCCCTCCTGCAGGATCGCCTCGATGCGCTCGGGATGCGCCATCAGCGCCTCGTAGCGCTCGCGCATCGGGCCGATCTCGGCCTCGATCAGGTCCACCAGACGCTGCTTGGCCTCGCCCCAGCCCAGGCCGGCGCGCAGCTCGGCGCGGAAGGCGGCGCGCTGCGCCGGCGTGGCAAAGGCGTCATAGATGGTGACGAGGTGCGAGTTGTCGGCATCCTTGGGCTCGCCGGGCAGGCGGGAGTCGGTGACGATGCGCGCCACCGCCTCGCGCATGGCCTTGGCGCCACCCTCGAAGAGCGGGATCACGTTGTCGTAGCTCTTGCTCATCTTGCGGCCGTCGAGGCCGGGCAGCAGGGCCATGTCGGCCTCCACATTCGCCTCGGGCAGCACGAAGAAATCCTGGCCGCGGCCGAACAGGTGGTTGAAGCGCTGCGCGACGTCGCGCGCCATCTCGATGTGCTGGACCTGGTCCTTGCCCACCGGCACGCGGTGCGCGTTGAACATCAGGATGTCGGCCGCCATCAGGATCGGGTAGCTGTACAGGCCCATGGTGATGCCGGCGTCCGGGTCCTCGCCGGCCGCCACATTGGCGTCCACCGCACCCTTGTAGGCATGGGCACGGTTCATCTGGCCCTTGGAGGTGACGCAGGTCAGCAGCCAGGTCAACTCGGGGATCTCGGGAATGTCGCTCTGGCGGTAGAACACCACGCGCGAGGTGTCCAGGCCGGCCGCCAGCCAGGTGGCGGCGATCTGCAGGCGCGAGGCCTCGATGCGGTCCGGCTCGTCGCACTTGATGAGGGCGTGGTAGTCCGCCATGAAGAAGAAGCTCTCCACGCCGGGCTCGCGGCTGGCCGCGATGGCCGGGCGCACCGCGCCGACGAAGTTGCCGAGATGGAGGGTGCCGGTGGTGGTGATGCCGGTCAGGACGCGCTGGGTCATGATGTGGGTGCGAAGGAGTTCGGGCAGGCTGGCCGCTATTGTCGCGGCAAAGCCCTCCCCCTTCCGGTGGGGCCAGTTCTTGCCCCGGCGGGCGCGCGCATCGCCTAGGATAGGCAGGGCGCGCGGCCCCCATCGCAGGGGCGCGGCCCACGGGAGGACGGCGAAAGCTCTGGATGGACAGCCTGATACTGATCAGCTCCTGCCTGGACGTGCTGATGGGCGCGGCCATGCTGGTGCTCTGGCGGATCGACCGGCGCTACGTCTATGTGCGCCTGTGGGGCTGGAGTGCCGTACTGCTGGGCACCGGCCTGGCGCTGGGCGTCGCCCTGGTGCCCGTCGAGATGCAGGGGCCGCGTGCCGACATCCAGGCCCTGGCCGCATCGCTGGCGGTGACGAGTTCGCTTTATCTGCTGATGGCCGGCGCGCACGCCTACCGAGGCCTGCCCTGGCCACACCGACGCTGGGCCGCGGCGCTGGGCCTGGCGATGCTGCTGATCGCCGGCCTGTCGCGCGTGCAACTGAGCCATGCGGTGATCGCCGCCGCCATCGTGCTCGCCGTGGGCAACTGGCTTTGCGCGGGCTGGATCGGCCTCGGGGCCGGCGGCAGCGGCGAGCGCGTGGTGGGCCTGATCCTGCTGGCCTCCGGCACCGTGCACGCGATCGGCCCGCTGCTGGATCCGCTCAGCCGCTCGCCCATCACCCATGCGCTGGGCCTGCTGGTGCAGACGCTGCTGTGCCTGGGCCTGATCCTGCTCTCGGTGGCGCGCGCGCACCGCGAGGTGCGCGAACAGGCCGACCGCTTCAGCCGCCTGGCCGAGCATTCGCTGCAGGGCCTGGCGGTGCTGCGCGGCGGTCGGCTGCTCTATGCCAACCGCGCCGCGCTGGCGATCTTCGGCTATGCCGAGCTGGGCCAGGCGCAGCGCGCCGATCTGCATCGCGAGCTGGTGCCTCCCGATCTGCAGCCGGCGGCCGAGCAGCGCCATGCCCAGGTGATGGCGCGCGCCGATGCGCGCGTCGAGTGGGAGGGACCGCGGCTCTCGCACGACGGCCGCTCGCTCTATGTGCGCGGCCTGTCCAGCCAGATCGAATGGGACGGCGCGCCGGCCGAGCTGCAGGCCCTGATCGACGACACCGCGCGCCAGCACGCCATCCAGGCGCTGCGCCGCCAGGCCCTGCACGACGAGCTCACCGGCCTGCCGAACCGCAATTTCGCCGTCGAGCAGCTGCAGCGCCTGACCGCCCGCAGCGATCCCTTCGCCCTCATCTCGGCCGATGTGGACCGCTTCCAGCTCATCAACGAGACCCTCGGCCACGAGTTGGGCGACGAGCTGCTGCGCGCGCTGGGCGAGCGCCTGTGCCGCGAGCTGCCGGCCCAGGCCATGCTGGCGCGCCTGGGCGAGGACCAGTTCATCGTGCTGCTGGAGGGCATGGCCGACGCCGCCGGCGCGCAGCGCGAGGTGGAGCGCATGCTGGCGCTGCTGGAGCAGCCCTTCAGCGTCGGGGGTCAGGTCTTGTTCGTGCACCTCTCGGCCGGCGTGGCGCTCTACCCGCAGGATGGCCGCGACGCCCCCAGCCTGCTGCGCGCCGCCGATTCGGCCATGCACCGCGCCAAGGCCCTGCCGGGCAATTCCTATGTGTTCTTCGACAAGGGCATGAACCGCGCCGCGCGCGCGCGCCTGCAGGCCGAGCAGGCGCTGGCTCAGGCCATCCAGGCCGGCGAGATCCTGCTGGAGTACCAGCCCAAGTTCCGCGCCGGCACGCGCCGGCTGTGCGGCTTCGAGGCGCTGGCGCGCTGGCAGCGGCCCGACGGCACGCGCGTCAGCCCGGCCGAGTTCGTGCCCGCGGCCGAGCGCACCGGCCAGATCAAGGGCCTGGGCGAGCTGATCCTGCAAACCGCCGTCGCCCAGCTGCGCGACTGGCATGCCCGCTATGCGGCCGTGCCCACGGTGGCGGTGAACGTCTCGCCGCTGCAGTTCGAGGACGCTGACTTCGCGCAACAGGTGCTGCGCATGCTGGACCAGGCCGGCCTGCCGCACGCGGCGATCGAGATCGAGATCACCGAGACCGCCGCGATCGGCCACCTGGGCCATGTGCTGCCGCAGCTGGAGCGGCTCAAGCGCGCCGGCGTGCTGTGCTCGCTGGACGACTTCGGCACCGGCCAGTCCTCGCTGACGATGTTGCGCAAGCTGCCCATCAGCACCATGAAGCTGGACCGCAGCATGGTGGAGCCGCTGCCGCGCGCCGACGCCGCGGCGGTGCTGCGCGCCACCTGCGCGCTGGGCCATTCGCTGGGGCTGGAGATCGTCGCCGAAGGGGTGGAGACGGAAGACCAGGCGCAGGCCCTGGAGGCGCTGGGCTGCACCCAGCTGCAGGGCTTCCACCTCGGCCGGCCGCTCAGCGCGGCGGCGGCTGGCGAGCTGCTGGCTCAGGCGCGCAGCTGACGCGCCGTGCCCGAGACGCGCAGCGAGGCGCCCGCTTCCCCGCCGATCTCCACCCGCAGGCGCGAGCGCATGCCCATGTCCTCGCCCTGCACGATCTCGATGCTGCCCTCGTGCGGCCAGCCGATGTCGCGCAAATAGCCGCCCAGGGCGGCGCTGGCGGCGCCGGTGGCCGGGTCTTCCAGCACGCCGCCGATGGCGAAGGCATTGCGCGTGTGGAACAGGCGCGGTGTCTCGGCCCAACCCAGCAGGATGGTGGTGAGGCCGTGCGCCTGCATCAGGCGCCGCCCCGCCTCCAGCTCGTAATGCATGGCCGCCAGGCGCGCGCGCCCGCGCAGCATCAGCAGCAGATGGTCGTTGCCGGCATGGGCCAGCGCCGGCGGCAGGCGCGCGTCCAGCTCGTGCGCGGTCAGGCCGAACAAGGCCAGCGCCTCGGCCAGCAGCGCCGGTGCGGCGGGCGCGCTGCGCGAGGGCGGCGACTGCAGGGCGGCCGCCGTGAGCGCGCCGGCCCGCTGGCCTTCGACGCTGATGCGGGCATGGTTGAGCTGCAACTCGTAGCGCGCCGCGCCATGCGCCTGCGCCAGCGCCGCACCCAGCGCGACGGTGGCGTGGCCGCAGAAAGGCACCTCCGCCGCGGGCGAGAAATAGCGCACCCGCCAATCGCCATCGCCCAGGGGCGCGGCGAAGACGGTTTCCGAATAGCCCAGCGAGGCCGCCAGCGCCTGCATCTCGGCTGCGGGCGGCAGCGTCGCGCCCAGCAGCACGCCGGCCGGATTGCCGCCCTGCTCGCCGTCTGAAAACGCAGCCCAGTGTTGCACCTGATCCGATCGCATGATGTGAGTTCCCGTTCGCCGGAATGGCCAAGGCCGCCATGGTGCCCAAGGCGGCGCAGGCGCGCCAGCCGCGCGCCATTGCACGCACGGCGCGGCGGGGCTTCAGCGCGCCTGCCTACAATCCGGCGGCCGGTTCGCTATGAGCCGGCAGCGTTCTCAGGGCGGGGCGGAATTCCCCACCGGCGGTATGCATGCCTTCATGCGAGCCCGCGAGCGCCCGCGGCCGCCAGGCCGCGGGGTCAGCAGATCTGGTGCGATGCCAGGGCCGACGGTCACAGTCCGGATGAAAGAGAACGCGAGTGCGCGGCGCGCGCCGGGCTTGGCTGTGGTCCCACCACAGGCAAGGCCCGGCGCCGCCGTGCGTTTGCGTGCTTGCCCTGATTCTTGTCACCAAGCTGTTGGAGCTTCACATGAATCAGTATTCTTCTTCTCTCACATCCCCCGGCACGCCGCGCATCGCCGTCGTCAGCGCCGGCTGGCACCGCGACATCGTCGGCCAGGCGCGCCAGGCGCTCAGGGCCGAGCTGCAGGCCCAGGGCCATCCGCCCGATCACGTCGACGAATTCGAGGTGCCCGGCGCCTTCGAGATTCCCCTGCATGCGCAGCGCCTGGCACGCTCGGGCCGCTACCGGGCCATCATCGCCTGCGGCCTGGTGGTCGATGGCGGCATCTACCGCCATGAGTTCGTGGCCGGCGCCGTCATCGACGGCCTGATGCGCGTGCAGCTGGACTGCGATGTGCCGGTGTTCTCCGCGGTGCTGACCCCGCACCACTTCCACGAGCACGAGGAACACCAGCGCTACTTCGCCGCGCACTTCGTGAAGAAGGGTCAGGAGGTGGCGCAGGCCTGCCTGCAGACGCTGCGCGCGCTGCAGGCCCTGCAGCCGCTCGGCGCCTGAGGCTGGCTTAGCCCGCCGTTGCCATCACCTCGCCCAGGCGCACCGCGCCGCCCGGCCGCCAGGCCGGGTTGAAGGCGAGCGGCCCCTTGGGGAACAGCATCACCACGGTGGAGCCGAGCAGGAAGCGGCCCATCTCCTCGCCCTGGGCGAGGTCGATGCGCTGGTCCTCATAGAACCATTCGCGCAGATGGCCGGGGCGCGGCGGGTTCACCACGCCATGCCAAGTGGTGGCCATCGAGCCGACGATGGTGGCGCCCACCAGCACCAGCACGAAGGGGCCCTTGGTGCTCTCGAACACGCACACCACGCGCTCGTTGCGGGCGAACAGCCCCGGCACGCCGGCGGCGGTGGTCGGGTTCACCGAGAACAGCTCGCCCGGCACATGGATCATGCGCGTGAGCCGGCCGGCGCAGGGCATGTGGATGCGGTGGTAGTCGCGCGGGCTCAGGTAGAGGTTGGCGAACACCCCGTCCTGGAACTGCGCGGCCAGCCGGGCATCGCCCCCCACCAGGGCGGTGGTCGTGAACTGGTGGCCCTTGGCCTGGAAGATCTGTTCGCCCTGGATGGCGCCGAACTGGCTGATCGCGCCGTCCACCGGGCACACCAGCTCGGCCTGGGCGATGGGCCGCGCACCCAGCTTGAGCGGGCGCGTGAAGAATTCGTTGAAGCTCTCGTAGCTCTCGGGCCTGCTGCGGTCGGCCTCGGCCATATTCACCTGGTAGCGCGCCACGAAGCGGCGGATCGCCCAGGTGGTGAGGCCGCCCAGCCGGGCACGTGCAAACGCCCCCGCCAGGCGCGTCAGGGCCTGCTTGGGCAGCAAATACTGGGGCACAACGGCGAGGCGGGTGGCGAGCGTCATGGGGCAAGGGCAGTCGAGGCTGCGGGATTGTAGGGGGGGCGCTTCAAACAGGGGGATGGACGCGGCGCGCCAGATCACTAGACTGGGCCGGCCCTTCGGTCCACGGGAGTCGCTCCATGATGAAGACCTCGCTCGCCAGCCTTTCGCTGCTGCTCGGCCTTTGCGCCAGCGCCGGTGCCACGGTGCTCAACTTCGACGGCGCGGCGGGCTGCGCCTCGGACTGGTTCGGGGCCGGGCCGGGCGCGGACTGCGACCCCGGCTTGGGCGGCCCAGTGCTGCAGGGTTTCGGCGACCAGGCCGGCCTGCACATCGAATACCGCGACCTCAGCACCCCGGACAACTGGAGCCTGAGCTGGTGGAAGGACGGCTACAACGACCTACCCGGCGCCCTCTACGCCGGCAGCGACGACGCCGGCTCGCATGCCAGCATCACGCTGCAAGCCCTGCCCGGCTACCAGGTCAAGCTGAACGGCTTTGCGCTGGGCGCCTATTTGAACAGCAGCTTGGGCACCCAGGTGCATGTGTACGAGATCGGCGGCGCCCAGACGCTGATGCAGGGCGCGGCGACGGCTGGCGATGCCAATACCAACACGGCGACCACGTTCAGTTTTGCGGCGGGCGCGTCCAGCCAGGGCTGGGTGATCGAGTGGCAGGATTCGGCCTATAACGTGGGCCTGGGCCGGCTGGACTTCGAGGTCACGGCGGTGCCCGAGCCACAAAGTGCGCTGCTGCTGCTGGCCGGCCTAGTCGCGGTGGGCGGTTTGGCGCGACAACGCCGCCTGCACTAAGCCGCGCAGTGCCCCGGCGCGGCCGGGCGCATTACCATTGCGCCCTTGCCACGCCCGCGCCCTGCCATGGACATCTATCTCGACGCCAACGCCACCACGCCCGTGCTGGCACAAGCCCGGCAGGCCGCGCTCGCGGCCATGGCGGAGGATTTCGGCAACCCCAGCAGCGTGCACAGCACCGGCCTGAAGGCGCGCGCGCTGATGGACGCCACGCGCGCCCGCGCCCGGCGCGTGCTGGGCGTGCAGAGCGGGCAGCTGCTGTTCGTCAGCGGCGCCACCGAGGGCATCCAGACCGCCGTGCTCTCGGCCCTGCATGCGCTGCGCCAGCGCCGTGCCGCGGGCGAGGCGGTGGGCGAGCTGCTGCTCTATGGCGCCACCGAACACAAGGCCGTGCCCGAGGCGCTGCGGCATTGGAACGACTTGCTGGGCCTGGGCTGCACGCTGCAGGCCATCCCCGTCGGTAGCGACGGCCGCCACGACCTCGACTGGCTGCGCGCCCATGCCGCCCGCGCCGGCCTCGTCTGCACCATGGCCGCCAACAACGAGACCGGCGTGGTGAGCGATCTGGTGGGCATTGCCGCCGCGCTGGGCGGCCAGACAGGACGCTCGGGCTACTGGATGGTGGACGGCGTGCAGGGCCTGGGCAAGCTGGACCTGCACCTGCAGGCCCTGGGCATCGACTACGCGCCCTTCTCCGGCCACAAGCTCTATGCGCCCAAGGGCATCGGCCTGCTCTATGTGCGCGAGGGCGCACCGTTCACGCCGCTGATCGCCGGCGGCGGCCAGGAGGGCAGCCTGCGCTCGGGCACCGAGAACATGTCGGGCATTGCCGCACTGGGCGCGGTGCTGGCCGCGCTGGAGGATGAGGAGGGCCAGGGCTGCTTTCGCGATGGCGCCACGCTGCAGCGCTTCCGCCTGCGCCTGCTGGAGGCCCTGCGGGCCGCCTTCCCGGAGCTGGTGCTGAACGCGCCGCTGGAAACCAGCCTGCCCACCACGCTCAACTTTGCCGTGCCAGGCACCCCCTCCAAGCTGCTGCTGGACCTGTTCGACGCCGCCGATGTGCGCGTCAGCGGCGGCTCGGCCTGCAGCGCCGCCAAGGCCGCGCCCAGCTTCGTGCTGGAGGCCATGGGCCTGCCCGCCTGGCAGACCGCCGGCGCGATACGCATGTCCTTCGGACCGGTGGTGGACGAGGGCTTCATCGCCGAGGCCTGCGCGCGCATCCGCGCCTGCGGCGAGGCCCTGCGCGTCAGCCGCGAGGCAGAAGAAGCCGCACCGGTGACGGCCCAGGCCCCCGCCGGCGCCGGCGAGGCCCCGCGCGTGCTCGACCCCAAGGGCTTGAGCGAGCTGCTGGCCGGCCGGCCCGACACCCTGCTGCTGGACGTGCGCGAGCTCTACGAGCAACGCCTCACCCAGGCGCCGCGCTTCGAGGCCGGCACCCGGGTGCTGGCGATGCCGCTGTCGCGCCTGCTCAGCGAGCCGCCCGCGCAATGGGGCCTGCCGCCCGCTTCGGCGCTGGTGTGCTTCTGCCGCAGCGGCAACCGCAGCGCCCAGGCCGCGCTGGCGCTGGCACGCGCCGGGCATGCTCAGGTCTTTACCCTGGCCGGCGGCCTGGCCCTGTGGCCGCGCCCCGAGCCCAGCTTCGACGCCGCGCTGTACGTGTAATGGATCCCTCGCCCGCGTTCCTGCACAACAGCTTCTACAAGTTCGTGCCCCTGGCGGGGCCCGAGCGCGTGGCCCAGCGCCTGCGCGAGCTGGGTACGGCCCTGGGCGGCAACATCCTGGTGGCGCCCGAGGGCATCAGCGCGGCGATCAGCGCGCGTCCCGCGGACATGCAGATCTTTGAAGCGGCACTGCAAAGCGACCCCGTGTTCGAAGGCGCCTTCGCTCAGGTGCATTTCAAGCACAACCCTTGCGAGCGCTCGCCCTTCACGCTGCTGAAAGTGCATGTGAAACCCGAGCTGGTGGCCTTCGGCCTGCCCGGCGTGAGCGGCCTGGCCGATCTGCCCGACAGCCATGTCTCGCCGCAGCAATGGCGCGCGCTGATGCGGCGCGAGGACGTGGTGCTGATCGACAACCGCAACAGCTTCGAATGGCGGCTGGGCCGCTTCGAGGGCGCGATCGACCCCGGCGTGCGCCATTTCCGCGACTTCCCGGCCTATGTGCAAGCCCATGCCGACGAGTGGAAGCGGGCCGGCAAGACCGTGGCCATGTACTGCACCGGCGGCATACGCTGCGAAAAGATGGGCGGCTGGATGCAGCAGGAACTGGGCCTGAAGGTGGCTCAGCTGGACGGCGGCATCCTCAACTACTTCGAGACCATGGCCGACGCCGGCGCCGACTGGCAGGGCGAATGCTTTGTGTTCGACAAGCGCATCGCCATCGACACGCAGCTGCATGAAACCGCCACCACCGCCGAGCAGGTGTTCGAGGGTGACCCGGCCGAAGCCTGGCGGCTGGCGCGGGCGCGGCGATTGGACCCGGCGGGCTGAGGATTTGGCGCTGCCCCGATAATCGACGCAGTCTTCCCGCTCAGAGCACCGCAGCCCAAGCTCCTCCCATGTCCAACCTCATCGTCCACGGCGGCGCCCCCTTGGCCGGCCGCATCGTTCCCTCGGCCAACAAGAACGCCATCCTGCCCATCTTGTGCGCCACCCTGCTCACGGCCGAGCCGGTGCGGTTGCGCGGCATCACCGAGATCACCGACGTCAAGAAGATCCTCGAGGTGTTCCGCAGCCTGGGCAGCTCGGTGGAGGTGGACTTCCAGACCGGCATCCTCGACGTGCACCACAAGAGCACGCATTTCGACCCGGCCAGCGACCGCCTGCCCGAGGAAATGCGCTCCAGCATCATGCTGGTGCCGGGCCTGATGGCGCGCTTCGGCGCGGCGCGCATCGAGGACGATGTGAAGGGCTGCACCCTGGGCGCGCGCGAGATCGACCCGCATGTGGAGGTGTTCGAGCGCTTTGGCGCGGTGGTGGAGCGTCAGAGCGACGGCCTGCTGCTGAACGTGCCGGGCCGGCTGCGCGCCAACGACCACTGGACCGACTACGCCTCGGTCACCACCACCGAGAACTTCGTGCTCTGCGCCGCGCTGGCCGAGGGCACCTCCACGCTGATGAACGCCGCCAGCGAGCCGCATGTGCAGGAGTTCTGCGCCTTCATGCAGATGCTCGGCGCCAAGCTGGAGGGTCTGGGCACCTCGCGCCTGAAGATCAGCGGCGTCGAGAAGCTCGGCGGCGGCGACTTCACCTTTGCCGAAGACTTCCACGAGATCGTCACCTTCCTGGCGCTGGGCGCCATCACCGGCGGCGACGTGCAGGTGAAGAACTCGCAACCCGAGCAGTTCCCGCTGATCGACCGCACCTTTGCCAAGTTCGGCGTCCGCATCGAGCACAAGGACGGCTGGTCGCGCGCCATCACCACCGGCGCGCTCAAGGTCAAGGAACCCTTCACCCGCAACATCCTGCAAAAGGTCGAGGCCGCCCCCTGGCCCTATCTGCCGGTGGACCTGCTGCCCATCTTCGTGGCCCTGGGCGTGAAGGCCGAGGGCAGCGTGATGTTCTGGAACAAGATCTACGACGGCGCGATGGGCTGGACCAGCGAACTCTCCAAGTTCGGCGCCCATGCCTTCCTCTCCGATCCGCACCGCATGGTCACCTTCGGCGGCAAGCCCCTGCATGCGGCCGAGGTCGAAAGCCCCTACATCATCCGCGTGGCCATCGCGCTCTTGATGGTGGCGGCCAGCATCCCGGGCCGCTCGGTGATACGCCATGCCGCGCCGATCCGCCGCGCGCATCCGCATTTCGTCGAGAACATCTGCTCGCTGGGTGCGCGCATCGAGTGGGTCGAAGGCGACTAGGGCCTGTTCACACTACGTTTGCACGATGCGTTGCCACCAGAAAAGCCGTGAACTAGGCGCAAACCGAAGCCGGGGTCACTCCCCCGGCGAGGCTTTGCAACGACGTGCACGGCTTTTCTGGTGGCAACCCGAAGGGAACGGGGTTGGCAGGGCCCATCTCGTCGTTGAACTCCTTGCCCAGGCAGCCAGCCTGGGCTGCGTCGTCCGCCTAGACCTGGGCCCTGCCAGCCCCGTTCGCACGGGCAAACGTAGTGTGAACAGGCCCTAGGCCCATGCGCGCCCTCATCGGCAAGGCCCTCACCGCACTGGCAGTCACCTGCTTGGCGGGCGGAGCCTTCGCCCAGGGGGGCGACACGGTGCGCTGGCTGGCGCAGGACCTGCCCCCGCATTTCAACTATGTAGACGGGCGCCCGCCGCAAAAACCCGCCGACCTCGGCCATGGCGAGCTGGACGGCATGCTGCGCATGCTGATCGCGCGCATGCCGCAGTTCCAGCATGAGTTTCTCGACGCCAGCCTGCCGCGCTTCGAAACCCTGGTGCGCCAGGGCCAGACGATGTGCTCGGTGCTGCATGTGCGCACGCCCGAGCGCCTGGGCTGGCTGTACTTCACGCACACCCATCCGGCGCTGTTCTCGCGCCAGATCCATGTGATCGTGCACCGCGACACGCTGGCGCGCCTGGAGGGCATGGGCCAGCCCCTGCAACTGGCCGAGCTGCTGCAGCGTGGCGACCTGACGGGCCTGCTGCCGCGCGACCGCAGCTTCGGCCCGCGCATCGATGCGATCCTGCAGGCCCAGGGCAGCCGCGCGCCCAAGACCGCCAGCGCCGCGCGCAATATGCAGGTGCTGGCCATGCTGCGCCTGCGCCGCATGGACTACACGCTCGAATACCCCTCGGTGGTGGACGAGTACCTGAAGGCCAACGAGGCCCAGGGCGAGCTGGTGAAGATCCCGCTGGCCGAGGCGCGCAGCACCATGGTGGCCACCGTGGCCTGCAGCCGCAACCCCGAGGGCCGCAGGCAGATCGAGGCGATCGACGCCGCGGTACGCCGGCTCGCCCAGGACCCCAACCGCGAGGCCTGGCTACGCGCCTGGCGCGGCGATCAGCTCGACGAGGCCGATCGCCAGCGCATCAACCGCTATATGGACGAGCGCGCCAAGGCCGGGCCGCAGATCGACTAAGCGCCGCTCGTGAGTCGCCCACAAAAGCTGGACCTGCCCCTGCGCGAGGGCGTCAGCGCCAGCGCCCTGGCCTGCCCGGCCGGCCCCTGGCCGCTGCTGCTGGACTTCATCGCCGAGCGCCTGAGCCTGGTAAGTCGCAGGGACTGGCAGGCCCGCATGGCGGCCGGCGAGGTGCTGGACGACCGGGGCCAGGTCTTGCCCCCCGAGGCCCCCTACCGCGCCGGGCGCCGCGTCTACTACTGGCGCTGGCTGGCCCAGGAGCATGAGATCCCCTTCGAAGAACAGATCCTGTTCCAGGATGACGAGCTGCTGGTGGCCGACAAGCCGCATTTCCTGCCGGTCACGCCCAAGGGGCGTTATGTGCAGCAGACCCTGCTGACGCGGCTGAAGCGCCGCACCGGCATCGCCACGCTCACGCCGGTGCACCGGCTGGACCGCGAGACCGCCGGCCTGACGCTGTTTGCCATCCGCCCCGAGAGCCGCGACGCCTACCAGCGCCTGTTCCGCGAGCGCAGCGTCGAGAAGGTCTACGAGGCGATCGCACCCTGGCGCGCCGAGCTGCGGCTGCCGCTGCCGCTCTGCTACCGCAGCCGCCTGCAGGAGCGCGCCGAGGCCTTCATGCAGATGCAGGAAGTGGCCGGCGAGCCGAATGCCGAGACCGGGATCGCCCTGATCGAGCGCCTGGGCGAGGCCTGGGCCCGCTATGAGCTGCGCCCCAGCACCGGCCAGAAGCACCAGCTGCGCGCGCAGATGTGCGCGCTGGGCCTGCCCATCCGCGGCGACCGCATCTACCCCCAGCTGCAGCCCGAGCAGGCCGAGCCCGACTACCGCGAGCCGCTGTGCCTGCTGGCGCGCAGCGTCGCGTTCACCGACCCCCTGAACGGCCAGCGGCGGCGCTTCGAATCGGCCCGTCAACTGCCGCTATCCGACACATAGCCTGGCATACACTGCCCCGAAATTCGGGGAGCGACAGGCATGGCGGCAAAGGCGACGACGGCAATCAAGTTCGGGCTCGCGGCCCTGGCAGTGGCGGGTGCGGCGGCGGCAGGCTGGTTCGGCTGGCAGGCATGGCAAGGCCGCGGCGTCAACGAGTTAGGCAGCAGCGCCGAGATCGGCGGCGAGCAGGCCGCCTTTGCCTTCAGCGAATGCAAGGCGCGCATGTTCGACGGCTCGCCCGCCATCGCGGTGAGCTTCACCCAGGCGCTGGACCGCCGCCAGGACTTCGGCGCCCTGCTGAAGGCCAGCGAGGGCGCCAAGGACGGCAAGCCCGAGGACGCGAAGCCGCTGGAAGCGCGCTGGGTGCTGGGCGACAACCCGCGCGTGCTCTACCTGCCCTATGTGACGCCGGAGCGCAAATACCGCGTCACGCTGAACGCCGGGCTGGCCGCCAAGTCGGGCGCCAAGCTGGCCACGCCGCAGAGCTGCGAGCTGCTGAGCGAAGCCATGCCCACCAGCTTCTACTTCGCCAGCCGCGGCGTGGTGCTGCCGGCCGAGCAGAACGGCGGCCTGCCGGTGGTGAGCGTGAACACGCCCGAGGTGGACCTGCAGTTCCTGCGCATCAAGCCCGAGGCCCTGCCGCGCTTTCTGGAGCAGGTGGGCGGCCGGCGCGAGGAACAACGCCGCGCGCAGCAGAGCGACGAAGAAGGTGGCGAGTACGAGGGCGGCTATTACTGGGACGACGGCGCGCGCCGGCTCAAGGGCCAGGTGGGCGGCTACATCCTCGACCAGCTGCGCGAGATGTCCGACAGCGTCTACATCGGCCGCTTCGCCACCGATGCGCGGCCGAACCGCCGCAACGTCAGCTACCTGCCGGTGGAGCGCATCAAGGAGCTGCAGGAGCCCGGGATCTATGTGGCGGTGATGAGCCAGCCCGGCCGCTTTGGCTGGGACTACCAGGTCACGCATTACTACGTCACCGACATCGGCCTGCATGTGCGGCGGCACACCGAGCAGCTGGACGTGTTCGCCACCTCGCTGAAGAGCGGGCGCTCGCTCAGCGGCATCGAGCTCACCCTGGTGGACGAGCAGGGCAAGGCCCTGGGCCAGGCGCAGAGCGATGGCGATGGCCATGCCGTCTTCAAGGGCCGCAGCGACAAGGCGCGCGCGCTGCTGGCCAGGCGCGGCAACAAGGAAATGGCGGTGCTGGCGCTGCGCGACCCGGCGCTGGATCTCTCGGAGTTCGACGCCACCGGCCATGCCTCGCGCAACCACAAGCTCTTCATCTATGCCGGGCGCGATCTGTACCGGCCGGGCGAATCGTTCCAGGTCTCGGTGCTGGCGCGCGACGCCGACGGCCGCGCGCCGGCCAAACCCCTGCCGCTGACCCTCACGCTCAAGAAGCCCGATGGCAGCAGCCTGGTGAACCAGCTGGTCAAGCCCGGCGCGACGGGCGCCGCCTACTACCAGCAAGCCCTGACCCTGCCCGCCGATGCCCCCACCGGCGGCTGGACCCTGCAGGCCCGCGTGGACCCGGCCGCCAAGCAGCCGGACGCGCAATGGAGCTTCAAGGTCGAGGAGTTTCTGCCCGAGCGCATGAAGCTGGAACTCAAGGCCGCCGAGGGCGTGATGCGCGGCGACACCGCGCTGGACGTGCAGGTGCAGGGCGACTATCTCTACGGCGCCCCCGCCGCCGGCAACCGCCTGCAGGCCAGCGTCTATGCCGAGCGCCAGCTCAACCCGCTGGCGCAGAAGCTGCCCGGCTTCCTGTTCGGCGACTTTGCCGACGACAAGCAGCGTTTCCGTGAAGACCTGGGCGACCAGGAGCTGGACGAGAAGGGCAATGCCGAGCTGCAGCTGGCGCCCAAGCTGGGCGAGCGCCACTCGCCCATGCTGGTGCGCGGCAGCTTCAGCCTGCTGGAGTCGGGCGGCCGGCCGGTGGTGCGCTCGATCGAGCGCAGCTGGTGGCCCGCCGCCGAGCTGCTGGCCGTCCGCCCCATGTTCGATCGCAACGTCGCCCAGGAGGGCGCGCTGGCCGAGTTCGAGCTCACGCGCGTGGATGCGGCCGGCAACTTCAAGCCCGCCAAGGAACCTCTGTCACTCAAGCTGATTTACGAGGAGCGCCAGTGGTACTGGCGCTATGACGACGGCCGCGGCTGGAACTCCGGCTACAACACCAGCGAGGAAGTGGTGGAGGCGCGCAGCATCAAGCTGGATGCGCGCAGCAAGCTGGCCCTGCCGGTGCGCTGGGGCCGCTACCGCCTGGAGATCAGCGACCCGGCCACCCAGCAGACGCTGCGCTACGCCTTCTACGCCGGCTGGGGCGCGCAGGACGCCGACGACATGGGCAACCGCCCCGACCGCGTGCAGCTCAAGCTGCAGGGCGCGCCCTTCAAGCCCGGCGCCCTGGCCAAGCTCAGCATCAAGCCGCCGCACGATGGCGAGGCCCTGCTCACCGTGGAGGGCGACCGCGTGCTCTACGCCAAGCGCCTGAGCGTGAGCGCCAAGGGCACCGAGGTGGAGATTCCCGTGTCTGCCGACTGGCAGCGCCACGACCTCTACATCACCGTGGCCGCCTTCCGCCCCGGCAGCCAGGGCGACCGCGTCACCCCCGCGCGTGCGCTGGGCCTGGTACACCTGCCGCTCTACCGCGAGGAGCGCAAGGTCAAGCTGGAGCTGCAGGCGCCGGCCAAGGCCACGCCCGACAGCCAGCTGCCCGTGCTGGTGAAGGCGCCTGCGCTCGCGGGCAAGCCGGCCATCGTCACCGTCTCGGCGGTGGACGTGGGCATCCTCAACATCACCCGCTACAAGACCCCCGACCCGGTGGACTTCTTCTTCGGCAAGCACCGCTACGGCGCCGACATGCTGGACCTCTACGGCAAGCTGATCGAGAAGATGGAGGGCGGCCAGGCCAAGCAGCGCTTCGGCGGCGACGCCGGCAAGCGCGACACCCAGAGCATGCCGCGCAAGGTCTTGCTGGTGGACCTGTTCAGCGGCCCGGTGCAGCTGGACGCCAAGGGCGAGGCCAGGCTGAACCTCAAGCTGCCGGACTTCAACGGCACGCTGCGCCTGATGGCGGTGGTGAGCAGCGCGGACAGCTATGGCAGCGCCCAGGCCGAGAGCGTGATTGCCGCGCCCCTGGTGGCCGAGCTGGCCATGCCGCGCTTCATCGCCCCGGGCGACAAGGCCAGCATCGCGCTGGACGTGACCAACCTCAGCGGCGCCACGCAGGAGGTCAAGGTGCAGCTGGAGGCCGGCGCGCCGCTCAAGATCACCGGCACGCCCGAACCCATCAAGCTGGCCGACAAGCAGCGCAAGGTGCTGCGCTTCCAGGCCGAGGCCACCGATGCCTGGGGCCTGGCGCCGCTCAAGCTCACCGTCACGGCCGGCGCTTCGCTCAAGCTGGTGCGCGAGGCGGCGCTGCAGGTGCAGCCCACCACGCCGCTGACGCGCGAGATCCGCCGCGTGCGCCTGGAGCCGGGCGCCAGCATGAAGCTGGAGCCCACGCTGCTGGATGCCTACTGGGCCGGCTCGGCCGCGCTCAGCCTGGCCGTCTCCGACAAGCCGCCCATCGACGTGCGGGCCCAGGTGCGCGAGCTCTTGATGTATCCCTACGGCTGCCTGGAGCAGACCACCAGCAGCGCCTATCCCCTGGTGTTCATCGACGAGGACGCCGCCAAGCGCTTCGGCATGAGCCCCATCAGCCGTGAAGAGCGCGCCAAGCGCCTGGACGGCGCCTTCGCGCGCCTCTCGGGCATGCAGCAGCCCAAGGGCGGCTTCGGGCTCTGGGCCGCCTCCAGCCCCTACGAGGCCTGGCTGAGCGCCTATGTCACCGGCTTCCTGCAGGACGCGCGCGACGGCGGCTTCAACGTGCCCGAGACCATGCTCAAGCGCAGCCTGGAGGCGCTCACCGAGCAGTTCCAGCGCGCGCCGGCCTTCCAGACCCAGCCGCCCAAGGCCTTCAAGCGCGATGCCAACGGCCGCCTGAGCGACTACCGCGAGGTGGAGCTGCTGCGCATGGCGCACCAGCGCTTTGCCGAGGCCGCGCATGCCGGCTACATCCTGGCGCGCGAGCAGAAGGCGCCGCTGGCCACGCTGCGCACCCTGCACGAAAGCTACCGCGGCAATGCGCGCTCGCCGCTGCCGCTGATCCACCTGGGCCTGGCGCTCAAGCTGATGGGCGACGAGGCGCGCGCCAAGGTGGCGCTGGACGATGCCATGAAGGCCGCCTACGGCCTGCAGCCCGAGCAGAGCGAGGGTAGCGGCTGGTGGTGGGGCGAGTGGCTGGGCGACTACGGCTCCAAGGTGCGCGACCTGGCCCTGGGCTATGCCCTGCTGCAGCGCCACCAGATCGTGCACGAGCGCCGCGAGGGCCTGCTGTTCGACCTGGCCGGCGACTTCGACCGCCGCCGCTACTTCTCCACCCAGGAGCGCCTGGCACTCTTCCTGGCCGCCAACAGCGCCATGGGTGCGGCCAGCGCGAATGAGAAGGGCTGGAAGGCCAGCCTCACCCAGGGCAGCAGCGCCAGCACCGCCTGGGCCGGCAGTGGCACGCAGCAGCAAGCCATCGAACCCGCCAAGCTCAAGGCCGGCGTGAGCCTGAAGAACGAGGGCGCCGGCACGGTGTTTGTGGAGGTGGCGGCGCAGGGCTACCCGGTCAAGTTGCCGGCCGCGCAGGAAGATCGCATCAGCATCGAGCGCGCCCTCTTCAGCACCGATGGCAAGCCGGTGAGCGCGCGTACTTTCAACACCGGCGACATGCTGATCGTGCGCCTGCGCGTGCAAGCCAACAAGCAGGCCATCAAGGACGGCCTGGTGGTGGACCGCATCCCGGCCGGCTTCGAGGTCGAGAACCTCAACCTCAGCCAGGGCCCGCAGGCCGGCGAGTTCACGGTGGAGGGCACGAACATCGCGGCCGCCAACGCCAACGCGCGCATCGTCCACACCGAGTACCGCGACGACCGCTTCGTGGCCGCCGCCAAGCTCGACGGCAGCCGCCTGGAGCTGTTCTACCTGGTGCGCGCCGTGACCCCAGGCCGCTACGTGGTGCCGGCGCCCTACGCCGAAGACATGTACCGCCCCGAGATCCGCGGCATCGGCAAGGCGGAGGGCGAGATCACGGTGGTGGACAAGCGTGCGGTTCCGTAATGAGTTGATGGGCTGTTTGCGCCGCGGCCCAGGTCGGCAGGCACGAAGGGCGCGCGCCACCACAGGTGTTGGCAAAGCCCTGGGCGGGTGGCCGCGGCGGCCATTTGCGCTGCCGAGGCGCACAGGGCCTTGCGGCCGCGCGCGTACTCGCGCGCCTCAAGCGCTGGATTGGCGCACTTTGTCTGAACGCAGCGAGCTGCAGGCGAGCGCAGTGAGTTGTGCGCCAGGCCGCAAGGCCCGAGCACCGCAGGGAAGCCCGAGCAGCGCGAGGGCCTGCGCAGCCTGGCCGCCGCGGCCACCCGCCCAGGGATTTGCCGCTCGCCACCTCTGCGCATGAACAAGCTCACCCGCTGGCACCGCCTGGCCCTCGCCCTGGCCGTGCCGGCCCTGCTCATCGCCGCGCTGGACCTGTTTGTCTTCCCATTGCCACCCGGGGCAAGGCCTGACCCCAGCGGCGCCGGCCAGTCCACCCTGGTGGTGCTGGCCGAGGATGGCACGCCGCTGCGCGCCTGGGCCAGCGAGGACGGCGCACTGCGCCATGCCATCACGCTGGCCGAGGTGTCGCCGCTCTATCTGCAGACCCTGCAGCATTACGAAGACCGCTGGTTCCGCGTGCACCCGGGCGTGAACCCCTGGGCGCTGGGCCGGGCCGCCTGGCAATGGGCAAGGCATGGCCGCATCGTCTCGGGCGGCTCCACCCTCACCATGCAAGTGGCACGCCTGCTGGACCGCCGCGCCGCCGGCCGCAGCCTCTCAGCCAAGCTGCGCCAGATCCTGCGCGCCCTGCAGCTGGAGCTGCACCTCAGCAAGGACGAGATCCTCACGCTCTACCTCAACCACGCGCCCATGGGCGGCATGGTGGAGGGCGTGGAGATGGCTGCGCGCGGCTACCTGGGCAAGCCGGCGCGCGAGCTCTCGCAGGCCGAGGCGGCCCTGCTCACCGCGCTGCCGCAATCGCCCTCGCAGCTGCGCCCCGACCGCGCCCCGGCGCGCGCCCAGGCCGCGCGCGACAAGGTGCTCACCCGCATGCAGACCCTGGGCGTGTGGGACGCCGCCAGCATGGCCGACGCCAAGCTCGAGCGCGTGTTCGCCCCGCCGCTGCGCGCCCAATGGCTGGCCCCGCTGGCGGCCGAGCGGCTGCGGCAGGAGGCCAGGCAGGGCACGCAGCCACCCGGCTCGGTGATACGCAGCACGCTCGACGCCGGCCTGCAGGCGCGCCTGGAGCAGGTGCTGCTGGACCGCCTCAACACCCTGCCCGAGAAGGTCTCGATCGCCGCCCTGGTGGTGGAGAACCAGACCCTGCAAGTGCGCGGCTACGCCGGCTCGGCCGACTTCTCCGACCTGCGCCGCGCCGCGCATGTGGACATGGTGCGCGGCCTGCGCTCGCCCGGCTCCACGCTCAAGCCCTTTCTGTACGCGATGGCGCTGGACCAGGGCCTGATCCATTCCGAGAGCCTGCTGATCGACGCGCCGCAGAACTTCGGCGGTTATGCGCCCGGCAACTTCCAGGCCGATTTCTCCGGCCCGGTGAGCGTGTCGGAGGCCTTGCAGCGCTCGCTCAATGTGCCGGCGGTGGACCTGCTGGAGCGCCTCGGTCCCGAGCGCTTTGCCGCGCAGCTGCGCCAGGCCGGCCTGCGCCTGCGCCTGCCCGCCAATGCCAGCCCCAACCTGAGCCTGATCCTGGGCGGCGGCAGCACCAATCTGGAGGAACTGGTGGGCGCCTACACCGCGCTGGCGCGCGGCGGCGTGGCCGGTAAACCGCGCCTGCGCGCCGAGCAGCCGCTGGTGGAAACGCGCCTGATGAGCGAAGGCGCCGCCTACATCGTGCGCGAGATCCTGGAGAGCGGCGGCCGCCCCGGCGCGCCCTTCCGCGAGAGCGAGCAGCGCATCGCCTGGAAGACCGGCACCAGCTTTGGTTTCCGCGATGCCTGGGCGGTGGGCGTGACCGACCGCTACACCCTGGGCATCTGGATGGGCCGCCCCGACGGCACGCCCAACCCCGGCCACTTCGGCGCCAACAGTTCAGCCCCGCTGCTGCGCGACCTCGCCGCGGCCCTGGGCCCGCAACAACTGGCCCCGCGCCACGTGCCCGCCAGCGTCAAGCCCGTGCCCATCTGCTGGCCCCTGGGCCTGGCCGAGGCGAGCACCGCGCCCGCCCATTGCCTGCAACGCCGCCTGGCCTGGACCCTCGAAGGCGCCACCCCGCCCACCTTGCCCGACCGCCTGCAACCCGGCAGCCTGATCGAGGTGGCCTGGGTGGATGCGCACCGCCAGCAGCGCTTGCGCCCCGATTGCGCGGCGGCCGCGCAGGCCAGCCCCGAGCGCGTGGAACTGGCCCGCTGGCCCGCCCTGCTGCAACCCTGGATCGAACCCGCCCAGCGCAGCCCTCAAGAGCGCTGGCCCTGGGGGCCCGGCTGCGCGCCGCGCGCCCCACGCGGCGACGCCTTGCGCATCGTCGGCCTCGAGCCGGGCAGCCAGCTGCGCCCCGCGCCGGGTCAGCACCGCATTGCCCTCAAGCTGCAAGCGGTGGGCGCGCAGGAAGGGCTAACCTGGCTGCTGAATGGGCAGCTGGTGGGGCAGAGCGAGAAGGCGGGGGCGCCGTTGCTATTGGAGTTGTCGCGCAGTGGGGAGCAGACGCTGACGGCGATGGATGGGCGGGGGAGGTTTGGGCAGATCAGGTTTTCGGTCGTGAGTTTGTGATCGCTTGAGACTGCTGGCGCCATACATGTACGACAAAGTCGCTTGGCAGTTTCACGTCGGACGGCCAACGTACGCGCCTCAGACTAAGCGGGGCAGCAGCTCACCCTAAAGCAACGGGCGCACACCAGAGCCGATCCAGTCCATCCAGTTCAGCCACTTGTCGTCAGGGCTCAAGGCTTGGCACAGCCCTCGCCAGCCAGGCGGCCGTTGCGAGCGAGCAAAGCCAAGCCTGCCAGACCCAAGAGCATCAAGACGTAGGCGCTGGGTTCGGGAACGGCCGTCACCGCCAGCAGATAGCCTCGATACTGTTCAGTCAACACATTGCGGGCACGACCGACCACGGATCCGCTGTCGTTTATGCCGTTGGCTGTTTCCAGCACCCATCCCGCGCTAGCTAAAGCAGGATCGAGGAAGGTGTTCAAGTCGATAGCTTTCGAATCAACCCACAGGGTCGCCCGCCCGGGCATGTTGATGCCTTCGGAGTCACCGACGACTTGGCCGGCATTGTTGATTGCGTTGCCTCGGCTAAGAGTCATCCCAGCGAGCGGCGGCAAATCAATGGTCGCGGCGCCACTCCAGACGACCCCATGCAAAGTGCCGTCGCCAAGCAGATAGGTAACACCCGTGACCTGCCCCAGATTGTTGATGGCCTTGGCCTGCTCGCTCAGGTCCACGCTAAGGAAGCTGGCAGCACCGCCGTTCCAGACGAATGCTCCGTACGGACTGCCCCCTCCGCTTGCTCCACCTACGATTTGCCCAAGGTCATTAATACCCGTCGCCCAGCTGTTGCCGGCTGGTCCTGAAAAGGACCCAAGATCGGTGATCGTGGCCCCGTTCCAGACAACTGCATGCCGCGGTGCAAACGGCGCAATATAGGAAGAGCCCACGACCTGCCCGGCGTTGTTGATCGCGTAGGCAAGGCTTGAGCTAGCGCCGCCCAAGACGCCGAGATCTGTCGCCTGCGTACCGTTCCAAAGCGTGGCCCGCTGCCCAGTATTGCCAGTGAGGAATGCTGCACCTACGACCTGGCCGGCGTCATTGATGTCGGTCGCCCAACTATCCGTGCCGCCTAGCGTGCCAAGGTCGATCGCAGACGAACCACTCCACCGGGTGGCGCGCCGCTCGACATTGCCAGGGGTATACGCGACGCCGACTATCTGCCCCGCGTTGTTGATGGCTGCAGCAGAACTGAAGCTTCCGCCCAATGTGTCCAGCAACGTTGTGCTGTACGTAGCGGCCGATGCCATGCTGCCCGTCACAACAAGCGTGGCCGTCAGCGCAAGCCGGCCGTATAGATGCATGCTCATTCTTCCCCCTGGCCTCAACACTTGGGTGATCCATATTTCTGGCCGGCATGCTAGCTTGGTGCCACGAGTGACGTGCCTGGGTTCGTCAACATTTCTTTGCTGCTCCCCCGATTTGACGGTGGCAAAAACCCTGAGCTGCCCAGTTATCTAGACGGGCATGCTGGCTTTGCGGAAATCTACAGGAGCAGCAGGAAGGTCGGCCCTCCCCAGGCACCAGGCTACTCCCTGCACCCCACCCTGCTCCTCTGCTCCGCCCGCCCCGCCTTGCACATCTCCAGCCAGAAGCTGCGCACAAAGGCCGGGTGGCGGGCGAACAGGTCCTTGCTGATGGGGGAGTAGTACCAACTCGTCAGCACCGGCGGTGAGAGCTTGCGCAGGCGTGCCGCCACCTCAGCGGGCTGGGTGGCCACCAGCATGTCGGGCAGGATGGCCACGGCGCTGCGGCCCTGCACGAGCTTGTTGAGCACGTTCTGCGTGTCCAGGCCGTTCTCGGCCGTCCAGTTGCGTTCGGCCACCAGCGCCCGCAGTGCCGGCACCGGTGCCACGCCAACGCGCATGTCCTCGGGGCCGCGCAGGGTCTGGCCGTCCCAGCTGATCTGCTGCGAGCTCAGGGCGTCCGCGTAGAGCGAGTAGCTGGAGAGATAGAAACCCAGCTGCGGGTCGACCTGACCGTCCTGTTGCATGGGCAGCGCGCTGATGGCCAGCAGTTCGACGCCCGGGAAGGCCACGCCCCAGATATCGATCTCGTTGCGCAAGAGCAGTTCACGGCCGCGCGTGATGGGAAAACGCTGCAGCTGCAGCCTTGGCGTGCAGCCGCTCCTGCTCACGGCCTGGCGTATCCAGTCGATCAGCTTGCCGGCGGGCGGCGCCGATTTATCCTTGCCCAGCAGCAGCGGCGCCAGCTCGTAGTCCAGCACGCCCACGCGCAGCTCGGCGGGGCAGCGCTGCTGTTGCTGCTGCAGCAGCTGCTGCTCGTCGGCCGCGGCCGCGCCGGCGGCCAGCAGCGGCCACAGGCAAAGCGCTGCAAAAGAGAAAGACGCGCGGGCTTGGTTCATGCGGCCTGGCTAAGACCGGGAAGACGCCAGATGGTGCGCCACCAAGGCGTTGGCGTGGCCATGCCCCAGCTTGTGCTCGGTCTTCAGCAGGTTCACCAGCTCCATGTGCTTGAGGCCGCCGGCGGCGCGCAGCACGCTCAGCCAATGCTCGATCGGCTGCCCGTAGGTCTTCTCGATGGACGGGAAGTAGGAGGCGGGACCTTTGACCTTGGGGGCGGGCGCGTCGGGCATGGGGATGACTCCTAGTCATTCAATGCGATGGCTAGGCATTCTGCGTCGAAGGCAAGGCTTGCGCCAATAGACATGCGTCAGAACCAATAGTCGCCCACACAGCGCCCATCGCGCGGCAGGTCGTCAAACGTGTCCAGCCCATCAAAGTGGTCGATGGGGATGCGGGCCACCGCCTCCGGCTCGCACAGGCGCAGGTTCACCGCCATGCGGCGGCGGCCCTGCTCGTCGAGCCGCAGCCCGCGCCAGAAGGCGATGCAGCCGCATTGCGGGCAGAAGTGGAACTCCAGCGCCTTGCCGCGCACGAAGGGCCGGGTCGCGCCGCTGACATGGATGTCCTCGTTCTCATGGCCATAGGCCCAGAGCACGCCATAGCGGCGGCAGGCGGTGCAGTTGCAGGCGGTGGCGCCCTCGGGCTGGCCGGCCAGGGTCCATGCCACCGCGCCGCAGAGGCAGCTGCCATTCAAGGTCGTCATGATGCGTCCGCTCCGCTCGTCAAGGCTTGCCATCATCCAGCCGGTCGCGCGCCGGCAGCGCATCGCGGAAGGCATCGAAGCTCTTCCACGCCGGCACCGGCGGGCTGTAGCCGGGCCGCGGCGCGTACACCGAGGGCTCGACCCATTGCAGCTTGTGCAGGTAGCGCGGGCAGTTGGGAAAGATGCGCGTGGCCGTGATGCGCACCATCAACACCGCGCCCGGGCATTCCGCGCACAAGGGGTCGTCCATGCAGACCTGCGCGGTGCCGTTGACGCGCAGGCGCTTGGGCGTCTCGAAGTCCACGAACAGCAGGCCGACATGGGGATTCAGCAGCACATTGCCCCAGCTGCGGTACATGCCGTTGCCGTCGTAGTCGGGCACGGCCAGGGTGTGATCGTCGAGGACGCGCACAAAGCCGGGTAGCCCGCCCTTGTAGGAGCAATCGGGGTGGCCCTCGGCGTCGGCGCTGGCGATGAAGAACATCGCGCAGCGCTGGATGAAGGCGCGGTCTTCGTCGGTGAAGGCGCTGCGCAGGGTGACCTGCTCGAGGCGGTCGGCGATGGCGCGGGTGTCGCGCGCCTCCTGCAGCTGCCGCATGCCGGGGTGAAAGAAAGACATCGGATGCTTGGCCGCCGTCGTCATCGTCCTGCCTCACGATCGAAGCGCGCGGGCAAGACCGCCCGCCAGGGCATTCTGTGCCCGGGCGGGCGCCTCGCCAAGCACGGCGCAATTCAGCTGGCGCTGGCCACGCTGGCGTAGGCCTGCAGCGCAGCCGTCACCTCGGGGTTGGGGCTCGTGCTGCTGCTGCCTGCGGCGGCGGCCTCTGCAGGTGCGGGCGCGGGTGCGGGCTCCGGTGCCGGCGGTGGCGGCGCGGCCTCGGTCTCGCCCTTGAACTTGGCAACGCCCTTGGCCTTGCCATGGCTCTCGGCGGCGACCATGGAGGCCAGGGCCGCCTTGAACTCGGCTTCGCTGAGCTGGCCGTCGCCATCGGCATCCATGCGCTCGAAGAGCTGCTGCGCGCGCTCGTTCTGCTTGGCATGGGCGGCCGCGGCGGCGCGCGCGCCGGCCGGCGAGATGCGCACGAAATCCGTGGCCTCGAGATAGCCCTTGGCGTCGCGGTCGAGTCGGCCAAACAGCTGCTCGGCGCTGAGGCGGTTCAGCGGCCGGTTGTTGGCCGTGCTGATGCGGCTCGGGGTGCCGCTCCCTTCGGTGCTGGTACTGACGCTGGTACTGGTGCTGCGGTAGGGCGACAGGGCGCTGCTCGTCATCATGATGCGTACTCCTTCATGTTGCGCTGGGGGCCATGACTGCATTTCGGCCACACCCGGCAGCGACTGAGAGCCGCCACATGAAACAAACGTAATAGCCGGCCGCGCCCGGCCGCCGCTCCGCCCCTCAGCGCACCCGCTTGTAGCGGCTGTAGCCGCCCAGCTCGCGCTCCATGGGGCGCAGCACCAGGGTGGTGCGAGCCGGTACGGTGACGGTGAGAAAGCCGGCGCTCACCGTGCCCAGCGCCGCGGCGCCGGGTTGGCCGAGCGCGTCGACCATCGGGGTGTCGTCCATCAGATGGGCGTTGGCGATCATCACCCGCTCGGTGACGGGCTCGGCCCTGGGGTTGGCCAGCACCACCATGGTGTCGAGCGCGCGATCGGTGTAGCGCTCGAAGGCGAACAGCTGCTCGGCCTCCACCAGGCGGAAGTCGCCGACGCGCAGCGCGCGCTGCTGCTTGCGCAGCGCCACCAGCTGCTTCATCCACAGCAGCTCGGGGTTGTCGGCGCGCAGCAGCTCCCAGCGCATCGGGCTGCGGTTCTCGGGGTCGGGGCCGCCCGTCATGCCCAGCTCGGCGCCGTAGTAGATATTGGGCGCGCCGGGCAGGGTGAACTGCAGGGCCTGCACCATGCGGCGCTGGGCGGCATCGGGGAACTGGTTGGCGATGCGCGGGATGTCGTGGTTGTCGATCACCATCCAGGACTTCAGCATGGGCTCGATGCCGGCATCGCGCACCAGGCGCTCGGTCATGCGCGCGGCCTTGGGGGCGGAAAGCTCGCCGCCGGCCAGGCCCAGCACGATCTGGCGCAGGCCGAAGTTCATCACCGCGTCGATGGACTTGAGCCATTCGCCCGGGTAGTTGACGATCTCGCCCACCACCAGCGAGCCGGGCTTCTGCTGGTGCGCTGCGTCGGTGAGCTCGCGCAGGTAGCGGTGGCCCAGCTCGAAGGCGGTGTCCAGGCGCCAGCCATCGGCGCCGTCGCGCAGATAGCTGCGCACCACCGAGTCGGGTGCGCCATAGAGGTAGTGGCGCACCGCGGGGTTCTCGAGATTGAGCTCTGGCAGGTTCTGGAAGCCCGTCCAGACGCGCGCGCCGCCCTCGTACTGCGGGCCGATCGCAAACCAGTCGCGCCAGCGGCTCTTGGGGTTGTTGAAGGCCTCCTGGAACTTGGGCGCGTTGCGGCCCATGTGGTTGAACACGCCGTCCAGCACCAGCTTCATGCCGCGCTGATGCACCTGCACCGCCAGCTGCCTGAACTCGCGCTGGCTGCCGTACTCGGGCGAGATGGCCTTGAAGTCGAAGGCGTCGTACTTGTGGTTGGTGTAGGCGAGGTGGATGGGGTTGAGGTAGAGCACGTCGGCGCCCAGCTGCTGGATGTAGTCCAGCTTGGTGCTGAGGCTTTGCAGGTCGCCGCCCCAGAAGTCCAGCTCCTGGCTGTTGAGCTTGGCATCGGCGAGGTAGACGCCGGGCCGCGCGGGCTCCGACCAATCGCGCAGGCGCTTGGGCGCGGGGTAGAGCGCGCGCTTGGCCTCCAGATTCGCCGCGGGCACGTAGCGGTCCACCAGCACCTGGTAGACGATGGCGCCGTTGCGCCAGTCGGCCTCGCGCTGCTCGAAGCTGGCGGCCATGCAGGCGGCCGGCAGGGCGAGCAGCAGGGTCAGATAGGCATGCTTCATGGTCGGTGTCTCCGGTGTTTCTTTAGCCGCTGTTGAAGCAAGCGGGATGCTCAGGCCTGCAGCCCCAGCCGCGATTGCAGGGCCAGGCGCTGACGGTTGAAGTTCCAGCCCACCAGCAGCACGCCCGCGGCGCCCAGGGCCAGCAGCCAGCTGGTGCCCAGCGCCTCCACCGCCAGCCCGGCCGCGCCCACGCCGAGCGACTGGCCGAGGAAGAAGCAGGAGGCGAACAGGGCCACCGCGGCGCCGCGGCGCTCGGGCGCCATCTGGGTGGCGCGGGTCTGCAAGGTGTTGTGCATCATGTAGAAGCCCAGGCCCATCACCAGGCAGGCCGGCATGGCCCACCACCAGCTGGGCGCCAGCGCTACGGCCAGCAGGGCGCCGGCCATCAGCAGCGAGCCCCAGCGCACCAGCGCGGTCTCGCCCAGGTGCTGCACCAGCTGGCGCGCGCCCAGCGCAAAGCCCAGGCCGCCCAGCGCGAACAGCATCACCAGCGCGCCCACGAAGGAGAGCGCGAGCGCAAAGCGCTGGTGCAGGTGCGAGGCCACGAAGGCGAAGGCGCCATAGAGGGCCGCGCCCTCGCAGAACACCGCCAGCAGCACCAGGCGCGACCAGGGGCCCGCCAGCACGGCGCGGAACTCGCGCAACAAGCCGGCCAGCACATGGCCGCGCTGCGGCTGGGTGGCCAGGGCGCTGGCGGGCAGGCCGCGTCGCACCCATTGCAGCACCAGGGCCACCAGCACGAACAGGCCCGCCACGGCGAAGAAGGGGGTGCGCCAGTCCAGGTGGTCGGCGGTGTAGCCGCCGGCCCAGACGCCCAGCGCAAAGCCGACGATCTGGCCAATCAGGAAGCGCGCCAGCACGGCCTGGCGGCGCTCGTAGGGCACCACATCGCCGATCCAGGCCATCGCCAGCGGGATCACCGCCGCCGCGGTGGCGCCGGCCAGCAGGCGCCCCAGCAAGAGGCTGGCATGGCCCTGGGCCAGCGCACAGGCCAGCGAGGTGAGGGCCGAGGCCACGCAGGCCCAGCCGACCACACGGTACTTGCCGTAGCGATCGCCCAGCGGCCCGAACAGCAGCTGCGCCAGGCCATAGGCCACCGCGAACACGGTGATGACCTGCGAGGCCTGGCCCAGCGTGATGGCGAACTCCTGCGCCAGCCGCGGCAGCAGCGCGTCGGTGAGGCGCAGCGAGATGCCGCTGGCCATGGCGGCAAGGGCCAGGCCGACGATGGCCAGGGCGGGCACCGGGGGCGAGGCGGCGGGGCGGGAGGAGCCGGTGGAATGGGCCTGGGGCTGCGCGGGCATGGCCCATTGTCACCAGACCGGCCGGCCCGGGCTGGCGCAGGGCTTTGCCGCGCGCGGCCCTGCCCGCCTCAGGGGCCCGCGTGCCGCAGCGTCTGCACCAGCATGCGCTGCAGGCTGTCCACCGCCTTGGAGCCCTTGGAGGCCTGGCTGCGGTAGACCGCCACCTGCATCGGCTCCAGTGGGCCCAGGCCATGGGCCAGGCCCAGCACCTGCAGATGCGCGGGCGCGCTGCACTGGGTCAGCGCCGCGATCGCCAGGCCGCTCTCCACCGCGGCGATCTGGCCGGCCAGGCTGGAGCTGTTGTAGACCACCTTGTAGGGTCGGCCCTGCAGAGCCAGCGCATGGATGGCGCTGCGCCGGCCCAGGCTGGCTTCCTCGTAGACGGCGATGGGCAGTGGGTTGCGGCTCCAGACCTCGAACTGCGGCGCGCCCACCCAGACCATGGGCTCGTGGAAGAGCAGGGTGCCGCGACGGGCGTGATCGCGCGAGACCAGGGCCAGGTCCAGCTCGCCACTGGCCACGCGCGGGATCAGCGAGGTCGATTGCTCGCAGTCCAGCTGGATCTCCACCCCACCATGGCGCGGCGCAAAGCGCTTCAACACCGGGGTCAGGTAGCGGCTGGCGTAGTCGTCAGGCACGCCCAGGCGCACCACGCCGGCAATCGCCTCGTCGCGCAGGGCGGCCTGGGCCTCGGCCTGCAGGTCCAGCATGCGGCGCGCATAGCCCAGCAAGGTCTGACCCTCGTGGGTCAACTCCAGCTGCCGCGGGCCGCGCTGCAGCAGCCGGCAGCCCAGCGCCGACTCCAGCTTCTTGAGCTGCATGCTCACCGCCGATTGCGAGCGGCTCACCTCCAGCGCCGCGCTCGAGAGCGAGCCGGCATCGACGGTGGCGACAAAGCATTTCAGCCAGTCGATCTGCAGATCGCGCATGGATTCGATAAACGCATGGATTGGCGTCGAATTATGCGCTTTGCGCGGCGCCAGCGCGCCGGCACAGTGCGCGGCATGAAACGCAGCAGTAGCACCCCGGCCACGCCCGGCCCCATCGATGCACGCGCCCTGGGCGTGATGACCCTGCTGTGCCTCACCTGGAGCCTGCAGCAGATCTCGCTGAAGGCGGTGGCCGACCAGGCCAGCCCGATGCTGATGGTGGCGCTGCGCTCGCTGGTGGCCCTGCTGCTGCTGGCGGCGCTGATGGCCTGGCGCGGCGAGGCGCCACAGCGTGCGCGCTGGCGGGCGGGCCTGCTGGCCGGCGCGCTGTTCGGGCTTGAATACCTGCTGGTGGCCCAGGCCCTGAAGCTGACGCAGGCCTCGCATGTGGTGATCTACCTCTACACCGCGCCGCTGTTCGCCGCACTGGGGCTGCACTGGCGCCTGCCGGCGGAGCGGCTCGCGGCGCTGCAATGGATGGGCATCCTGCTGGCCTTCGCCGGCATCGCCCTGGCCTTTCTGGGCGGCCGGCATGGCGGCGCGGCGGCGGGCGGCATGGCGCCGCTGGGCGATCTGCTGGCGCTGCTGGGCGGTGCGGCCTGGGGCGCCACCACGGTGACGATACGCTGCTCGGCCCTGGCCGCCGCGCCCGCCACCGAGACCCTGCTCTACCAACTGCTGGGCGCCTTTGCCCTGCTGCTGCCCGGCGCCTGGCTGAGCGGGCAATGGCAGTTCCAGCCCTCGGCCCTGGTATGGGCGCATTTCGGCTTCCAGAGCCTGGTGGTCTCGTTCGCCAGCTTCCTCACCTGGTGCTGGCTGTTGCGCCGCTACCTGGCCTCGCAGCTGGGCGTGTTCGCCTTCCTGACGCCGCTGTTCGGCGTGCTGCTGGGCGTCTGGCTGCTAGGCGAGGCCCTGGACCCCGGCTTCATCGCCGGCAGCGGCCTGGTGCTGGCCGGCATCGCGCTGGTGAGCGGCCACGCCGGCCTGGCACGCCGGCTGGCGGGGCTGCGCGAGCGCAAGGGTCGGGCACTGCCGGCCTAGGGCCTGTTAACACTACGTCGATGGGCCGCGAAGGCTCGCCTCAGCGGGCCAAGCTAGGCGCAGCGCGCCGCCCGCACTCACGTGCGGGCCAGCGTTGCAACGACGCGTGGCCCGCTGAGACGAGTCTTCCCGCAGGGTTGTGGCCAGAAAGACCGCAGGCCGCGTTGCAAATCCTCGCCGGGTGTCCAACCCGGCTGCGGTTTGCGCCTTGCCTGCGGCCTTTCTGGCCGACAACGCGACCCATTGGCGTAGTGTTAACAGGCCCTAAACCGGCAGCAGGTAGACGTCCGCCGCCGCGCGCTCCGCGGCGCTATGGCCTTGCAGGGCCTTGTCCCATGCCGGATCGCCGGCGTCGTGGCTCGCCGCCAGGCCCTGGATCATGTGGCCGGTCTCTTCGGTGCTGGCGTCGAACTCGGCCACCAGTTCGCGGTCGTCAAGAAACAGCCGCGCCACCATATAACCGCCCGACTCGATCACCACCAGATAGCGCGCGGGCTTGCGCTGGTGGGTGTTGCTGTGCGGGCGGGGTGCCTCGCTGCCGAAGTTCTGGCTCATGGTGGGGCCATCTTGCCATCCGCCCTAGTCGCTGTCCATCAAGAGCGCCGAGAGCGCCGCCGCGTCCAGCACGGTGGCCTCCTCCTGCCCCGCCAGAATGCCCTCGGCCAGGCCGCGCTTGTCGCGGTGCAGCTCGATGATGCGCTCCTCCACCGAGCCGGCGGTGACCAGGCGGTAGACGGTGACCGGGTGCTGCTGGCCCATGCGGTGGGCGCGGCCCATCGCCTGGTCTTCGGCGGCGGGGTTCCACCAAGGGTCGACGATCAGCACATAGTCGGCCATGGTGAGGTTGAGGCCGAAGCCGCCGGCCTTGAGGCTGATGAGGAAGACCTCGCCCTCGCCGCGCTGGAAGGCCGCCACGCGCTGGGCGCGCGCCGCCGCGGGCGTGCTGCCGTCGAGGTACTGGTAGCGCACGCCCATCGCGTCGAGGCGCTCGGCCAGCAGCTTCAGGTAATCGGTGAACTGGCTGAACACCAGCGCCTTGTGAGCGCCGTCCACCAGCTCGCGCACCAACAGCTCGAACTCGCCCAGCTTGGCGCCCACCAGGCCCAGCTCGGGCGCCACCAGGCGCGGATCGCAGGCGGCGCGGCGCAGGCGCATCAGCTCGGCCAGCACCTGGATGGCGGGGCCGCCGCCCTGCTGGCCTTGAGCGGCCGCGGCCACGCTGGCCTGGGCATCGCGACGCAGCGCTTCGAGAAAGCTGCGCTCCTCGCCGCCGGGCTGCACCAGGTGGACGATCTCGGTGCGCGGGGGCAGGTCTTGCAGCACCTGGGCCTTGGTACGGCGCAGCAGGAAGGGCGAGACCAGGCGGCGCAGGCGCTGGCGCGCGGCCGCGTCCGGCTGCTCCTTGCGCTCGATCGGGTTGGCAAAGCGCTCGGCGAACTGCGCGGCCGTGCCCAGCAGGCCCGGGTTGATGAGCTGCATGATGGACCAGAGATCGGCCAGGCGGTTCTCCACCGGCGTGCCCGAGAGCGCGAGCCGGAAGCCGGCCTTGAACTCGGCCACCGACTTGGCGCGTTTGGTGGCGGCGTTCTTGAGCGCCTGGGCCTCGTCCAGCACCAGGCTGGCCCAGTCCTTGGCGGCGAACAGCTCGGCGTCGTTCTGCGCCAGCGCGTAGGAGGCGATCAGCACATCGCCGGGGCCGGCCGCGGCGATCTGGGCGGCGCGTTCGCCCGCACTGCCGTAGAGCGCCAGGTTCAGGCCCGGCGCGAACAGCTCGCCCTCGGCCAGCCAGTTCGCACATACCGAGGTGGGCGCCAGCACGAGGGCCGGGCCCTGGGCGGCGCGCGCGATCAGCAGCGCCAGGGTCTGCACCGTCTTGCCCAGGCCCATGTCGTCGGCCAGGCAGGCGCCCAGGCCGGCCGCCGCCAGGCGCGCCATCCAGGCATAACCCTCCTCTTGATAGCCCCGCAGCTCGGCGCGCAGGCCCGCTGGCACAGCGGGCTGCAGCGCAGCGGCGGCGGCCAGCGCGTCCATGCGGGCGCGCCAGGGGGCGTCGCCGGCCAGCTGCATCTCGCCCAGGGTTTCATCCAGCCAGCTGGCGCTGGCGGGGGGCAGCTGCAGCTGGTCCTTCCTGGCCACGGCCAGCGCGTCGAGGTCGCGCAGCTGCTGGCGCAGCTGCTCGCTCAATGCCAGGTATTCGCCCTCGGCCAGGCGCACATAGCGGCTGCGCGAGGCGCGCGCCAGCTGCATCAGCTCCTGCAGGCCCAGCACGCGCTGCTCGTCCAGCTGGGCCTCGCCCTGCAGGGCCAGCCAGTTGCGCGCGCTGCTGACCTGCACGCGCACGCCGCTGCTGGCCAGCGCGGTGACGCGCAGCGGTTTGCCCTTGGGCCAGTCGAGCGCGGCGATGCCGGGCAGGCCCGGCAGCAGCTCCACCGCGCGCAGCGCCTCCTCGGGCTCGGTGAGCAGCCAGGGCAGGTCGGGCGGCAGCTCGGGGTCCAGGAAGGGCATGGCCTCCAGCACCGCGCGGCGATGTTCCACCTCGGCGGCGAGGTCGCGCTCGGTCGCCAGGCTCAGGCCCTCGTGCATGCACAGCAGGCGCGCGCGGCCCGCGCCGGGCGTGACGGCGGGGCCGAAGCCGCCGAAGGGCTGGGCCACCAGCTGCAGCTGCAGGCCCTCGCCGAGCGGGCTCAGGCGCGCGCGCAGGCGGCTGTCGCCCGCCACCGCGCGGCCGGCGGCGGCATCGCTGTGCAGCTGGAAATGGCCGCTCAGCACCTGCAGGGCCGCGCCCAGCTCGGCCTGCGCGCTGGCGGGCACGGTCCAGCCCTGGTTCACCAACTCGGCCACGCGGCGCTGGGTGGGGCTGATGCGCAGCAGGCGCGCATGGGCCGGCCCGTCGCGCAGCACGCGCAGGCTGTTGCGCTTGTCCACCTCTGCCTCGTGCCGGCTGCCATACCAGGCGCTCAGCTTGGGCGGCTCGCTGCTGAGCAGCGGCGGGTGGATGTGGAAGGCGTAGCTGGCATCCGCGCCCTGGCGCACCTCCAGCTCGGGCAGGGCCTCCACCAGCTCCACCCATTGGCCGGGGGCATCGGCAAACATCAGCGCCGGATGCCCGACCAGGGCGATGGCGGCCTGGCTGACGTCGAGCTCGTAGCTGTTGGCGGCGCTGTAGATGCTGCGTTCGATATGGCGCAGCACGGCGTTGTCGCGCGCGCTGCTGCTCTGGCCCTGCTTCTTGAGCTTGGAGAGCGTCACCGGCTTGAGCTTGAGTGCCCCACGCGCGCTGCGGCTGCGCTCGAAGGGCAGGATGTCCTGCACGCGGCCCTGGGCGTCGAGCTCGAGTTGCCAGGCCAGCTCGCTGATGCCGGTCTGCGCCGCCTGCTCCTCGGCCAGCTGGGTGATGGCGGCGAGCGCATCGCGCCAGGCCTCGTGCGGCCCGCCCAGCCAGTTGAGGGGTGTTGGCTGGACGCTCAATTTGTGCGTCAGCTCGCCGAGCTCCAGCCGCTCCAGCGCCTGCGCCAGCAGGCAGGCCTGCCAATGCTGCTCGGCCGCCTGCAGGCGCTGCAGCAGGGCCGTGGCGGCGGCCAGCGTCCAGCCCGGCGCGGGCTTGCCCAGCCAGGCGGCCAGCAGCAGGCGGTCGCAGGCCTGGTCGAGCGCGTGGGCACGCTGCTCCAGCCCGGGGATGTAGGCCAGGGCCTGCTCGTCCAGGCCCTCCTCGCCCAGGCGCACGCCGATCGCATGGGCCCATAAGCCCCACCATTCATGCGCCGAGGGCTTGCGCGAGCCCGATTCGGCGATGCAGAACTTGCGCGCCTGCGCCCAGGCGAGCGGGTCGCTCTGCGCCAGCAGGCTCACCAGGTAGAGCCGCGCCAGCTCGCGCTCCAGCAGGCCGCGGCGCTGGCCGCTGGCCTGGCGCCGCACCTTCAGGGCCTGCTCGAACAGGGCCGCGGCCTCGGCCCAGGCGCCCTGCGCCAGGCGCTCGGCGGCCTGCACCAGCGCCAGCCCCGGCTCGCCCTGCAGCAGGGCGCGCGCACCGTCCAGATCCAGCGCCTGCAGGCGGGCCTCGGCGAGCTGCGCGCGCGCCTCGGGGCCCAGCGCTTGCGGCGCAGTGGCCAGGCGCTGCTGCAGCCATTGGCGGATCTGGCCGCGGCGCGCGTCGTCGGCGCTCAGGGTCTTGAGCGCCTGGCGCAGCAGGGTCTCGCTCAGCTCGGCCGGCAGGGCCGCCACCGCGGCCGGCATCCAGGGCTCGGTGAGCGCCGCGGTCTGGACCTCCGCATGGCTCAGCTCGAGCAGCGGGCCGCGCAGCTGGGCCTGGTAGGTGGCCAGGTCCACGCCCGAGTGCAGGAACAGGCGCAGCATGCGCACCGCCTCGTCGGCCGAGCGCAGGCCTATCCACTGCATGGGATGGCGCGCATGGGCCTGGCCATCGCTGTAGACGTAGAGCAGGCGCTGCCAATACTGGCGCGCCGCGGGCAGCAGCAGCAGCGCCTGCAGGCGCTCGGCCTGCGCGCCCGGCGGCACGCCGTAGACCCGGCCGCTGAGCGGCTGGATGCGGCCCTGTTGCTGCAGCTGGCGCAACGCCAGCTGCACGCGCGCCTGGCTGAAGCGCTCGGCGCTGGCGATCTCGCCCTGGGCCTGCAACCACAGCGCCAGCCCGGCCGCACCGCGGCTGCCGCCCATCAGCAGCAGGGCATCGAGGACGGCTTGCAGTTCGGGTTCGGTGGCGGCGGTGCTGGGGTCGGGGTACGGGGACATGCCGGCAGTATGCCGCCCGGTCGCTCAGGGTCTCAGCAGCTCGGCCTCGCTGCGCTTGAAGGCCGCCGACTCGCGCACCTGCGCCAGCTCGGCCCACAGGCGCTTGGCCTGCGCCTCGTTGCCGCCGTAATAGCTGTGCGAGTAGACCAGGAAGTAGGACTTCTCGACCAGGGGCGGGTCCAGCCGCTGCACGCGCTGGGCCCAGCGGGCATCGCGCTTGAGCGCCTCGTCGCCCTCGCCGGTGGGCAGGGCCAGGGCCTGCACGCGGCGCTTCACGAGCTTCTCCAGATTGGCCTCCACGCTGCGCGTGCCTTCATCGACCTTGAGCCCCATGGCCTGCAGCTGCTCGACGATGGAGTAGCCCGAGGGCGCGCCCACCACCAGCTCGCCCTTGGCCGCCAGATGGCGCCCGTCCCAAACCGGCCCCTCCTGCGCCAGCGCGTAGAGGCTGTAGCTCTCGCGGCGCATGCGCAGGCCCTCATCGGGCGCCATGTCGCGCCAGGGAAAGATGGCGAACTGCATGCGGTCGCTGCGGTAGCTCATGCCCAGGGCCGCGTCCTGGCCGCCGCGCTGCAGCTCGGTCTGGCAACGCCGCCAGGGCATCAGGCTCAGCTCCAGCGCCAGGCCCATGCGCGCGGCCGCCTGCTCGATCAGCACGAAGTCCAGGCCCGCCGGCAGCGCGCCGGCGCGGCGCGGCTCGGCCAGGCGCCAGGGGTAGAGCGGTGCCTCGTCGGCACACAGGCGCAAGGGGCGCGCGGCCTCCTGCGCCCGCACACCGCAGCCGCAAGCGAGCAACACCGAGAGCAGAACCCAACGTCGTAAAAGCGGCATGAGCGAGGACATGCGAGCCGTGGCCTGACTTGATGGATGACAGGCTCTTGCTCGCATTCTGCGCGCAAAACCAGGGCGATGGCGCGGCAGGCTCAGGCTATGCTCTGCAGGAACAAAAAGCCAATGACAGGGAGCTTGCATTGAAGGCTGATGAAGTGTTGATCAGCGAACCGACGCGCCTATTTGGCAAGCGCGAGATCGAGTCCACCGTATCGGCGCGCTGGATCATGGCGCTGGCCCTGCTGCTGCTGGCGGCCGGCTGGTTGCCGGTGACCGGCAACGAGTTGCTGGCCTCGCGCATCTTCCCGACCTGGCTGCACACGGTGTGCGAGCTGGCCGCCGTGCTGGTAAGCCTGCTGGTGTTCGCCTCGGTATGGACCGCCAGCTTCCACGACCGCCAGCACCACACCGTGCTGCTGGGCGCCGGCTTCATGGGCGTGGGTCTGCTCGACCTGGCCCACCTGCTCTCCTACAAGGGCATGCCGGACTTCATCACGCCCGCAGAGCCGCAGAAGGCGATCGTGTTCTGGCTCTGCGCGCGCTATCTGGCCAGCCTGGTGCTGCTGACGCTGGCGCTGCAGCCGCATGCGCGCACCACCAGCCGCGCCGACCGCGCCCTCATGCTGGCCCTGAGCCTGGGCTTCGTGCTGGCCTGCCTGGGCCTGGCGCTGTGGGCACCCGAGCTGTGGCCGCGCTTCTTCATCGAGGGTCAGGGCTTGACCAAGCTCAAGATCGTCGCGGAATACGGCCTGATCCTGCTGCTCGTGCCCACCGCCTTGCTGCTGCTGCGCCGCGGCGCACGCGCGCGCTTCAACAGCGCCGACCTGGCCAGCGCGGCCATCATCAGCATCCTCAGCGAGCTCTGCTTCACGCTCTACGCCAACGTCAACGACCTCTACAGCCTGCTGGGCCACCTCTACAAGATCGCGGCCTATTACTTCATCTTCCGCGCGGTGTTCGTGGTCTCGGTGCGCGAGCCCTACCGGCGCCTCAGCGAGGAGATCGACGAGCACCGCCGCACCGAGCAGCGCCTGGAATACCTGGCCCACCACGACCCGCTCACCGGCCTGCCCAACCGCGTGCTGCTGCACGACCGCATCGAGCAGGCGATGGCGCAGGCGCGCCGCGATGGCGGCAAGTTCGCCGTCGTGCTGATGGACCTGGACCAGTTCAAGAACGTCAACGACTCGCTGGGCCATGGTGCCGGCGATGCGCTGCTGCTCGCGGTGGCGCAGCGCCTGCGCGCCAGCCTGCGCGAGACCGACACCATCTGCCGCCTCGGTGGCGACGAGTTCCTGCTGCTCTTCCACGACCTGCGGGAGCGCGAGGCGGTGCTGCCCATCCTGGCCTCGCTGCAGGCGCAACTGAGCACGCCGGTGGCGGTGGAGGGCAACGAGATGCGCGTCTCGGCCTCCTTCGGCGTGACCTTCTATCCGGACGACGGGCGCGACCTGGAGACCCTGCAGCGCCAGGCGGACACCGCCATGTACCGCGCCAAGGACAGCGGCCGCAACACCTTCCAGTTCTTCGACCCCAGCATGCATGCCCAGGGCATGGAGCGCATGCAGCTGCAGCATGGCCTGGCCAAGGCGCTGGAGCAGGGCGAGTTCGAGCTGCATTACCAGACGCAGGTGGAGCTGGCGACGGGCCGGCGCGTTGGTGCCGAGGCCTTGCTGCGCTGGCGCCGCGCCGATGGCAAGCTGATGCCACCGGCCGAGTTCATCCCGGTGGCCGAACAGACCGGCCTGATCGTGCCGATCGGCGCCTGGGTGCTGCACGAGGCCTGCCGCCAGGCGGCGCTGTGGCAGAACGAGCGCCAGGGCCGGCCGCGCATCGCCGTCAATCTCTCGGCCCTGCAGTTCCGCCAGGGCGACATCGAGGCCACCGTGCAGTCCGCGCTGCAGGCCAGCGGCCTGCCCCCCAGCCAGCTGGAGCTGGAGCTGACCGAGTCCATCCTGATCGGCGACCCGGCCAGCGTGCTGGCCACGGTGACGCGGCTCAAGGCCATGGGGGTGAAGCTGGCGATCGACGATTTCGGCACCGGCTATTCCAGCCTCGCCTACCTGAGCCGCTTCCCGATCGACAAGCTCAAGATTGACCGCAGCTTCCTGCACCAGCTGGACGATGCCAGCCAGGGCGCGGTGATCGTCGAGGCCATCATCGGGCTGGCACGCAGCCTGGGCCTGCGCACCATCGCCGAGGGCGTGGAGACCGAAGCGGTGGCGGCGCGGCTGCTGCAGCTGGGTTGCCAGGAGGCCCAGGGCTACTACTTTGCACGGCCCGTGCCGGCCAGTGAATTGTTCAGTTAGAAGGCAAACTGCAGCTGGGCGGAGAACATGTCGCCGCGCCGGCCATAGGTGGAGCCCCAGAGATAGGCGAACTGCCAGTTCACCGCCTGACGCTCCCCGACCGGCAGCGCCCAGTGCAGCACCGGCCCGACCCGGTGCGACTGTTTGGCGCGGGCGTCCCAGGCGCGCCAGTTGCCCAGCTCGCTGAAGCCCTGCACGCCCAGGCGCAGGCCCGGGGCCAGGCGGCGCTGCAGCTGCCATTGCAGCTTGAGCTGGGTGCCGCCGTCGGCGGCTTTGCCATAGCCATGCTCGAACAGGGCGTTGAGGTTGATCTGCCACAGCCCCCATTCGCTCTGCCACACCGGCCCCCACTCGAGCGCCGGCCCGGACTCGTAGCCATGCAGCTGGCTGAGCTGGGCATGCAGGGCCAGATCGAAGGGGTATTGCCCCTGGGTGAGCATGAACTGGTTCTGCCAGCTCACGCTGCTGAGCTTGAAGCTGCTGGCCTCGGTGCCGATGTAGCTGGCCAGCAGGCGGGTGGTCCAGCGCGACCCGAAGCCATGGGCCAGGCCCAGCTCGGGCCAGAGCGTGGCCGCGCGGCCGCCGCTGGGCTTGACGGTCCAGTAGCGCAGCTCGAGCAGGGTCTGGCCCTCGTTATCGTAGGGCGTGAGCAGGTAGTAGCCGGGATCGGCCAGCGCCGACCCCATCCACAGGGCGATCCCGCATCCCAATGCGACTTTACGCAGCACCGCGCACCTCTCTGCTCGCCAGTCTCAAGCGCAATGTAGCGCCAGCGGCTACCTTGGTGTTCTCCCGCTTACCGGGCTGCGCGCTGCACGCACACAATGAAGTCAGTGCTCACGCGTGACGCGAGCCCATCCCATCGAGCCCAGCAGTTCCCTCATGTCCTACAGCCCCGCCGCCAGCGCCTCCGCGCGATCGCGCACCAGCCTGATCCTGGCGGGGGTGGGCCTGATCGTGGCGCTGCTCTCGGGTGGGTTGCAACTGCAGCAGGAAACCGCCAGGCATGCCGAGCAGCTGGCGCATGAGTTGCGCACCCTGCCCCTGCTCTATGCCGAGCCGCTGGCCAAAAGCCTGGCCAGCGCCCAACCCGAGCTGACCGACCTGCTCTTGCGCAGCATGCTGGCGCGCCAGGGCGTGCATGGCGTGGAGCTGCAGGTGCACGACGGGCGCCGCTTCGTGGCGGGCAGCACCACGCATGACGAGGGCAGTGCCCACAGCGAATTCAATCTGCCGCAGAGTGGGCAGGGCGAGATGATGGGCTCGGTGAAGGTGCTGTCGGAGGCCGCCAGCCTGCGCCACACCCTCAGCCAGGAAGCCGCCTGGGCGATGCTGATGCAGCACCTGCTGCTGGTGCTGGTGCTGGTGGCCGCCGCCGTGGTGGTGGTGGACCGCATGCTGCTGCGCCATCTGCGCCGCCTCAGCGCCGACGCCCAATCCTTCGACCCCACCCAGCCGCCCAGCCAGTTCGCCTGGCTCGATGAACAGGGCGGCCGCAGCGCCGAGCTGCAGGAGCTCAACCATGCGATCGCCCATGTGCACTCGAGCATGGGCGAGCAGCTCAAGCGCGAACACAAGCAGGCCCAGGCCCTGCGCGCCGAGATCGAACGCCAGAGCCAGGCCCTGCGCGCCGCCGAGCAGGCGCTGGAAAGCAAGAAGCGCGAGCTTTCATTGCTGAGCCGCACCGATGTGCTGACCGGCCTGGCCAACCGGCGCGAGTTCGACGACGCGCTGCGCCGCGAGTTCAAGCGCGCTCAGCGCCAGCACAGCCTGCTGGCGCTGGCGGTGCTCGATCTGGACCACCTCAAGCCCTACAACGAGCTGCATGGCCACGCCGCCGGCGACGAGTTGCTGCAGCGCTTTGCGCGCCTGCTGGCCGAGCGTTTCAAGCGCGACACCGATCTGGTGGCGCGCCTCGGCGGCGAGGAGTTCGCCTGCCTGCTGCCCGGCTTCGATACCGCCAGCGCGCAAAGCCTGCTGGAGCAGCTGCGCGAGGATTGGCGCGGCCTGGCCCTGCCGCATGGCGCCAGCCCGGTGGATCAGATGGTGACGGTGTCGATCGGCCTGGCCGGCTATGGCGCCCAGCACCCTTACCTGAGCCCGCAAGGCCTGCTGCAGGCGGCCGACGAGGCGCTCTACATCGCCAAGCATGCCGGCCGCGACCGGCTCAGCCTGGCGGCCTGACCGGCCTTACTGGGTATCGCGCCCGCGCGATTGCGCTTCCAGCAGCTGCTCGCTGACGCGGCGCGCAGCGCGCAGCACCAGGGTCTCGTCCAGCTGCGCCTGCGGCGCGATCGCACGCGCCACCGCCTCGACCTCGTCGGGCGTGTTCAGCAGGGCCCAGGCCACCGTGGAGATGGCGCAGATGCTGCGGCGCTGCAGGCTCTCGGGCATGTTCAGCTCGGCCTGCACCTGCACGTGGTAGCGCACGCTGGCCACCGCCGCCGGGGCCAGGCCCCAGCTCTCGCACAGCGCCGCGCCCAGCGCGTCGTGGCTGACGCCGAAGGCGGTGTGCTCGAGCTGCACCAGGTCGCTGTCCTTGGTGGCGGCGCGCAGCATGGCCGGGTAATGGCCGGGCGCATGGCGGTAAAGCACCGCCTTGCCGCATTCCTCGAACAGGCCGGCCGAGTGCGCTGCCCAGGGGTCCACGCCCAGCATCTGACCCATGCGGCCCATCAGCAGGCCGCGCTGCGAGGCGCGCGACCAGATCGGCTCCAGCTCGGCGGCGGGCGGGAAGGCGGCGCGCAAGCCCATCTCGAAGGTGATGGCGGCGACCTCGCGCATGCCCAGGTAGGTGAGCGCCTGGTGCACCGTCTGGACCCGACCGCGCAGGCCGTAGAGCGAGGAATTGACGGCCTTGAGCACCGCCGCCGCCAGCGCCATATCGGTTTCCACCAGCGCCGACACCGCTTGTAGATCGATGTCCTCGGCCGCCATCAGCAGCGAGAGCTTGACCAACACCTCGGGCTGGGTGGGGATCTCGATATCAAGCGCGCGCAATTGTGGATCGACCGGCATGGTGGGTGACGTAGTTATAAGTGTTCCCTATGGTAGCGCCTGCCGCCGGCGGGCAGCCAGCCACCTTGGGGGGATCACCGCAGGAAGGCGTCCCAGCCGGTCTTCAGGATCAGCGCGCTCACCACCAGCACGAACATGCCGCGCACAAAGCCGGCGCCGCGCGCCAGGGCCATGCGGGTGCCGATCAGGCTGCCCAGCACATTCGTCACCGCCATCACGGCGGCGATCTGCCACCAGACATGGCCCTTGAGCGCGAACAGCAGCAGGGCCGCGCAGTTGGTGGCGGTGTTGAGCAGCTTGGCGCTGGCCGAGGCGTGCAGGAAGTCGAAACCGAGCAGGCGCACGAACAGGAACACGAAGAAGCTGCCGGTACCCGGGCCGAAGAAGCCGTCGTAGAAACCGATCAGCAGGCCGATGCCACTGGCCACCCAGGCCTCGGCGCGCCCGCTGTAGCGCGGCGCGTGGTGGCGCCCCATGTCCTTCTTGGCCAGGGTGTAGAGCAGCACGCCCAGCAGGATGAAGGGCAGGCTGCGGCGCAGGCCGCCGGCGCTGACCAGGGTGACCGTCCAGGCCCCGACAAAACTGCCCAGCAGCGCGGCGGCGGCGGCCGGTGCCAGGGCGTGCCAGGGCAGGGTGACGCGGCGCGCGTATTGCAGCGTGGCCCAGGCCGTGCCCCAGACGGCGCCACCCTTGTTGGTGCCGAACAGCGTGGCGGGCGGGGCAGTGGGGAACACGCTGAACAGCGCTGGCACCAGCACCAGGCCACCACCGCCCACGACGGCATCCACAAATCCGGCCAGCAGCGAGGCCAGCGCCACGGTCACAAGTTCCAGCATCTTCGGTTCGGCGCCACGAATAAAAACGGGCACCGTTCGGTGCCCGTGAACTGTGACAGTGTCACTGAATTCGTTCGAGTTGCTCTGCTGTGTTTGTCTCCTCAGCCCCCGTAGGCAAGCGCTATTCGCACAACGCTCGCGTCGAGTGGGGCCAATGTAGGATTAGCTGCCCATGCACGCACTTGGGGTTTCCACGCGGCAACGCGCACCAAATTGGCAATGTTTGGATGTGCTCACTTTCCCCTAAACCTTCTATCTATATGAACAAACCTTCTGTGCCTGCGCAGATGCTGCGCTGCCTCGCTTCCCCGTTGTGTTGCATTTGTGCGATAGCTGAGCCAAGCCTCCCGGCTCAGCGGAACAGCGGCAACGCGGCGATGCGGGTCTCGATCTGCGCCAGCATCGCCTGATAGCCCGCGCCGCCCACACCGCCATAGCGGCGCTGGAATTCGGCCTCGCTGAGGAACTCGGGCAGGTCGGCCACCGCGGGCATGTAGTGGCTCTCCGGCAGCGGCCGGCGCAGCTGCTGCTGCAACTGGCTGGCACGCTCCATCGCCATCAGGCCCAGCCGCGTGCCGGCCTGGTCGGCGGCAATGTCGTTGAAGCTGAAGCCGCTGCCCCCGCGTGCGTCCGCCAGCTCCTTGTAGACCCCGATGGCCTTGGACATGGGCCCGCCGCCCTCGATCGCCAGCGCCGCCGAGATCAGGAAATGCTGGGAGAAATCGTCCCGGCCGGCCAGCGTGACGGTGAGCGGCGTCGCGCGCGGCCAGCCACGCGCCGCCGGGATCAGCTTGCCCCAATGCTGGCCGCTGGCGTGCAGGGCCAGGGTCAGCACCGCCGCACGGTTCTCCTGCATCGCGTCTTCGCCCTGGGCGCTGCGCTGGGCCGCCAGCTCGAACAGCGGCGGCATCAGGGCGGCGAGCGAGACCGCGCTGCCGGGCGCGAAGGCCTGGCTCGCCGCCACCAGGCGTTGCTGGTAGAGCTTGAAGCGCGCCTGCTCGGCCGGCTTCGCCCAGACGCCCAGCAGGCGGTCGAGGCTGTCCTTGCGCCATTCGTAAACCACCAGCAGGCGGTCCGGCGCAAAGCTGATCTGGTGCAGCATCTCCACCGGCACGGCGCTGCCGGCCTGCTCCATCAGCTGCTGCAACACGCGCCGCAGCAGGCGCTCGGACAACCAGTCGGGCACCGGCAGCCGGCCAAGCCGAAGCCGGCTCACCAGCGGCCAACCGGGCGCTTCCAGCAACTCGGCGCGCAGGTTCAGCCACGGCCCCGGCCAGGGCAGCGGCAGACGCAGGCTGGCCTCCAGCCCGGCGCTGCCGGCGCGCAAGCGCAGCCGCACGGCCATCGGTCGCACGCTCTGCCCGAGCTGATTGACCAGCAGCTCCAGCTCGCCGGCGCTGAGCCTGGCCACGCGCAGGCCCTCGTGCGGGTCGCGCCGCGGGTCGTTGCGGCTCAGCACGGCACGGGCGCGTTGTACCTCGGCCGCATTCACTTGCAGCGGGTTGCGCACCAAGGGCTCGGCCTGCAGGCCCAGCAACACGAGGCTGATCACGCCGATCAGGAGCAGGGACAGGAGCAGCAGCAGGCAGCGCACAAGCATTCTCATGCCGGCAGTCTGCCATCTGCCGGCAGCGGGGCCATGGACAATGCCGCGATGCCCATGGACGACCCCAGTGCCGCGACGCCACGCCTCACCCTCCTGACCCTGGGTCGCGGCGAAGGCTGGCTGGGCATGCGCGCGCATGGCAAGCTGGGGCCGCGCGGCGATCGGCTCAGCCTGCTGCGGCTGGAGGGCCTGGCCGCCGACGACGCACGCTGGCCGCAGTGGCTGGCGCTGGGCGTGCAGCCGGTGGACCCGGCGATGCTGCAATGGCGCCATCCCGCCCTGGGGCAAGACCTGGCCCCCTGCTGGACCTTGATGCAGGAGGAGTTCTTCGGCGACTTCCGGGCCGATACCGCGCCGGCCCTGCAGGCCCAGGGCTGGCAGGTGCAGGTGGCGCCCGGCTTTGCGCATGAAAGCCTGCCCGTCGACGCCTGGCACCTGGACATCGCCGACGAGCAGGCGCCGCAGGTCGAAGGCCTGGGCCTGGCGCGCCGCCAGGGCTCCTGGCTGCTGAGCCTGGGCATCGAGGTGGCCGGCGGCGAGCGCCTCGACCTGGCGCCGCTGATCGCCAACCTGCTGCGGCGCGACAAGCGCTGGCTGGACGCCAACGCCATCGCCGAGATGGACGACGAGGCCATCGTCAGCCTGCGCGCGCCCGGCGGCCGGCGCGTCCATGCCCTGGCGGGGCCGCTGAAGGCCATCATGGCCGCGCTGCTGGATCTGCTGGGCAGCGCCAAGCTGGGGCAGGCCCCGCTGCGCCTGAACGCCTGGGATGCGACGCGCCTGGCGCTGCTCGACGAGGTGCCCGACCACCGCTGGCAGATCCATGGCGATGCCGGCCTGCGCGCCATGGCACGGCGTCTGCTCGCGGTGGGGGCACCGCGCAGCGTGCCCGAGCCGCCGGGCCTGGGCTTGCGCCTGCGGCCCTACCAGCTGCAGGGGCTGGCCTGGCTGCAATACCTGCGCGAGCAGGGCCTGGGCGGCATCCTGGCCGACGAGATGGGCCTGGGCAAGACCGCGCAGGCGCTCGCCCATGTGTGGCTGGAAAAGCTCGCGGGGCGGCTGGACCGGCCCGCCCTGGTGGTGCTGCCCACCTCTCTGCTGTTCAACTGGGCCCAGGAGGCGGCGCGCATCACGCCGGGCCTGCGCGTCGTCGTGCTGCATGGGCCGGAGCGGGCGGCGCTGTATGCCCAGCTGGGCGAGGCCGATCTGGTGCTGTGCACCTATGGGCTGATGTGGCGCGACCTGCGGCCGCTCTCGGCCCAGCCCTGGCATCTGCTGATACTGGACGAGGCACAGGCGGTGAAGAACGCCCATGCCCGCAGCGCCCGCGCGCTGCGGCGCCTGCAGGTGCGGCACCGCCTGGTGCTGACCGGCACGCCGCTGGAAAACCACCTGGGCGAGCTGTGGGCCCAATTCGACTTCCTGATGCCGGGCTTTCTGGGCGATGCGCGCGGCTTCGCCCGCATCTGGCGCAAGCCCATCGAGGTGAACGGCGAGGGCCGGCGCGCCCGCCTGCTGGCTGCGCGGGTGCGCCCCTTCATCCTGCGCCGGCTCAAGAACGAGGTGGCTGCCGAACTGCCACCGCTGACCCAGCTGGTGCAGCGCGTCAGCCTGCAGGGCAAGCAGAAGCAGCTCTACGAAAGCGTGCGCGTGGGCGCCGACCATATGGTGCGGCGCATCCTGGCGCGTCAGGGCTGGTCGGCGAGCCTGATCTCGGTGCTCGACGCCATGCTCAAGCTGCGCCAGGTCTGCTGCGACCCGCTGCTGCTGAAGGGGGTGCAGATACCGGCCGGCATCGAGCGCGCCAAGCTGGCCTGGCTGCGCGAGCGCGTGCCCGATCTGCTGGCCCAGGGCCGGCGCCTGCTGCTGTTCTCGCAGTTCACCGAGATGCTGGACCTGGTGGAAGCGGAGTTCCAGGCCCTGGGCCTGCCGCTGCTGAAGCTCACCGGCGCGACGCCGGCCGCGCAGCGCGGCGCCATCGTGCAACGCTTCCAGGCGCGCGAGGTACCCTTGCTGCTGGCCAGCCTGAAGGCCGGCGGCGTGGGGCTCAACCTCACCGCGGCCGACACCGTGATCCATATCGACCCCTGGTGGAATCCGGCGGTCGAGGCTCAGGCGAGCGCGCGGGCACACCGCATCGGCCAGGATCAGCCGGTGTTTGTGCATCAGCTGGTGGTGCAGGGCAGTATCGAGGAGCGCATGCTGGAGCTGCAGCAGCGCAAACGGGCCCTGGCCGAAGGTCTGCTGGGCAGCGACAGTGGCGAGGGTCTGGCCAAGTTCAGCGCGCCGGAACTGGAGCGCCTGCTGGCACCGCTGGACGAAGCGGAAGAAGCGGAAGAAGCCGATTCAGAATGACAAAGAGCGCCACGAGGGCGCTCTGCGGGGGGCCGAGCGAGGGCTCAGCGCTTGCGGTCGAAACGGATGGCGCGCGCCAGGCTGCGGCGGTCGCAACCGAGGCTGCCGGATTCAAACGCTTCGTGCTTGCGACCCTTGTCCGTGTTCCATTCCGGCATCGGAATGCGACGGGGTTGGGGTTCGGTGCGATGCTGGGACTTCATCATGGCTTGAGACCTTTTGGTAAACGCCCGGGAGCTTCAATCCCGATCCGTTGCCAGGTTCAACGCCAGTGCTGGAAGCTTGGTTGACAACATTTCTTCAAAAATATTCGCACCAGAATGGTGCTAGAACGCGAGCTTGACACCCAGGCTCAGCAGCCGGATACGTGGCCGCTCGGCCTGCTGGGCGAGCGCGGCATGCAGGCTCCAGTCGGGGCCGGCGGCCCAGCGCAGGCCCAGGGCCAGCCAGGGCTTGCTGCGGTCATCGCCATACCATTCGCCCAGCACATCGACATGGGCTGCGGCCGCGTACTCCAGGGCCAGGTTCCAGCTGCGCGTGTCCTGGTCCGCCAGGCGGCTGTGGCTCCAGCCCAGGTTGGCATGGCCGGTCAGGCCGTCAAGCAGGGCCTGGCTCCACACCAGGTTCAGATAGCTGCTGTCGTGCTGCAGCCGCCGGCCCTCGGCACGCTGGGCTTGCACGCCCCAGGCCAGGGTCAGGCCCGGCGCCGCGGCCTCACGCACCAGCAAGGCCGTCTTGCCGCCCAGCTGCAGCGTCTGCACGCCCGCGTTTCGCCCGATCCCGAGCGCGGCCTGGCTTTGCCCACCGAAACCGCAGCCCAGTTGGCTGCCCCAGGCCTGGGTGCTCGGCGCGTCGGCCTGACGCTGGCGGGCCGCCAGCCACTCCAGCTCGCAGGCCTGGGGTGCCAGGACGTCGGCGTCTTCGGTCAGCAGCGGGCGCCCGGCCTGCGCCGACATCGCCCCGGCAAGCATCAGCAAGGGAAATAGGTTATTGCGAATCATTTGCATTTATTCTTGCAGCCCTCGCGCCTGGCCAGTTTGCGCGCGATCAAAACCGGCCACGTCGCCTGGGTGCAACGCAGCATCGCTGCCGAGCTTGGGAATTTGGCTAAGCTGCGCCCCATGCCCAGCCGCCCCCACCACCCGGACCCCGCCAGCACCACGCTGGTGGCCTGCCTCTGCGCCGGTTGGTGCCAGCTGTGCGGCAGCTACCACGACACTTTTGCGCAGCTGCGCAGCCTGTATCCCCAGTACCGCTTCGTCTGGGTGGACATCGAGGACGATGCCGAGCTGGTGGGCGACCTAGATGTGGAAACCTTCCCCACCCTGCTGGTGGGCGTGGGCGAGGAGCTGCGCTTTTGCGGCCCCCTGATGCCGCAGCTGGCCACCGCCCAGCGCCTGTTGGATTCGCTGCGCGACGCCGGCCCGGCCCGCAACGCCGGTCCCGCCGCCCAGGCCCTGCTCGCGCGCCTGCAACACAGCTGCTGAGCGGGGGGCTTGCCGGGCTTGCGGCGACAATGCGGGCCTTGCCTGGCTAAGCCGCACCCACATATGACCGTACAACTCAAGACCTCGGTGGCCCGCGCCACCCCCATCATTGCCGTCGACCGCGCCGCCTTCAAGGCGCTGGCGCCCAAGCTGCCCAAGGCGACGCAGAACTGGCTCGCCACCTGCGGCTTCAGCGGCGCACCCGACAGCTTTGCCCTGGTGCCCGGCGCCGACGGCAAGCTGGGCCAGGTGTTCGCCGGCATCGGCCATGTGGCCCATCCCTTCGCGCTGGCGGCCCTGCCCAAGGCCCTGCCCGAGGGCCAGTACCACCTGAGCGACGAAGGTCTCGCTATCCCGGCCGAGCAGGCCGCCATGTCCTGGGAACTGGGCGCCTACCAGTTCGACCTCTACAAGCCGCGCAGCCGCCCGGCGGCCGTGCTGCTGCTGGCCCCGGGCGCCGAGGCCGAGCGCGGCCTGGCCCTGGCCACCGCCATCAGCGCCACGCGCGATCTGGTCAACACGCCGGCCGAGCACATGGGCCCGGAGGAGTTGGCCCAGGCCGCCGCCCTGGTGGCCAAGCAGCATGGCGCCAAGTTCAAGCAGATCGTCGGCGACGCCCTGCTGAAGCAGAACTTCCCCGCCATCCACGCGGTGGGCCGCGCCGCCACGCGCGCGCCGCGCCTGATCGAGCTGAACTGGGGCAGTGCCAAGCATCCGCTGGTGAGCCTGGTGGGCAAGGGCGTCTGTTTCGACACCGGCGGTCTGGACCTGAAGAGCGCCGAGGGCATGCGTCAGATGAAGAAGGACATGGGCGGCGCCGCCAATGCCCTGGGCCTGGCCGCGCTCATCATGGCGCTGAAGCTGCCGGTGCGCCTGCAAGTATTGATCCCGGCGGTGGAAAACGCCGTGGCCGGCAATGCCTACCGCCCCGGCGATGTGATCAAGACCCGCAAGGGCCTGCACATCGAGATCGGCAATACCGATGCCGAGGGCCGCGTGGTGCTGTCCGACGCCCTGGCCTATGCCAGCGAGCACAAGCCCGAACTCATCATCGACCTGGCCACCCTCACCGGCGCAGCCCGCGTGGCGCTGGGCGCGCAGCTGCCCGCCCTCTTCACCAAGCATATGGACACCGGCCGCGAGCTGGTGGACCTGGGCCTCAAGCTGGACGACCCGCTCTGGCACATGCCGCTGTGGGCGCCCTACCAGGAGGGCATCGCCTCCAGCATCGGCGACATCGTCAACACCGGCCGCAGCGCCCTGGCCGGCGCCATCAATGCGGCGCTGTTCCTCGAGTACTTCGTGCCCGAGCAGCAGGACTGGCTGCACATCGATCTGTTCGCCTGGAACGACCAGGCGCGCGCCGGTCGCCCGGTGGGCGGCGAGGCGCAGACCATCCGCACCCTGCTGGCCTATCTGGAAGAACGCTTCGCATAAACATGGGCACCCGGCGGCGGGGTACCGCCGCCACCCGCCAAGCGGGTAGCCCGGGCGCCTTGGGGCGGCCCGGCGTCGCCCGGGCTTGCCACTACTTGCCGTCCAGGATCCACTGCGCCGCCCGCTCGGCGATCATCAAGGTCGGCGAGTTGGTGTTGCCACTGGTGATGGTGGGCATCACGCTGGCGTCCACCACGCGCAGACCTGCCACGCCCCGCACGCGCAGGTGTGAATCGACCACCGCGCTGGCGTCGTCGGCACGCCCCATCTTGCAGGTGCCCACCGGGTGGAAGATGGTGGTGGCGATGTCGCCGGCCAGGCGTGCCAGCTCGGCATCGCTCTGGAACTGCACGCCGGGCTTGAATTCCTCGGGCCGGTAGCGCGCCAGCGCCGGCTGGGCCACGATGCGGCGCGTCAGGCGCAGGCTCTCGGCGGCAATGTGGCGGTCCTCATCGGTGCTCAGATAGTTGGGCGCAATCAGCGGCGCCATGGCCGGATCGGCCGACTGGATCTGCACCGTGCCGCGGCTCGTCGGATTGAGATTGCAGACGCTGGCGGTGATGGCATTGAAGCTGTGCAGCGGCTCGCCAAACGCGTTCAGCGAGAGTGGCTGCACGTGGTACTCCAGATCGGGCCAGGCCTTGTCAGGCGAGCTGCGCGTGAAGGCGCCCAGCTGCGAGGGCGCCATGCTCATCGGCCCGCTGCGTCTGAACACATATTCCATGCCGATCTTGGCCTTGCCCCACCAGCTGTTTGCCAGGGTGTTCAAGGTCTTGGTGCCCTGCACCTTGAAGACCGCGCGGATCTGCAGATGGTCCTGCAGGTTGGCTCCCACGCCCTCCAGCGCCTGCTGCACGGCGATACCGTGGCGCTGCAGCAGCGCGGCCGGGCCCAGGCCCGAGAGCTGCAGGATCTGCGGCGAGCCGATCGCGCCGGCGGCCAGCAGCATCTCGCCGCCGGGATTGAGCTTCACCGTCTCCAGCCCATGCGGGGTACGCACCTCGGCGCCGCTGCAGCGCAGCTGGCCGTCCTCGCGCTGCAGCGTGAGCCGCTGCACCTGGGCGCCGGTCCAGAGCTCGAAGTTGGGCCGGCCCAGGCAGGTGGGGCGCAGGAAGGCCTTGGCGGTGTTCCAGCGCCAGCCGGCGCGCTGGTTCACCTCGAAATAGCCCACACCTTCATTCGTGCCGCGGTTGAAGTCGTCGGTGGCCGGGATGCCGGCCTGGGTAGCGGCCTGGGCAAAGGCGTCCAGCACCTCCCAGCGCAGGCGCTGGCGCTCCACCCGCCATTCGCCACCATGGCCGTGCAGGGCCTTGAATGCATCGCTCACGCCCTGGGCCGCATCCAGTCGCCAGTGGTTCTCGTGCTTCTTGAAGTGCGGCAAGACCTGACCCCAGGACCAGTCCGCGTCGCCGCAGGCCTCGGCCCAGGCGTCGTAGTCGCGCGCCTGACCGCGCATATAGATCATGCCGTTGATGCTGGAGCAGCCGCCCAGCACCTTGCCGCGCGGGTAGCGCAGGCGGCGCCCGTTCAGGCCCGCATCGGGCTCGGTCTGGTAGAGCCAGTCGGTGCGCGGATTGCCGATGCAATACAGATAGCCGACCGGGATGTGGATCCAGTGGTAATCATCCTTGCCGCCGGCCTCCAGCAGCAGTACGCGCTTGGAGGGGTCGGCCGAGAGCCGGTTGGCCAGCAGACAACCGGCCGTGCCGGCACCGACGATGATGTAGTCGAAGCTCATGGCAGCATGCTGGCCCAGCGGCCGGGCTTGGGCAAGCGCAAAGCTACTTACTCGGCCACGCCGGTGCGCTGCGCGATCAGTTCGAGAGATGCGTGGCCAGCACCGGGAAGAGCTTCACCAGGCCGTCGGCCAGCAGCTCCACCGCCAGCGCCGCCAGGATCAGGCCCATCAGCCGGGTCATGATGTTGATGCCGGTCTGGCCCAGCACGCGCGCGATGCGGCCCGAGGCAGAGAACACCGCATAGGTCACCAGGCCCACCACCACGCCATAGCCCACCAGCACCGCCAGCTCCCACCAGTGGCGCGTCTTCTCGGCGTAGATCACCATGGTGGATATGGTGGCCGGGCCGGTCAGCAGCGGGATCGTCAGCGGCACCACCGCGATGCTGGCGCCGGCATCGACCTTGCTGGAGCCCTCGCTGACGTCGGTCTGGCGCGCCTCGGCCGGCTGGGCGTTGAGCATCTGCAGCGAGCTGATCAGGAGCAGGGTGCCGCCGCCCACCTGGAAGGAGGGCAGGGTGATGCTGAAGAACTCGATCACCTTGAGGCCCGCGACCGCGCTCACCGCGATCACCACAAAGGCCGAGAAGGCGCTCACGCGGATGGTGTGCTGGCGCTGTTCCTTGGTGAAGGTCTGGGTGAAGTGGATGAAGAAGGGCACCACCCCGATCGGATTGACGATGGCGAGCAGCGCGACCAGGGGCTTGTAGATGTCCATGGGGCTTGATGTTATGCGCTGGCCAGCCCGCGCAGGTAGGCCAATCCCTGAGCGGCGCGCGGGCCGTACCAGCTCAGCAGCTCGCCATCCACCAGCTGCACCCGCGCCTGCGGGCACAGGGCCTGCGCCTCGGCCAGGTGCTCGGCGCCGAAGCGATAGGGTTCGGAGCTCAGCAGCACGCGCTCGATCTGCGCCAGCCAGGGCTCGTCGCCCCGCAGCACCGGATAGCGCGCCGCGCCCTGCTCGCCGCCCAGGGCCTCGGGCCAGCTCTGCCAGCCCACCTGGGTCAGCATGCGGGCGATGTAGGTGTCGCGCGCCACCGTCATCCAGGGCGCGCGCCAGATCAGATACAGCACCCGCCGGCGCGGCCAATCGGTGGCGGCGCAGGCGGCCAGCTCCTGCCGCAGGCCCGTCGCCAGCGCCTCGGCGCGTTCATCCACCCCGGGCAGATGGCCGAAGGCGGCGCGCATCTGTGCCAGCAGTGCGAGGTTGTCGGCCGGGCCCTGCGGATGCGTGACCAGCACCTGCGGCACGAACTCGCGCAGCGCCTCGGCAGTCTCCAGCCGGTTCTCGTCCACATTGACGATCACATGGCTGGGCGCGAGCCGGTGCAGCTTGGCGAGGTTCACGTCCTTGGTGCCACCCACCTTGGGCACGGCGGCCAGGGCCGCGGCGGGATGGATGCAGAAGCCGGTGCGGGCCACCAGATAGGGGCCCAGGCCCAGGGCCACCAGCAGCTCGGTGATCGAGGGCACCAGGCTGGCGATGCGCGGCGCCCCCTGCGCCATGCTCAGACGCCCTGCTCGTCCCATGGCGTCTCGTTGAGGGCCAGGTAGACGGCGCAGCAGCCGCGCAGATAGATCAGGGCGGGCAGCACCAGGGCCAGCGCAAACACCGCGCCGCCGCCCACCATGGCCGCCTGGCCGGCGGGCGTGACCGTCACCGGCGCGCCCGCCGAGCCCAAGGCGCGCAGGCCATAGCCGAACAGCCCGGCCATGAACTGCTGCGGCGGCACCTGCACCCCCGCCGCCCAGGGCGAGATCAGGGCCATGCTGCGGCCGCCGGCCATCACCACAAAGCTCACCACCGCGCTCACCAGGGCGGTGAGGGCCAGCACGCCGGCCATCAGCACAGCCGCCTCCAGCAGGCGGTGGCGCAGCAGCCGGCCATGCATGCGCAAGGTGTTCTCCACGCCCTGGTCGGCCCAGATCGAGGGGCCGGTAAGCGGCCCCACCAGCACCGTCACCGCCAGGCCCGCCACGCCCAGCAGCAGCACGCCGGCCGGCACCAGCAGGGTGAACCAGTAAAGGCCCACGCCGGGCAGGCGCACCAGCCACAGCGCCGCCAGCAGCAAGCCCAGCACGAGCGCGGCCCCCAGCAAGAGCAGCAGCAGATTGACCAGCACGCGCGCCGCCGCGCCCAGCGCCGCGGGCATGGCGTCCTGCACATCGCGGATCGGCCGCCCCAGGGCCTGGTCCATCAGCAGCAGGCCGGTGAGGTTGACACCGTAAAAGGCGACAAGCACCGCGCTCACCCCCCATACCAGGCCCCAGGCGCCGTCGCTGCGGGCCAGCGCCGCCTCGGCCATCGCCAGCAGCAGGCCGGCAAAGCAGAAGCTGCTCAGCAGGGCGTAGAGCGCCGGGCCGTTGCGCACGGCCTCCACGCTGGCGAACACCCGGTTCAGGGCGTGCAGGGAGAGTTTTTGCATGTGGCCGGCATGATAGCGAGGCCCCGGCCCGCACCAGGGCGGCGCCCGCGCCCCGCGTGGGCCCGATTTACGGGTTTTCCTCAGAAGCTGAAAAACAACACTCAGCCTTGGGCGCTTTACGGATCACTGGATCTCTCACCCATAATCGTTTACCTGTGTTCGGACGCCGCGCCTTCGCTTGAATGGTTCACGATGGGTTGAAGCTCCACATGGTTATTTGGTATTGAAAGGGCTTCCCCATGGGAAACAAGCTTTACGTAGGCAACCTCGCCTACAGCGTCCGTGACGAATCGCTGCAAGAAGCATTCGGTCAATTTGGCACCGTGACCTCGGCCAAGGTCATGATGGACCGCGAAACCGGCCGTTCCAAGGGCTTCGGCTTCGTGGAAATGGGTTCGGACGCCGAGGCGCAAAGCGCCATCAACGGCATGAACGGCCAGGCTCTGGAAGGCCGTGCGATCGTGGTGAACGAAGCACGTCCTCGTGAAGAGCGTCCGGGTGGCTTCGGCGGCGGCGGCCGTTCCGGCGGCGGCGGCTTCGGCGGCGGTGGCCGTTCGGGCGGCGGCGGCGGCTACGGTGGTGGTGGTGGCGGCGGTGGCGGCTACGGTGGTGGCGGCGGCGGCCGTTCCGGTGGCGGCGGCTTCGGCGGCGGTGGCCGTTCGGGCGGCGGCGGCTACGGTGGTGGCGGCGGTGGCGGCTACGGCGGTGGCCGTTCGGGCGGCTACTGATCAGCCAGCGCTTCGGCACTGCACAAGAAAGGCACCTTCGGGTGCCTTTTTCTTTGGCCCTGCCCTTACTCGCCCTGCCGATGCTTGCGCGGACGCCCGGCCAGCAGACGGTCAAACAGCGCGTTGGGCAGCAGCCGCATCGCACGCGCCACCACCCCCATCTGCCAGGGGATGAAGCGCAGGCTGGCGCCGGCTTCGATGGCCGCATAGGCGCGCGCCGCAAAGTCGGCGGGCTGCATCAAAAAGGGCATGCGGTAGCGGTTCTTGCTGGTCAGCGGGGTGGCGATGTAGCCGGGCGCGATCGTCACCACCTTCACGCCGTAGGGCCGGCATTCGCCGCGCAGGCTCTCGCAAAAGCTGATCACCGCCGCCTTGCTGGAGCAATAGCCGGCGTGCCCCGGCAGGCCGCGGATGCCGGCCACGCTGGCCACCCCCACCAGGCGGCCGCTGCCGCGCGCATTCATCGCCGCCACAAAGGGCTGGAAGGTCGCGGCCAGGCCGATGTTGTTGGTGGCGTAGATGCGCTGCAGCACCGCCAGGTCCTCCGGGATCGCCGTGTCCATGCCGATGCTGATGCCGGCATTGGCGATCACCACGTCGGGCAGGCCTTGCTCGGCGATGCATTGGCGCCCGGCCGCGGTGATGGCGACCACATCGCTGACATCGGCCGGGTAGATGCGATAGCGCGCCGCGCTCAGGCCTTGCGCCTGCGCCCAGTCGGCCAGCTCCTGGCCGCGCCGGGCCACCAGGGCAAGCGCCCAGCCCTGCTGGTAGTAGTGCAGCGCCATCGCCTGGCCGAGGCCGCTGGAGGCACCGGTGATGAACACCAGTTTCGTCATGGCTTGGCCGCCTTGCCGCGCAGCCCCGGCGGATCGAAGCGCGCCGTGCTGGGGCCGTTGAAGCTCAGCAGGCCCTTGAGGTTGTCGTACTCGAAGTTCTGGGCCCGCATCTCACCGCCGCGCGTGGCGATGCGCACCGGCAGGTGCGAGCGCAGCTTCTCGGTGTTGACGAAGGCATGCAGGAACTCGCCCTGCACCTGCAGATCGGGCAGGGCTCCAGCCGCCGACTTGGCCGGGTAGCGCTGCACCTGCACCTCGCCCAGCAGCTGGATCTCGCTGCCATCGCTGTTGCTGAGCGCACGCCGCGCCTGCGCCTCGGTGCGGCTGCCGTTCTCGCCATAGGCCTGCAGACGCACGCCGTCGAGTTCGATGGTGTCGGTATCGGGGTAGTGGCGCATCGCCGCGCCCTGCAGATGCACGCGCAGCTCGCCGGTGGGCGCGAAACGCTGCATCTCGAAACCCTTCATCTGGTAGTCGGGCTCATGCTTGGCCGGCACCGGCTCCATCGGCCCGTCGGGCATGGGCGTGTGCTTGACCAGCCACCAGGTGCCGGCCGCCAGCAGCGCCATCATCAGCAGGGGCAGATAGGCCGAGAGCAAGGCCTGCAGGCGCCAGATGAGCGGCTGCCGCAGGCGCGGTGCCGCCGCCGCGGCGGGGGCCAGGCGCGCCGTCGTCGTCGTCAAGCCGCGCCTCCGTCCAGGGTGCTGAGATGGCCCTGCAGCAGCGCGGCGTAGCGGCCGGCGGCCATCAGCAGCAGGTCGCAGCACTCGCGCGCCGCGCCATGGCCGCCCGCGGCCGCGGTGACATGGTGCGCCACCGCCTTCACCTCGGCATGGGCCTGGGCCGGCGCGCAGGCAAAACCCGCGCGCGTCAGCAGCGGCAGATCGGGCCAGTCGTCGCCCATCGCGGCCACCTCGGGCCAGTCCAGGCCCAAGCGGTCCAGCAGCGGCTGGGCCACCGCCAACTTGTCCTTGGCGCCGTAGACGGCGTGCTGCAGGCCCAGGTCGGCGACGCGGCGGCGCACCGCGGGCGAGTCGCGGCCGGTGATGATGATGGGCGTGATGCCACCCTGGGCCAGCAGCTTGAGGCCATGGCCGTCCAGGGTGTTGAAGGCCTTCACGCCCTCGCCCTGCTCGCCGATGTAGATGCGGCCGTCGGTGAGCACGCCGTCCACGTCGAAGATCGCCGCCTTGATGGCAAGACCTGACCCCTGGGCCTTGAGCAGGAGTTCGGGCGCAAAGCGCAGGGCCGGTTGCAGCAAGGCCATCAGATCACCTTGGCCGACATCAGGTCGTTGATGCTGATGGCGCCTAGCAGGTGATGGGCTTCGTCCACCACCAGCACCAGGGTGATGCGGGCCGCTTCCATCAGATCGGCCGCGTCCACCGCCAGCGCATCGGCGCGCACGGTACGCGGGTTCTTGGACATCACGTCGCCGGCCTTGAGCGTGCGCAGGTCGCCGCCGCGCTCGATCAGGCGGCGCAGGTCGCCGTCGGTGAAGATGCCCTGCACGCGGTCCTCCTCGTCCACCAGGATGGCCACGCCCAGGCTCTTGCCCGACATCTCGCGCATCATCTCGGTGAAGGGCAGCTCGGCCCGCACGCGCGGCAGCGCCGCGCCGCTGCGCATCAGGTCGCGCACATGGGTCAGCAGCTTGCGGCCCAGCGCGCCGCCGGGGTGCGAGCGCGCAAAGTCCTCGGGCTTGAAGCCGCGCGCATCCAGCAGGGCCACGGCCAGGGCATCGCCCAGCGCCATCTGCGCGGTGGTGCTGGCGGTGGGCGCGAGGTTGAGCGGGCAGGCTTCCTGGTCGACCCGGCTGTCGAGCACCACATGGGCGTGGCGCGCCAGGCTGGAGGCGGCGCCGCCGGTCATCGCGATGATGTGGACACCCAGGCGCTTGAGCACCGGCAGGATGGCGTTGAGCTCGTCGCTCTCGCCGGAATTGGAGAGCGCCAGCACCACGTCCTTGGGCGTGACCATGCCGAGGTCGCCATGGCTGGCCTCGGCCGGGTGCACGAACAGCGCCGGCGTGCCGGTGGAGGCCAGGGTGGCGGCGATCTTGCGGCCCACATGGCCGCTCTTGCCCATGCCCATCACGGCCACGCGTCCGCTGCAGGCCAGCACCAGCTGCACCGCATGTGCAAACGCATCACCCAGGCGCGGGCCCATCGCGGTGAGCGCGGCGGCCTCGATCTGCAGGGTCTCGCGACCCAGGTCCACCGCGCGCGCGGCATCGAATTGCTGGGGGGAAATGCTCATCCGGGCAGTGTAGCGGCGGCCGCCTGCACTGTAGTGGCCGGCTACTACCCGCCCGACCGCACGAATTTCCACAATCAACGCGCGTCCAAACCCAAACAGGAGACATCGATGAGTGCCAAGAAACTGTTGTTGCTGGCCGGCGACTACGTGGAGGATTACGAGATCATGGTGCCCTTCCAGGCCCTGCTGGCGGTGGGCCACCAGGTGCATGCGGTATGCCCAGGCAAGGCGGCCGGTGAGCATGTGTTGACCGCCATCCACGACTTCGAGGGGGCCCAGACCTACTCCGAGAAGCCGGGCCACCGCTTTGCGCTGAACGCCACGTTTGCCGACATCCGGCCCGAGGACTACGACGGTCTGGTGATCCCCGGCGGTCGCGCGCCCGAGTACCTGCGCACCCTGCCCGGCGTGCTGGAGCTGGTGCAGCATTTTGCGCATGCCAACAAGCCGATCGCGGCGATCTGCCACGGTGCGCAGCTGCTGGCGGCGGCGGGCGTGATACGCGGCAAGCAGGTCTCGGCCTATCCGGCCTGCGCCGCCGAGGTCAGGCTGGCCGGCGCCGACTATGCCAACATCCCGGTGGACCAGGCCGTCACCGACGGGCAGTTGGTCACCGCCCCGGCCTGGCCAGCGCATCCCGCCTGGATCGCGCAGTTCCTGGCCGTGCTGGGCACGCGCATCAGCCTCTGATCCATACTGCGGCACAGCCAGGAGGTGACGAGCATGTGCGAAGTCTTCATCAGCGCCAACCCGGAGTCCTACGAGTCGCGCACGCGCTCGGTGCGCCTGCATGGCGTGGTCACCAGCATCCGGCTGGAGAACCTGCACTGGGAGGTGCTGGAAGAGATCGGCGCGCGCGACGGCCTGGGCGTGATCCAGCTGATCGAGAAGCTCTACGACGAGCTGGTGCAGGCACGCGGCGCCGTCGGCAACTTCGCTTCCTTCCTGCGCGTGAGTGCGCTGCGCTACATGGCCCTGCAGGCCCGCCAGCGCATCCCCACCGACCTGGGCGTGCCGATCCGTTCACTGCAGGCCGGCGAGGTGCTGCAGGGCTTGCCGGCCAGCTGGCACAAGCCCTTGCGGCGCGTGGCCCTGCGGGATTGACGCGGCAGAAGAAGAAAAAAGGCCACCCCTGGGTGGCCTTTGCTTGGCAGGGACGAGCCCTTGGTGTCAGGGATACAGACCGCGCTCCTCGCGCGCCTGCAGCACGCGCGTGCAGGCCACCGTGAAGGCGGCGGTGCGCAGCGAGATGCGGTGCTGTTCCGAGGTCTCCCAGATGCCCTTGAAGGCGCCGGTGATGATCTTGTCCAGGCGCACGTTGATCTCGTCCTCGGTCCAGAAGAAGGACGAGAAGTCCTGCACCCATTCGAAGTAGGAGACCGTCACGCCGCCCGAATTGGCGATCACGTCGGGCACGACGATGATGCCGCGGTCGGCCAGCACCTGGTCGCCATCGGGGGTGGTGGGGCCGTTGGCGCCTTCCAGCACCAGGCGGGTGGAGAGGCGCTGGGCGCGCTCGGCGGTGATCTGGCCTTCCAGCGCGGCCGGGATCAGCACATCGGTCTTGACGTCCCAGAAGTTCTCGTTGGCGATATGGTCGGCGCCGGCAAAGCCGCCCACGCCGCCGGTCTTGGCCACGTGGTCGAGCAGGTCCTGCATGTCCATGCCGCGGTCGTTCAGGATGGTGCCGGTGTGGTCCTGCACGGCCACGATCTTGGCGCCATTGGCAGCGAACAGCTTGGCGGCGATCGAGCCCACATTGCCGAAGCCCTGGACCGCCACGCGCGCGCCTTCCATCGCGATATTGAGGCGGCGCATCGCCTCGCGGCCGATCACGAACACGCCGCGGCCGGTGGCGGCCACGCGGCCCAGCGAGCCACCCAGCGGGATCGGCTTGCCGGTGACGACGCCGGTCGCGGTGGCGCCGGTGTTCATCGAGTAGGTGTCCATCATCCAGGCCATGATCTGGCCGTTGGTGTTGACGTCGGGCGCCGGGATGTCCTGCTGCGGACCGATGATGATGCCGATCTCGCTGGTGTACCTGCGCGTAACTTTTTCCAGTTCCTTCATCGACAGGGTCTTGGGATCGAGGCGGATGCCGCCCTTGGCGCCGCCATAGGGCAGGTTCACCGCGGCGTTCTTGATCGTCATCCAGGCCGACAGCGCCATCACTTCTTCCAGCGTCACATCGGGGTGGTAGCGCACGCCGCCCTTGCCGGGGCCGCGCGTCAGGCTGTGCTGCACGCGGTAGCCCTCATAGTGGGCGATGGTGCCGTTGTCGAGTTCGATGGGGATATCCACGATCAGCGCGCGCTTGGGGCGGCGCAGCGTCTCGACCCAGCGTGCCAGATGACCCAGGTAGGGTTCAACGGCGTCGATCTGGGACAGGTAGGTGCCCCAGGGACTGTTGCGCGTGGGCGAGACGAAAGACAAATTGGGCATGTACTGCTCCGTAATTTTTGGTGGCGCGAACGGTATCGCGAAGCCTATGCGCTTGCCAAAGCCGAGTGCACATGTGCCCATGCGGCATGCGCATAGGGTGCGCATGCCGGTCGCTGCGGCCGGTCTGGCATGTGGCTTGCATCGCCTCATGCAGGCTTGGCATGGCGCCGGGCCGCCAAGCACGACCGTTACCATCGGCACATGATGAACTCGCTGGATCTGACCCTGCTCTACCTGGTGGCCGCGGTGCTGGGCGTGGTGGCCTGCCGCTTCTTCAAGCTGCCGCCCATGCTGGGCTACCTGGTGGTGGGGGTGCTGATCGGTCCGAACGCGCTGGAGCTCTCGGGCCGCAGCGCCGGCGTCAACTACCTGGCCGAGTTCGGTGTGGTGTTCCTGATGTTCGTGATCGGGCTGGAGTTCAACCTGCCCAAGCTGCGCAGCATGCGCAGCTTGGTGTTCGGCATGGGGCTGCTGCAGGTGGCGCTCACCATCCTCGGCACCATGGCGGGCCATGTGATGCTGGACCGCGGGCTCGACGCCCTGGGCCTGCCCTGGGAGCTGGAATGGAAGGGCGCCCTGGTGCTGGGCGCGGCCATGGCGATGAGCTCCACCGCCATCGTCGTGAAGCTGATGGCCGAACGGCTGGAGCTGGAAAGCGAGCATGGCCGGCGCGTCATCGCGGTGCTGCTGTTCCAGGATCTGGCGGTGGTGCCGCTGCTGGTGCTGATCCCGGCACTGAACAGCAGCGGCGCGGAGATGGCCAGCTCGCTCGCCTGGGCCGGCCTCAAGGCGGTGGCCCTGCTGACCCTGCTGCTGGCCGGCGGCCAGAAGGTGATGCGCTGGTGGCTCACCCTGGTGGCGCGCCGCAAGAGCGAAGAACTCTTCATGCTGAATCTGCTGCTGGTGACCCTGGGCCTGGCCTGGCTCACCGAGCATGCCGGGCTCTCGCTGGCGCTGGGCGCCTTCATCGCCGGCATGCTGATTGCCGAGACCGAGTTCAAGCACCAGGTGGAGACCGACATCCGGCCCTTTCACGACGTGCTGCTGGGGCTGTTCTTCATCACCATCGGCATGAAGCTGGACTGGCGCGCGGTGAGCGCGCAATGGCCGCTGGTGGTGGTGCTGACGCTGGCGCCCACCATGGCCAAGTTCCTGCTCATCGCCGCGCTGGCCAAGCTGTTCCAGGCGCCCACCGGGGTCTCGCTGCGCACCGGCCTCTACCTAGCGCAGGCGGGTGAATTCGGCTTCGTGCTGCTGACCCTGGGGGCGCAGCAGGAGCTGGTCGCGGCGCAATGGGTGAGCCCGGTGCTGGCCAGCATGGTGCTGTCGATGCTGGCCACGCCGGTGATCATCATGTACAGCAACCGCATCGTCATGAAGCTCTCGGCCAGCGACTGGCTCTTGCAATCGGTGCAGCTGACGACGATTGCCAAGAAGGCCATCAAGGCCGACGCCCACGTCATCATCTGCGGCTACGGCCGCAGCGGCCAGAACCTGGCGCGCCTGCTGGAAGGCGAGCACATCCCCTATATGGCGCTGGACCTCGACCCAGACCGCGTGCGCCAGGCCGCCGCGGCCGGCCAGAGCGTGGTATTCGGCGACGCCGCGCGCCTGCAAAGCCTGATGGCGGCCGGCCTGTCGCGCGCCAGCGCGGTGGTGGTGAGCTACCCCGACACGCCCTCGGCGCTGAAGATCCTGCAGCTGGTGCGCGCCCATGCCGCCCATGTGCCGGTGGTGGTGCGCACCATCGACGACAGCGACCTAGAGCGCCTGCGCGCCGCCGGTGCCACCGAGGTGGTGCCCGAGGCCATCGAGGGCTCGCTGATGCTGGCCAGCCATGCGCTGGCCCTGGTGGGCGTGCCGATGCGGCGCGTGATCCGCCTCACCCGCGATGCGCGCGATGCGCGCTACGGCCTGCTGCGCGGCTACTTCCACGGCGCCGACGACGACACCGCCGAGGAGCGCGAGCAGGCGCGCCTGCGCTCGGTCACCCTGCCGGTCGCCAGCGCCTACGCCAGGCAGCCACTCGGCCAGCTGGCCCTGCATGCCACCGGGGTGGCGGTGGTGTCGGTCAAGCGCGCCGGCGGCGCGGTGGTGCAGGCCGAGGACCAGCTGCTGCTGCAGGGCGGCGACACCCTGGTGCTCTCGGGCACGCCGGGCGCGCTGGCGCTGGCCGAGGAAAAGCTGCTGCGCGCCTGAGCCCGCGCCGATCAAGCCCTGGCGCCCGGGCGACAGCCTGATGCCTGCGTGACATGCGCGCGCCGCGGCTTGCGCCACACTGCGGCCCATGAGTTCCACCACCGCCCCCGGCCAGCGCCGCCGCATCTACCTGATGCGCCACGGCGCGGTGAGCTATTTCGATGCCACCACCGGCCGGCCGGTGCTGCCCGAGCAGGTCTCGCTCAACGAACTGGGCCAGGCCCAGGCGCGCGCCGCCGGCGAGCAGTTCGCCCGCGAGGGCGTGCGCTTCGACCGCGTCATCGTCTCGGGCCTGCCGCGCACCGTGCAGACCGCCGGCCTGGTGCTGCAGCAGCTCGGCGCGAGCGCGCAAGCCCTGAGCCCGCAGACCTGGCCCGAGCTGCAGGAGATCCGCGGCGGCCGCCTGGCCGAGATCCCGCAGGCCGATCTGCAGGCCGCCTTCACCGGCCTGCACCATGCCCGGCTGGGTGAGGACACGCGCTTCCTGAATGGCGAAAGCGTTGGCGAGCTGCTGGACCGCGTGCTGCCCGCGGTGGCGCGGCTGCGCGCCGACCCGGGCTGGGACTGCGCCCTGCTGGTGCTGCATGGCGTCGTGAACGCCGCCATCCTCTCGCACGCCCTGAGCGGCGGCCAGCGCCTGCTGTATGGCTCGCTGGTGCAGAGCCCGGCCTGCATCAATGTGCTGGACGTGGGCGCGGCGCCCGACGACTGGCTGCTGCGCGTCTGCAATTTCGCGCCCACCGGCGCCCTGCATGTGGAAGAACGCCACACCACCATGGAAGCGCTCTACCAGCAGTACCTGCGCTACCGCGCATTGCAAGACGAAAAAAAGGAGGCCTGAACGCATGATCCGCATCACCGGTACCTATGTCTGGCGCGAGGGCGCCCGCTTTGACCACGAGACCTACGAGCGCGAGCACATGGCGCTGACGCGCGAACTGCTCACGCCGCTGGGCCTGACCCGGCTGGAGGCCGAGCGCTTCCTGCACCCCAAGGGGCCACGCGCTGGCGAGCCCGTGGCGGCCACCAATGCCTACTTCGCCAGCCTGGAACAGGCCCAGGCAGCGCTGGCCCAGGCCGGCGCCCAGCTCGCCGCGCATGTGGCGCAGTACACCGATTTGCAACCGCAGCTGCGCCTCAGCCAGCTCACGTCCATCGCCTGACAGGCACAAGGAAAGGTCTTCTTCATCATGGAATTCGACTACAGCCCCAAGGTCCAGGCGATGCAGGCCCGTCTGCTCGCCTTCTTCGATCAGCACATCTACCCCAACGAACAGCGCCTGCATGCCGAGATCGAGGCGAACCGCCGCGCCGGCAACCCCTGGCTGGCCACCAAGCTGATCGAGGAGCTGAAGCCGCTGGCGCGCCAGGCCGGGCTGTGGAACCTGTTCCTGCCCAAGTCCTCGCGCGCACCGGAGGGCCTCTCCAACCTCGAGTACGCGCCGCTGTGCGAGATCATGGGGCGCGTCTGGTGGGCCGCCGAGGTCTTCAACTGCTCGGCCCCCGACACCGGCAATATGGAGACGCTGGAGCGCTACGGCACCGAGGCCCAGAAGGACCAATGGCTGGAGCCGCTGCTGCGCGGCGAGATCCGCTCGGCCTTCCTGATGACCGAACCCGCGGTGGCCTCCAGCGACGCCACCAATATCGAGTGCAGCATCGTGCGCGATGGCGACGAGTACGTCATCAATGGCGTGAAGTGGTGGTCCTCGGGCGCCGGCGACCCGCGCTGCGCCATCTACATCGTGATGGGCAAGACCAACCCCGAGGCCGGCCGCCACGAGCAGCAGTCGATGATTCTGGTGCCCGCCAACGCGCCGGGCGTCAAGGTCCTGCGCCCGCTCACCGTGTTCGGCTACGACGATGCGCCGCATGGCCACATGGAGATCGAGCTCAAGAACGTGCGCGTGCCGGTCGGCAATCTGCTGCTGGGCGAGGGCCGCGGCTTCGAGATCGCCCAGGGCCGCCTCGGCCCCGGCCGCATCCACCACTGCATGCGCTCGATCGGCGCCGCCGAGCGCGCGCTGGAACTGATGTGCCAGCGCGCCGTCTCGCGCGTCGCCTTCGGCAAGACCCTGGCGCAGCAGACCGTCACGCAGGAACGCATCGCCGAGGCGCGCTGCATGATCGACCAGGCTCGCCTGCTCACGCTCAAGGCCGCCTACATGATGGACACGGTGGGCAACAAGGTCGCCAAGGCCGAGATCGCGATGATCAAGATCGTCGCGCCCAATATGGCCCTGCAGGTGATCGACTGGGCCATGCAGGTCTATGGCGGCGCCGGCGTCAGCGGCGACACCCCGCTGGCCATGATGTGGGCGCACCAGCGCACGCTGCGCTTTGCCGACGGCCCGGACGAGGTGCACCGCAACTCGCTGGCCAAGCTGGAGCTGTCGCGCCACATGAAGCTGCCGACCGACCGGGTGAAGATGCCGGTGACGCGCGGCGCCTGAGCCCAGCAAGCCCCCCCCGAAGAGGGAAGGGTCTTGCCGGATACCTGCAGGGGCCCGGCTGACTAGCATGCGGGCAAACCATGAGTCCGCATCCTGGATGAGCCGCTTCGCCCTTGCCCGCTCCTGGCCCACGCTGGCCTTCGCCCTGCTGCTGCTGGGCCAGGCCGCGGCCTTGGCGCTGAGCCTGGGCGGCGGCGCGGGCTGGCTGCCCTGGCTGCTGACGGGCCTGCTGGCGCTGAGCAGCCTGCTGGCGTTGGCGGCCCTGAGCACGCTGCGGCGCGCCCGCGCCAAGGCCGAGCGCGCCCAGCGCACGCTGGAGGAGGCCATCGACGCCCTGCCCGCCAGCGTCGAGATCTATGACGAGACCGACCGCCTGGTGGCCTTCAACCAGCGCCTGGTGGAGATCTATCCGCACATGCTGCGCGAGTTCCAGCGCCGGGCCGGCTTCGAGGACATGGTGCGCGCCTCGCTGGCGCGCCAGGGCATCCCCGAAGCGATCGGCCGCGAAGAGGAATGGCTGGCCGAGCGCAAGCGCCAGCGCGGCCGCCAGAGCGCACCGCTGCTGCAGAACGTGCACGACGAGATCTGGTTGCGCGTGTTCGAGCGCCGCACCCCCTCGGGCGGCATCGTCGGCGTGCGCCTGGACGTGAGCGACCTGATCCACGAGCAGCAGCGCCTGGCCGCCAGCCAGGCCCATCTGCACGCCATCATCCAGTCGGCCATGAACGGCATCCTCACGCTCGACGCCGAGGGCCATGTGCTGGAGGTCAACCCCAGCTGCGAGCAGCTGTTCGGCTTCAGCGCCGCCGAGCTGCAGGGCGGCCACCTGAGCATGCTGTTCAGCGGCGGCCTCAGCGAGCTGGCACCGCAGTCGCTGCTGGGCCAGCCGCGCGAGGTGAGCGCGCGCCACCGCAGCGGCGAGGAGCTCTCGCTCCAGCTCACCATGGCCGAGGTGCGCACCGCCACCACCCATCTGTTCGTCTGCATCGTCACCGACTTCAGCGAGCGCAAGCGCCAGGAGCTGCGCCTGAAGCGCGCTAACGAGTTGCTGGCGCGCCAGTCCACCACCGACGGTCTCACCGGCGTGGGCAACCGCCGCCTGTTCGACCAGGCCCTGCAGCAGGAGTGGCTGCGCAGCGCCCGCTCGGGCCAGCCGCTGGCCATCCTGCTGGTGGACATCGACCACTTCAAGCAATACAACGATCGCTACGGCCATGTCGCGGGCGACGACGCGCTGCGCCGCGTCGCCACCCTGCTGCGCTCCTGCGTGGGCCGGGGGGGTGAGTCGGTGTGCCGTTATGGCGGCGAGGAGTTCGTGGTGCTGCTGGTCGACACCGATCTGGCCGGCGCCCAGGTGGTGGCACAGCGCTGCCTCGACAGCCTGCGCCTGGCCGCGATCGAGCACGAGGCCTCGCCGGTGCGACCCACGCTGAGCCTCAGCATCGGCGTGGCGGCGCGGCTGGGGCACAGCCAGGTGGCGGCGCAAAGCCTGCTCGAGGCCGCCGATGCGGCGCTCTACAAGGCCAAGCAGGGCGGCCGCGCCAGGATGGTGTGCGAGGCCAGGATCGCCTGATCCGGCGGACAATCGGGGCATGCAAGACCCCAGCGCCTATATCAAGCAGCACATCCGCACCGTGCCCGACTGGCCCGTGGCCGGCGTGCAGTTCCGCGACATCACGCCCCTGCTGTCGAACCCGCGCGTGTTCCGCGTGCTGATCGACCAGTTCGTGCACCGCTATTTCGACACCCGGCCGGCCGCCATCGCCGGGCTGGACGCGCGCGGCTTCATCATCGGCTCGGTGCTGGCCTACGAGCTCAACGTCGGCTTTATCCCGATCCGCAAGAAGGGCAAGCTGCCCTTCACCACGGTGGAGGAAACCTATGAGCTCGAGTACGGCAGCGCCACGGTGGAGATGCATACCGACGCGGTGCAGCCCGGCGACCGCGTGGTGCTGATCGACGACCTGATCGCCACCGGCGGCACCATGCTGGCCGGAGCGCGCCTGCTGCAGCGCCTGGGCGCCACGGTGATCGAGGGCGCCGCCATCGTCGACCTGCCCGAACTCGGCGGCTCGGCGCGCCTGCGCGCCGCCGGCCTGCCCCTGCACACCCTGGTGGATTTCGCCGGGCACTGAGACCCTAGTCGAACAGCAGGCCGCCCGCCACCGGCGCGCCGGCGGCATCGTCGCCGCCCAGGATGAGGATGCGGCCATCGGCCAGGCGCGTCACGCTGTGCCAGGCGCGTGGCACCGGCATGGCGGGCAACGCCGTCGCACCCTGGCCGGGCCGGTAGAGGCAGGCGCTCGCGGCCACCGCGTCGGCCTCGGTCTGGCCGCCGAACAGGCGGATCTCGTCGCCCGCGGTGCGCACGCTGCGCACCAGGGTGCGCGCCTGCTCCAGCCCCTGCACGCCGGCGAGCGTGCCGGCCAGCGGCTCATAGCGCAGCACCGAGGCCAGCGGCCGGATGCCCTCGGGTGCGATCAGCTCGCCGCCCAGGATCAGCACCGAACCATCCGCCATACGATGCGCCTCGTGCAACTGGCGCCGCTCGTCCAGCGCCGTGGCCACCGCGGCCAGGCTTTCGGCCGCCGGATCGAACAGCTCCGCCGTCACATTGACCGGCCCGTCGTGGTAGCCACCCACGATCAGCACGCGGCCGTCGGCCAGCTGGGTGAGGCTGGGGAACTCGCGCACATGGCGCATGCGTGCGGCCAGCAGGCGGAACTGGCGCTGCTGCGGATCCCACAGCTCCAGCGTGTCGCGGCCCAGGCCGCCGGCCACCAGCACGCGGCCATCGGCCAGCGCCAGGGCGGCGTGGCGCGCCCTCGGCTGGCGCGGCCGCCCGGCATCCAGCACCGCGCCGCTGCGCTCGTCGATCAGTTCGGCCACGCCGCCGATCTCCAGGCTGATCAGGCCGCCCAGCACCAGGATCTGCCCGCTCGCCAGGCGCGTGGCGCTGTGCAGGGCGCGCCCGGTGCGCATCTGGCCGAGGCGTTCGAAGCGGCCGCTGGCGGGGTCGAAGCGGTCGATCGCGTTCGACAGGCTGGGTTCGCCACGCGAGCCGCCGATGACGAGCACGCCGCCATCCGCCGCCAGCACGGCGGCGTGGTACTGCAGCGCGAAGGGCAGCGCCAGCGCCTGATAGCGCTCGCGGTAGCGCACCGGCAGCAGCAGCTCGCGCCGCGCCGTGGGCCGGCCCGCGGCCTCGACCACCAGGGTGTAGCAGCGCGGCCCGTCCAGCACCGGAGTCTGCACCTCGACACCGCTGACGACCGCTCCGATCTCGGGTTCGATGCGCCCCGCGCCGCCGCTGAACAGCGGCCGCAGGCGCAGGCGCTCGCCCACCAGGGGGCTGCCGGCCACGGTATCGAAGCCCTGGATGGCGGGCGCGGCGGGCAGCGGGTCGGTGCCGCCCGCGTCGCCGCCGCCACCACAGCCGGCCAGGCCCCAGCTGGCTCCCAGGGCCAGGAATCCGCGGCGCGGTATCGAGAAATTGCTGCTGCTCATTGCTGGCTCCCTGCATGTCGGCATCGCCGCCCACGGCGGCCCGGAGCGGCATGATGGGCAGGTGCGCGGCGCTTGTGAATTGCCTTTTCGGTGATACCTTTACGGCATGAATCGCCCCGTCGACCGCAGCATCGACATCCGGCAGCTGCGCTACTTCCTGGTGCTGGCCGAGGAGCTGAACTTCCGCCGCGCCGCCGAGCGGCTGCACCTCACCCAACCGCCGCTATCGCGCCAGATCGCCGCGCTCGAAGCGGCGCTGGGCACGCCCCTGCTGGAGCGCCGTGGCAACAGCACGCGGCTGACCGAGGCGGGGCAGCAGGCCCGCCAGCGCTTTGCCGAGGCCGTGGCCGCCTTCGAAGCCGCGGTGCGCAGCGTCGGCAGCGCCGCGGCACGGCCCCGCGCCAAGCTGCGCCTGGGCCTGCCCTGGTGGGTGGACATGAGTGCGTTTGCGCAGCTCGAGCAGCGCCTGGGCGGCAGCCTGCCACCGCTCGAGCCGGTGCTGGGGCCGGGCCCCGAGCTGCTGGCCCAGCTGCAACGCCACGAGCTGGACGCCGCCCTGCTCACCATGCCGCACGAGCTGCAAGGCCTGCGCCACCAGCGCGTCGCGCGGCTGGCCCATGTGGCGATGATCCCGGCGAGCAGCGCGCTGGCGCGCAAGCGTGCGCTGCGCCTGCGCGAGCTGGAGGCGCTGCCGGCCTTTCTGCGTTTTCGCAAGCAGCAGAACCCTGCGCTCTGGACGCATTTCCAGCGGCTCTACGACGCCGCCGGCTTCCGGCCCGCGCGCGAACTCGACGCCCCCGGCACCTCGGCGACGATTGCGCAGATCGCCGCAGGCCGCGGCTGCACGCTGATGCCCGCGGCGTTCGCGCGCCAGAAATACCCCGGCGTGGCGGCCCGGCGCCTGCTGGACGACATCTATGTGGAGCTGCACCTGGTGTTGGGCGAACGCCTCGAAGCCCCGCTGGCACAGGCCCTGCAGGCACAAGCCGATTTGCTGGCGGGCGCGCTGGCCTGACAATCGCACCATGGCCAAACCTATTCCCCGCCTCAGCCCGGACGAGATCCAGCGCATCATCGCCACCGCGTTCACCGACCGTCCGCCCTACAACAAGGTGCTGATGGAGCATGGCCTCGGCCAGGGCGAGCTGGTGCAGCTGATGAAGCGCGAGCTCACCTCCAGCGCCTACAAGCTCTGGGCGGCCCAGGGCAAGGGAGTGAAGGCGCCCACCAAGAAGGCCCAGTGGCCGCACGGGCGCTAGCGCTGGTCCACGCCCGCCCATGCCCAGCAGCTGGCCCAACCGACTCGAGCGCAAGCGCTTCAGCGATGCCCTGCTGATCGCGCTGACCCTGGCCGTGGGCGGCATCGGCAGCCTGCTGGGCTATGGCGCCGTCGGCGATGCCGAGCTGCTGCGCTTCAAGGAATTGCGCAGCGCCGCGGCGCGGCAGGTGGTGGACTCGTTCACGCAAGACCTGGCACGCACCGTCGAGGCGGTGCGCGGCGCCGGCCTGATGCTGGAGTCGCACCAGCAGATGCAGCGCGAGGCCTTCAACCGCTATGCCGCCACGCTCGCCAAGGGCCTGCCCGGCCTGATGCTGCTGGAGTGGCAACCCATCGTGCCGCATGCGCGGCTGGCGCAGTTCGAGGCGCAGGCGCGCGCCCTGGGCCTGGCCGACTACCGCGTGCTCGAGCCCGGCCCGTCGCCCGACAGCTGGATGCCGGTGCGCGAACGCCCCGAGCATGTGCCGGTGCTGTTCGGCTGGCCCGAGAACGCCTCGCCCCTGGGTCTGGACCTGGCCTTCGACCCCCTGCGCATGGCCTCCAAGCTGGAGGCGCGCGCCACCGGCCGGCCGGTGGCCTCGGTCACCTTCACGGTGATCCATCGCCGGCCCGACGCCGAGCCGGTGACGGGCTTCGCCATCACCGCGCCGGTCTACGCCCGCAGCGAGGCGGGCGAGCGCCCTGCCGTGATCGGCTACTTGGCCGGCGTGATCGAGCTGCCCAGCCTGTTCCGGCGTGCCGCCCTGCTGGCCGAGCGCCTGCAGCTGGACCTGCTGGTGCATGCGGTGGACCCGCCCAGCAAGGAGCCCATCTATGTGCACGGCAGCGCCGATGCCGGCCCGCTCGCCGAAGCGCACAAGGTGGAGGTGGCCGGGCGTGTCTGGAACGTGCGCCTGCAGCCGCAGCCGGGCTTCATCGCCGGCGCACCGCCGCAAGTCGCGAGCTGGGTGCTGGCGGCCGGCCTCGCCGCCACCCTGCTGCTGAGCGCCAGCCTCTGGTGGGCGCAGCGGCGCAGCCGCGAGCTGGCGCAGGCGCAGAGCCGCCTGGTCAACGAGAGCGAACGCCTGCAAAACATCATCGCCGCCACCGGCGTGGGCACCTGGGACTATGCCTTCGAGACCAGGAAGGCCACGGTGAGCGAGCGCTGGCTGGCGATTGCCGGCCACGACGGCGCCGATTGGCAGCCCGGGCCGGACTACCACTGGAAGCAGGACTGCCACCCGGACGATGTCGCCGCCGTCGAGGCGGTGCTGCGCGCGCATCTGCAGGGTCAGACCGACCATTACGAGGTCGAGTACCGGCACCGCCATCGCACCGAGGGCTGGACCTGGGTGGCCACGCGCGGCAAGGTGGTGCGGCGCGACCGCGCCGGCAAGCCGCTGCAGATCGTCGGCATGATGGTGGAGATCAATGCGCGCAAGCAGGCCGAGGCGCGCATCCTGGAGCTAAACAACACGCTGGAGCAGCGCGTGCGCGAGCGCAGCGCCCGGCTCGAGGCCACGATGGAAAAGCTCTGCGAGGTGCAGGAGGAACTGTCGCGCACCGAGGCGCGCGCCACCCTCAGCACCATGGTGGCGAGCGTCTCGCACGAGCTCAGCACGCCGATGAGCAACGGCCTGATCGCCAGCAGCGCGCTGTCGGCCCAGGCGACGGATTTCGAGCGCCGCATCGCCGCCGGCGGGCTGCGCCGCAGCGAGCTGCAGCGCTTCGTCGAACAGATGCGCGGCGGCAGCCAGCTGGCGCAGCGCAATCTGGAGCGCGCGGTGGAGCTGCTGCGCAACTTCCGCCAGGTGGCGGCCGACCAGGCCAGCGAGCAGCGCCGGCGCTTCGAGCTGCACGAGGTGATCCAGGAGATCGTCGGCACCCTGGCGCCGACGCTGAAACGGCGCCCCCAGCGCCTGCTGCTCGACATCCCGGCGGGCATCGCGATGGACAGCTATCCGGGGCCGCTGGGCCAGGTGGCGATCAACCTCATCAACAACGCCTACCTGCATGCCTTCGAGGAGGGCCAGGCCGGCGAGCTGCGCATCCAGGCCCGTCAGGAGGGCGACCAGGTGCGCATCGAATTCCGCGACAACGGCCGCGGCATGAGCCCCGAGGCGCTGGACAAGCTCTTCCTGCCCTTCTTCAGCACCAAGATCGGCAAGGGCGGCACCGGCCTGGGCATGGCGATCGTGCAGACCCTCAGCAGCAAGACCCTGGGCGGCTCGGTGAGCGTGGCCTCCGAGCCGGGCCAGGGCACTTGCGTGACGGTGCTGCTGCCCTTGTGCGCGCCCACGCCGGGCAGCGCCTGAGGCCTGGCGCGGGTTGGCTCACAGCCCGGCCATGGCCAGGTACTTGGTCACCACATAGTCCTCGATGCCCTGGCGCGCGCCCTCGCGGCCCAGCCCGCTTTGCTTGACGCCGCCAAACGGCGCCACCTCGTTGGAGATCAGGCCGGTGTTGATGCCCACCATGCCGTACTCGAGCGCCTCGGCGACGCGCCAGATGCGGCCGATGTCGCGGCTGTAGAAGTAGCTGGCCAGGCCGTACTCGGTGGCATTGGCCTGGGCGATCACTTCGGCGTCGCTGCCGAAACGGAACAGCGGCGCCAGCGGGCCGAAGGTCTCCTCGCGCGCCACCGCCATCGCGGGCGTCACGTCGGCCAGCACGGTGGGCTGGAAGAAGTTGCCGCCCAGCGCATGGCGCGCGCCCCCCACCAGCACGCGCGCCCCCAGGCCGACCGCATCGGCGATATGCGCCTCCACCTTGGCCAGCGCGGCGGCATTGATCAGCGGCCCCTGCTGCACGCCGGCCTCGAGGCCGTTGCCCACCACCAGGCGGCTCACCGCGGCGGCCAGCTTGTCGGCAAAGGCGGCGTAGACGCGCTCGTGCACATAGATGCGGTTGGCGCAGACGCAGGTCTGGCCGGCGTTGCGGAACTTGGAGAGCATGGCGCCCTCCACCGCGGCGTCCAGGTCGGCGTCCTCGAAGACGATGAAGGGCGCGTTGCCGCCCAGCTCCAGCGAGAGCTTCTTGATGGTGGGGGCCGATTGCGCATAGAGCAGCCGGCCCACCGCGGTGGAGCCGGTGAAGCTGAGCTTGCGCACCGTGGGGTTGCGGGTCAGCTCGCCGCCGATCGCCTTGGGGTCGCCGGTCAGCACCTGCAGCAGGCCCGCCGGCAGGCCGGCCTGCTCGGCCAGCGCGGCCAGGGCCAGCGCCGAGAAGGGCGTGGCCTCGGCGGGCTTGACGATGATGGGGTTGCCCGCCGCCAGCGCCGGCGCCACCTTGCGCGTGATCATGGCGAGCGGGAAGTTCCAGGGCGTGATGGCGGCGCACACGCCGATCGGCTCGCGCAGCACCAGCAGGCGCCGGTCGGCCAGCGGGCTGGGGATGGTCTCGCCGTAGAGGCGCTTGCCCTCCTCGGCAAACCATTCGATGAAGGCCGCGGCATAGGCCACCTCGCCGCGCGCCTCGGCCAGGGGCTTGCCCTGCTCCCGGGTCATCAGCTCGGCGAGCGCCTCGGTGTGCGCCAGCACCAGCTCGTGCCAGCGGCGCAGCAGGGCGGCGCGCTCCTTGGCCGGGCGGCGGCGCCAGGGGCCCCAGGCGCGCTCGGCGGCGGCAATCGCGCGCGCGGTTTCGGCCGCGCCCATCAGCGGCACCTGGCCCAGCAGCTCGCCGCTGGCGGGGTCCTCGACATCAAGGGTGCGGCCGTCGTCGGCGGCCAGCCAGCGGCCATCCAGCAGGGCGCGATCGCGCTGCAGCGTCAGGGGTGCGTTCATGGTCAGGCCTTCAGCAAGGCGTCGGTCAGCAGGGCGAGCGCCTCGTCGAAGACGGCGTCGGGGGTGGTGAGCGGGTGCAGGAAGCGGATCACATTGCCGTAGCTGCCGCAGCTCAGCAGCATCAGGCCGCGCTGCAGGGCCAGGGCCTGCACGCGCTTGGTGAACTCGGCGTCGGGGGCGCCGCTGGCGGGGTCGCAGAACTCGGCCGCCAGCATGCTGCCGATGCCGCGCACCTCGGCCAGCTGCGGCACCCGGCCGCGCAGGCCTTCCAGGCAGGCGCGCAGGCGTGCGCCCAGCTGCTCGGCGCGCTCGCACAGGCCCTCGTCGGCGATCACGTCCAGCACCGCATGCGCGGCCGCCACCGCCAGCGGGTTGCCGGCATAGGTGCCACCCAGGCCGCCCGGCGCGGCCGCATCCATCAGCTCGGCGCGCCCGCACACGCCCGACAGCGGCAGGCCGCCGGCCAGGCTCTTGGCAAAGGTGATGAGGTCGACGGGCACGCCGTGGTGCTGCGAGGCAAAGAGCTTGCCGGTGCGGGCGAAGCCGGTCTGGATTTCGTCGGCGATCAGCAGGATGCCATGCGCGTCGGCGATGCGGCGCAGGCCGGCGACAAAGGCCTCGGGCGCCGGGTTGAAGCCGCCCTCGCCCTGCACCGGCTCGTAGATGAAGGCCGCCACGCGCTGCGGGTCGATGTCGGCCTTGAACAGGCGCTGCACGCCGGCCAGCGCCTCCTCCACGCTCACGCCATGCAGGGCGCTGGGGAAGGGCGCATGGTAGGTCTCGGCCGGGAAGGGGCCGAAGCCCGCCTTGTAGGGCTGGACCTTGCCGGTCAGCGCCATGCCCATCATGGTGCGGCCATGGAAGGCGCCGTCGAAGGCGATCACGCCGCTGCGGCCGGTGGCGGCGCGCGCGATCTTGATGGCGTTCTCCACCGCTTCGGCGCCGGTGGTGAAGAAGGCGGTCTTCTTGGCCCAGTCGCCCGGCATGGCGGCGTTGATGCGCTCGGCCAGGGTCACATAGCCGGCATAGGGCACGACCTGGTAGGCGGTGTGGTGGAAGGCCTGCAGCTGCGCCGCAATGGCGGCCTGCACGCGCGGATGGCGGTGGCCGGTGTTGAGCACCGCGATGCCGCTGGCGAAATCGATGAAGCGGCGCCCCTCCACATCCCACAGCTCGGCATTCAGCGCGCGCTCGGCATAGAAGTTCTGCAGCACGGCCACGCCGCGCGGCGTGGCGGCCAGGCGGCGCGCCTGCCAGTCACTGTTCAGGCTCTTGGCATCTTGGTCGGGATGGGACATGGGGGGCTCCTGTGACGATGCCGCAATGTGCGCCATAGTGGTTCAATCGATAAGTACCAGTTTGTGATTTCTAATAGAGCCACTTTCCGAGGCCCTGGGCATATGAAGGACACCAATCTGGCCGACTGGCTGCTGCAGCATCTGCATGGCGAGGGCGCCATGAACCGCCAGCTGCACGACCTGCTGCTGCGGGCGGTGCTGCAGGGCCAGCTGGCCGCGGGCAGCAAGCTGCCCTCCACGCGCTGGCTGGCCCAGCAGCTGGGCGTGGCGCGCAACACCGTCATCGACGCCTACGACAACCTGCTGGCCCAGGGCTGCCTGCTCACCCGCGCCGGCAGCGGCACCTATGTGGCCGAGGTGGAGCGCGAGCCGCCGCTGGGCCTGGGCCGCGCCGGCGCGCACAAGGCCGTGGCGCCGGCCGCGCCCACACTCTCCAGGCGCGGCAGCGCCCTGCTGGCCCAGGCCGGGGTGTCGGCGCGCCAATGGGGCGCCTTCATGCCCGGCGTGCCCGATGTCACCGAGTTCCCGGTGCGCACCTGGCTGCGCCTGCACAACCGGCGCTGGCACGAGGCAAAGCCCGAACGCCTCAGTTACGCGCCCGGCGGCGGCCTGCCCGAGCTACGCGAGGCCCTGGCCGAACACCTGCGCGTGGCGCGCTCGGTGCAATGCACGGCCGCGCAGATCATCATCACCAGCGGCAGCCACCAGGCGGTGGACCTGGTGGCGCGCCTGCTCACCGACCCGGGCGACACGGTCTGGCTGGAAGAGCCCTGCTACTGGGGCCTGCGCAGCACGCTGCAATCGCTGAGCCTGCGGGCGCTGGCACAGCCCGTGGACGCCGAGGGCCTGAGCTGGCCGGGCCGGTTCAAGGGCGCGGCACCGCGCCTGGTGCTGGCCACGCCCTCGCACCAATACCCGCTGGGCATGGTGATGAGCCTGGCGCGCCGCCAGCAGCTGCTCGAGCATTGCCGCCAGCATGGCAGCTGGATCGTGGAGGACGACTACGACAGCGAATTCCGCTTCGGCACGCGCCCCATCGCCAGCCTGCAGGGTCTGGACGGCGGCGACCGCGTGCTCTACGTGGGCAGCTTCAGCAAGACCCTGTTCCCGGGCCTGCGCCTGGGCTATCTGGTGGTGCCCAAGGCCCTGGCCGCGCCCTTTGCCAAGGCCTCGGCCGAGCTCTACCGCGAGGGCCAGCTGCAGCAGCAGGCCACGCTGGCCGACTTCATCCGCGACGGCCATCTGGGCAACCATGTGCGGCGCATGCGCACGCTCTACGGCAAGCGGCGCGAATGCCTGCTGGCGGCGGTGCAGTCCAATTTTGGCGACGCCCTGCCGGTGCTGGGCGACAACGCCGGCCTGCACCTGGTGCTGCAACTGCCCGAGGGCACGGACGATCGCGCCATCGAGGCCAGCGCCGCGAAGGCCGGCATCGCGGTGCGCGCGCTCAGCAGCTATTACAGCAACCCGGCCAGCGCACGCCGCGGCCTCTTGCTGGGCTACGCCTGCGTGCCCGAGGCCCGCATCGCGCCGGCATTCCGCACGCTGGCGGAGGTGCTGCGGCGCGCGCCCACCCCGCTAGCCCCATAGCGCCGCGTCGGGCGCATGCAGGCGTGAGGCCGCATAGGCCATCGCCGGCTGCCGATCCGCGGCCAGCAGCAGCGGGCCATCCAGGTCCACGAAGCGGCAATGCTGGGCCACGATGAAGGCCGGCGCCATCGCCAGCGAGCTGCCGCCCATATTGCCCACCATCAGGCCGAAGCCCAATTGCCTGGCCGCCTTGGCCAGCGCCAGCGCCTCACTCAGGCCGCCACTCTTGTCGAGCTTGATGTTGATGTACTGGTAGAGGCCTTGCAGCGCACGCAGCGAGCCGCGGTCGGTGCAGCTCTCGTCGGCCGCCAGCGGGATCGGTGAGCTCAGCCCCACCAGTTGCGCATCCGTGCCGCGCGGCACCGGTTGTTCGATCAGCTCCACGCCATAGCTGCGCAGCCCCGGCAGCAGCTTCTCCAGCAGGCTGCGGTCCCAGGCCTGGTTGGCATCGATCACCAGGCGCGCGGTGGGGTGCTCTTCCTTGCACAGGCGCAGCATCTCCAGATGCCGCTCGGCGTCGGCCTTGACCTTCAGCAGCGGCATGTGGCGGGCGGCGCGCGCCATGCGGCGCACCTGGGCCTCGCTGCCCAGGCCGATGGTGTAGGCAGTCGAGACCGGCTCTACCAGGCTCTGCCCGGCCAGCTCCCAGGCGCGCGCGCCGGACTGCTTGGCGCGCAGATCCCAGAGCGCGCAGTCGATCGCATTGCGCGCGCCGCCGGCGGGCAGCCACTGCATCAGCTCGGAGGGGCCGAGATCGGCATGCAGGCGCGCACGCACGGCTTCCAGCTGCGCGGCCATGCCGCTTGCGGTTTCGCCGTCATAGGACACCCCGGCCGCCTCGCCGCGGCCGCAGCGGCCCTGGGCATCGCGCAGGGTCGCGACGAGCACCGGGATCTCGGTGATGACGCCGCGGGCGATCTCGAAGGGCTCGGCCAGCGCCAGGTATTCGATCGTGAGTTCAAGTTCAAGCGTCATGACGGTCTCTTGCTGATAGGGTGGGCATGGCTCAGGCCGCCAGCGCGTGCGGATTGGCCACGCGCGGCCAGTAGTTGAGATCGCGCGCCTTGAACGGGATGCTGGCGAAGCTGGGGCTGATGGCACCGGGCGTGGCGGCATAGAACACGGCCTTGGCGAGCGGCGCAAAGTCGGCATGGAAGTGCTGGGTGGACTTCACGATCACGAGCTTCTTGTCGGCCAGGCTCAGCCCCAGGCCGGTAAAGGCATCGGTGCCCATGACCTGGCCGCGCACCGAGGCCAGCAGCAGATGCACGTCGTTGGCCGCCTCCACCCACACGCTCAGGCCCATCGGGATGCGCCCGCTCACGCCCGGCAGGCCTTGCGAATGCTGCTCCGCGATACCGCGCACGGTGACCTGCAGATCGACCGGGTCGCCCGAGCTGGGCCCGCATTTGCCACCCACGCGCAGCGCGATCACCGCGCCCACGCCGGCATCGCGGCAGATCTGGATCGCGCCCAGATCCCAGAAGGCGCCGATGACGGCATGGCCGATGCCGCGCTCGAGCAGGCGGCGCAGCACGAAAGTGCTGTCGCCCGGCGCGCCGCCGCCGGGGTTGTCGGCCACGTCGGCGATCACCACCGGCCCGCCCTGCACCTGCAGCGCCTGGTCCAGCGCCTGGTCGAGCGGCACGGCGTTGTCGCCGGTGAGCGCGCGCAGCTCCCAGAACTCGCGGCCCAGCTGCTCGGCCAGGGCCTGGGCCTTGGCCGGGTCGTGGTCGGTCACCACCCACAGCTTGGCGCCGGACTCGGGCACATCGCCCCATGGGAAGCCATGGCCCAGCGAGATCGAGAGCACGCCGTCGCGCCCTTCCAGCGCCTGCATGCGCTTGACGAAGCCCATCATGGGCTCGCGCGTGGTGTGCCACAGCCCCACCATCTTGCAGTCGAACACGGCGGTGGTGGGCCGCACCTCGCCCCGCGCCGTGCGCGCGAGGATGTCGTAGAGCTCGCGCGCGCGCGCCTCGCCGTCGACATGCGGGTACTCCTTGAAGGCGATGATCACGTCCGCCGAGCAGCGCATCAGCTCGGTGAAATGGCAGTGCAGATCGAGCTCGACACCGAAGGGCACGTCGGGGCCGATGATCTCGCGCACGCGTGCCATCAGGTCGCCCTCGCAATCGTCATAGCCCTGCGCCACCATCGCGCCATGCAGCACCAGCTGCACCGCATCCACCGGCAGCGCGGCGCGCAGATCGGCCAGGATCTGCTCGCGCAGGTCCTCGTAGACGGCGCGCACGGTGGGCCCCAGGGGCTGGGCGAAGGCGCACAGGCTCTCCACCATCTGGTGGCCATCGGCCTCCAGCATGTCGCGCATGAAGCGCATGAAGGCGCCGCTGCCGGCGGGCGCCTTGGCGCTGGCGTCGCCGCGGTAGATGCCATATTCCTCGAAGCCACCCCAGCCGGTGGGGGCGGCGGCAAAGGTGTTGGTCTCGGTGGCGAGCTGAGCAACAAAGAATTTCATCGGAGGGCTCCCTTCAGTCGGCCAGGCGCTCGAAGCGCATCTGGCGAGTACGCGTGGTGTTGATGCGGAAGGCCGCCATGCGGCCGTCGGTGCCCGGCTCGGCGCTGAGCACGCCGCACAGGGGCGAGCCGCTGACGCGCCAGCCGAACACCGCGGCCGCGAATGCCTCCAGCTCCAGCGCGTGGCTGCCGAAGGCGCCAAACACCTCGAGCAGCAACTTCTCACCCTCGAAGCGCACCACCGCCTCGGCGTCCAGATCGGGCGCGCGGTAGCGGCCCAGCAGCGCCGGGGCCACCTCGGCCAGCGCCGGCGGCGTGGCCGGCAGGCGCTCGAAGCGCTCGGCCTGCCCGCCCTCGCTGAGCTCCAGCATCGCCGGCGCCTCGCCGGTGCCGGCCAGCGCGGCGAGCGGCAGGCTCAGCGGCCCCATCGCCATGTCCTCGAAGCCCAGCCGCAGCGCATCACCGCGCTGCTTCAGCGCCACCGGCGGCATGTTCAGGAAGCACAGGCCCAGGCGCGCATCGGCCGCCTCGGCGAAGCCGAACACCAGGCCCGAAGCGCTGGCGTGATAGCGCGTGCCCAGCATGGGCTTGAAGCTCTCGCTGGCGGGCTTGGCATCGAGCGGCCCCAGCAGCGCGGGGTCCAGCAGGGCATCGATGATCTGGTGCGCCAGCTCGACCGGGTTGGCCGGGGCGCCATTTGTCATGATGATGATGTCCAGCGCCTGGCTCGGCACGGTGATCATCTGGCAGCTGCCGCCGATCACACCACCGGCATGGTGGATGACGTCGATGCCACGGTAGGCGTGCACCATCAGGCCCAGCGCATAGGGATTCACCAGGCCGTTGTTGAGCCTGGCGGGCGTCACCATCTGCTGCCAGCTGGCCGCGCTGCCCACCGTCTTGGCCGGGGCGCGC